>NZ_DAQC01000001.1:55228-655228 GCF_002502735.1 Methanoregula sp. UBA64
GCATGTCGGAGAGACCCGTCGATCGTGAGTTCAAATCTCACCAACCCCACGTTTTCTCTAAAAATAATCCCGTGAGCGGGTAGTCCGTCTCATCTGTTCTTTTCGGATCCTTTATCGGCCGGCCTGACAATCCCCTTTTATGAGCTGCGAACTGCACGTTGTCGATGCCTTTACTGGCCACCCCTTCCGGGGGAACCCTGCCAGCGTCTGCGTCATGGACGGCCCGGCCGAGCCCGGGTGGATGCAGCAGGTGGCTGCCGAACTCAAACACTCCGAGACGGCGTTTCTCTTTTCGGGCCCGTCCGCCGGGCAGTGGAACCTGCGCTGGTTTACGCCGGTAAAGGAAGTGGAGCTCTGCGGGCATGCAACCCTTGCCTCCGCGTATGTGCTCTGGTCGGCCGGTCACGCGGCACCGGGCTCCCCCCTCTCGTTTGAGACTCTCTCGGGGACGCTTACCGCACGACAAGACGGCGACTGGATCGTGCTCGACTTCCCGGCCGAACCGGCCCGGGCGATCCCGCCCGTTCCCGGTCTTGCCGAAGCGCTCGGGGCGGTCCCGGTCTTTACCGGGAAGAACCGGTTCGACATCCTCGCGGAGCTGCCGTCCGCATCCGATGTCTGCGACTGCGAGCCCGACCTCGCCCTGCTCGCCGCGCTCCCTGCCCGGGGCGTCATCGTGACCGCGGCCTCCGATCTCCCGGACGTGGACTTTGTCTCCCGGTTCTTTGCGCCGTCGGCCGGTATCCCCGAGGACCCGGTAACGGGCTCCGCCCACTGCTGCCTCGGGCCGTACTGGGGAGAGAAGCTCGGGAAGGCAACCCTGACCGGGTTCCAGTGCTCGGAACGCGGGGGAACGGTACGGGTCACGCCTGCCGGCGACCGGGTCCTCCTTGCCGGCCATGCGGCAGAGGTATTCTCCGGCACCCTCCGGGCCTGATCCCATGGGGGCATCTCCCCGTAATCTTATCATGGTTGGCAGTCCCATACATAATCGGAGATAATAGATTCACATGTATCTTGTCGGAGAAGCACTCATCGGTGAGGGCGCAGAACTCGCCCACATCGATCTTTTACTGGGCAACAAGGAAGGCCCGGTCGGGAACGCGTTCGCAAACGCGGTATCGCAGCTGTCCATGGGCCACACCCCGCTCCTTGCGGTCGTCCGCCCCAACCTGCTCACCAAGCCTGCAACGGTCATCATCCCCAAGGTGACCTTAAAGGACATGGAGCAGGTCAACGAGATGTTCGGCCCGGTCCAGGCCGCGGTTGCAAAGGCAATCGCCGACTGCCTCGAAGAGGGCGCATTTAAGGACCTCGACATTGAGGATATCGCAATTATCGCCTCCGCGTTTGTCCACCCCGAGGCAAAGGATTACAACCGGATCTACCGGTACAACTACGGTGCAACCAAGCTCGCGCTCCACCGGGCGCTCGAGAAGTTCCCCGACGCAAAGACCCTTGTCTACGAGAAGGACCGGGCAGCGCACGGTATCATGGGATTCAAGGTGCAGCGCCTCTGGGACCCGCCGTACCTGCAGGTGGCAATGGACCTCGTTGACATGGGCAAGGTTGCCCAGGTCTTAAAGGAAGTGCCGCAGAACGATCACGTGATCATCGAGGCGGGAACCCCGCTGATCAAGAAGTTCGGCTTAAATGTTATCGGCGAGATCAGGAAGCTCCGCCCCAATGCATTCATCATCGCGGACATGAAGATCCTCGACACGGGCAACCTCGAAGCCCGCATGGCAGCCGATGCAACGGCCGACGCGGTCGTGGTCTCGGGCCTTGCCCCGGTCTCGACCATCGAGAAGGCAATCTCCGAGGCCCGCAAGGTGGGCATCTACTCGATCATCGATATGCTCAACGTGCAGAGCCCGGCAAAGCTCATCGAGAAGCTTAAAGTGAAGCCCGACATCGTAGAGCTCCACCGCGCCATCGATACCGAAGAGACCGCCCATGCATGGGGCGACATCCCGGCGATGAAGAAGGCAGCGGGCGGCAAGCTCCTCTGCGCAACCGCCGGCGGTATCCGTGTCGAGGTTGTAAAGGACGCACTTAAGGCCGGAGCAGATATTCTCGTGGTCGGCCGCGGTATCACCGCGAGCAAGGACATCGAGCACGCGGCAAACGAGTTCATCGAGCAGCTCAACCGCGAAGAGATCGACCAGTTCCGGGTTATGACGGACTTTTAATACACAATACTATTTTTTTTATTAATCTGTAGACGTATTGTATCTCCTAAAACGTCTAAGGTATTATCGTTTTATTAATAACATTCCTATCGATAGTTAAACTCGTAAAACAAATACTATAAAAACAATATAATGCATGTAAATCTTAAAATAGATTAGTATGAAATCTCAGACAATAGACTATTGGATACTTTTTGGAACTGAGCTTAGGTTTCTTCAAGATGCAGAATCTGGGGGTTTAATTCATGGAAACGGTCGATATTTAGAGAATATAGTCCGTTTTTTAAACAATTTAGATAAAAACAATTTAAAAGTAACGGCAAGAGCTGCAGTTACTTTAAAAATCTTTCAAGAAAAAATTAAAAATAAAGATAAAGATGCTGTATTTTCAGAGGATGAAGCAAAGGAATTACAAGAAATAATGAAGGGATTACGCAATGTACTTTTTGCCGAGTCACAAGGATATTCTGCATATATTGTAACTGATAAACGAATAGAAGTTGAAAAACTATTAAATAACGTGCCATGTTTGATGGAAGCCAATATTTTCGATGAATTATCCAGTACAACACAATATGACTTTAAAGAGGGATGTAAATGTATTGCGTTTGAACGAGCAACAGCAGCAGCATTTCATTTATTACGTGGCACAGAAGCGGAATTGAGACAATTATATTATAAGAAGAAAAAAGTGCCCAAGAAAAATCAAAATTCATTTATATCCTGGTTTGATATGGTAAAGGAATTGCGTAGTTTAAAAGATCCTTCAATACCAATATCCCTTTTAAATAATTTGGATAACATTAGAGAAAATTATCGAAATCCCACACAACATCCCGATTTAATGTACGATATCGAGGATGTCCAAAACCTATTTCCATTATGTGTTGACGTGGTGAATAGGATGGTTAAAATTAGAGTAAAGAGAAAAAAATAAATCCTATTTAATTTTTGGAGTATTACGATAACTGCAATTGCGTTGTTTTTCTTTTACGAATGACCTCTGCCCTATATATTAGAAATTCACCAAACAAAACAATACATTTACCGTGAGCTTCTTTTGTGAATGTCCTAACGGCCATTTTCCTGTCACGAACACTCCCTCATCAGATTCAGTCATGAGTTATCTAGATCCAGATATCCCACACAAGAGTGCGTTTCTGGAGGAATGTTATCAAAAAAGAGGATCCGTTTTTAGCGGGGGAACGGCTCGCCCCCCGTTTATATTTTCAGCCTTCTTACACAGCAGCCCGGCCATTCATCGCCGGCTGTTCATTACCCGCTGCCCGGTGCGTCAGCTTCCGGACCCGGATCAAAAACCACTCCTTCTCGGGGGTCGGGAGGGCATTGAATCCGTTGCGGGCTGGTTCTGGTATGTGTTCTGCGTTCATGGGGGACTTCTCCTGCCCGGATCTTCGGGCCTTACACTCTTGTCTCCATCCCCGGGGATATATACCGCAGGAATATGGAAAAAAGAGCGGAGAACTTTTCCAGTTTCTTCCGGTCCTCTTCCCGCTTTTCCCGGATCTTTTCCGGGTCCTTCCGGGATTTTCCCGTGAATAGCGAGGGGGGTACCCCCTGCCATGCCGGCACATGGGGGGGGAGGGTACCCCCCGCTTAAAAAAAAGAAGGGAGGGGGGGTGGGGGGCACCCCCTCCCCCCCGGGTCCTGCGAGAACCGTGCGGATTTTCCAGAACCGGATCCTTTGTTTCGCGTGGAGTCACGACGGAGAAACAAATCCGGCGGGCATATCATTTCTGGCGAAGGGAGGGTCATCCCGGGCCGGAAGGGGGAGGGGGGTGACCCCCACTTTGAAAAAAAGAGGGTGGGGGGGTAGGGGGTACCCCCTCCCCCAACGGGATCCTGAAACGGGATCCGGAGCGCCACGCAAATCTTAAAAAAAAACATCCGGATAGCTTATGTACCCCTGCGTGGTATCCTAGAACCAATGAATGCCAGAACGCAGCTCCTCATCGTTGCCGTTATCGCGTGTGCGGTCCTTGCCGCTGTTGCCGCAGGCTGCACCGGGACGCCCTCCCCCGGGCAGGCAAATGCCGGGACCTCCGTGAACGCCACATCGGGAAGTTCGGGGATCCACACGATCTTTGTCGAACCCAATGACGGCCGGGCCATTGTCCTCAGGACCATTGACGGCGCACAAAAGACCATCACGCTCACCATCTACCAGCTTGACGACCCGGAGATCGTTGCTGCGCTCGCCGCGGCACAGAAGCGGGGCGTATCGGTCCGGATCATCTACAACAATGCCTCGTTTGCCGAAGAGAATGTCACGAACCCGAACAACTACGCCATTGCAAACCTCACCCCGCTCGGGGTAAAGATGATGCCCGGGTCTCCCGTATTTACCCTCACCCACCAGAAGACGCTCACCGCCGACGGGTCGGTTGCACTCATCATGACGCTCAACCTGGACCAGACATTCTTTGGGACAACCCGGGACTTCGGGGTAGTGACAAACGACCCGGCCCAGGTCAGGGAGATCGAGGACGTCTTCGAGGCGGACTGGAATTACCGGAACGTAACTCCCGACCAGCCGGCGCTTGTCTGGAGCCCGGTCAATGCCCGGGAGAAGATCCTCCGGCTCATCAACAACTCCTCGAAAACGCTTGATGTCTATAACGATGCGATCACCGACCCGCAGGTGATCGGGGCGCTGTGCAATGCATCGGGGCGGGGCGTTGCCGTGCGGGTGCTTGCAGCCGATAATATCGGCAGCAGCGGGACGAACATCAATGCCCCGGCGCTTGCCGCGCTTACCGCGAGCGGCGCCAAGGCAAAATCGATCGCTGCGCCGTACATCCACGCCAAGGTGGCGGTTGCCGATTACGGGACGCAAAAACAGGTTGCGTACGTGGGCTCGGCATACTTTGCCGCGGAATCCCTGGACCAGAGCCGGAACCTGGGGATTCTCGTGACAGAGCAGCCGATCCTCGACCGGATCGAAACAGAGTTCAACAAGGACTGGCAGGTTCCCGCTGTGCCGGAACCTGCCGGATGAGCGATCCGGACTCTCCCTTTTTTCATAAACCCGTTTTTGCCGCCGGGTGCGCAGTCCCTGCCCGGCCGGAGTGTTGTCTTCTCTTAAGGGGAACCGGCAGGGATTGCGGGGAACTCACACGGTCCTGACCGAAGAGGTAGTATTGATATCGAGATACTGGCCCGCAGCCTGCGTGTACTTCGGCCAGATCAGGTTCGTCCCGCCGTTCGGGTCTCCCGTCTTTGCAAACCGGGTCCAGAGGTCCACCACCGTTCCGGCAACCGCCGGATCTACGGGGATCCCGGGCACGGAAAAGAGCAGGACAAGCTCGCTGCCATGAAATGCCCCCTGGGGCTGCCCGGGGATGATGTACGAGTACCGGTACATGTACGTGTCGGGGCTGATCGTGCTCATCGAATCTGCCGCATATTTTACCGAGTCTATGAAGTCCATGTCCTCCATGATCTGCGCGAGCCGGAGCTGGACTTCTGCTGTGGAATTGGCCGGGTAGCGTGCAAAGACCACGTCAGCATCGCTGCCGAACCGGTTTGCAAGGAAGGCCCGGTATTCCGGGACGCTCATGTTGGCATCTGCCGAAAGCGTTGTCCCGTCATTGGCATTGTTCCCGACCATCAGGGGGATCGCCGCTTCCCGGTGGTCGCGGTAGAGGTTGTCGAGACTATCCGGCAGGACCCACCCGTCGATGTTGGGCTCGAACATGACCGTGTGGGTGCTCTGGAACTCCGACGGTGACGAAGGCGTTGCAGCGATCAGGGCAGCAGGGCTCGTATTTCTCATGCAGGTAATGGCATCCGGGCCGGAGCACCCGAGGCTCTCTGCATACCCGGTCCCGAACGCTTCGGCATAATCCTTCGGGTGGGTGGCGTTGATGATCGCCCCATGGGCAAAGAAAGGACCGCTCTCCACGATAGCCTGGCTATAGAGCCCTTTGCTTTCGGGCGAGACCAGGTGGATGTAGGTGCTCTCTCCTCCGGCCGACTGGCCAAAGATCGTTACCCGGGAAGGATCCCCGCCGAACGCACCGATGTTCTTCTGCACCCATTTCAGGGCGGCCTGCTGGTCGAGAATCCCGTAATTGCCCGAGGCATTGTGCGGGGATTCCCGGTCAAGACCCGGGTGGGCAAGGAATCCCAGCGCCCCGATCCGGTAGTTGGTGGTAACGACAACAACACCCTGCTTTGCAAGGGTAGTGCCATTGTACATGGGCATCGAGCCTTCCACGCTCGTAAATCCCCCTCCATAGAAGAAGACCATGACCGGCAATTTCGCACTCGCGTTTGCTGCCGGTGTCCAGACATTGAGGTACAGGCAGTCCTCGCTCGTGTTTTGGGCGGCACCTCCCGCCGGGGAACTCTTCTGTGCCTCCGGGCAGGTTGCCCCGTACGCGGTTGCCGCCTTTGTGCCGTACCATGACCGGGCAGGAGCCGGGGGCTTCCAGCGGAGGTCGCCGACCGGCGGGGCTGCAAACGGGATCCCGAGATAGACCCGGATCCCGCTCTGGTTGATTCCCGATACGTAACCGGCACTGGTCTTTACGAGCGTCGGGTCCTGCACCGGCTGCGTACACCCGGCGATCACTGCCAGCCCGGCAACCATAAGGCAGGCTGCCAGAATACATCCTGCACGACACCATCCCTGCATAGGAAAAACACCATCCCCCCCCAAAAAAATTTTGTTTGCGGTACGGGGAGTATCAGGCTGCCGGTTTTTAACGCTTCGGATCTGGAGCCCGGGCTCCCCTGCCATGCTTCATGCCCGCCCCATCTCCTGCATCGGTACATACCTTGATTACGTTCCGGTGCTCACCGGATCGCTGTTACCCGGCAAATGTTTCCGGGCCATAAAGGACTGGCACCATGCAGGTCGTCTATCTTCTCTTTGCAGCGCTCTGGATTATATTCTACGCGTACTGGCTCGTTTCCGCATGGCAGACCCGGAACCCGGTGAAACGCCGGCAGCCCCGGCTCATGTTCCTCCTGTACGGGTTTGTCTGGGTCATCGTATGGGTCGTCCTTGTTTCCTGGTTCCTGCCCGGGCTCCTTGCAGAACAGATCGTGCCCGACAGTATCTGGGCTGCGGCGGCCGGCCTTCTCATCACCGCAGCCGGCCTCGGGTTTGCGGTCTGGGCCCGGGTCCATCTTGGCAGGAACTGGAGCGGCCTTCCCCTTATCCACGAACAGCACACCCTCACCCGGACCGGGCCGTACCGGTACGTGCGTCACCCAATCTACTCCGGCATAACGCTGGGGCTGCTCGGGACGGCGATTGGTACCGGGTATGTCATTGTGTTTACCTGCGTCCTCCTCGTCTTTGTCCTCTTTGTGATGAAGTCCCGGATGGAAGAGCAGGTCCTTGAAGAAGAATTCAGGGAAGACTACGCCCGGTACCGGCGCGAGGTAAAGGCACTCATTCCCTATGTCTTCTGACACCTCCCGGGGAGAGGGCCCGGGCATCGCGTATACGGGGAGCAGATCCCCGGGGGAGGGTCAGCCGGCACCATCGCCCGTTATCCGCCGTGCCACCCCTGCCGATATTGATGCAGTCTTTGCGATCGGCACGGCAGAACCGGCCTTTGGCGTCAGTTCCGCGATCCGGTTCTACGAGCGTTGCGAACTTGAAGAATGGGTTGCAGCGCCGAAGGAGAATATCCTCCTGGTGCTTGAGGATGAAGACGGGATCGCCGGTTTCCTCTTCTGCAAGATCATGTCCTCGCACTGGGCATATCTCGATAACTTTTACCTCCGGCCGGGGAACCGGGGCCGGGGGTATGGCCGGCTCTTCATGGAGGCGCTCCTTGCCCGGCTCAAATGCCAGGGGATCGCGTACCTCTCCACGCTCATCGATAAAGAGGATACCTTCCTTACCGGGTATGTTACAACGTACGGCCTTGAATCCGAAAAGACCTACGTCTGGATGGATCGGTTCGTAGACTAACTAAAAAAAGTTATATCCGGATCAGCTCGTAGGTGCGGCTGCCCAGCCCGAGCTCCTCGGCATACCGGAGCTGGCGCGGGCCGTCGGTGTTCGGCCGCATCCCGGCAAACTTGTCGTCGCCCGGTTCGTGGTGGTGGGTCAGGAAGGATTCCTTAAAGCCCGGCTGTTTGTTCACGAGATCGCAGGCCGCCGCATCGATTGCCACCGGGTCGGTGGAGGCAAGGATGCCGATATCCGGCACGATCGAGGCATCGCTCCACGGCACGCAGTCGCAGTCGGGCGTGATCCGGGTAAGGAAACTGAGGTAGCCCACCCGGCCTTCCTTTCCTTTTACCGCACCGTACGCGTACTCGACCATCCGCTCGGTAAAGAGCGGGATCTCGGTCTCCCAGTCGATATCGATGGCATGGGACGGGCAGACCGTCATGCACTCAAAGCAGCCGATGCAGAGGTTCCGGTTAATAACGGACTTTTTCTCGACAAGCGTGATCGCCGACTTCGGGCAGACCCGCGTGCACTTCCCGCACCCTATACAGAGATCGTTTATGGTGTACGGCTTAGCCTGGTGCTGGTCGCGCTTTCCCGCGGGCGGTGCGCAGCCCATGGCGAGGTTTTTAATCGCCCCGCCAAAGCCGGCTATCTCGTGGCCCTTGAAGTGGGTCATCACGATCATGCTGTCCGCTGCAACGATGTCGCCTGCAATCGTGACCGTTTGGAAATGGTTTTTCCGGATCTCGACCGGTGCGGTATTCTTCCCGGACAGGCCGTCGGCGATGATCACCGGTGCCCCGACCACAGCGTAATCGAAGCCGTGGAGGATGGCCGTGGTGATGTGATCGACGGCGTTTGCACGGCTCCCGAGATACAGGGTGTTGGTGTCGGTTACAAACGGCAGGGCCCCTGCGGCCTTTACCTTCTCCACGACCTGCCGGACAAAGACCGGGCTGATGTAGGAGTCGTTTCCCTTCTCGCCGAAGTGGAGTTTTATCGCGGTTTTGTCCTGTTTGTGGATACAGGACGACATCCCCGCCGCATCAAAGAGCTTTCGTACCTTTGCCTCGGTACTGTCCTCGGGCGACCTTGCCCGGAGGCTGGCAAACCAGACCTTGCTTGTCATACCGGATTCTCCCTCTTTTCCGGGATTGGTTGCCCGGGGTATTGAGCGTTCGTACCGCGTGCGCTTTCAGGCAGGTGAAAAAAAGAAAAAAAGTTACTTTCTCTTGGAAAGTTCGTGGTCGAGATAGAAGAGGTGCCCGGGAATATCTCCGACGGTCTTTATCTTCTCGCAGATTGTGGCTGCGTTTGCTTCCTCTTCGACCTGTTCTTTCACGAACCACTGGAGCATCTCGAAGGTTGCGTGGTCCTTCTCCTTAACCGCGAGGTCCACGAGGGCATCGATCATGCCGGTCACCTTCTGCTCGTGGGCGTATACCTCTTCAAAGACCTTGCCGGCGGACGTCCACTTGGCTTTGGGGGCCTCGATCTCCCCGAGCGAAACCTTTCCCTGCCGGGCGATGATATACTCGTAGATCTTCATCGCATGGTTCCGTTCTTCGCCCGACTGGACCATCATCCACCCGGCAAACCCTTTGAGGTTCTGGGTCTCGAACCAGGCCGACATACCAAGGTAGAGGTAGGACGAATAGAGTTCGCGGTTGACCTGTTTGTTCAGGGCTTCTTCTATGGTTTTTGAGAGCATATCCGGAAAAACCTCCTTTTATGCGAGTAGTTGGTTTGTCTTTTAATAATGCTATCGCAGGTGACAGTTCCTGCACCGTGAATCAATAATAAAAAAGCAAAAAAAAGAAACGGGGCCGGGGGAACGCACCGGTTATTTCCGGACGTGCCGGCTCTCTTCCTTGATATCCAGGATGATCTCCAGTTCGAGCGACTTTGCATATGCCACCTCGGCCTCCTCGCTCTTCCCGGTCTCTTCAAGGCAGATGCCCCGGAGATACCAGGCCTCTGCATCGTTTGCATTTAAGGAGACGGCCCGGGTAGCTGCCGCAAGGGCCGGGGCGTACTGTTCGAGCGAATAGAGGGCGAGCGCCTTTTTTGCGAGGGCTTCTGCCCAGTTCGGGTTGACCGCGAGCGCCCGGTCGCAGTCGACAATCCCGGCCTTGTACTCCCCCATGTCGATCTTTATTGCAGCCCGCAGGGTATATGCCGCGGTGTTTTTCGGTTCGAGCAGGATTGCCTGGTCTGCATGGGCAAGCGCTTCTTTGTACTTCGTCTGTTTCAGATAGCTCTCCGCCCGTTTCAAAAAACGGGTTGCCTGACTTTCCGGCACGGTTTTTACCCCCTTTTTGTATGATGTAATATCTGGTATCTCATGATCTGCCCCCGTTCAGGTTCTGGTCGTCGATAAGGTCCCCGAAGATCTTCCTGAGGGCCTCGTGCTCGTAGGTCTCCGACTTTTCCAGTGCATTGAGCAGGTGTTTGGGCTTCTCCCAGATAAACCAGTCCTTCATTGTCATGTACGCGGTGAGCGCATTGGTCATGGCAACGCCCGATTTGTAGAGATCGGCAAAATAGTCGATGGTGATCTCGCCGTTCCAGTCGATTTGCAGGTATTTCTCCATGATCTCGAGCATGTTGTCCCCGAAGACTTTCGACTGGTACCAGGCCGTGTGCGTCCAGCGCGTGGTCAGCATCTCTTTTACTTCCAGGTGGTCGAACTTCTTCATCTGGGGGATGTTCACGACCGGCATGAGCTTGTCGGAGGGGAGCGTCTTTGCAAGATAGAGGTCCCGGGCATAGAACATGGACTTGTCGAGCACGAAATACCTGCGCGGGATGATCTCCATCATGTCCGACATCTCGTCCATGTCTTTCTTGCCGTCTTTTAAAAGGATATAGAGCTGGGTCTTTCTGAGCTGCTCCATGCGGTGGTAGACCCTGGCATTCACGATCGGGTTCCAGGGAAGTTCGTTGAGATCGTCGTGGAACTGCCGGTAGAGCATAAAGAGCATCTCGATGAGCTTCTTTACCGGGAGTTTCTTGTCCTTCTTTGCCTCGTCCTTTAAGGTATCGAAGTAGATCTGCCGCATGCCCCGGTATACCGAATCGGCATCGTACGAACAGACCCGGTACCCGCCCCGCTCTTCTGCCGCACCCTTGACAAGCAGGTACGTGCACTGCTTGGCGATGACAAAGTCCTTTAAAAGACCGATGTAGTTGGCAGGAAAGATGATGATGTTCTTGTCGATGTTGTAGGTATAGACATCGATCAGCGTTCCCGCCGGTTCCGCCTCGGGTTTGCGCAAAAGGGTGATCTCGGTATCGAGCAGGCGTTCAGCCTCTGCAATATACCTGCGGATAGGCTTTGAGAGGGGCATGTTGGTCTTCATGACCGGACACACTCCCGGTACCAGCGGTATGGCGTAGGGTCTGCCACTGTATCGCGTTAAGTTTACCTTTTATATAAAAAAAGATTAGGATTTGTTGTTTGCGTTTCCGAAAAGTGCCCCGGGCCTTAGCGTTTTCGGGGCCCGGCAAGGGAGTGGATGAACCCGGTAAACGGGTTCTGTTTTTTGGGCCGAAAGACCCCCTGGTTGACGTATTTTACGTCCTCGATCGAGAAGAATGCCCCGGGGTTGGTCTCCTCGATATGCCGGGTAATCCGGGGGAGATCGTCGCGGTTGACCAGCGAGATGATCATCTTGACCCCGCCCCGGGCGCCTTTGGCATCGAGGATGGTCGAGCCGTAGTTTTCCGCCTGCAAAAACTGCTGGATGGCTTCGCCGGTGCCGTCGGTCGTGATGATACGCATGATCACCATGCCGATCGAGAGTTTCTCCTCGATGACAAGGCCCACGTACGTCCCGAGCGCAAACCCGAAGGCATAGGCAAGGAAGTACGAGACATTGGAAAGGTTGTTGAGCACCCCGACGATGGCAAGGAGCCAGATGATGATCTCGAAGAATGCGATCACCGGGGCCAGGTACTTCATGCCCTTGGACAAAAAGACGATCCGGAGCGTCTCCATGCAGACGTTTGCTACCTGCGCGAGAAAGATGAGGACTGGCAGGATGAGCCAGTTGAAGAGATCGGGGCTGACGAGATAGAATGCCATAATGCATGCCTTCTGTCGGTCGTATAGGGGACCGGACGCCGGTGACTGTTGCTAAATTGCAAATCATATGCTGTCGTTGGTATATCAAGATTACGGGAAAATATGCCCAAAAAAAGGAAATTTGGAGAGTTACGCCCCATCGCGCGGAGGAGCACGCCCGGATTGGCGGGCCCCCTCCGGCCCGGGATCAGGCGTACTTTGCCGGATCCGAATCGAACTTCTTCTTGCAGCCCGGGGCGCAGAAATAGTACTTCTTTCCCTTGTACTCGCTCGTGAATTTCGCCGTCTTTTCATCGACGGTCATCTTGCAGATCGGATCGATTGCCATGGACCTACCTCCGTTATGATTCCTTCTTTGCTTCCGGTATATACCCTTTGAGGAGGAGCGAGAGCGTAACGACCGTGACCGAACTTGCGGCCATGGCAAGGGCGGCGAGCTCCGGCCGGAAGACAAAGCCGAAGAACGGGTACAGGAGACCGGCTCCCACCGGGATGAGCGCCGAATTGTAGGCAAAGGCCCAGAAGATGTTGCCCCGGATCCTGCCCATCACTTTTTTCGAGAGTTCGAGTGCCGCGACCGCATCGAGCAGGTCGTCTTTTACGAGCACGATCTCACCGCTCTCGATGGCGATATCGGTCCCGCTCCCGATGGCGATCCCGACATCTGCCTGCGCGAGCGCCGGGGCATCGTTGATCCCGTCGCCGACAAAGGCAACGACCTCTTTCTTCTCCTGGAGTGCGCGGACTTCCTGTGCCTTCCGGTCGGGGAGGACTTCGGCCACTACCCGGTCGATGCCGGCCTTCTTTGCGATGGCCTCCGCCGTGCGCCGGTTGTCGCCGGTCACCATGACAACCGCGATCCCGTGCTCCTTAAAGCGCCGGACTGCATCCGTGCTCGTCTCTTTTAAGGTATCTGCAATGGCGATGACGCCTGCCACCTGTCCGCCGGCGGCAAGGATGACTGCGGTTTTTCCCTCCTGCTCGAATGCCTGGATCGTTGCTTCAAGATCGGCCGGGATGCCGATGCCCCGTTCCTGCATGAGCGTGCGGTTGCCTGCAAGTACTTCCTCGCCGAGCACTTTTGCATAAACGCCTTTCCCGCCGAGGGTGTCGAAGGATTCTGCGGTCTCCTGTAGTGCGCCCTTTGCCTCCGCGGCCCGGACCACTGCCTGTGCGAGCGGGTGGGCGGAGTTCTTCTCTACTGCCGCCGCAAGGGAGAGGAGAGTTGCCTCGCTGATACCGACAGCGATGAGATCGGTTACCTCCGGCTTTCCTTTCGTGAGCGTGCCGGTCTTGTCGAGGATGACGGTCGTCACCTTCTCCCCGTTTTCGAGCGCCTCGCCGTTCCGGATCAGGATCCCGAGCTCCGCCCCACGGCCGATCCCCACCGTGACCGCAGTCGGCGTGGCAAGGCCGAGCGCACACGGGCAGGCCACCACGAGGACCGAGATCAGGGTGGTGAGCGCAAAGAGGAGCGATGAGCCGAGGAGGAAGTACCAGACGGCAAAGGCAGAGAACGCGATGAGGAGGACTGCCGGGATAAAGTATGTGACCGCGACATCGGCAATCCGCTGCACGGGGGGTTTTGACCCCTGCGCGTCCTCGACGAGTTTTATGATCTGCGCGAGCACTGTGTCCCGGCCGACTTTTGCGGCTTTTACCGAGAGGACGCCGTTCGTGCTGATGGTACCGCCCACAACACTGCTTCCTTTTGTTTTCAGGGGCGGGACCGGTTCGCCGGTGATCATCGATTCGTCAACATAGCTTTCGCCGGCAACGACCTCGCCGTCCACCGGTATCCGGTTGCCGGGTTTGACAACCACGATGTCGCCGACAGCGAGATCCTCTGCGGCAACCTCGACCTCTTTTCCCTCCCGGATTACGGTCGCGGTCTTTGCCTGGAGGCCGGCGAGTTTTTTGATTGCATCCGAGGTCCGGCCCTTTGCCCGGGCCTCGAGGTACCGCCCGAGCATGAGGAATGCCGCGAGCATGATCGCGGTATCGTAGAACATGTAGTCGCTGGTGAGCACGATAGAAAACGTGCCCATCACGCTCGCCACGTACGCAACCCCCGTGCCCATGGCGTACATGACGTCCATCGAGAGGGTCCGGTTTTTGAGCGCCGTGAGTGCTGCCTTAAAGATCGGGTAGGCAACGTACGCAAAGACCGGGGTGGAGACGATCAGCATCCCGTAGGCAAGCGCCTGCATGGAGATCCCGAGCGGCACCCACATGAGGACCATGAGCGGGATGCTTACGGCAAACCCGATGACAAACCGCATGAACTTGTCGTGGAGGTCCGCTTCGCGGGCGGCCTTCTCCTCGACATCGCTTGATTCTCCGGCAATCCCGAGGTACTGGTACCCGTCGTCCTCGATCGCCTTTTTCATATCCGCCACGGTCGTTACCGAGGGGTTGTAGGTAACGTAGGCCCGTTCGTTTGCAAGGTTGACGTTTGCGGTTATCACGCCGGGCAGTGCCCGGAGCGCTGCCTCGACGGTCTGGACGCAGGTGGCACACATCATCCCGCCGACTTTTATGACCACCTCGCGGTTGGTCACATCGTACCCGGCGTCCCGCACCGCTTTCTCAAGCTCGGCAAGGCTCGTCTTTTTTGGATCGAACTCCACGCGGGCGGTCTCGGTCCCGAAGTTTACCTGTGCACTGCTGACGTCCTTTACCCCGGAAAGGGCTTCTTCTACCGTAACAGCGCAGGTGGCACAGTGCATCCCGGTAATTTTCAGTTCGGCGTTCTTTTTTTCCGGTTCCGGCACAGGTCAAGCCCCCGTTACGATCCCGAGGAACTGGTATCCTGCACCGGTGATGGCTTTTTCCATCTCTTCCGGTGAAGTACGCGAAGGATCGAATACCACCGCCACCTGCTTCTTCTCCAGGGTTACCGTGGCCTGGAGAACGCCGGGCAGCCTGCCCAGGGCCGTCTCCACCCGCTTTGCGCAGTGGGCGCACATCATTTTGCCAACGCCGATTACGATCTCCTGTTGTGTTCCCGTACCTGTCATCGTCTCCTCTCCCGGGAAATAACCTCCCCGGTCCTGACCCGACCGCCGGATGCCGTTCTGGTTATCGGTAATGGGTAAATGATTACTGAACAATATGGTAATTAATACTCTTGGAATAGGACACTTTTTTTTTAAAAAAAAAAGCGTGTCATAAGGAAGATGAAATTTTCTGCCCCCGGAATATGCGATCCGGGACGCTTTTTTGGCAGGAATCCGGTGACCCTGCGATTGAATTATTCCCTTTTTCTTAACATCGCAGTAATGTTATGATTATTATTTTAGGCATATCTATATACTATCATTAGAAATTATCACACTGTCACATGGCACCGCTTTATCCTGTTACCCATCGGGGTTACTGGTGCTGCAATACGCATACCCTTACCAAAAGAGGCGCTTGATTAATCTTTTTAGGAGAGATTTGTGATGGCCGGCCGTATCCTGGTAGTCGAAGATGAAGTGGTCATTGCAATGGAGATCGAGTCGGTCCTCCAGCAGATGGGGTACGAGGTCATCGGCCCGGTCATGACCGGCCAGGACGCCATCGTGATGACCGCCGAGAAGCGCCCCGACCTCATCCTCATGGATATCCGGCTCAAGGGCGATCTCGACGGGATCTCGGCGGCCGAGCATATCTACCACCTGTACAGGATCCCGGTCATCTTTCTGACCGCCCACTCGGACCCAAAGACCGTGGACAAGGCCATTGCCACCCACCCGTTCGGGTATCTCATCAAACCGTTCCGGAAAAACGAGCTCTATACCTCGATAGAGATCGCGCTCTACAAGCACCGGGCATTCTTTGCCGAGCAGGAATTAAAACGCGAGCTTTTCAAGGCCACCGTCATCGACCATATCACCCAGTACGATATCTTCAACAAGGCGCTCGCCATCAACGGGTACATCGAACTGATCGGGCAGGATCTTCCGCCCGACTCCCCCGACCAGGAATATATTAAAAAAGCCGGCGATCTGGTCCGCCATATCCGCAACCGGATACGGTTCGAAGGGGAGTACAGCAAGCTCGGGCACAAGACCGAAGAATGGCAGGATATCGGGCACCTGATCCGTTCGGCAGCCGATGCAGTGCCGCTGAAAAATATTATCGTGGAAAATACCACCGAACCGCTGGAGATCTTTGCCGACCCGCTCTTTTCCCAGGTCTTTTATCACCTCTTCGAGAACGCCCTCCGTCACGGGGGACATGTCGATCATATAACGATCAGCCTGCGGGAAGAAGGCGATCACGGGATCCTCGTAGTCGAGGACAACGGCGAGGGTATCCCGGAACCTCAGAAAAAAGGACTGTTCTCCCATAACATCCAGTATGGCGGCGGCAAGGGTCTCTTCCTCGTGCAGGAGATTCTCGAGATCAGCGGGATGACGATCGTGGAGACCGGCAGGCCCGGTGTCGGGGCCCGTTTCGAGATCACCGTCCCCGGCCTGCAGTACCGGAGGAAATTCCGTGAGCTCTGACGGGGAGATCCTGACACAGAAACGGTTTACCCTTGTCCAGACATTTGTCATCTGTACCGTTGTTTTTACGTTTATCCTTGCAGAGATCGGGACGTTCTTCCTGACCCAGGGATTTCTGGTCATCCTCAGCCAGGTGTTCTATTTCCCGATCATTCTCCTCTCGTTCCGGTATCCCCGGCATGGCGTGTCCCTGGGACTGGGAATTGCCTGTGCGTATCTCGTGATCGCTGTTACTACCGCCGGATCCTTTGGCAACGCAGATGTCCTGATCCCCTTAATGCAGTTTTATGTGTATGTCAGTCTGAGTATCGTGCTCGCCTCGCTCTTTTCGCGGAGCAGGGACAATGAGACAAAACACCACGAGCTCTTCCGGCATTCATCGAACGGAATCTGCGTAATGGATCCGGTAAAAGGGATCATCAGCGAGATGAATCCCCGGTGCTGCGAGCTGCTCGGGATCGCATGTTTCGAAGAGGATACGGTAAAGATAGCCGAGGTCCTGCCCCCGGTCCTCGTAGCGCTGGTAGAAGAAGAGTCCGCAGGTGTTTCCGGTGAAAAACCCCGGGAGATCCGCCTGAATACCCCCGGGGGAGGTTACGATGTTCTTGCCAGCCTGACCCGGATCGAAGGTGCGGGACTGGTCTCTCTCTCCCTGGTGGATATCACCGAACGGAAACATGCGGAACAGGAGCTGGCAGCCCAGGCAACACGCCTCTCGATCCTGAACCGGATTATTTCCCTCTCCGAGACAACAAAAAGCCCGGAAACACATGTCAGGGAAACGATCCGGACGCTCCTGCAGGCCATGAATTTTGAGAGCGGCGGGTTCTTCCGGATCGGGAGGGAGGGCCGTGAGGCCTGCCTGAAATATGGGGAGGGGGCCCTGTTTGTAGCCTCGCCGGACGCTGCCCCGTCGATACTGCTCGACCGGCCGCCGTTTCTTTCGCTCGGGAAGAACGAGGCGGTATTTATCGGGGACACGTCCCTCCTCCCGCCGGATCAGCCCGGTCTGTCGGGGATCTCCTCACTTGCAGCAGTCCCGGTCTCTTCCGGGGGACTGGCGACCGGTGTCCTTATCGTATCCTCGTCAGCCCCCCACCGCTTTACCGATAATGAAAAAGTGCTCCTCAAAGTAATCGGCCAGCAGCTGGGTACGGCGCTGGAAAAGATGAAGACCGATGAGCGGATACGGCGTGAGGAAGAGAACCTGCATTCGCTCTTCGATACGATCGATGATTTTGTCGTAATTCTCGATCCTGAAGGGAAAATCCTCGAGATCAACAAAGCCATCGAACGAAAACTGGGCTATTCCCGTACTGACCTCATCGGCCGTTCCCTCCAGGGCCTGAGGGGCCCGGACCAGGTCAACCCGCGTGCGGGTTTCCCCAAAGACATGATGTCCTGCCAGAGCGGGACATACCCGATCACCCTTTTTACCGCGGGCGGAGACCCCGTAAACGTAGAATGCCAGATGCACAAAGGGTTGTGGAACGGCGAGCCGGTCTTTTTTGGCATCTCACGGGACATTACCGAGCGCACGCAGGCAGAAGAGATGCTTAAGAGGCGTACCGCTATTCTCGAAGCAGTCAGTTATGCCGCGGACCGGTTTTTAAAAGAACCCCTGCACGGATCGACATGGAGCGACGAGATCCCGTCGGTGATCGAAAAACTGGGAATGGCAACCGGCGCCGGGAGGGTCTGTATCTTCCAGAACTACCACCGGTCCAAGGGTTCAGGTTCTTCACGTTTTTGTGTCCGCATGGCATTTGAGTGGACGGCACCCTCGTTTCATCCCCGGATTGACCGGTTAAAAGAAGAGGATATCCCCTATAGGGAACTCTTCCCGGACGTATTCCGGATGCTGTCGCAGGGCCAGCCGGCATTTCTTACCGTACGCGAGCTGCCGTTTTTAACCGATGAATATGCCGTAAAGAACCACAACCTCTCCCTCATAAACATCCCCATCATGGCAGAGTCCCACTGGTGGGGAGTCCTCACGATTGAGCAGGGGACAAAAAGCCATGTCTGGTCCAGGATCGAGACCGATGCCCTCATGACCGCCGGCGAGATCCTCGGGGCTGCAATTTACCACCGCACCATGGTCGAGCTCTACCAGAACCCGGTGGAGCATTCCCTTGTCGGGATCTTTTTACTCCGCGACGATATCCTCGAGTATGTGAACCCGCGGTTTGCCGAGATGTTCGGGTATTCCCGCGAGGAGCTCACCGGCCAGCCGTTCATCAACCGGCTGATCGATCCCGACGACCAGGAGATGGTGGAACGGCACCGGATCAGTAAGGTGGAGGGCCGCGAAGAGTCCTCGAACTATACCGTTCGCGGGATAAAAAAAGACGGCACCCGGGTAGTACTCGAACTCTACAGCAAGACGGTAGATTACCAGGGCGAACGGGGGATCATAGGGACGATTATGGATATTACCAAACGCACACGGGCGGAATCGGCCCTGCACGAGAGCGAGGAGATGTTCCGGAGCCTTTCTCAGATCGCCCCGGTAGGGATATTCCTTCTTGACCAACGGGGGAATTTTTTCTTTGTAAACGACCAGTGGTGCAGGATCATGGATCTTCCCCCGGGAAAAACTGCCGGTACGGGCTGGCTTGCGGCAATTCATCCCGACGATCGCAAGGCTGCCGGGGAGGAATGGCGGTCTTTTCTTACCCGGGGCGATGAAATTACCACGGAACAGCGTCTCCTCCACCAGGACGGCTCGACCGGGTGGATCCTTGTACGGGCCATTGCCCGGAGGAATGGCGGGGGCCTTGCGTCCGGGTATGTCGGGACCATCGTGGATATCACGGAACGGAAGAAATACGAGGAGACGCTCAAGGCGTCCCTGGACGAGAAATCGATCCTGATTATGGAGATTCACCACCGGGTAAAGAACAATCTCCAGATCATCTCCGGCCTTATCCGCCTCCAGTCCCGGCAGATCACAAGCCCTCAGGCACTCGACGCACTGCGGGAATGCGAGACCCGGGTGATCACGATGGCACTGGTCCACGAGAGCCTGTACCAGTCCGGGAACCTTGCGAATATCCGTGCACAGCGGCACATCACCAATCTCGCAAACACCCTGCTGATGTCTGACGACCGCGATATCAAGGTGGCCCTGAAGCTCGATGTCGACGATATCCCCCTTGATATGAATACCGCAGTACCGGCGAGTCTTATCATCAACGAACTGGTGATAAATTCCCTGAAATATGCCTTTAAGGGACGCGGGAGCGGTACGATCCGTATCGGTCTCCACCAGGATGCGGACGGTTTCCTGGAACTCATCGTAGCAGACGATGGTATCGGTATTCCCCCGGAGGTAGATATCACCCGGACAAACAGCCTTGGCCTCAAGCTGGTCACGCGCCTTGTTCAGGACCAGCTCAAGGGGACCGTGTCCCTGCATTCCGACAATGGTACGGCATTTGTCATGCGCTTCCCCCCGGGGCGGCAACAACCTGCAAAGGAGGCTGACTGATGCCGGAAAAACGGATCATGATCGTTGAGGACGAAACGATCGTTGCAATGACCCTTGAGGACGCCCTGCGCAATATGGGCTATGCGGTCGTCGGCCCGGTCTCTACGGCAGACGATGCCGTCCGTTTGGCCGAAACGGAAAAGCCCGATCTGATCCTCATGGACATCCGTATCAAGGGAGATCGGGACGGTATCTCCGCAGCAGAGGAGATCAATGAAAAGCACAACATCCCCATTGTCTACCTTACTGCGCACGGGGACGATAAAACCCTGGAACGGGCGATGAAGACACAGCCGTACGGTTATCTGACCAAACCGTTCCGGGACCGGGAACTTCACTCTACCATCGAAATTGCTCTGTACAAGCACCGGCTTGTACGGCAGGGCAAAAAAGACGATGCCCCCCGGATTCCCCCGGCACCCGTCCCGCAGACGGCCCCTGCGTCGCCGGCCCCGCCCCGTGTGCCGCCGGAACCTGCCGCCCCCCCGGCAGCGCTCGAAAAGGCCATCCTCGATATTATCGACATGCCTATCTTTGTCATCGACAGCAGGATGCATCTTGTGTATTTCAACAATGCACTTGAGCAGTTCTTTTCCCGGATGGGGTACCTGGGGGTCAGTAGCGACCGGCCGGTCTTTGACCTTGCACCCCAGGAATTTCTCGGCACTCCCCGGATGTACCGCGAGGTCTTCGAGACCCGCCGGATCAGCCGGATGGAAAAGACGCTTGTGACCGGCGACCGTCAGGTAACCTATTCGCTTGTCCGGGTACCGCTCTGTTCCCGGGACGAGGTACGGTTCGTGGCCGTGATCCTCCGGGATATCTCAAAGGAACAGCAATACGAACAGAAACTACGCGAGATCCAGGTAAATTACGAGAAACTGCTCTCCCATATGGGGAGTATCACCCAGCTTACCGGTGATGCACGGGATCCCTGCATGCAGGAGATCTCGAAGATTCTCAGCGAGATGATGGTAACGATGGCAAAGATCGATCCAGAACGGCCCGGAGGCCCGGGAATACATGCCGGCACATGAAAGCAAAAAGCAGGAGGGGAACGGGAACTCATCCCGCGAGCACATCCTCATCAGGAAGGAAAACATGAACAAGATCCTGATTGTTGAAGATGAAGCCGTAACCGCAATGGAGCTGGAAGAGACCCTCAAGCGGAGGGGATACCTGGTTGTTGGTACTGCATCAAACGGCCCCGATGCCCTCCGCATTGCAAAGGATCGCTGGCCCGACCTGATCCTGATGGATATCCGGATCCAGGGGCCGATGGACGGGATCGAGACCGCTGACCAGATCAATGTTTTTTACGAGATCCCAATCATCTTCCTGACCGCCTATTCCGATGACCTGACCATCTCCCGGGTGATCAAGACCAAGTCGTACAGTTTCCTCCTCAAGCCGTTCAATGAGAAGGAACTGATCTCGAACATCGAGATGGCGATCAACAAACAAAGGATGTATGCCCGATCACTTGCCATCCAGCGGATCGTCACCTCGATGTTCGACCTTGTCAGCGACTGCGTTGTGACAACCGATCCTGAGGGAAATGTTTTGCGGGTCAATGCAACGTTCGAACGCGTTGCCGGCATCAGCCGCGACGATGTGATAGGGAAACCCCTCCGCGAAGTACTCCCGGTTTCCTGCACCAGCTGGAGCTGGCTCGATATGCTGATCAAAGAGGCCTGTACTGAACGGGAGACCGTTGTCCGCTGGCCGTACCCGGTCGAGATCCTGCAGGAGAACGGCAATTCGGTGAGCATGAACCTCAATGTCGAACTGCTCGCCCTTCCCGATCAGACCTTAATCGAGATTTTGTATATCTTCACCCGCCGGGAATAACAGGTACGCCGCAGGACCTATTCCCGGATCATCGTGAGCAGCATCCTGAACCGCTCGCGCGCAAAGACCGCGTGGGGTTTATCGGCCGGCAGGATGATCATCTCGCCCGTTTTTACGGTAAACGGCGTGCCTGCTATCTGTACTTCGGCAACGCCGTCCGTTACCATGAGCACGGCATCGAACGGTGCGGTGTGTTCCGAGAGCCCTTCCCCGGCATCGAAGGAAAACGCGGTGATTGTGCCGGCTTTTTTAAACACGATCATCCGGCTTGCAACGGTACCGGGCTGGTAGGCAACCAGATCGTTTACTTCAAGTATTTTTTCCTTTAAGTCTTCGCGTGAATTCCCGGTCATTTCCTTTCTCCCTAAAGAGAGGTACCCCGTTCTGGCAGATAGACCTGCGTGTGCAGGGAGCCTGTGAGAATCCTCGTTGCATTACCCGCCCGGCCTGACCCGGACGATGGATAACCCGGTCGTCCCCGAAAGGGGTTATCTTCCGGCAACACAAACCGGGTACTTCCATGATCCTCGTTGACTGGCAGCTCCGGGACCGGATCGCCCGGGGCCATATCCGGATAGACCCGTACGATCCGGCGCTTATCCAGCCCAATTCCATCGATATCCGGCTCGGGAACCACTTTGTCTGGTACAAGCCGGGGCCGCAGGTGATCGACCCGTACGACAAGGCAAGCGTGACCGCGGATGTGGGCGAGATGCATGCAGACTCGTTCGTTCTCAACCCCGGGCAGTTCGTGCTCGCCGAGACGTACGAATGCATCGGCCTCCCGGACAACATTGTCGCGACCATCGAGGGCAAGTCAAGCATAGCCCGTCTCGGTCTCACCCTTCACCAGACCGGGGGCTGGATCGATGCAGGTTTTGCCGGGACCATTACCCTTGAGATGGCAAACGTCAATGCACGGCCGGTCAAGGTCTATGCCGGCATGCCGATCGGCCAGCTGGTCTTTTACACGACAGAGCGGGCGGAAAACCCGTACGACAAAAAAACCGATGCGAAATACCTCAACCAGCACCAGGCCACCCTTTCCCGGTATCCCGAGAACCGGAAGTGAGGCCCTGAGGCTGCCCTTTTTTAATTATGCCGTTTTGGCAGGGCGGTCCGGGGCAATGAGGGTATATACCTTAAGAGCTCATTTTATACGAATAACCGTTCCGGAATGGAGATGAAGCAATGCGACTTCTTCTGATACATTCAGATTATATCGAATACGAAGCCAAAAAGAAGACAAAGATGGCAGAGGAGGGAGCCGTTCTCGCTGACCGCGAAGAAGACGCGCTCACCGTATTCTCTGCGGTTGAGTCGGTAGACCAGGAAGATATGGAAGGCGTGATCGCGCAGGCCGTCGAAGAAGTAAAGAAGGCAGCCGGCCAGGTCCATGCGGAAAAGATCGTCATCTACCCGTATGCCCACCTTTCAAGCGATCTTGCGCCTGCAAATGTTGCAGTGCCTGCGCTGAATGCCCTCAAGGATGGCCTTTCTGCGGAAGGTTTTGCTGTCAAGCGTGCGCCGTTTGGCTGGTACAAGTCGTTCAAGCTCTCCTGTAAGGGCCACCCGCTCTCCGAGCTGTCTAAGACGATTGTGCCCGGTGGCGACGAAGACGGCGAGATGGTCGTAAAGAAGAAGGGCAAGAAAGAGGCAACTCACGACTGGTTTGTCATGACCCCCGACGGGAAGACCCATAACTACCACCAGTACCTCGACAACACGCCGTTTGGCTGCCTGGTGAAAAAGGAGCTGGGCGTTGCAGAACCGACCGGCGGGGAACCTGCCCATGTCGACCTGATGCGGTCAAAAGAGCTCGTTGACTACGAGCCCGCAAGCGATGTCGGCTGCCTGCGCTGGATGCCCAAGGGCAAGCTCGTCCGCGACCTCCTTGCCGATTACGTCCTGGCCCTCGTGCTCCCGTACGGCGCGACCCCGGTCGAGACCCCGGTCATGTACGACCTCGGCGACAAGGCAATCTGCGAACACGCGGCCAAGTTCGGCGAGCGGCAGTACCGGTTCAAGAGCAACAACCGGGACATGATGCTCCGGTTTGCCGCATGCTTTGGCATGTTCTCTATCATGCGGGACATGCACATCTCCAAAAACACCCTCCCGCTAAAGATGTACGAACTGTCCACGTACTCCTTCCGGCACGAACAGAAGGGCGAAGTGATCGGGTTAAAGCGCCTGCGCTGTTTCACGATGCCCGATATGCACTCGCTCTGTACCGATATGCCCGAGGCCATGAAGTGCTTCGAGGAACAGCTCGCCATCGGCTGGAAGACCGGGCGGGACTTCGAGACCAAACTCGTTGCCGCATTCCGGTGCACCAAGAAGTTCTACGATGAGAACGAGGCATGGGTCAAAAAGATCGTCAAAGACTCAGACTGCCCGATGCTCATCGAAGTCCTCTCCGAGCGCGTCCACTACTGGGAAGCAAAGATCGACCTTGCTGCAATCGACGGCCAGAACCGCCCGATCGAGAACCCGACCGTCCAGATCGATGTCGAGAGCTCGACCCGGTTCAATATCAAGTACTTTAAGGAAGACGGTACCCCGGTATACCCGCCGATCCTCCACTGCTCCCCGACCGGTAGTGTCGAGCGCGTGATCTGTGCGATCCTCGAGAACATCTCGACCCAGAAGGTCCCGGCCCTGCCGACCTGGCTCTCCCCGGTCCAGGTCCGGGTCGTGCCGGTTACCGAGCGCCACACGGCGTACGCACAGGAAATCTGCGATGCCATCAACGCCCAGAGCATCCGCTGCGATATCGATGACCGCGACGAGAGCGTTGGAAAGAAAGTCAGGGAAGCCGGCATGGACTGGGTACCTTACGTTATTGTCATTGGCGACGAGGAGATGGCAAGCAAGAAGCTCACCGTTACCCTCCGCCGGAAGTCCGAGCCAAACAAGCCCTTTAAGGAGCAGATGACCGCAGAATCGCTCATCGCTGCGGTGAAAAAGGAGACTGCGGACAAGCCGTTCCGCCCGCTCTATACCCCGCGCAAGCTCTCGCTCAAGGCGCGGTATATTTAAAACTTTTTTCTCGTTTTCTTTGATTTTTTAAAAAAACCCGAAGATCCCGTCAGGGTACCGTCTGGTTTCCCGCGTCCCTCACGAAAAAAGGGTCTCTCCGGCGCTGATAAGGAAAAACGCCGTTACTCTGCCGGTCCTCTCCTCCACTTGCCCGGGGGAATCGCGATCTCAAACCGCGATCCTTCGCCGGGCACCCCGGTCTCATGGATCGTGATGACGGTGATGGCAAGAATGTCCCGGACAAGGAACAGGCCGAGGCCGGATGTCCGTGCAGGTCCTGACGATGTGGTAAATCCGCGCTCGAAAATGACCTCCTTTTTGTCCTGCGGGATTCCCACGCCATCATCCTCGTACGTAAGGAGACATCCGGCATCGGAAGGGTGGCTGTTTACCCGGATGTGCCGGACATGCACGCCGTGGCGCAGCGAATTGTCGACAAGATTGTAGAGCACCTTGGCAAACATCGGGTCGGCAAAGACCGCAAACCCCGGTTCCGGCCCTTCAAAGGAGATTTCGCCGAGATCCAGGTGAGCGCGGACATCTGCGAGAATGGGCGCGACCTCCTGCCAGACCGGCGCGGTGCCGCCCAGGGATTCGTAGTCCCGGGTGAAGTCGATATGGTGGCGAATCGCCTCCGCCGAGGCCTCCGCCTTGTCGAGGTACCCGATCAGCTGCGGGTCCCGCAGGGAGCCTTTGAGCAGATCCAGGTACCCGAACACGCCGCTTAACTTGTTCTGGATGTCGTGCCGGGTGATGCTCGTGAGGATGCCCAGTTTGTGGTTGGCATAGGAAAGCGCCTCGGTTGCATGGACCCTGTCGGTGATGTCGTACGCATAGATCCGGACCGAATTCTGGCCCGGGACCGAACAGACCGATTCGTGGAAGTACCGCTCGCGGATCTGCACGACCCGGCATGCCCGCATCGGCGCAGTGCCTGTCATGCCCGAAGACACCACCTGGTCGAAGTCAGGAGGCAGGAATGCGGAGGGATCCGGGAGCATCCCGAGGGATGCGAGCACGTTCATGGTAGCCGGGTTCACGAAACTGAAGCTCCGGTCGGCCCGGACTTCGAACACGGGGTTTGGATTCATGGCCGGAAAAGCAACGAGCCGGGCGATCTCGTTTTCTGCCTGGTCCTGCTTTGTGCAATCCTCGATCGCTGCACAGGCCTGGCGGACGTTCGGGAGCGGGATCGCGGCAAGGGTGATACGGGTTTTGGCAGTTGTACCGTCCGGCTTAGAAAAAACCCAGGAGAAGACCCGGGCGTGCCCGGCATATGCGGCAGAGAGGTGCCCAAGGAGTGCACGGCCGGAATCTGTGCCGTCGGGCTGGGTCTGCGGGGAAAAATCCAAAAGGGTATGGCCGGCGATCACACCCTGCGGGATACCCAGCAGATTTGTCACCGCGGGGTTTGCTCCGGTGATGCGGTCCTCCTCGATAAAGAGGATCCCCTCGCCCGCCTGTTCGAATGCGGCAGCATACCGGGTTTTTTCCTCTGCGGCCGCAAGCTCTTTTCTCTTCTGGTCGTCGATGTCGAAGCAGAGGCAGGTGGTACCTTCGGGAGTACCTCCTGCTTCCGGCCCGGGGCACCGGATCTCCCTGATCCACCGGTAGGTTCCCGCGGCAGACTTAAGGCGGTAATCGACAGAACCGTATACTCCCGGTACAGGACTCGCGCAGGCCATATCGTATGCATGCCGGTCGTCCGGGCAGATCCCATCTTTCCAGCCGTCGCCCTCCTCTTCTGCGGCAGTCCTTCCGGTGAATGCAAGCCATGCCCGGTTGTAAAAAGTGCCAGTTTCCCCGGGGAGTACCCTGCGGACGGGAAGGGGCAGCCGGTCAAGGAACCCGGGCACCGGGTCCGGGCCCCCGTCCTGCATACGGCCCGGTGTTTCCGCAGGGTCAATCTCACGGAGCACGAGCGTATAGGCCGGCTCGCCCTCCCGGTCACCGAACCGGGAAATCTCCGCTTCCGCATCAAAGGGGGTAGTGTCCCCCCGGATGAGGCGCAGGTGTCCCTGTGCATGCCCGTTCTCGCTGCAGGTCCGGACAAGCTCGACGAACCGGGGATCGCCCCCGCCGTTCTCCGGTGCAAGACAGAACCCGGTTTCCTGCTGCCCGAAAAGCGTGCAGGCGGCCGGGTTTTCCCAGAGGACCTGCCCGCGTGCGGTCACGAGGATCACCGGCGCACTGCAGGTTGCAAGGAGCGTACGGGAGCGGTCGTTCTCCTGGGTGAGTGTTCCCAGCTGCGCTGCCAGCGCCGAACGATCGGTGACAAAGACCGAGACACACTGCCCGCCATCCGTCTCGTCGGTCATTGCCTGGAAAAAGACCTCCGTCGGAAGCGTGGTCCGGTCTTTTGCCCGCAGGGCGGCATCGAACCGTTCGGGAACCCGTGTTGCAAGCACGTGCCGGAATTTGTCATCCGCTGCATCCTTCTCGGAAAAAAGTCCGGTAAAGGGGAGGGCAAGCAGTTCCTCCTCGCTGTACCCGAGGAAGTGGCAGAGTGCCGTGTTTACCGCCCCGGTCGTCCCGTCGGCAAGGAGCGCGGCAAAGGGGAGCGCTGCGGTTTCAATGCCCCCGGCCAAAAACCGTGTACGTTCCCAGCTCCCGTGCGCACTTTTTCCCGCCCGGCGCCGGAGAGTCTTTTTGTCAAGCTGGTCAAGGGCCGAGGTAAGTATCGAGCCCAGGAGCGCGAGCTGATCGGTTTCTGCATCAGAGAATGCCTCCGGTTCCGTAGAACCGAGGGTGAGGACGCCGACAACTTCACCGTTGAGCCGGAACGGGACTGCTGCCAGCGACCGGTATCCCTGCTCTGCATAGAACGCCGGCAGATCGTGTGCCGGGGTCATTCCGGCAGCAGCCCCGCAGATGACGGGGACTCCCGTACGGAGTGCATCCGCGCCCGGCCCGGCCCGGTCGTCGGTACTGCCCGTGACAAAGCCCTCTTTTGGCAGATCCCCGGTCTCCCCGGCGGCTGCAACCGGGTGGAGGAGGTTTGTTGCACGGTCAAAGAGCCCGATCCATGCCATGCCCACGGCATCGGACCCTGCCGCTATCCGGCAGGTCTCTTTTAGGAATGCTTCCAGCTGCCGGGCCTGTGCGGCAGCGGATCGTACGCCTTCACCGATTGCGTACAGCCGGTTCTGTGCCCGTATCCTCCGGGCAGCCTGCGTGCGGGCCGTGACCTCCTGCACGGTGCCGGCAATCCCGGTAACGGACCCGTGGTTGTCCCGGACCGGTGAGAAGACGACCCGGCACCACCCGGCCTTTCCTATAGCCCGGTACTCGTAGGGCGTATCGGGGATCGCTGCGATCTCCCCGGCAAGGGCGCGCCCGGCCGGGGAATCCGGCCGGCATTCCCCGAGGAACGGCAGCATCTCGCCGAGCGGTTTTCCGATCGCATCCTGTGCACGGATGCCGGTGATATCCTCCATTGCCTCGTTCCATTCCGACAGGACAAGGTCCGGGGTGCAGGCAAGGACCCCGTCGCGGAGACCCGTGATAATTCCTTTTGCCGAACATGCTGCGGCCCGTTGCGCATCCCGTTCCCGGACCAGTTCGGAAACATCGGCAAGCGTTACCGCGTAATGGCTCAGACTCCCGTCAGGACTGCGGCCGGCCGTCCCGTCAAACCGTACCGCCCGCGGCGGTTTTCCCGGAATCGCGAGCGTGAAGATTTTTCCTCTGGCACTGCCCGCTGCGGCCAGTTCATTGAGGGCGGCAGCGAATGCATCCTGTTCAGGAGTCGCGATGAAGTCTTGTAAGGTCGTCCCGGCAAGAGTGTCCGGTCCCCCTTCCAGGAGGGCTTTACCTGCCTGGTTGGCAGCAGTGAGGGTTCCCGCAGGGGAAACGGTGAATCCGGCAACCGGCACTTCCTCGTACAGGTCCCGGTATGCGGTAACCTGCTGTAAGAGCCGCTGTCCCGCTGCATGCTCGTCCGTGATGTCCCGGAACGTGACCCCGATCCATTCCCGGATCCCGCCGTCGATGCGCTGTGCCGTCCCGCAGATATCCCGGACCTGGCCGTCCCGGGTCCGGACCCGGGTCTCAAACGTGCTCTTCCCCTCAGGGGACAGGTTTTTGAGGATCGCGGAGAACCGCTGCGGTGCATCCGGCACATCCCAGTCCCCGGCCCGGCACTTTGCGAACTCATCCACAGGGTACCCGAGGATGCGGCAGGCCCCGGTGTTATAATCGGTCGGGCTGCCGGTCTCGGGATCGAGTGCGATGATCCCGCTGGCGGCAGTATCCATCAGCAGCCGGTGAAGGCGTTCCTTTCCCCGGATATCCTCGTCCTCCTTTTTTTTATCGGATATCTCGGTGAGTATGCCCACGATGCCCGTGACGCTGCCGCCTTCCGTTCGCGCCCGGCAGGAGGCCCGGGCCCACCGGGGCTTTCCGGCCGGATCCAGGATCCTGAACTCGAACGGCTCCGTCATGCCGGATTTTACCCCAGCAAGCTGACGGGCGACCTCAGGGATGTCCTCTGCTGCAACAAGGAACGAGATGTCTTTCCCGGTAACCGCCCGCGGATCGAACCCGAAGCGATCGATCCCGGGGCTCATGTAGGTGATCGTACCATCGGGGTTTACAGCCCAGACCACCTCGTTTAAGGTTTCAACAAGCGACCGGAACCCCTCTTCGGAACGCCGGAGCGCCAGTTCGCTCTGGTGCCGGGCAACGGCAGCCCGGATCTTTGTCTCGAGCTCGGCCAGCTGGGTCCGGGGAGACCTCCCTTTCTGGATATAATAATCGGCCCCGTCGTTGAGCGCTTCGCTGGCAATCTCTTCGCCGCCCTGGCCGGTAAAGAGGATAAACGGCATGCCCTTGCAGCGCGGGCGGAGATATTTTAAAAGTTCGATGCCGTCCATCTCCGGCATCTGGTAATCGGCAACGAGCGCATCGAAATGACCCCCCTTGAGTTTCGTGACGGCTTCTTTTGCAGAAGTTGCCGTGTCGACAGAAAACTCTCCGCCCCGTTCCATGAAGATCTTGGTGACTTCAAGGAGCGCAGATTCATCGTCGACATACAGGACCGATATCATGGATGCCTCAGATCAAAGGAAAAGACCTGGTTTTTCTTATATTCCCATCGTTGTTTAACCAGATAATGCTGTATGTCCCTTCGGGGGAAAGTGGGAACGCGGCGTTTTTTACAGCTGTCCCCATCCGCCGATACGGCAACCAGCGAAAAACCGAATGTATGCCGGCAGGAAACGGCAAAAAAGGGCTATGCGAGGAACTGCCCGATCTTCTCTTTTAGTTCGCTAAAGGTTACCGGTTTCTGGAGGATTCCCAGGTGCGGATCGTGGTACTCGCGGGCTTTCTCATCTGCAAGCGGTACTGCGGTAAAGAGGATGACGGGGATCTCGTGCATGTTGTACTCGTTTCGCAGCGTTTCCAGAAACTCCCATCCCGAGATGGGCGCCATCATGATATCGAGCAGGATTAACGCCGGGGGATCTGACCGGATCGCGGCCAGTGCATCCGGTCCGTCCGGCATCAGGACAGGGGTATATCCCATTTTGGTCAGCAGAATGCCCATGAGGTCGAGAATAGGCTGGTCATCCTCTACGACCACAATTTTTTGTTTCATGGTGTTCTTCTCTCATCAGCGTTGTTTTGTGGCCGCACCTTCGGGATGTGGATGGTAAACGTGCTCCCGATATTCATGATGCTTTCTACGCTGATGTATCCCCCGTGGAGCTGGATGTACTTCTTTGCGATGGTAAGGGAGAGGCCGGGTCTTGCGCTGCCATTTGCCGCCCCGCCGGCATTTCCTTCGTTATCCGGTGTAAAGATCTCGTCGAGCCGTGCCTCGGAAAACCCCAGGCCGTTGTCCTGCACGGCAAGCTGGTGGAAGGGAAGCCCCGGAGAGCTGCGATAGGCGATCCAGATCTTTTTCGGGGGTTTGGAATAGGCGATGCTGTTTGCGATCAGGGTATCGAGCACACTCGCAACTTTCCGGCGGTCGGCGTCGAAGGTGATCCCGGGGGGGATGTCGGTTACGATATCTGCCTTGCGGGCATACCCCCCCGCGGCGATCACGGAAGCGACCATCTCGTGCAGGGGGAAGACCGAGTAGACAAGGTCCGGGGCCTCGTCTTCAAGCGCAGACAGTTCCAGCATATGGCTGATGGTCCGGCGCTCGCTGTCCATGCTCGTGAGGCACCGTTCGAGGATCTGCCGGGTCTCGCCGGTCAGGCCAAACGATTCCGAATCCTGCACCAGTAATGTGAGATCCCCTACCACCGGCTGGAGCGGTGTCATGAGTTCCTGTGCCACCTCGCGCATCATCTCGCGCCGCCGTTCTTTTGTCTGCTCGACCTGCTCGCGGTACTCCTCCCACTCGGTGTTGTCGATGATATTGATGAGGCAGGCAGGAAGGTTGTCCCGGGTGATCGGTGTAAAGTAGAGCACGGCCCGCCGGACCTCGCGCTTTTTCGTGACCAGGCAGAATCCGGCCCGGTCGGGGACCGGGGCCGCGGCGGTCCAGCGGCCGGCAAAGGCCGCAAACCTCTCCTGGTCTTCGGGGATGATGATCTCTTTTAGGTCCCGGCCGGTATATTCGGCCGGGTCGTACCCGGTGATCGTCGAGAAGGCCGGGTTGGCAAAACGGATGGTCGTTCCCTCCGCGATCACGATCCCTGTCGGGGAACTCTCGGTCACCTGCCGGTACTGGACGGACCGGTCGGCCGCCTCCTTTCGGGCACGTACCTCCGCATCGATATCGATGACGGAACAGCTGATGATCGTCTCATCGATCCTGCTCCACGAGAGGTTCACCCAGCGGGGCCGGCCATCTTTTGTCACAAAGCAGGTCTCGAAGTTCCTGATGTCCTGCCCGGACCCGAGGCGCTCGAAGAACTGCCGCTGGTACTCCGGGGAGAAGAACAGGTCTGCAAAGGAGATCTGCGCCAGTTCGGCAGTCGTGTAGCCGAGGACGCCGGCAAGCTGCTGGTTTGCCATCCTGATGGTAAACCGGTTCTTGTCAAAGAGGACGATCCCCAGAAGGGAATTTTCAAAGATGCTCCGGTAGCGGGCTTCGGAGACCCGGATCCGGTTCGTGAAGTACGCAACCGCGAGGGCAACGCAGATAAAAAGGACGGCCTGCCCGGTAGCGGACCAGAGGGCGACTGCGTCGGGAAAGAGGGTTACGTATACCAGGCATTCGTAGACAATCCCGCAGAGCCCCGACAGGATGATCCCGTCTTTCGGGTAGAAATAGGTTGCATAGAGGATAGGGAAATAAAAGAGCTGGGCATAGAGGATGCCGTCGTTGCGCGGGATGGTGACTGCGGTTATCAGGATCGCGCAGAGTGAGAGCGAGATAATGACAAAAAACCGTACAATATCTGTCTGCGTGAACCGTTTGCCCCGCAAAGAGAGTTCCCGTTCCATCTTACTCCTGATTAACCGTGGAACCCTATAAATCTGTCATTATTGTCAGGGATCAATAAAGACCGGGAAAAAAAGGAGCTTATGCGGCCAGCGGCCGGAGTTTTTCGATGACCGCCTGGACCTGTTCCACCGATGTCCCGATATAAGAGTCCGGGGAGAGGAGTGCTGCGATCTCTTTTTGCGAGCAGAACCGGAGCACCTCGTTGTCTGTTCCCAGCACATCGGCAAGCGGCCGGCTCTCGGCAAGGGCCTGCATGCTCGCCATCCGGATCCGCTCGTGGGCGTCCTGCCGGTTCATGCCCCGGCGGGTAAGGTCGATCATCACGGATTCGGCCATGTTGATACCGTGGAGGAACGCGAGGTTGCGCCGGATCGCGGCCCGGTTGATCACCAGGTTGTCGAGCACGGTTGTCATAAGCCGGATGCAGTGGTCGGCAAGGATCGAGGCTTCGGGGAAGAGCACCCGCTCGCAGGAGGAGTTGGTGAGGTCGCGCTCGTCCCAGAGGGTGTTGTTGAGGAGCGCCGGTTCGACCGCTGCCCGCACGATCCGGGCCAGGCCGCAGACCTGCTCGGACTTGATCGGGTTTCTCTTGTGCGGCATGGTGGAGGACCCGACCTGTTTTGCGCCGAAGGCTTCTTCCACTTCCCCGATCTCGGTGCGCTGGAGCGATCGGATTTCGACCCCGATCTTGTCGAGCGTTGTCGTGACGGTTGCAAGGAACATGAAGTATTCCGCGTACCGGTCCCGGGAGATCACCTGGTTTGAGACATCCACGGACGAGAGTTTGAGGATCTCCATCATCGATTTCTGTACGGCCATTCCTTTCGGGCCGATTGCCGCCTGCGTCCCGACCGCGCCGGTCATCTGGCCGACTGCCACCCGGGGGCGCAGCTGTTCGAGCCTTTCAATGTGCCGACCCACCTCGCTTGCCCAGATGGCAAACCGGAGGCCGTAGGTTGTCGGCACTCCCTGCTGGCCATGCGTGCGTCCCACCGCGACAAGCGTTGTCGTCTCCCCGGCCCGTTTGAGCAGCACCCCGAGGAGCCGGCGCAGTTTTGCATCGATCAGGTCGAGGGCCTGCGCGAGCTGGAGGCCGGTTGCCGTGTCGAGGATATCGTTCGAGGTAGCCCCGTAGTGCACCCACCGCCCGGATTCTCCCGTTACCTCGGAGACCGCCTTTACGATCGCCATCATGTCGTGGTTGATCTCCTCCTCGATCTCCTTTGCCCGGGCAAGGGAGGCCTTGTGTGCGTTCTGTGCGATCTCGTCTGCTGCTGCCTGCGGGATAAGGCCGTGGGCTGCCTCGGCCTGCGCGAGGGCTACCTCCGCGGCAACAACGCAGGAGAAACGGTTCTCTTCGTTCCAGACGTTGCGCATCTCCGGTGTGCCGTACCGGTACTCGATCGGGTGGACTGCCATGCAGAACAGTTGGGTTGTCCGGGGATATAGCGGTTGAGGATCGAAAAGAGAAATGGTGGAGGGGGTCCCCCACCCCCTCCCCGCGTTGGATCGAAAGTCCCAAAACCGGTTGTCACATAATTATGCGATATTCGCATGTACATGCGATTATCACATGTACATGTGACAAAAATCCGGCGCGTCACGCCGGACAGTCCGGGCACGGGGGGGTGGGGGGACCCCTCCAAAAAAAAGTCCGGGCCGGTCATTTTTTTTAAAGGACTGTGCCCTGCCCCCACCCCCCCTACGGCCCGGCACTGCAGGTCCCGCCCACTTTCGCCCCGCCCCACACTCATAAAACATCCGGCCGCCAATCATATCTTCAAGAAATGGAAAGCTTCGATCCCTTCTTCCCGTACAGCGAGTACCGCCCGCACCAGCGGGAGATGCTTGCATTTGCCGCAACGGTTGCCCGCGAAGGCGGGATCGGCATGATCGACGCACCTACCGGCAGCGGCAAGTCGAGCGTGGTTGCCGCGCTCCTTGGCGAGCGGAAAGGGCGCCGGATCGTCATCGCTGTCCGGACCGTCAGCCAGCTTTCCACCTTTGTCCGGGAGCTCGCGCTCGTAAAAAAGAAACAGCCCTCTTTGAAAACCGTGTATCTCGTCGGGAAAAAGAGCATGTGCCTGCTCGGCGGCGAAGGGGACGTGTACCGCCGCTGCGAAGGGGTCAAGGCCCTCTCCTCGTCCCTGATGCGCGACCGGGCGGAACGGGGTGCCACCATCCCCATAAAAGATCCCTTCATCGTCCAGCAGATCCGGAAAATGGACCGCGAGCACCCGCTCCTCTGCCCGTATTTTATCGCGAGCCGCCAGTTCGTGCCCGGGGACACCGGGGGAGTAAAGATGGTGCCCTCGGCTGCGGTGCGGTCGAAAGCAGAGAAGGTGCTTGCCGATCCGGTCCGGCCCCAGGAGATGACCGGGTTTGCCGGCGAGGTCTGCCCGTACGAGCTCGTGATGCACGCGGCAAAGAACGCGGACGTGATCATCCTCAACTACCACCACCTCTTCGACCAGGAGATCCGCGAGCAGCTCTACGCGAACCTCAATGTCGAGGCGCAGGACGTGATGCTCTTAATCGACGAGGCGCATAACTGCGGGGACGCGATCCAGTCGATCGAGAGCATTGCGATCTCCTCTAAAGACGTAGAGCAGGCCACCCGCGAACTCATCGGCATGAAGAGGCTGTACAAAGGGGCCGACGCGGTCCGGCACGTCCTGCCCCGCCTGACGGACTTTATCGCGGGCCTTGCAAACTCCCCCGAGCCCGAGGACTGGTTCGATCCGTCGATCTTCGACCGGATGATTGTCAAAGGATCGCTCTGGAAAGAGATGGACGATATCGTCGACGAGCTCATGGGCCTTGCCGAGTCCATCCGGGACCGCAACCAGAAGGCCGGCGAGTTCCGCGAGACCGCGATCGAAAAGCTTACGATCTTTTTGTACCGGCTCTCGCAGTCATCCCGGAACCCCGCGTTCCTTACCGTCTACAAAAAGTCCGAGGACGGGATCGTGCTCGAAGTGCGGAATATCGATCCGTCCGCCCCCTTGACCGAGATCTGCTCCACGCACGCCTGCTGCATCATGATCTCGGGAACGCTCTCGCCGGTCGAGAGCTTCCGGCGCCTGTACTTCAACGACGCGAAAGTGGCGGCCATGGCCCTCCCCAATGCATTCCCGAAGGAGAACCGGCTCGTCTGCTGCGCAACCGATATCACTACGGCCTACTCCCAGAGGCAGAGCGCCGAGAATTCGGAGAAGGTCGCGCAGTACATCGAGGCGTTTGCGGCACAGAAGAGCAACCGGGCGGTCTATTTCCCGAGCTACCAGATCCTCGAAACCTATGCGGCGCTGGTTACGCCCCGCCTGCGGCGCAAAAAGATCTACATCGAGCCCCGGGACGCCGCCAATGCCAGTGCCGCGCTCAACGAGTTCCTCTCGCTTCCCGCACAGGGAGACGCGGGCCTCCTCTTTGCGGTCTGCGGCGGGAAATGGAGCGAAGGGCTCGATTACCGGGGCGAGATGCTTGCCGGGGCAATGGTCGTGGGCCTGCCGCTTGCGCCGTTTAACCGGGTGCGGAGGATGGTGATCGAGTACTTCCGGCGCAGGTATGGCGAGGAAGGGGAGTTCATCTGCTACACGCTTCCCGCGATCAACAAGGCGCTCCAGGCACTGGGAAGGGTCCTGCGCACGCCCGAGGACCGGGGCGTGCTCGTATTCGGCGAGAAGAGGTTCCTGGAAAGAAGGGTGCGCCAGGCGCTTCCCGCGTGGATCCAGGAAGAGCTGGTGGAATGCGATCATGCAGCATTCCGGGAGCTGGTGACGAAATGGAAGTGACCGGGGGTTCGTGCCGGCTCGGGCTCTGGCACGTGCATGTCTGGTGGGCGAACGATACCGTCCACCGGGTCAGGTTCTCGACCACCGGGCTCTCCGGCCCGGTGCCTGCACCGATCCTTCAGTACTGCGCCGGCCGCGTGGCCGACCTGTCGGGGCTTGCCACGATCGCCTGCGAAGGCGACACCCCGTCTGCCCGGATCTACCAGGCTGTCCGCGCAGTCCCCTACGGGAGCACTGCAACCTATGGCGAGATCGCGGCGCAGGTCGGCACCTCTCCGCGTGCGGTTGGCCGGGCAATGGCAAACAACCCGACACCGCTTGTCGTGCCCTGCCACCGGATCGTGGCGGCGCACGGTATCGGCGGCTTCTCCCCGGCCCTCGAGATCAAGGAGCTGCTCCTTGCCCTGGAAAAAAAGGGCCTGGGAAAAGAGAGACAGAAGGCCCGGCAGCACCCGGGATCGCTCTGACGCGGGGGGGCGCGGGGCTATCGGTATATCTAATTGCCATACGGGAGAATATATGTCCGTTTTTAGGTGCATGCAATGAAGGTTCTCGTGCTGGGAGCAGGAGCGGTCGGGCTGTCGGTTGCAGCAAAACTCTCCCGCGTCTCTGAGGTCCATGCGGTGGCACGGAAAAAGACCGCCGATGCCATCAACGCCGGCGGGTTCCGGCTCACCGGCATCTGGGGAACGGACACGCACCGGTTCAGTGTCTCGGATACCGTCCCCGCCGGCGCCCGGTACGATTATGCAATTATCACCTCCAAATCGAGGGACACCGATGCGATCTGCCGGGAGTTTGCCGCTACCCTCAAAGGTACCGAGACGGTCAGCCTCCAGAACGGGATAGGAAACGAGGAGATCATCAGTAAGTACACCGACCGGGTGATCGGTGGCATGATCATCACCGGGTTTGAATGGGCCGGCGATGCCGCGGTCCATGTCTCGGTGGATGGCGGGCCGGCAAAGCTCGGGCGGTTCCCCACCGGCATGGACCGGCCGGTGGAACAGCTGGTCTCCCTCATGCAGGAAGCCGGGATCCGGGTTGAGGGCAGTCCTGCCATACGGTCCGACCTCTGGGGAAAGACCCTGTACAACTGTGCGCTCAACCCGCTCGGCGCGATCAATGGGGTGCCCTACGGGAAACTCGCCCATCCTGCGGCATGGAAGATCGTCGAATCGATCGTGAGGGAAGGCTACCGTGTCGTGGCAGCGGAAGGTGTCGGACTCCCGTGCAAAACCGCGGACGAGTACCTCAGGTACCTGCACGACACCCAGCTCCCGGCAACGGCCGGGCACCACTCCTCCATGCTTCAGGACCTGGGGAGGGGCCGGCCCACCGAGATCGATTTCTTAAACGGGGCGATCGTGGCAAAAGGAGCGATTCACGGTATCCCGACCCCGGTGAATGCCTGCATCGTCAGCCTGGTAAAATTCCGGGAATCCCTGACCGGCAACGGAGACCCCTGATGCGGTCCGCGGTCATCCTTGCCGGAGGCGAAGCGCGCCGGGCAAAAGGCCGGGAAAAATATTTCTTTACCTGCGAAGGAAAGACCTTCATTGAACGGCTGGTCGGGACGCTGGCGGATGTCACGGAAGATATCGTGATTGTGGCCAGAAGCCCCGAGCAGTGTATCCGGTTCAAGGACCTCGGGGGGATCGCCTGCACAAGCGACATCCGCCAGGGGCTGGGCCCCATTGGCGGGCTCCATGCCGGCACCCTTGCCGTGAAAGGCGACGAGATCTTTGTCTGCGCCTGCGATATGCCGTTTGTGAACCCGGCGGTTATCGGGTATCTCTTCGAGGCCCTTGGTTCGTACGATGCTGCGATCCCCAAGTGGAACGAATGGATGTTCGAGCCGCTCCATGCAGTGTACCGCAGGCAGGCGCTCCTCTCCTACCTGGAAAGCCACACCTCCCTCTCGCTCCGGTCCATGGTCCAGTCCCTCAATACCCGGTATATCCCGGTCGACGACCTCCGCAGGTTCGATCCGGATTTAAAGACATTTACCAACATCAACCAGCTCGACGAACTCGATCGCATCAACCGGTTCCCGGCGCCGGGTCATTGAGATACGATCCCTGTCTTAAAAAAAAAAGGAAAAAAGCCGCAGGCGGGGTAATGCCGGATCAGATGGTCTTCTTTCTGCCGCACGCGTCCCGCAGGTAGTGGCCGAATTCTGTTTTCTTGAGCATTTCCCCGTTAAAGACCGGGCCGTCGCGGCAGACACGGAGCCCGTCGGGGTCGATACAGCACGAGCCGCAGACCCCGATCCCGCATTTCATGTACCGGTGGAGCGAGAACTCGGCCTTTGCAAGGCTGCCTTTTGCATCGAGCCGGGTAAGGACTGCCCGCATCATCGGCTCCGGCCCGCAGACCGCGATCCGGTCGTACGTGGAAAGGTTCACTTCGTCGAAGAGATCCGTCACGTACCCGTGCACGCCCAGGCTTCCGTCGTCAGTCGCAATCAGCACGTCCGTGCTCTCGTCCAGCTGGTCGACAAAGAGGAGTTCGTTTTCCGTCCGTGCGCCAAGAAGCATGGTCATTACGCAGTCGGATCTTGCCAGCGGCAGGAGCGGCGCTGCACCGACACCGCCGGCAATGGCGAGCATCTTTTCGCCTTTGGAGAAGCCGTTCCCGAGCGGTCCGCGGATGCCAAGCGGTGCTCCCGGGGCAAGGGCAAACATCGTTTCGGTTGCATCGCCGACTTTCTGGACCGTGATGCTGTTTGCTGAAGAGAACGCCATGGGGATCTCGTCGGTCTTTGGCACCCAGACCATGGCAAACTGCCCCGCGGTAAAGGCAAATTCCGTATCGAAATAGAACGTCTTTACCGAGGGCGATTCGGTTTTTATCTCCGTTACGGTTACCTGTACGGGCATCTGGTCATCCATGCGCACACCCCACGATCTCTTCGGGCGCAACGCCGTTCTTCGCGTACAGCTCTTTTGCAATGGATTCGAAGATCCCGATGTCCTGCTGTACGGCGCTTCCTATCTCCACTGCCTGTGCCCCGGCCATCATCATCTCGATGACATTGTCCGCCGATGCGATGCCCCCGCAGCCGATAATGGGGATTTTGCAGGATTCGTAGAGTTCGTACACGCACCGGACCGCGATGGGAAAGACAGCCTTCCCGGAAAGTCCCCCGTACCGGTGCCCGAGGACCGGCTGCCGGAGTGCGGTCGAGATGCGCATGGCCTTTACCGTGTTGATGGCGACAATCGCTGTTGCCCCCCCGCGTTCCGCTGCTTTTCCGATAGACGCGATGTCGGTCACATTCGGGGTAAGTTTTACCCAGGTCGGCAGGCCAAGGGCGCTCACCGCACGTGTGCAGGCCTCGACGCGGGCCGGGTCGATGCCGATTGCGGCCCCGTACCCTTCCGCATGCGGGCAGGAGAGGTTGAGCTCGAAGCCGCACGCCGTTTCCTTAAACCACCCGGCAACTTCCGCAAATTCTTCCGCGTTCCCGCCAAAGATGCTCACGATCACCGGTTTCTTCTGGAGCCCTGCGAGCTCTTCGGTGAAATCCTTTGAAGGGTTCGGGAGGCCCATGGCATTCAGGAGCCCCTCATCGAGCACGGCCACGCAGGGGCCGGCATGCCCGCTCTTGGGTTCCGGTCCGATCGATTTCGTGACGACCCCGCCGGCTCCCCGGCTAAGCATCCTCTGAAGCGAAGCCCCCGTAGTCCCGAGCACGCCGGCTGCGAGAAGGAGGTGGTTGTTGAGCTTCACGCCTCCAACGGTGACCGGGCCCGATCTGAGCTGAACCATTTCATCACACAATGGTCGCCGGAAATAATAAAGGGCATCTTTTTTTACCCGGCCGGGCGGCTCTGGACGGTAGTCACTTAAGTCCCGGGTTGTATACCTAGTAATACAGGAAAAACGGCCATGACGCGTCTGGGAGTGCTCGGGGTGGGGAGGATTGGCGGCGAGGTCGCATACCTCGCGGCCCTGACCGGGCTCGCAGACGAGCTCGCACTCTACGACCGTACCGGAAGCCTGCTTCGGGCCCAGGTGCTCGATATTCAGCACACCGGTCTTCCGGTGGAGATCTCGACCTCTCCCAGGGACATCCTGGATGCAGAGGTCTGCGTTGTTGCGGCCGGCCTCCCACGGACACCGGATATCCGGACCCGGGCAGACCTGCTTGCCGCAAACCTCCCGGTCATACGGGAGTGCGGGGAGTTGTTAACCGACTACCCCGGACTCCTTGTCTCGGTGACAAACCCCATGGACGTGAACAACTACTTCCTCCACCGCATTACCGGTATCCCGCGGGAGCGGTGCATCGGGTTTGGCGGCCAGCTGGACAGTGCCCGGTTCCATCTGGCCCTTGCCGGCCGGGGGATCGAAGGGCCGGCGGTCGTTCTTGGCGAGCACGGCGAGAACCAGGTGCCGGTCTTTTCCCGGCTGCCCGCGCCGGTCTCCGAAGAAAAACGCAGCGAGATCCTCCGCGATCTCCGGGGGGCGAGCATGGAAGTGATCCGGGGCAAGGGGGGAACGGTCTTTGGCCCGGCGTACCACATCGTGTCGCTGGTGCGGATGCTGCTCTCCGGTACGCAGGAGACGGTCCCCTGTTCTGCGGTTCTTGACGGGGAATACGGTATCTCGGGCTGCTCGCTTGGCGTGCCGGTTCGGCTCGGGCGCGAAGGGATCAAAGAGATCGTGCAGTGGGATCTCGATCCCGCTGAAGCGGCGGCAATGGCGCAGGCAGGGGCGTTTGTCTCCGATCTCTGCCGGACGGTGGTGAAGTAATCCTATGCCGGCACAGGCCATCCGATCCGCAGAGATCCTGACCCTCCCGGCAACGGACGGGGAGTCCGGCACCGTAACGATTGCCATCAACCAGGTGGAGTACAGCAATGGTCCCGACGGGCCCGTTATCCATATCTTCGGCAGGGACGCCGAAGGGATGGCGCACCGGATCGATGTGACGGGATTTCTCCCGTATTTCTACGTGCCGGACGAGCAGGTGGGCCAGGCAGCTCCCCCGAATGTGACCATTGAACCGGAGACCGTGTACCGTTCCATCCGCGGCGAGAAACTCCGGCGGGTGTATACGGTCCGGCCCGGCGATGTGCGGGACCTAAGAGAGCGCTACCGGCATTTCGAAGCCGATATCCCGTTTGCAACGCGCTTTATGATCGACTGCGGGCTTACCGGTGCCGTGACTGTACAGAAAAACCCGGTGGACTACCGGGCGATCGTGCCGGCCGAGTCAAATGCCCCGGCCCGGGTCTGCATGATCGATATCGAATGCGAAGACGAACGGGGGTTCCCGGATCCCCAGCGCGATGCGATCATCTGCATCACCTGCCACGACTCGTTCGATAACGATTATGTTACCTTCCTCTTTGGCGGTGCAAGCCTGCCTGGGGAGATCACGGACAAGGTTACGGCCGGCGGCCTGAAAAACGGCTGCTTTAAGACCGGCGCCCATACGATCTGCACGTATGCGGACGAGGTTGCCATGCTCCGGGCGTTCAGCGCGTACATTGCCGGGCGCGACCCCGATGTCCTCTCGGGCTGGAACTTTGTCGAGTTCGATATGCCCTATATCACGGGCCGCATGGAAAAACTCGGGCTCTCGCCGGTGATGCTCGCCCGGCTGCCGGGCATGACCGAGCGAAATGCGCTCCGGGGCCGGGCGCTCTTCGATCTCCTCACCGGCTACAAGAAGATGCATTCGACCCTCAAGGAGTCCTACCGGCTCGATGCGGTGGCGCAGGAGGAAGTCGGGGAAAGCAAGGTCCGGTACACCGGCACGGTCTCCGATCTCTGGAAGAAGCAGCCGGCGCTGCTGGTCGAGTACAATTTCAAGGATGTCGAGCTCTGCGTGGCAATCGACAAAAAGGACAATATCGTCGGGTTCTACCGGGAGATCGCCCGGTACGTGGGCTGCCCGCTCGACAAGACGCTCAACTCCTCAAGCGTGATCGATGTCTATATTTTAAGGAAGGCCCACGGGAAGTATGTCCTCCCCTCGAAGGGATTTGCGAATGCCGAGGAGTTTGAAGGCGCGACCGTGTTCGAGCCGAGCAAGGGCGTGCGGGAGAACGTGATCGTCCTTGACTTGAAATCGCTCTACCCGATGGCGATGATGACGATCAATGCCTCGCCCGAGACAAAGGATCCGGAGGGCGAACTGGTGGCCCCAAACGGCATCCGGTTCAGGAAGCACCCGGACGGGCTGACCCGGAGCATCCTTTCGGAACTCTTAAAGGAGCGGGACGCGAGAAAGGCGCTCCGGAACACCTTCCCGTACGGTTCGCCGCAGTACCTTCTCTATGATATGCAGCAGAACGTGCTCAAGGTGATCATGAACACGTACTACGGCGTCTCGGGCTACACCCGGTTCCGGCTCTTCGACCGGGAGATCGGTGCTGCCGTGACCTCGGTGGGACGGGCGATCATCGAGCATACCCGGCGCATCATCGAACAGCAGGGCTACAAGGTGATCTATGGCGATACCGATTCCTGCATGGTGCAGATCCCGCCGCTCCCCCAGGATAAGACGATCGAGACAGCACGGATGCTTGAAAAGCAGCTCAATGCGAGTTACCAGGATTTCGCGCAAAAGGAGCTGCATGCCGACACCCATTACTTCTCGATCAAGTTCGAGAAGATCTATGCCCGGTTCTTCCAGGCCGGAAAGAAGAAGCGGTACGCCGGCAGGCTTGTCTGGAAGGAGGGCAAGGACGCCGACCAGATCGATATCGTGGGTTTCGAGACGAAAAGGAGCGATACCCCGCAGATCACAAAAATCGTCCAGGGAAAAGTGATGGAGATGATCCTTTCCGGCGTCGAATATCCCGAGATCAAGGCATACCTCGGCGGCATTATCACGAAGTACCGGGCCGGGAAGTACTCGCTCGACGAGATAGGGATCCCCGGCGGGATAGGAAAGTCCCTGGACGATTACGAGACCGACGATGCGCAGGTGCGGGGCGCCCGGTACGCAAACCAGCACCTGCACACGGAGTTCGGCAAGGGCAGCAAGCCCAAAAGGATCTATATCAAGGCGGTCACCGGGAAGTATCCGAAGACCGATGTGCTCTGTTTCGAGTATGCCGACCAGGTGCCAAAAGAGTTCGTGCCCGACTGGGAACTGATGCTTCAAAAGACCATCGAGCAGCCGATCTCCCGGATCATCGAGGCGCTGGGGTGGACGTGGGACGATGTCGATCCTGCGCATACCACGCTCGCCCAGTGGGGCTTTGGGTAATCCCGTGTATGGGCTCCTTTTTTAATGGGCGGTCTTTTGCCGGACCCGGCAAATTCCGGGGTGCCGGGCGTACCCTTGCAGCCGCACCTACGGGTGTTTCCCGCCCTCTTTCAACCGCTCGTTTAACTTTTTAATCTGGTCGCGGAGTGCAATCGCCCGCTCGAAGTCGAGGCTGTCTGCCGCGTCCCGCATCTGTTTTTCGAGATCGATTATCACGTTCGGGATCTCCGCCTTCGGGAGATATTTGGTGTCCTTGACCTCGACCTCTTTCTCCTTTACCGGTTTTATGATCGTCTGCGGGACGATATGGTGCTTTTCATTATAGGCGATCTGCAGCTCGCGCCGGCGCTTGGTCTCGGAGATTGCAGCCTTCATCGATTCCGTCATCGAATCTGCGTACAGCACCACCTTCGCGTTCACGTTCCGTGCCGCCCTCCCGATGATCTGGATCAGGCTGCGGGCATCGCGGAGAAACCCTTCCTTGTCCGCGTCAAGGATGCCGATGAACCCTACCTCGGGGATATCGAGTCCTTCACGCAGGAGATTGATCCCGACGAGCACGTCGAACTTGCCGAGCCGGAGCTCGCGGATGATCTCGGTGCGTTCGAGCGTCTGGATCTCCGAATGGAGGTACCGGGTCCTGATGCCCTTGTCGGCCAGGTACTCGGAGAGTTCCTCGGCGAGTTTTTTCGTGAGCGTGGTCACGAGCACGCGGTCGCCCCGGGCGATCGTCTTATTGACCTCTTCGATCACGTCAAGGGTCTGCCCCTCGATGGGCCGGACCTCGACCGCCGGGTCGACAAGCCCGGTCGGGCGGATGATCTGCTCTACCACCTGCGCGGAATGGTTCTGCTCGTACGGGCCCGGCGTTGCCGAGACAAAGACCACCTGGCGCATGTACTGCTCGAACTCGTGGAATTTCAACGGACGGTTGTCGAGCGCGGACGGGAGCCGGAAGCCGTAAGAAACCAGCGTCTCCTTCCTGGACCGGTCGCCGTTGTACATGCCGTGCAGCTGAGGTACCGTCTGGTGGCTCTCATCGATGATCATGAGAAAATCTTCCGGGAAATAATCGAGCAGGCAGTAGGGTTTCTCCCCGGCACTGCGCCCGTCGAAATGCCGGGAATAGTTCTCGATCCCCTTGCAGGAGCCGGTCTCTGATATCATCTCAAGGTCGAAGTTTGTCCGCTGCCGGAGCCGGTGCGCCTCGACAAGGCCGAGCGTGGGCAGCACCTCGTCGAGTTCTTCTTTGATGGAGATAATCGCCGCTTTCTGGGCGCTCTCGGGGGTGACGAAGTGCCGGGCCGGGTACACGTAGAAGTACTTCATCTCCTCTTTTTTTGCCCCGGTGTTCTTGTCCACCTCGCGGATCCGTTCGATCTCGTCCCCGAAGAGCTCGATACGGATGATATCGTTGAAGTACCCGGGCACGATATCGATGGTGTCCCCCTTGACCCGGAACTTCCCGGGCCCGAGATCGATATCGTTTCGCTCGAACTGGATATCGAGGAGCCTGCTCATGATCTCGTTACGCGAGATCTTCTGGCCCACCGAGAGGTCAAAGCCCATGTTCCGGAAGTTCTCAGGATTTCCCAGACCAAAGATGCAGGAGACCGAGGCTACCACGATCACGTCGCGCCGGAACGAGAGCGAAGCGGTGGCCGAGAGCCGGAGCATCTCGATCTTCGGGTTGATCGCCGAGTCCTTCTCGATGTACTGGTCTTTTGCCGGGATATAGGACTCGGGCTGGTAGTAATCATAATAAGAGACGAAGTACTCGACCCGGTTTTTCGGGAAAAAATCGCAGAACTCCTGGTAAAGCTGGGCAGCGAGCGTTTTGTTGTGGGCGATGACAAGGGTCGGCTTGTTCGCATTTGCGATCACGTTTGCCATCGTAAAGGTCTTGCCGGATCCGGTGACGCCAAGAAGCGTCTGGAACCGGGCATTGTCGGCAATCCCGTCGTTGAGCCGGGCTATCGCTTCCGGCTGCGATCCTGCGGGCGCAAATGCTGAGACAAGTTCGAATCCTGTCACGGTACTTAAGAGATCTAAAAGGGGATATTAAAGAGATCGCGCCTTGCGGCATGAAACTAAAACTGCCGTTAATAATTGGTGACGATAAGTTCGCTCACCGCCCCGCGCCGGCCTCCCTTGCAGTTGATCATCCTCCGTGCCGGCACCCGCTCGATATTGAATCCGGCATAGAGGTCTTCGAGAAACGAATCGCCGTTGCTCTCTGTCTTCGGGTCGGAGTTGCTTAACATCACCATCGCGCCTTTCCGGTCAAGGGCCTTGTAGAACCGTGCGAGCCGTTCCTGGTCGCGGTCGGTAAAACCGGTTCGGGAATAGGAGGTAAACGAGGCCGTGGCGCTGAGCGGTCGGTAGGGCGGGTCGAGATAGACAAAGGTTGTATCGTCCACGTACTTCCGGCACGCGGTAAAATCGCCCTGGATGATCCGGGTGTCCGTAAGGAGCGCCGATACGGCAAGGATGTTGTCGCGGTTCAGGATATCGGGTTTTTTGTACCTGCCAAACGGGACATTGAAACCGCCTTTTTTATTGACCCGGAACAGGCCGTTGTAGCAGGTATGGTTGAGAAAGACGAGCTGCGTCACGTGCCGGATCCCTGCAGCTTTGGGTATGCGGCGTCCTGCATCGGCCCGCGTTTCATTGAACCCGTCCCGCACCCGGTAGTAAAACGCTTCACGCTCCCGATCGTCTTTTCCTTTGAATGCGGAGTCGAGGATTTCGAGCTCGGCGATCAGGTCGCCGGCCGACTCCCGGATAACCTGGTACGCGAGGATGAGTTCGGGATTGATATCGCAGATCGTGCTCTCCGCAAACGGGAACCGGTGGCGAAAATAAAAAAACATCGCACCACCCCCGACAAAGGGCTCGACAAAGCGGGTGATGGACGGTTTCTTGCCCGTCTGGTCAGGAAGACGGCTCCCAAACTCACAAAGAAGCTGCGATTTGCCTCCTGCCCATTTCAGGAACGGTCGTGCAGGAGCAGTCATGATGCGAGGGAGCGCCGCCATAAAATCCGTCCTGTTTTAGGTATCTCATTACTCCGTTATGATACCATCACCATTGTTCACGGGAAAAAGACGCCCTGCCGCGGGCCGCTGTTTTCAGGGTTGCCTGCGGCGTTGGATCCTGCCGTTTTGACCGCAAGACTCATGGTATGTCCTGTCGTACTTTTGGATAAGAGAGCCTGATTCCCATGAGTAAACCGTTATTACTCTTCGTTCTTGTTGCCTGCGTGGCTGCCGGTCTCTGCCTGCCCCCGGCCGGGGCCGCGGGGGTCCCCGCCGCACAGACCACCGGCCCGCTGGTGGCAGCACCGGAACTCAACGTAACAAACGCCTCGCTTGCCAATGTAACGATCCCGGCACAATACCTTGCAACCCCCACTCCCCTTGAAGTAGGGATCCGCACAACCGATACCGGCCTTGACGGCCCGAAAGGCGAGATGTCGGGAGTTCCCCGGACGATCGGGTTCTCGTTGAGCCCGGAACTCATTGCGATAGTAATCATCCTGCTGGTTGCTGTCGGGGCCGGCGCGTGGTATTCCCTGAGGCAAAAGAGGGAGACAAAGAAGGAAGAATAACTGATCATCTTTTTCCTGTCGGATCCCCTTCCCTACGCGTGGTATAACCCATGATTCCTCCCGTTTTCAAAGAACGCCGGAACTACCTGATTGCCGGCCTTGTTGTGTTTTTTGCCCTCTTTGCCCTCTGGCTGCGCCTGCTTCCCGGTCTCTCGACCGGGACCACGGACATCATGAGCCTGGTGGCCATGGACGATCCCTTCTACAACCTGCGGCAGGTCGAACTGATCCTTGCCCACTTCCCGGGGTACGACTGGTTCGACCCGATGTCCTGTTACCCGCATGGCACGGTGGTCTACTGGGGCCCGCTCTTTCCCACGATCATCGCCACCGGCTGCCTGATCACCGGGGCTGCCACGCGTCCTGAGATTATCGGGACTGCCCTCCTTGCCACCCCGCTTTTTGCCGCCGCGATTGTCGTGCTCATGTACTATGTGGGGCGGTTTTTTGGCGACTGGAAGACCGGCCTCCTTGCATCGGGATTTACCGCGGCCGTCTCCGGGCAGTTTTATACGGTCTCTCTGTACGGGTACATCGATCACCATATTGCCGAAGTACTCTTCTCGACCCTGTTCTGCCTGTTGTACGGTTATGCACTGGTAACGGCCCGCGACGCTGCCATCGATCTAAACCAGATCGCAGTGCAGAAAAAAGTCCTCTTTTTGTCGTTTGTCGCCGGCATCGGGTACCTCCTGGGCCTCTTTGTCATGCCGACCATGATCCTCTTTGCCCTGATCGCGGGAGTGTACACGGTCGTGCAGTTCGTAACCGATGCGTACCGCGGGCACCGGACAGAATATCTCCTCGTGGTCAACGGCATTGTTTTTGTTACTGCTTCTGTGGGCCTGCTCATTTTCGGGATCAAGGACCCGGCACTGAACCTTTCGACCTATTCCATCGGGCATATCTATGCATATCTCGGTCTTGTCGCGGGAACGATACTTCTCTATCTTTTCTCCCGGTATTTAGCCGGGAAAAACCGATGGTATTTCCCTGCCGCGCTTGCCGGCTGCGCAGTTGCCGGCGCAGCAGTCCTTCTTGTCGCCGTCCCGCAGATCTACGGCCTGCTCATTGCTTCGCTCTTTAACTTTTTCGGCCAGGCACCGGTTACGCAGACCGTTCTTGAGGCCCGGGGCTGGTCGCTTGAAAATGCATGGAGTTCGTTCAACTACGGGCTGATCCTCTTTGCCGGTGGATTTCTCGTCCTTGCGTGGAAAAATTTCCGGAATATCCGCCCGCACCAAGTCTTTCTCCTTGCATGGTCTGCGGTGATCTTTTTTGCCACCTGGCAGCACGTGAGGTACGAGTATTACCTCGCCATAAACATCGCGCTGCTCTCCGCTGTCCTTGTGGGATTTGCCGCAGAAGAGGCATGGCCGGCCGTGCGCCGGGCCATCGGGGCTGCACGGAATTCCCGTGATGCGGGACCAAATGATGGCAGTATTCCTTTGGAAGGCCGTAAGAAAACACCGAAAAAAGCAAAAAAGGCTGCCGCAGGGACTGCCGCATCCGATTACCCGGTGCTCGGGTTTTTTGCAGTGGCAGTCCTTATCGCAGTACTCTTTACCGGTACTTCGGTGTATGACATCTATTCCAGTGCCTCCCTGGGGGGCATACGGCTCGATCCCGACTGGGAGGAATCGCTTGCCTGGATGGGCAACAACACGCCGGACCCGGGCGTACAGTACCTCGGAGTGTACGATCAAACGACCTTTGCGTACCCCGCACAGTCGTACGGCGTCATGTCGTGGTGGGACTACGGGCACATGATCACGTACATTGCAAAAAGGATCCCGAATGCAAACCCGTTCCAGGCCGGGGTGTCAGGGCCTGACGGGGCAGCGGCCTTCTTTGTCACTACCTCTGAAGAAACGGCGGACACGATCCGCGATCACGACGGGATCAGGTACGTGGTCACGGATATCCTGATGGATACGGGCAAGTTCCCGGCAATGGCAACGTGGTATAACCAGACCCTTGCCGAAATGCCATACATGCCCACGATGTACGTCCCGGACCCGTCCACTGCCGGCAGGTACGAACCCGCAATGCTCTATACCGGCGATTATTACCTTACCATGGTCTCCCGGCTTCAGAATTTCGACGGTTCGATGACAAATGCATCCGGGTGCATCTACATTGAATATGCCGACGGGAAGACTGCAAATGCATCGCTGCCGGTCATCACCGGGGCAGTACCGATGGATAATTCTACTGCCGCGGGAGAACGGGCCCAGGAGTACAACAGGAATGCCCCGGCCGGGCACCATGCCGGTGTTATCGGAGTCTCGATCGCAAAGCCCGCAGTGACCGTCCCTGCCCTCCGTCATTACCGTCTCGTCCACGAATCGCCGACCAATGTGTTTGGTTCCGGTACTCCCGATATAAAATATGTCAAGGTTTTTGAATATGTCAGCGGGGCGCATATCCGGGGGACAGGGGTCATCGAGCTGCCACTTGTCGCCAACACCGGCCGGAACTTCACGTACCGTCAGGAGAGCATAAACGGCGAATTTGTCGTGCCCTATGCAACGGGCGGGAGCACCGGCGGGGTTACGGCAACCGGAAACTACCGGATCCAAGGCACCGGAAAAGAATATGCCGTGCCGGAAGAGGCAGTTGTACAGGGGCTGACGGTACCCTAATCCGGCAGCATATTATCCTGTTAAAAACCGGATAACCCGCAGCCGGTGCAACGGCCCCTTCCGGACGTACCGGAGAAGGTACGCAATGCCGCACATAGCCGCGATAAAGACCCCTGTACAGATCAGGAACGGGAGCGGGGCAAGACGGATCCCGGCAGGCGCAATCACGCCGGCAATTATCGTGATGTGGATGATATACAGGGCAAGGGAACATTCCCCCATGGCAAGGAGCGGATCGAAATACCGGGCCATGCGGGAGAAGAGATCGGCACTGCCGAACAGCGCGAGAATAAGGCCGGCCATACCGATGCAGAAACCGGGCGTTGCGGGGTAGAAGATCTCGATATACCCGAACCGGACAAAATGCGGGCCGGAAAAGAACGTCCAGAGTGCGGTACCGCAGCAGATGCAGCCGAGGGCGAGCATTGCCGTTTTTGGCGTTGCAAAGGAGCGGGTCTCTCCCCCGCGCCAGCGGATTACACCCAGCTCTGCACCGAGGAACGCAAAACCCAGCCAGGGAATGACCGGGAACCAGCCCGAAAACAGCCAGGAACCGGCCACCATGCCCGGCGTGATACTGCCAAGGCTTCCTGCCGCAAGGGCAACCGGGATCTGGATCGGCTGGGCCGTATAGCCAAAGAAGTACCAGAATACCGGGCCGCTACAGAAGATCCCGGCAATGAGGGCCCGGCGGATCGTTTCCCCGCCCTGGAGGAAAAGGTACGTCAGCGGCAGCGCAATTCCTATCAGGTAGAGGACATCCATTCCCAAAAACGGGACAAATCCCCAGACCGCTGCGTCAAGTACCGCCGCAACCGCAAGGACAAGCCCGCCCCGCACAAAAAAATGGCCCCAGCCGTACTTCTTTCTGGTCACCGAGAGCGCGACCATCATCCCGGAAAGGAGAATAAAGAGCGGGGCGGCAAGCGAGGCAAGGAGCCGGAATATCCCCGGGGCCGGGGAGAGGAGGAGGTACGGGACCGTATTTGCCCCGATCATCAGCACGATGGCGCACCCTCGGAGGAGGTCAACGGAGCGATCGCGGGACACCGCGGTATTTCCCCTGCCGCCGGCCGCGATCCTGCAAATTCCCCCGTGCGATCGTCCCGTGCCGTACTGCCCGCTGACCGGTACCGGGGGATCCTCCATTATACGAGCACCGCTCCTATCAGGTTCCCGGCGATCTGCAGCGCTTCGATCTCGCTTGTTGCCCATTCCCTCTCGCCGGTATCGGAGAACCCCACGAAGCCCCAGAGGGCATCGTTTTTGAAAAGCGGCAGGACCGCGATGGAATTAATGCCCCGGTCCTCAAAGAACCGGCGTTCCGTATCGGGGAACTTTTTCACATCGCCTGCGATCGTATTCCCGCTGCCCAGAAGAGAACTCCACAACCGCGAGGTAAACACCAGCGACTCGGTGCCCGAGAGCGAGACGGTTTTCTTCCCGCTGATCCCGGGATCGATCCAGAGGTACTGGACCGTTGCCCCGGTACGTCCTTCCCGCCCGGGGTTCATCCGGAAGATACAGACGCTTGCTGCATGGACGGCAAACCCGACGTGTTCGAGGATCTCGAGGATTCCTGTCTGGAGGTTCTTTTCATAGCGCGGGTCGTCCACCGGGATCATGTTTTTCCTGCGCAGGTACCATTCGGTGGCAAAGCTGATGGCAAGCAGCAGGTTGTCGCGCTTTTTTATCTCCGCATCGAGCCGGTGGCGGTGGAGTGCCAGTTCGATGGCAAAAGCGAGTTCCCGCTCATTGAACGGCTTGAGGATGTATGCGTACGGCTGCATGTCCTTTACCCGCGCGAGCGTTTTGTCATCGGCATACGCAGTGACAAAGATCACCGGTACGTCATCAGCGAGCCGGATCTTTTTTGCGGTCTCTATACCATCGAGCGGCGAATCTTCCAGAACGATATCCATTAAGATGAGATCCGGGAGATGTTCTGCGGCCCGCGCCAGTGCCTCGTCGCTGTTTCCGGCCGGGGGAATGATTGTGTATCCCATGCCGGTCAGGACCACTTTGAGGTTCTCTGCAACGATCAGTTCGTCTTCGACAATCAGTATCCGTGGCCGGTCCCGCGGTTCCATGGTCATTTCCCCCTGGCGGGAACGGTGATGGTAAATTCCGTCCCGTTCTCCCGGTTGAGCCGGACGGTCCCTTTGAGCTGGCGCGCGAGCATGAGAACCAGGTTAAAACCGAGCGATTCTGCATTCTCCCAGTCGAAATCTTTGGGTATTCCCTTACCATTGTCCCGGACCACGAGCGTGATCCCGTTCTCGTCTTTTCTCCCGGTCAGTACGATCTCGCCGCCCTGCCCGGTCCCGGTAAACGCGTACTTCAGCGCGTTCGAGATGAGTTCGTTTGCAATGAGGCCGAGCGGGATTGCCGTCGTTATCGTGACGATGAGGTCCCGGGCATCCGTGGTGACCCGGATTCCCGCCCTGTCTACCCCGTAGGCTACCATGAGGTTGCCGGCAAGGTTACGCAGGTACCGGTCGAAGTCGATCGAGGTCAGGTCGCCCGATTTGTACAGGTTCTCGTGGATGAGCGCCATGGACTTGATCCGTGTCTGGCTGTCCATGAGCGCTGCGCTGCACACGGGATCCGGTGTCTTCTTCTCCTGGAGGTAGAGCAGGCTGATTATCACCTGGAGGTTGTTTTTTACCCGGTGGTGGATCTCTTTGATGAGCACGTCTTTTTCAGAGAGCGAGGCCTGGAGGCGCTCTTCTGCCCGGGACCGCTGCGCAACCTCGGAGACGAGCGTCTCGTTTGCAAGCGCGAGCTCGGCGGTGCGTTCGATGACGCGCTGTTCGAGCTGTCCGGTCAGCCTGGCGAGATCGGTTTGCGCTTTTTTCCGGAGCGAGATATCTTCGATAACCAAAATAGCATAGGCCGGGCGGTTCGCGTCTCCCCGGACCGGGGAGATGAATGCCTGGCAGGTGACCTCTGTCCCGTCGTTTTTCCGGCATGCCAGTTCGCCGGAATACCCGGGCAGGGTCCCGTGCATGACGGCGGCGATTGCCGCACTGGTGTCGCGCCGGTCATTGGGTGCGGTGAGCGTCATGAGGTCTGACGGTATTCCCGTTGCCGGGTACCCGAGGATCTCTGAGAACCTCCTGTTGGCAGAGACGATCTGGTCTCCTTCTCCAATCTCGGCTATTCCTACCGCAGCCTGGTCAAAGGTTGCCGCGAGCCGGTCCTTGCTCCGGGTAAGTTCGCGTTCCACGTCCTGGAGATGGATGACATCCGAAAGGATGGCAAAGAGGCCGATCACGACACAGCCGTACCCGCCGATCCTTAAAAAAAAGAACAGGCTTCCCGGGGAACTGTCGGCCTGCGTGAGGAGCAGGAAATGGGAGATCGAAAAGAGCGTGTACGCAAAACCGAAGTACAGGGGCGTGAATTTACGGATTTTCGTATATCCCCAGATGCTTAAGAGAACGATGATGAGGGAAAAGACAAGGTTGATGATAACGGGTATGTCAGGGACGATCCCGCTCATGGGTCTCCCCCCGCGTATACCTTTGGGCTCATCTGCCGCAATGCTGTCTGCATACCTTATTTTTCGCGTTTTGCACTGGCATAAACCCGGCGATGAGTGAAATTAATTTTGCACTCTAATCGGGCCCGGATTCAAAATCCGGCCGATTTTCTGTGAAATAATTTTTTCACTCAACTCTTCCTTTATCAGTTCCGGCCGTTAACGATCAAAAATAAAAAAAGCCGGACACAGTAGCCTTTTTACCGGGATCTTCCCTTATTTTGGGAACGGTACCGGGGCCGGGGTCTCATGGTTGCCTTTGTCCGGAAAAAAATCCGGGGAATGTATCCATGGACTTTGAGAAATTCTGTCGTCACCCAGTCTTTAAGAAAAAACCGATCGATCCGGCCGGGCAGCCCGATCGTACCCTTAAACGCACGCTCAGTTCCTTCGATCTGGTCATGCTCGGTATCGGTGCGATCATCGGGATGGGGATCTTTGTGTTGTCCGGCATCGTTGCCGGCCTCCACGCAGGTAACGCGCTCCCCCTTTCGTTTGTCCTTGCCGGGATCGCCTGTCTCTTTGCGGCTCTCTGTTATGCTGAATTCGCGTCCATGGTCCCGGTTGCGGGAAGCGCCTATACCTACTGCTACATCACGCTCGGCGAGATCTGGGCATGGATCATCGGCTGGGACCTAATCCTCGAATACGGTCTTGCCGTCTCCGCAGTTGCCATCGGCTGGTCGGGCTACTTCAATGCATTTCTTCTCTCGGTCGGGATCGTTATCCCCCCGGCCTTATTGAGCCCGCCCGGGGCCGGCGGGGGGCTGGTCAACCTCCCGGCAGTCCTCGTCGTCCTTGCCCTGTCCCTCCTCTTAATCCGGGGGACAAAAAAGAGTGCGCGGATCAATGCCGCTATCGTTATTATCAAGATCGCCGTCATCCTGCTCTTTATCATACTCGGCCTCTTCTCCTTAAACCCGGCCAACTGGACCCCGTTTCTGCCCCCGGCCGGCTGGCTCGGGGTCTTCTCGGGCGCAGCCATCATCTTTTTTGCCTTTACCGGGTTCGATGCCGTGGTGACCGCTGCCGAAGAGACAAAAAACCCGCAAAAAAGTCTCCCGGTCGGGCTCATCGGGTCTCTTGCCGTCTGCATCATCCTCTATGTCATCCTCGGGATCGTCCTGACCGGTGTTGTCCCGGTCGCCGAATTTGCCGGAACCGGCGCAATGAACGCTCCCATCCCCTATGCGCTCGAACACATGGGCGTGACCTGGGGCGTTGCGGTCATCTCGATCGGTGCGCTTTGCGGGATGACCTCGGTCATTCTTGTGATGCTCTTTGGCCAGAGCAGGATCTTCTTTGCCATGTCGCGCGACGGCCTTCTCCCTGCGGTCTTCTCAGAAGTCCACGGCACGACCGACACCCCGGTAAAAGTGATCCTTGTCACTGGCATTCTCACGGCATGCATTGCCGGGTTTTTCCCGCTCCAGATCGTTGCCGAGCTTGTCAACATGGGGACGCTTGCAGCATTTGCCATCGTTGCCGCCGGGGTCCTCCTGCTCCGGGTCCAGCGCCCCGATATCGAGCGGCCGTTTTCCTGTCCCGGAACCCCGTACATCCCGCTGCTCTGCATCGGGAGCTGCGCGTTTCTCATCTTCAACCTCAACCGGCTCGCTCATTTCATGTTTATTGTCTGGCTCAGTATCGGTCTCGTGGTCTATTTCCTCTACGGGATGCACCGGAACGCAAGCCGGAACGGCCGGGTCTCCTGCGGTACCGGTGCCCCGGCACCGGTCCCCGCCCCGGAGATTGTGCTTCCGGTCCTGCCCCCGCTTTCCCGGACTACGGAAACGACCGAGAACATGTGATGCAGATCGCAAGCATCTAGTGCCGGCAGGAGAACCGGTAGGCTGATGCCCGGCGATCCCGATCCTGGAGTCCTCATGCCAGAAACATATCCGGCAGTAGTCAGGTACGTCCTGTGGGGGATCGTGGCATTCTCGGCCCTCTACATCGCGCTGATCGCGGTAGTCCCGCTGCCGCTCTACCGCCTTTTCGGGAATACGTTCGAGGCAGCTGCCGCCCTTGTCTGCATGGGGATCTGCCTGTACGCGTACCGCTTCTGGTCCGGCCGGGTAATCCTCGTGCTCGCCGCGTTCGCATTCGGGGAATATGCGCTTGCAACGGCGTTCTGGTACCTGTTTACCCTCCTGCCGCTGACCGCGGACTTCGGCCGGCCGTTCGTGTTTACGAGCGTTGCCGAGCTCGCGTTCTTCGGGTTCATGCTCTTCTTTATTGCAGGGTTCCAGATCGAACGGGAAAAGGAACCATTTCCCCTTTCTTACCGCATTATTTTAGTCCTCGTTTTCCTTGCGGTCCCCCTCATGGTCATCGCACGGTACGGCATTGTTGTCCGGACCGGGCTCCTCCTTGTCCAGTTTGCTGTTGTGGCCTGGCTTATCCTTGTCACGATCGGTCACGGGTTCTACCGCTATCCCCTTATCTGGGCCGGCATCTGCCTGCGAGCCCTGGTCTCGATGCTGTACGGCCTGCGCGAGACCCTCTTTTTGTACTACCCGTCATGGAACGTCACCCTCCCGCAGGGCACGACCCTTTCCGTGTACGAGCTTGCAAGCGTTGTGGGTCCGCTCATCATCCTCTCGATCGCCCTCATCACGCTCGGCCTTCTCTCCTACATCCGGGATCCGGGGAACGATCCCCGGCCCCCGGTCTGACTCCTCACGCTTTTTTACCGGAGGTAATGAGCGCGTGGATATCGGTCTTGTAGCAGAGGAGCAGCAAAAAGAAGAGCAGGACCGGGAAGACCAGATCGATACAGAAGCCGGCCGTGCCAAAGTACGCGCTTCCGAGCAGGTTGTAAAGAGCGTGGATGGTCACCGCAAGGCTGTAAAACCCGAGCATGAGTGCCATAAATGCCCTGCGGTCGAAGTGCCCGGCAAGGACGATCCCGTACCCGATGATCCCGCAGGTACATGCGTGCATGAGTGCGGTCGAGAACGAGTGGGTGAGGACGGCGAGCAGGTTGGGCGAGGCAACGAGGCCCGTTTCGATGATGGAAAACCCGATCCCCGATGCGAGCGCGTATAAGAGGATCTCACGGTCGCGCAGTTTTGCTGCCGGCAGCGCGAGGAAGAGCAGGGGCAGGGCTTTAAAAAATTCCTCGATTACCGGCGTGATTGTCAGCGAGACGAGCACCGGGGGCATCTCGACTGCCGCTGCCCCGAAAAGGACCGGTTCGAGAAGGTACACCGGTATCGCGGCAACGATCCCCCAGGCAAAAAAGAGGAAGAACTTCGCATTGATCCTCCCGATGAACATGACCAGGATGAACAGGGGGAGGAAGTATGCCGCGTACAGTATCAGGTCCATTATTCTGCACTACTCCCGGACATTTTTCCTCTCGTTACTCCCGCGGTGATATGTACGTGATGGGAGTCTCAGGATGTTTAGTCCTTTGATGAGGATCGGTTAAAAAAAGGGGCAGGTGCCCGGGAATTATCCGGTCTCCCGCGTGACCTGCACGCCGGTATAACTGCAAATATTTTTTTCCTTAACGCCGCCTATAAAATCCCCGCCATGCTATACAGATGTGCCAGTAACCTGGCACGTTGAGAGAACTCCTCTGCACGAAACGGTCTGGATGGAGCAGGAGAACAGTTTACGGGAAATATGCCGGGACATCAGGTAATGCATATCCGGAGCTCTCCGGTACAAAAAGAAGTACCGGGCAAATGAATCTCCCCAGGTTTCAAAAAAAAGTCCGGTAAAACAATCGTCCCCACGGGAACGAACAGTTTCCCGGCATCTCTCCCCTGCACACTATCTCTAAAAAAAAACCTGCTCCATTCTTTCCCTCTCAATGATCGAAAGGATGCCGCCCGGGCAGCAGGACCGGGTTTTTTGCCCGGATCGTTTTTATCTTGTCGTGCCGGGAGCAGCTGCACCCGATCAGTGCAGTTTTTTTTTCACTCATCCGCGGGTTTAATACACGCGATATACTAACGGGTAATTATCAGGTGGGTTTTTCTCGTACTCACCGGTGAAGACTTATGGATGGGGAGATTATGGCTCAAAAGGTCCCGGTACCGGTTCCCGCACCGGAGGAGGAGATCATCATCCTCGAACCGGGCAAGGAAAGGGCACAGAATATCGTAAAAGCGATATCGCACCAGAACGCGGGGGATCTCATGCAGCTGCTCTCGACAGAAGGCCCCCTGCGCCTCTCCGAGATCGCCGAACGGCTCGGTCTCTCGACCAATGCCGCAAAGTACCATGTGGAGAACCTCATGAATGCGGGGCTTATCGAGATCTCCAATACCCGGTACAGCGTCAAGGGCAAGAAGATGAAAGTCTACCGGCTCAAAAACCAGGTCTTCATCGTAGCGCCTTCGATGTCGTCGGGTTCCGACCTGCGGGCGGCGCTGTTAAAATATGCAACGCTCTGCGGCGTTTTTATCTGCTCGTTTGCCGTGATCCTGTTCCAGCCGTTTGTAACCGTGGTAACCGAACCGGCCGGGCCGCTCTCGGGCTCCCTCCAGACTGCCGGGTCGCTTCCCCCGGCGTACGTCTCCACGCTGCCGGAAGCCGCGCTCGTTGTCGCTGCCATCATCACCATCCTTGCCTTTGCCGGCTTCGAACTCCTTGAATACTGGAAACGCCGGCAGCTGATCGCAGGATAAAAACCGGCGGGATAAAAAACTTTTTTTTAACCTGTATCCCGCTTGCGGCTCCCCGCATACCTCAGGGCAGCCGTACTCCCTTACTGCGATTCAGAGCGGCGAATCGGCGATAATTTCTTCTGCCCCGTCTTTTGGATTCGGGACATCCTTTGTGGCGCGGATGATGAAGATCACCAGCACGCAGAGAACAAATGCGGTCAGGTAGACTGCCTGGTAGCCGAGAACCGAGAGCGCCGGGGTGAGCTTGTTTACGAGCGGCGTCCCGTCACGGGGAATCCCTTCCATGTACATGCGGATCGCAAAGACGCTCTGGAAGAACGCGATCCCAAAGACCATCCCCACGTGCCGGACCGTCATCATCACACCTGACCCGTCGCCCACCGAATCGGGAGGGCAGTGGCCCATGATCAGCCGTGCATTGGGCCCGAAGAACGCGGCGGTCGAGACGCGTGTCACGATCATCCCGGCAATAATGACCACGACCAGCGTGAGCGGGTTGAACGTGAAAAAGATCAAAAAGCCCGCAGCTGCAAGGCCGACGGCAATAATCGAGATGAGCAGGCTCCCGTGCCGGTCGGCAAGGCTCCCGGCAGCCGGGGCAACGATGATCGAGAGGAGTGCCGGCGCGGTCATGATAAGGCCGGCAAGGAACTGGTCGAGGTGCCGGGAGTTGATGAGGTAGATGGGCATGAGGTATGTGACGCCGGAGAAAAGCGTGGTGATGATAAAACAGGTCACGACCGCAAGCCGGAAGTCCCGGTTATGCACGAGCGCCGGGTTGATGAGGGGGTCGGGGTTGTTGCGCTCGCGCAGGACAAAGATCCCCCCCACCACGCAGCCGGCAGCAAAGAGCCCGGCAAGGACCGCGTCCGGCGTTCCCGGCACCTGGTAGAAGGAGAATGCCGAGAGGACAAGGATGATCGCGATGACAAAGAGCGCCGGGCCCAGGTAGTTGAGCGGCTTGTGTTTGATATCCCCGGTGGCGGACGGGATGCAGTACCAGCTCATGGCAAGGGCAACGACCACGATAGGGAGGTTGACAAAGAACGCCCAGCGCCAGCCGGCGTACTGGGAGATGAACCCGCCAAGGCCCGGGCCGATGGCAAACCCCACGGCCGACATTGCGATCAGAAACCCGAGCGACCGGCCCCGGACCGAGGGTGGGAGGTAGGTGGTGATGACGGCCGGGCCGATCGCAGAGAACATGGCGGCGCCGGCACCCTGGAGGATCCGCGAGAGAATCAGCGTCGTGACATCGGGCGAGATCCCGCACAGGAACGATCCGGTGCCAAAGAGCACGAGGCCCCAGAGGAAAAGCTTCCGGAAACCGTACCGGTCCCCCAGTTTTCCCATAAAGAGGATGAGGCCGGTGATCGTGAGCATGTAGGAGATGATGATAAGCGAGCCGACCCCCACCGGGATCTGCCAGGTCTTGTCGATGGTGGGGACCGTGATGTTGACAATGCTCATATCGAGAGCGCCAAGGAGCGAGGCAAGGGAGACCGTGGCAACGATAATATGCTGGCCGGCTTTTGTTGCCGGGTCCGGGAGCAGTGAGAACGGCGCGATGGGAAAAACACCTTTTTTAGTACTTCTCTTATCTTCCCTGAACGATAAAAGAGTATTTTTTTATTATACCGGACTCTCCCCCGGGGAAGAGAACAACGCCCTATATCGTTTACCAAACGAGAAATTATGGTAATTATGGCCACCGACCAGATCCCTCTCGGGAGGTTCTCGCTTATCACCCGGCTCTCGCCAAAAGCGCTCCGGTACTACGACGAGCTGGGCCTCCTTGTCCCGGGCTCTAAGGATATCTGTACCGGGTACCGGTACTATACGACTGCCCAGATCGCCCGGGGCGTCTCGATCAAGGCGTTATGCACGCTCGGGTTTTCGCCCTCGGAGATCGGCGACCTGCTCGCTGCCCGGGACCGCGGCGAGGAAGCGGTAATCGGGCGTCTTTTCGGGAAACGGCGCGGGGAGATCCGGTCTGAAGTCCAGCGGTTACAGGAGATCGAGGCGCTTCTTGTGCAGCAGGATGCGCCTCTGGAGATACTGTACATGTCGTTATCAGAACCCGTAATAAAAGAACTTGCACCCATGCGTGTTATCGCGCTGCGGGGAACGGGATCGTATTCCGAGACCATCTGCCGGCTGATGGGTGCGCTCTGCGCAACGGTTGCGCTTCCGGAAAATTCTTCGGCCGGCCTCAGGGTCACCGGGCCGGTCATGACGCTTTACCATGACAAGGAGTACCGCGAGACGGATGCGGATATGGAGTGCGCGATCCCGATCGCCGGTAAAGTTGTGGTAAAGGATGAGAAGATGGAGATCCGGACGATTCAGGGCGGGACCTGCCTCTCGCTCGTGTACAAGGGGCCGTACACCGGCCTCCACGAAGCATGGAGCCGGGTCCAGGCCGGCGTGGAGAAAAACCGGTTCCGTATGGCCGGGCCCGGGCGCGAGATCTATTACAATGACCCGGCGCTCGTGCCGGAGAGCGAACTTTTGACCGAGCTCCAGCAGCCGGTCGAGCGGGCGTGATGAAAAACCCCCGAGAAGACCGGGGATTTTTTTATGCCCTTCCCATTTTTTTAAGCCGCTCGCCGAGCACCGGCAGGAAATCCTTTTTCCGCGACATGACCCCGTCAAGCCGGGCCGGGAGCTCCGGGCCGTAGAGTGCGGAGATCGCGCCGGCATCCCCGGCGCCGTACAGGTCGCTTGCGTTCTCCACAACGTTCGTGAAAAGTGCAAACGCGAGATCGTTTCCCGTTGCCGCCCGGAGTTTTTCGAGTTCCTGTGCGATCGCAGCGCTCCGCTCCCGGTTCCACGAGAAGGCCGGCACCATCACCTGCGCGATGAGGACCTTCTTTCCCGAGAGTTCGAAGTCTTTTTTGTCGCGTTGTAAGAGCTCTGCGAGCGGGACTCCTGCAAGGTCCATGCCCGCTTCAAGGAGCGCAACGCCGAGCTTTTCATAGTCCTCGCCCGCGATCCCTGCAAGAAAGGCAACGGCTTTTTTGTCCGCATGGGTGGTCGTTGACATCCTGAGCGCGAGTGTGTCGGAGAGGATGCCGCAGAGGAGCACACCCGCCACCGCTTTTGACGGGTCAAGGCCGGACTCCATGTACATCCGGGCAACGATGGTCGAGGTTGCGCCGACCGGCTCGTTCTCGAACCGGATCGGCTTTAAGGTCGTGATCGCCCCGAGCCGGTGGTGGTCGATGATTCCGATCACGTCCGCCTCCTCGATTCCGGGCACTGCCTGCGATGCCTCGTTGTGGTCGAGGAGGACGACCTGTCGGCGCACATCGTCGAGAAGCGTGGTCCTTGTCAGGATCCCGAGCAGTTTTCCCCCGGGCGAGACCACGCACGCGGCCCGGAACTTCGAGCCGGCAACGACCTGCCGGGCCTTGGCGATCGTTTCCGAACAATTGAGGACCGGCACGCTCGTCTCCATGCGCTCCTTTGCGGGGAGCGAGAGGTTGATCATCTTCCCGACCCCGAACGCGTCGAGGTTTGTGGAGAGGACCGAGACATTGTGCTGCCGGGCGGCGGCTTTTACCCGTTCGCCGACCGGGGCGCCTTCCGCGATGATTAAGGCCGCAATCCCGGCCGAGACGAGCGCGAGCTGGGCCGGCTCGTTGTCGCCCACGACCGCGATATCCTTTGCCGTCATCTTTGCCAAGGTGACATGCAGCGCATCGATGGCAATGTACACCCGGCCTTCGAGCACCGGGTGGGCCGGGACAACGACCTCGCCGTTGAGCACCCGGGCAAGCGTCTCTTCGGGCACCGGGTTGACCGCGAGCTCGGCCAGGTGGAGCGTCTCGATGTACGCGTTTGCGAGCGCGTGCTCGCCGATCATCCCGGCCGGCTTTCCGTCCGCATCGGTGATGACCACGTTCCGCAGCCCCTCCTTTGCCATGAGGGCCGCGACATCGTAGGTCGGGACGTTCTCGGGGAGCGCAAAGACCGGCTTATACGTGATATCGGAGAGCCGGGGCTCGACCGATGCGACAAGGGCCGGCTCCTGTGCCCCGAACCGTTCGAGCGCGAACCGGGACTCGGCATTGAGCTCGCCGCAGCGGGCGGCAAGGTATTTCCCCGGCTCGGACCGGTTCTTAAAATCCGCGTACCCGATGGCGCTCGCAATGCTGTCCGTGTCGGGCTGGCGGTGGCCGATACAGTAGACCTGGATCATGGCGTTTTTCCCTCGTTGTGTGAGGTAGTTCCTGCTTCTATCGTTTGCCCGTCAAGGTTCATAAGGTACGGTCCCGGATCCCAACCTATTTATGGCGCGTGCGTGAACCGGATAGTACGAAACCGAACTATTGCGAAAAAGAACTATTCCGGAATTGAACTATGACCAGCCTGTTACAGTTTGCCACGCGAAAGAACGAGCGGGCACGAAGCCTGCTCGCCCTTTATGTGATCCACTCGCTCTCGAAGGGAGAAAAATCCGGGTACGATATCCTAAAAGAGATCGGGGAGCTCACCGAGGGCAGCTGGGTCCCGAGCAAGGGTACGCTGTACCCCCTGCTCCACCAGCTCGAAGACGAGGGACAGATCGTCTCCGTTTCCGAGACAACCGGCGCCCGGGCCCGGGCCGTATTTACGCTCACCCCTGTCGGGAAAGAGACCTTGAAACGCATCCATGCCCACGGCAGGGAACACCACAAGAAAATGGCGCAGTACCGGCAGGTGATCACCGCAATCTTTGGCGACTCCCATCCCCCGGAGCTCGGCCTGCTCTTTGAGATAAAGATGATCCTCGACGAACTGCCCAAAGAAAAAAAGCAAAAGGCGGCGGCCATCCTCCGGCGCTGCCGCGACGAATTACAGGGAGTGATCTAAAAAAATGACAACCGCAGTACAGGTACGCGACCTCACGAAAACCTTCGACAAGCTCACTGCCGTGGACGCGATCAGTTTTACGATCGAACAGGGCGAGATCTTCGGGCTTTTGGGCCCAAACGGCGCCGGGAAAACAACAACCCTCTCCATGCTCGCGACCATGCTCGAACCGACCTCGGGATCGGCAGAGATCATGGGGATCGATATCACAAAAGACCAGGACGGGGTACGAAAAGCCATCGGGATCGTCTTCCAGGACCAGAGCCTTGACGAGGAACTCACCGCGTGGGAGAACATGGACTTCCACGGCCGGCTCTACCGGATCCCACAAGAGGAGCGCGAGCGCCGGGCAGAAGAACTCCTCAAACTCGTCGAGCTTTTTGAGCGGAAAGACGACATCGTGAAAACGTTCTCGGGCGGGATGCGCAGGAGACTGGAGATCGCCCGGGGCCTCCTGCACCACCCGCAGGTCCTCTTTCTGGACGAGCCCACGATCGGCCTTGACCCGCAGACCAGAAACCACCTCTGGAACTACATCGACAACCTGGCAAAAGAGAAGAACATCACGATCATCCTCACCACGCACTATATGGACGAGGCGGACCGGCTCTGCAACCGGATCGCGATCATCGACCACGGGAAGATCATTGCTCTGGACACCCCCGCCCGGCTCAAGGACTCGCTCGGCGGCGACATCGTTACGATCCGTTCGTCAGAACCGGCCCGGATCGCCCCGGCGCTCTCCGCCCCGTGGATCAACCGGATCGAGACCCGGGGGGACGACGTGACGATCAGCCTGCACAATGCGGAACACCATGTCAGCGGGATCGTGACCCGGCTCAACGAGGAGAAGATCCCGATCGAGGCGATCTCGGTCCATAAACCCACGCTCGAAGATGTCTTCCTCTCGTTTACGGGAAAATCGATCCGGGACGAGGAAGCAGATGGGAAGGATGCAATGCGGATGCACTTCCGGATGATGAGGCACTAAATATGGAGATCATCTACACCATCTGGCTGCGGAACATGAAGCGGTACATCCGCTCAAAAAGCCGCATTGTCGGGAGCATAGCCATGCCGCTCTTCCTGCTCCTCTTTTTGGGATTCGGCCTCAACTCGGTGGTCAGCACGAATTCGCTCGGGCAGGACTACCTCTTGTTCCTTGCCCCGGGTATGATTGCGATGAGCGTGCTCTTTACCTCGATCTTTGCCGGCACGCAGATCATCTGGGACAAGCAGTTCGGGTTTTTGAAAGAGACGCTTGTGGCGCCGGTAACGAGGCTCGAAATTATGCTCGGCCAGACTGCCGGCGGGGCGACCACGGCCGTGCTCCAGGGGATCATCCTCATGGTGCTCGCGGTGCTGCTCGGGCTCAAGGTTGCAAACCTTGCCGGGTTCCTGATTGCGTTTGCCTTCATGGTCGTGATCGGGATTGCCTTTACCGCTTTCGGGATCGCGATCGCCTCGCGCATGGAGGACATGACCGGCTTCCAGCTGATCATGAACTTCGTGATCTTTCCCATCTTCGGGCTCTCGGGAGCGCTCTTCCCGATCAGCTCGCTGCCCGGCTGGCTCTCTGCCATCACCATGCTCGACCCGCTGACCTACGGGGTCGAAGGGATCCGGTACGGCCTGACCGGCGCTTCGCAGATCAGCCCGCTGCTCTGCGGGGTCGTGATCGCCGGGTTTGCGGCCGTGATGGCGGCGCTCGGGGCGTACCTGTTCCGGAAGGTCTCGGTGTAAGGAGAAAGAGGCCGGTATTTTTTTAACTTATATGAGTGGCCGGGCCGCGGAAACAAAGAGAGCAATAAAAAAAATCTGCACGGTAGAGCAAAAAACCGTAATGGCTCTTTTTTTATTTAGGATTTTTATCCGGTCCTCATGCAGGACCGGGTGTGGTAAACGACCAGCTCGCGAGCGTCTCGTTGGTATTGAGGTCGATTGTCTGTGTCCGGACTTCGGTCTGGTTTGCCCGAACGGTAAAATCCAGCAGGGTCACGGCATTGGCCCCGGTCCCGTCCTCTTCATCCTGCCGGTCAAACATCAGCTCGCGGACCGTGTGGTTTGTGAGCATCTCCTGTGTGGCAAATCCTCGTTTGGTATGGTAGTGCCCGTTTAAGATCAGGAAAACCTGAGGATTTTTGTCCAGCACTTCGGTCTTCAGGCGCCCGGCAAACCGGTTGTCGTCTTCATACGCTCCTTTGCTGTTGAGAAATGCGTGGGTTGCAATGATCCCGTAGGCCCGGGGGTGGGCAGAAAGAACGGACCCTGCCCATTGTAACACCGCATCGTCTCCGGCATACTCGATATTGACGATCACAAATTCGGTATTTTCCGCAGTAAAAGAGACCGCATTGCTCGTCCCGTTATCATAGGTCCCGAGCCAGTTAGCGGATTCCTGCCGGCTCACAAGTGCCGGATCGAACGCCGGATACCGGTCCCCGATATACGTATACGGGGAGCATGCGGAAGATCGACAGTCATGGTTTCCGGCATTCCACGTGTAGGGTACATGGTTCTTTTGTAAAATTTCCATGGCCGCATTTGCGTTTTTCCATTGCTCTTTGTCATTCCAGTTGTCGACAATGTCCCCGGTGTGAACTACCATCTTTACGTTTGAGCGGTTCCTGGCTGCATCGGCAATCCAGGTGGTAAGATCAGTATATTTTTCCGGGTGGGACCGGGAGAGGTGCTGCGTATCGGTGATCCAGACGATCTGGTACGCGGAGAGTGCGGGTGTTCCCGAAACTGAGCCGGAACCCGGTACCGGGGTTGTGTCGGCTGAACTCGCAGTATGTTCCGGCCCGGAGATAACCGATGAGATCCCGTCATATGCCGTAACGAACGGGTGGAAGAAGATAACAATAGCCTGAGCCCCGAGATCGGCCAGCCCGGACTCCGGTGAAGTCCCGGTGGCCGGTGCGTTATAAGGAACCGGTGCAGGGGAATCTGCGTCGGCCGCAGGGATGCACAGGGCGAGAAGGATGCCGAGGATGAGGATCGAAAAGATCGTTCTTTTTACGGGAACAGTTCCCGGTTTTCCGGTATGTATGAATCTTGCGCTCAAACGTTTTCCTCTCCTGCCAAAGGTATCCTCTCCCGCACCGGACATCTACGGTGAGGGTTTCACCGTCCCTGTTGCCGTAACACCGGTGACGATGTTCTCCGGGTATCCGGGGTTTCCCGGATTCTCTTGCGTTTCTTAAAAGTACGCTTGCAGGTACGGGAATATCATCATTCCCCTTTCCGCCGGACTTTTACGAGCGTCAGGATGTTCCGGTGGTCCCGGTGCCGGTACGTCACGATATCGGCGGCCTGCCGGACAAATGCGATCCCGGGTCCCCGGTCCGCGCCGGGAAATTTTGTCGGATCGAACGCCGGCGCCGAATCGGCGATCTCCACGGCAACCTTTTCCGGCGATCCCGTGCAGGAGACCCGGATCTCCCCGGGTTTTCCCCGGTACCCGTGCCGGATGATGTTTGTCATGACCTCCTTTACCGCAGCGGAGAACTCCCGTACTGCAGCGGGAGAAAAGTCCTGTGCGGCCATGACCTCCGCGATATCGTCCGTGACCCGGAAGATTTCCGTCTCCCGCGCCGGGACGAGGACCTCGAAATGGTTGATGGTCCGCTCCCCCTATTCGACCCGGATGACCATGAGCGTGATGTCGTCGTACTGCGGTGCGCTGCCGCAGAACCTGTTCACGTCAGCAAGGATGGCATCGAGGATCGCGGTTGCCGGAAGGCCGGCCGAGGAACGGATCAGGCCCGTTAACCGTTCTTCGCCGTACATCTCCCCCTGCTCGTTGTTTGCCTCGGTGATGCCGTCCGTGTAGAGCACGATCACGTCGTCCTTTGAGAGCGGGCAGGCGATTGCCTGGTAGGGCGTGTTCTCTATCGCGCCCATGGCAAGCCCGGTGGCTTCGAGCTCGGAGATGGTACGGTCCGCGGCATGGTAGACCATGGGCGGGTTGTGGCCGGCGTTCACGTACGAGATGATCTTTTTCTCGTGATCGAGAATACCGTAAAAGAGCGTGACAAACATCCCCGCGGTGGCATCGGCAGCGATCAGGTTGTTGGCATCGTAGATTGCCTGCGCCGGCTCGTCCCGGTGCCAGGTGGCGTTGACCCGGACAATGATCCGGGACAAGGCCATGAATAATGCTGCCGGCACGCCTTTGCCGGAGACATCGGCGATCAGGATTCCCATGCGCTTGTTCCCGAGGTGCACGACCTCGAACGGGATCACGTCGAAGAAATCTCCCCCCACTTCTTTTGCCATCACGCTTTTCCCGGCAACATCGAAGCCCTCGACCTTGGGGATGTTTTTGGGAAGGAAGCTCTGCTGGATCTCGGCGGCAATGGCAAGCTCCGTGTTCTTCTTTGCCACATCCTTGACGAGCGTGTCCCGTTCTGCCTGCATCTTCTTCTCGCTTTCCAGGTTCCGGATCATGAACGCGAAGATCAGGACGCCCAGGGCGTTTGCGATCGCCATCGGGACCCAGATGGTCTCGACAAGGGCAAGGGCCGCGGAGAACGGCTGCGCAATGATGAGCGTGATTACCATGTGCAGGCTCTCCATGAGCACGGCAAAGATGACCGCGATATGGATCGGGGCGAACTTTCTCCTGTACAGGAGCCAGATGATGCCGCCAAAGAGCCCGGAAAGGAGGGTCGCGATGATGCAGGGGACCATCGTAAAGCCGCCAAGCGATGCACGGTAGGCTGCGCCGATGAGCCCGGCGCCGAGTCCCACGAGCGGCCCGCCAAGGAGGCCGGCCATGATGGGGCCCAGGTCGCGGACATTGATGACCGCGTCCATGATCGGGATCCCGCCCATGGTGCCGTACACGGAGAGGGCGCCAAAGAAGACGATCAAAATGACCTGGACCTTTATTACGGGATGACCTTCGAGCACGCTTGCAAAAAACTTACTCCGGGTCAGCAGGTACGCCGCAACAATGATCACGCACATGAGCTGGATCATGGCGAGAATGAGGGGGAGGAGGGAGTCTGCCATGGTGGTGTTCTGGCAGGAGTTTGGCGGGGATCTGATTTAATGGGTGGGGATAGTAATCATAGCCGGCCGGGGCTCCCGACAGCACCCCGAAAACGGGCAGGGGTATCCGGTGGGATCGGCCCGGCCCGGTCATCCGTAAAAAAAACAGATTATTCCGGCATCCGCCGGGGCTCCCCCGGAGTATTCCCGGCCCTGCACGCATCGGATATGCAAAGGGCAGGAATAAAATGCGGGAATGGTTTACCAAATCCCTCAGGCCGTCACATAGCGGTAGTAAAACTGATCATTAAAGTCCACCACGTGCTGGTAATCGGGGTCGTTGTTGTGGACAAGACCGCGTTTGACCAGGTGTTCATAGGTGGTAACGGCCAAAACATACGTGTTCATGACATTGCCATTGTCTATCGCGCTTCCCCCGCAGGCATCAACATCATAGGTCCATGGTCCCCCCCAGGCGTAGATCATGGGGGCTTCGTTCGGTTTTGCCTTCCGGAGCTTCTCGATATACTCCTTTGTTATGGTAACCGTTGTATCAGGGCCCAAGGTGACCACAAACGTTACGTTGACCTTATCGAGGGAGTCCGGGACAATCACCCTCTGGTAATACCCGTCACGAGTCCAGCCATTCTGATCGCCCTGGCCATTGATGTTTATAACTGTTTTCCCGGTAATATAGGATACCAGGTAAAAACTCCAGGTGCCGGTATAATCACATCGGTCCCAGATGTAATGATCGGTAAACAAACATCCGGGATCGGTATAAGATCCGGCAGCCAGAGCCGCCGGCATACAGAGCATGCTGGCAAGCAGTATTCCAAGAAAGCACATTCCTGTTCTTTGTATCATTTGTAAGACCCTCTGTTACCCGGACTGCCCGCTCGTACGATCCGGCCCGGCACGCCGGGGGCGGAACCGGGCATCCCCGAAAGGTAGTTTCCCCATCCGGGATCAACTAAAAAACGTACGGGGTGAACAATAATAGTCTTTAAGTTGAGTGAAATCTTTTTTTCACTCATCGCAACTCTCATACTCCGGCCCACCCGTAGTAGTATCTGGTGAATTTTATGCGAGCGTCATTCCGGAAATTTGTGTGGATCGCAATCGTACTCATGATTGTTCTCTGCGGTGTCACTCTTGCTGCTGCCGCCTCCACAAACGAAGATCCCTGTCCCAATCCTGATATAAAAACCGTCAGGGATGCATGCGAGAAGGTGTGTATCATGCCAAACGGGGTCCTGGACCTAAACTGCTACGAGAGCTGCGTTGATGACGTCAGCCGTTACGGATTCTGATAATCAGTGATCGCATTCCCGGTTGTTCTCTGCCGGGTCTCCCCGGATCCTGCCGGCAAACCGCTCCCCCGTGTTAACGCAGGCGAAGGGCTGTAATGCGTGCACTATACCAGACGGGGTCATGACCGGGTTTATGGCTGCTCGCAAACTTCCTCATTTTTCCCGTCTTGTGGTTCCCGGGCGCAATCTTTTCCAAGCGTCTGCTCCCGTTTCAGGATTTCCCCGTTCACCAGCCTCAATCACCGGGCTTCGATCGGGCCGACGCGTTCGATCGTCCACGCGGTATCCTTATACGTGCCGTACTCCCGGGTCCATCCGGGATCAAAGGTGAAAAAATATTTTCCCTCATCGCCGGGCTTTTGCCCGATCGCGGATAACCGGTGGCTGATCGACAGGATTTTTCTTTCCTGTTCTCTGCACCAAAGCCGGGACTTCCGATACCCATGAAACAGATAACCGCCGAGCTGCTCCTGCTCTGTACCGTATTTTTGTGGGGTTCGTCGTACCTGTTCATGAAGCAGGGGATAGCAACGTTTGCGCCGTTCAACCTCATCGCGCTCCGGTTTGGCATCGCATTTCTCGTTGCGGCGCTGGTCTTCTGGAAACTATTTCCCGGTCTCCGCCTTAGTACGGTCCGGTGCGCCGCGGTGCTCGGGTTTGTGATCTTTTGCGGGTTCGCGTTCCTTCTTTCCGGGCTCAAGGACGAGTCCACGACCGGCGCGGGATTTTTGATCGGGACAACGGTCGTGATCGTTCCGATCCTCCAGGCAGTTTTCTGTTCCCGGGTCCCCCGGCGCCCGGTCATTCTCGGGATCGTCCTTGCCCTTGCCGGGATCTTTTTCCTCACGGCCGGTACGGCGTTTGTTCTCGATACCGGCGCCGTCCTGTGCCTCATTGCCGCGTTCTTCTGCGCATGGCAGATCATCCTTACCGCCAGGTTCGTGAAGACCGAGCCGGTCCTTCCCTTAGCGATCCTCCAGCTCGGGTTTGCCGGTCTCTTCGGCCTGGTGTTCACGCTCCTCTTTGAAGCGCCGGTCCTTCCGGCAACCGGGCAGGACTGGATGATCATTCTCGAACTTGCCGTGCTCTGCAGCGCTGTCGGGTATGTTGTCCAGACCCTTGTGCAGAAATACACCACGCCCGAACGGACCGGCCTTATCTTTTCGCTGGAGTCCGTGTTTGCCGCGGTCTTCGGGTTCTTCGTGCTCCACGAAATCCTGCCGGTGACCGGGTATATCGGGACGGCCCTGATCCTCTGCGGGGTTCTTGTGGCGGTGGTGTGCGATAGGCAGGTTTCTCCAAAAAAGGTGTCCGGGCCGGAAGGATCCGGGACGATAAACAAGACCTGACCGGAACCCGGATGCGTTTCTTTTGGCCCGGATCATCCGCCGGGCGGTTCGTTCACCAGCCCGGCCAGTGTTCGATCCGGCTTATAACCGGACTCACTGTGCTACTTCCGCAGCAGTGTTTTTCCCCGCATCCGGTTGTGCCCGGACCTGCCCGGTTGTCGCGAGTGTGTTGAGGTCCGCGACAGCGATCCCGAGGGCCGCTAAGCCGGCTGCCAGGAGGACCCCGCAGGCAAACACAAACCCATAACAGGCCGCCATCATCAGGATCTTCCCCCGGCTTGCCTGGAGGAAGAAGTCATAGTCATGGTTAAGCAGCAGGGGGGACTGGCCGATTACGAGCGCCACAACCGTGGTCACAAGGATCACGGCTCCACAAAGAAGGAGGCCGCCGAGGATCTCGGCCCACATCCTTTTCATGAACCGGAAGGATGCAGCAAGAGCCGTAACCAGCCCCGCGTCTTTTCGGACAATGAACGGTACGGCACAGATTACTATAAGGAACTCGATTGCCGCGATCACGACAAGGTGTGCAGAGAACCAGATTGCCATAGTGAACTGGTCCGGGAAATAGTAGGCATAGGGCAGGTAGAACAGAGTCATATCGATGCCGAAGATAATCTTCCCGAAGAACTGGGTCTGGGTAAATACCGCAAACAGGAATGTACCGGCAAGCGACATGAGGACTGCCAGAAACTCAAGGGTCAGTACGTGGGGACCGGTTGCGGCAAACGATTCCCGGATTGTCAGGGGCGCGGGCGAGTTCTCGCGGAGACGGTACTGGATAAGGGCTGCAAAAATGATGGTGAGTGCGGAGAGAAAGATCAGCTGGAACGGGAAGAGCAGGCAGTTAAGTATGAGCGTAACGCTTCCGGCCTGGAGCGTGACAAGGAACGGCGCATCCACCTCGGTATGTACGAGCAGGTATGCCTCGCCTGCCACAAGGGCAAGTATCGCAATCCCGAAAAGAGCCATAAACACGAGCAGGCCCCGGTCCCTGAATACAGAAGTGACCGAGTCCGCTGCAAGGGCGATTCCTTCCCGGATCCGCCCGGGGGCTGCACCACCGCTCCCGCTGCCGGGTCCTGCGGCCTGCCGGGTTGCTGCCGGCGCCACGGGCGGTACTGCCTGTGCTGTATGCATGACCGGTGCATGGGGGCACCAGCCCAGCCAGCCGTGGATACCGTTCGAATCGTGTGTCATGGTAGGATCTCCCGTCATACCTATCCCCATCCCATCAGCTCGAATTCATCGAGCGGATCTTTGCCATCGTCCTCCCAGTCCGAGTACTGGTATTTTACCGGGACAGGGACGCCGGAGGCCACATGAAAAGCTATCGGCATACCGTTCCTGAATGTGCCTGAATAATTCCTGGCATCGGGATAAGTCCCATACGGTACGGTGACCGATTCGATACCCTTGTCGGTAAAGGAAATATTCATCCCGCCAAACGGGGTGATACCCAGCGATCCTGCCGGCTGATCTTCGGGACGGCGCTGTACAGCGGTCGTATCGTTGTATACTTCCTGTATTGTTATCACGCCTTTCACAGAAACGGACCATGTGCCGCCAAGGTAGCTGCCCGTTGATGCATCGTAGTACAGGTTCTGGGTTCCCACCCTGCCGTTCTTTACCGTTGTACTGATATTGTTTACATAATCGGAATAATCGGAAACGATAGTGTACTTCTCCCGAAGTGCCGGTGTATTTTTGTAGGTGTCCTGCGATCGCTCCATGTGGATTGTACCAACATACGAGAACCGGGCACCTGAATTCAGGGTTGTAGTATGGGTCCACCGGTAATCAACCCAATGAAATCCGGAGCCAAAAATTTTTACCGGGTTTTCTGCGGGTGTGCTCCGGGCCGTTGTGACCGGTGGCGTCGTATGCGTAGCGACCGTAACCGGTTCGCCGGGTGTGGCGACAGCAACGGTGGTTTGCGGAATCTGTTCCGGTGCAGGGGTTGTGCTCTGGCCGGTGCACCCGGCACAGATGACCGCTGCGATAACAAGCGCGATCGCGAGTATCGCTGTTCTCATTTCATCATCTCTGGAGGGAGTGTAGGGATAGTTTTCGGGATTTGCATGAGCATCATGCCAGGCTCTCCTTAATTTTCGTGAATAATTCTTCAGCCATCTTTGTCGGGTTGGCGGTCTTTTCAATTTTAAGGCCGAGCTCGGTTGCATAGTCCCACAGGAGCTCGGTGCACTCGGTGTACCGCTGGCACGACCCGCAGTCGCCATCGTGTTCGTACCAGACCTGGACCCCGTGCTTTTCCGAGACAAAGATGATGGCCGCGGTACGGAACGGGATGGACCGCCCAAGGAGAATTCCCCGTGCGGGATCGATCGTATCGATGGCTACCTGGTTTGCCGCGGCCATCTCTTTGAGCGTGGTCCCGATCTTCTCGTCCATCAAAAGGAGCGCCCGGGAGACTGCCTGGCGGGAGATCCCGCACCGGTTTGCTATTCCGATATTGGACTCGCCGCTCCTGCGCAGTGCCCAGAATCCGAACTGTTTGTCGTTCGTTTGCAGGAACATATGTCAACATTGGCATGTTGACACATATACTTTTTGGAGAATTTTCAATCGCTGTGGCTGTGATGCCCCTGAAAGCCTCATATCTTCGTTCTGTACGATCCGCGTCCGTTCCCCCCGTAAAAAAAGACCTGACCAAATGAACGCTGCTATTAGGTGATATTTTTCTCTGACGTAAAAATGCCCTCCGGGCCGCGAATAACGGTCGGTTTTTACGGGATCGCGGTCGGTTTCATGAAAAAGACAGGGGATCCGGGCTCAGCCCGGGCCCGGAAAAGATCAGGTCAGATCGAAGTGTTGCCGGTCGGTCCCTCCGGACAGGTCCCGGGAGGTACGATCCCCCGGGTAAAACCGGGCCCGATACGGCCCCGGATTCCCGGATCCCGATCCCGCCCCCTCCCGGAAAAGCCCGTAAAACACCCGGATTGGGTTCGCATGGAAAACAGCCCCAAATCACGTCCCGTTTGCCGAAATACGGCCGCTTTCGATGCCCGATAACAGGGCACTATCGCGTTTGGACAGGGGATCTTTTTGCCACATCCAATCACCCTTGCGACCCTGAGATCGGCCAAAAGAACGCGGCTAAATGCGTGGGGCTGAAAGGAGGTGTTTTTACGACGGAGGATGGCGGGGTGGTGAGGGAATTTGGGGGGAAACAGGCCGGTGGAATGTGGCTACTAGAAAAAATTTGCAATTAAAAGCATATTGGAGACGAGGAGTATGTGCCGATCAAGGATGCCCTATCTGGATATATCACTGATATGTTCCCAGTGGTATCACCAATTGGAGATACGTATCAGTGATATATTTAAGTAGTTATCACCCCAAAGTGATAATCATGGAATCCTCTGATAATCCAGTGACTGCAGAGGAGTATGTCAGGACACAGTTAGACCTCTCTTCAGATTCAATAGATCTGGAACCGGAGATACTGGGCAATCTCTATGATGCCCTGAATGTCGCACTTCCCCTACAGCCGGATCATATAATTCAGGACCGTGGGAAAATCTATTTCATCGAAATCAAGAAAGGTTCCGTGACCCTCGACACCCTTGCACGAATGAACCTAAACCGGGATCTCTGGCAGAAACAACCCGGCCACCCGGAAGCCCGACTGGTTCTTGCTGCAAAGACCCTCAATAAAAGGGAAGAAGAGTTGGCTCGAAATCTCGATATCCGGATAATAAAACTCCCGTGGGCAGTCCGTTCGCCCAAAGGTCAGGAATACAAAGCTGCCGGTATCCGTATCAGCTCCGATAAATCCTGGCGGATCATTACCCGCCTGCTTAAGGAAAAGAATACCTCCATCAGACAGCTGGCAATAAAAGAGAATGTATCTTACGGGTGGACGCACAAGGTAATCGAAACCCTTGCCGAACAAAATATTGTCCGAAAAGACGGGGGCTATGTAACCATAGCCGATGTAAAAAATCTCCTGAATGGTGTTGCATGGGAACGGCCCATGAAAAATTTACAGGCATGTGAATTTTTTGTGAATTTTACCGGGGCCCACGTGGCCGCTCAGGAAATCACCCGGACGCTCAAAGGCCAAAAAATTCCCTTTGCGTTCGCGGGTTACACAGCAGGGGGATTATATACCTCGTATGCATTCCGTCAGGATATGATCAGCCTCTATCTTGAAAAGGGAGACATCGATCAGTTAAGGGAAAATTTTGGTACGACTCAAGAGAACGCTCTCCGCGCCGTGATTTATTCCCCGGACCGGGACGTATTCACCCAGGCGCAGGAAAAAGAATCCATTGTCATCGCATCCCCCGCCCAGACCCTGCTCGACCTTGCAGGACTGGGGTATAGCGCCATGGACCTGACTCTTGCAATGGTGGAGAGATATGCCGGTCTATGATCCTGGCCCGGAGATCATTGAGGCATCGGCTGCGGAGCTCAAAAAAATTGTATTCTGGGTGAATGCATCCCGCCCGGGTTCCAATTTCCCGGATATTGTCCTGATCGGGGGCTGGGCCGTAGATGCCTACAACCCGTATTTTGGATCGGTGGATATCGATCTCGTTACCGATAACCGGAGTCGTGAAGCGTTAATCGGGCACCTGACGACTCATGAAGGATACACCCCAAGAATCCAGTACCCTGTCAGCACTGTTGAGAAAGTTACCGCTCATGGTGAGATCATTCTAGATTTCATACCCCGGGAAAATCCCTACCGGTATGAAGGACATGGCGATATACCATTTACCTTTGACATTCTCACCGGCAATACTGTGTCCAGAAATGTACGGGGAGGGGCAGGAATTCAGGTTCCAAACCGTTCAGTCCTGCTGTTATTGAAAATGAAAGCCGCGTGGGACAGGACATACAGGATTCTCCATCAGACAACCCAAGATATCCGGTGGGAAGGAACGAAAAAAATCAAGGATTGTGCCGACATCCTCGCGTTGATCGATCCCCGTCACGGAGGACGCGAGGTTGATCTGGAAATTATCGGGCGGGAAATTGCACGGGCCGGATTTCTCCGGGAAATTATTGTACAGATACCTGATCTGGACGCGGTGCGGGATCGGTACACACGGATGGACCGTCAGGAAATCCATCGGGTGTGCGATGATTTCGCCTCTCTCTTGTAATCTTTACGTACCTGCGGTGTTTTTCTGAAAAGAAGGATCATTAAAAATTTAAAAAAAAGCTGACCGGGAATCTCCCCGGCCCTTAATACTCCCCGTACTTCTTCACAGCCGCAAACAACGCCCTCACGTTCTCCGGCCGTGCTTCGCCCGAGATACCGCCGTCAACACCCGGGTAGATCATCATGCCGCCTTCCTTGCAGTCCTCAAGCATCGACTTCATGTAATCGTCCACCTTCTGCGGCGTGCCGCCAATGAGAAGCGAGTTCGGCGGGCCCGAGACAAGGATCACGTGGTCGCCGAGCACGTCCCGGACCTTCCGCGGATCGGTCTTGTCAAAGACCGCGACGATCTTCTTTTTTGGCAGTTCGAGCAGAGTCTCAAGGTGCGCATCGTGCCGGCCCTCGAAGAGAATGTAGGGCGTCTGGCCCATCTCGATTGTTGCGTTGAGGACTTTTTTCAGGCTCGGCCAGTAGAACTCGTTGTACAGCTTCGGGTTGAGGTACTCGTTTAAGTGCAGCGGGAAGAAGCACTCGACCACGTTTGTCCCAAGGGCCTTTTGCACCTCGGGCGGGACCGCGCCGGTGAGCCGGGCGGACTCGATCAGCGGATCGACCAGCGCATCCGCGGCCTGCTTCACGAGATCCGGCCTGCGGTAGATGTCGAGCACGATGTTTTTGATATCCCGCAAAAAGTCGCTCACCACATCGAGCGGCGCATAGCTCCACGAGGTCGGGAAGGTAGGGATGCCCATCTTTCCCAGGTCCCCGATGAGCGCTCCCGACGCCGCGCCCGCCTTTGCGATCTCCGCACCGTACGCAAGCATCGCCGCGTTTGCCGCCGGCGAGCCGGGGTCTGCAAGCGCCGGGCACATCCGGGGCAGGGCCACGCGGTTGAGGTAGCCGGACGGGTCGGCAATGAACTGCCCGTACTCCTCCGGCTTCATGATCTCTTTACCGATAAACTGCGGGTGGGCCGTGGGCTCCAGCTCCACGCCGGGCCATTTCGTGTACACGTCTTTTAAGATCGTGTGGTAGGTGGCGAGCATGAAGCGTGCGCCGGAGGCGAGCTGGGGCTGGTTCTTCATGAACGTCAGGGACATGTTCGTCCCTTCAAGCCCGTTTAAGATGAGCAGGGAATCGAAGTCAAAGTCCCGGGCGGTTTTTATTGCCGCATCATGGTTCTTCGCGTAATCGAAGTAGATCTCCTGCGCCGTGTATCCCGCGTACCTCCCGTGGAAGAGGCTTGACATCGCGGTGACCGGCACCCGGTCCGGCTCCTTCCCGTTAATGACCGTTTCAAGCCGGGTGAGCTTCTCGCGATAAATTGCAGCGCCGTCCATTGCCTTCACGCCCCGGCCATGGCCTTGATCTTCCGGATACCGACCGCTGCATCGTCGGCCCATTCATCGGCGCCGGTGTGCTCCTTTGCTTCCTCGTCGCACCTGCCGCCGCCGATAATGATCTTCACCTGGTCGCGGAGGCCGGCAGCTTTGATCGCATCGACCGTCTTTTTCATCGACTCGATCGCCTCGGTTAAAAGGCCGCTCATGCTCACGACTTTCGGGTGGTGCTCCTGGATGGCTTTGACAAAGACCGCGGGCGGCTGGTCAACGCCGATATCGATCACCTCAAAACCTTCCGCTTCGAGAAGTGCCGAGACAATGTTCTTGCCGATATCGTGCACGTCCCCTTCGACCGTACCGACCAGGATCGTTCCCTTGCTTTGCACCTTGTGCTCGCCAAAGACCGGCTTTAGGAGCGCCATTGCCTGCGAGAGGATTTCGCCGGCCATCATGAGATCGGAGACAAAGTACCGCCCTTCCTCGAAACGTTTGCCCACGATATCCGTAGCCTTGCGGATATCTTCGAGGATCTGCATCGGATCTTCCTTTGCAGCGATCCGCCCTTTTAAGATGTCGATACAGTTCGTCTCATCGAGATCGACGAGAGCGTTGACAAAATCAGCTCGTACATCTGCCATGGTTCACCCCGTAAGAATTGCGGGTTTTATCAATGGAATACTCTTGACCGGGGGTTATAATATGTTTCGTACCGGGGCAGTTCTGGTGAGGGTAGCTGACGGGAAAGCAGTGTGGCATGTTCTTGCGTTAACAAAATGAGCCGGCTCCCCTCACGCCAGCCCAGCCCCCTACGGGTCGCGGGAGCGTTTGCGATGCCTCTGCAGTACCGGGAAGCAGAATGATCGGTTAATCGGGGTACAGGTTACAACACGCTCTATGGGGGATGCCCACGCTGGCAGAGGGCTTCCGCCCCAAAAGAGCGTCCTCATAGAACATGATGAAATTAAAAAAAAAACAATATCAGCCCTGCCGCCCGGCAATCATGTGATAGATCGGGATCGATCTCAGGTATTCCCGGTTGAACGACTTCTCCACCGAGAGCTCCACGTACTCCACCCGGTCGAGCACCGGGCGGATTGCTTCGCGTTCGTGCAGGGAGAGGAGCGCAAGCTTCGAGCCGCCGACCGCAGTCTCCCCGGCGAGCACGACCCGTTCTTCCGGTACCTGCGGGAGGAGTTCGAGCGCCATGGCATTTTTTATATTGATGTGCGTGCCAAAAGAGCCGGCGAGATAGACCCGGTCGAGGGTCTTTGGATCGATCCCGTACTTCTCCGCAAGGATCGTCCAGCCGGCCCGGAGCGAGCCTTTCGCAAGCAAAAATTCATTGATGTCCTTTTCTGTCACCGTGATGTCCCGGCCGGACTCGGTCTCCGTGCCCGGCGCCACCACAAAGACCGGCACCGAACCCTCCGGCTTTTTGATCCGGGGATGGGTGAGATCGGCAAACTTGCCGGTCTTTGTTATAATCCCGGCCGAGTAGAGTTCGGCCACGAGGTCGATTACCCCGCTCCCGCAGATCCCTTTTGGCTTTTTTCCTCCGATCGTGGTGTACGAGATACGCCCGTCGCGGATCGCAAACGTCTCGATCGCCCCGCCCACCGCTTTCATGCCGGAGCTGATCTGCGCTCCTTCAAACGAGGGCCCTGAAGGAGCGGAGCAGACCACGATCCTCTGCGAATTCCCGAGCATCAGCTCCGAGTTTGTCCCGATATCGATCACGAGACTGCACGCGGTTCGCTCGTAGATCCGGGTGAGCATCAGGTCCGCGACCGCGTCCGAGCCCACGTAGCCGGCAATGAGGGGAAGGCTCGTGACCTTTCCCTCGGGGCAGATCGAGAGCCCGATCTCCCGGGCCGGGACGCTGACCGGGGATTTGAGCGCCGGGAGGAAGGGGGAGATGCCGATGTACTTTGTATCGATCCCGAGAAGCAGGTGGTGCATCACGGTGTTCCCGTCAAAGACGCACTCGTAGATCCGGTCCGCGGGGATACCGGCGCCTTCGCACATCCGGGCCACAAGCGTGTTTATCGTCCCGACAACAAGGGACTGGAGTTTTTTTGTGTTCTCCGGCGCTTTTGCCGCAAACGTGATCCGCGAGACAATGTCCTCGCCGTACATCACCTGCGGGTTCTCGGCATGGTCCTGTGCAACGGTCTTCCCGGTCGCAAGGTTGAGGAGATGGCAGATGATCTTCGATGAGCCCACATCGATGGCAAGGCCGTACATCTCCTCTGTCGTATCGCCCGACTCGATCGCGACCGGCTCATCCTTCCAGAAGACCGCGGTCACCGTCCAGTCGCCGGCCCGGAGCGTTCCCGGGAGGTTTGCAAGGACCGGAAGGGGGATGCCGGACAGGTCGCGGCCGAGTGCCGCTGCGAGCCGTTCGAGATCGGGCGTGGTATCCGCAAGCGTTGGCCGGGGCAGGCTGCACGCGATCTTTTTTACCGCCGGGCCGAGCACCGCATGGCCTTCGAGCGCGGTTCCCGAGATCTCCCGGGCCTCGTTACGGCTTTCGGGCGGGACAAAGACGGTCGCTTTCCCGGCAAGCACCCGGGCCTGGCAGGCAAGCCGCATGCCGCCCGCGAGCTCCGCAGGGGTCAGGAGTTTTGTCTCCTTTTCCGTTACGGGCGAGAGGGTACCGTAGCTTTTTGTGATCTGCACCCGGCACTTCCCGCAGACCCCGACACCGCCGCACTCGCCCCGCAGCGCAATGCCTGCGCCCTGTGCGGTTTCAAGGATCGATTTTGGATTGTCCGTAACGGTTTTCCCGTCGGGCTCGAAGGTAAGCGTGACCGTATCCGCCATGGTACCACGGTTTTTTTAAAGCGTTACGTACTCCTTCATGCGGTACGCGTACCGGTACGAGGTGTCGATGGTAAAGACCGCGGGGAAGACATACGCGGAATCCTCGACCGGGCCGTAGAGCAAAAAGTCCGCGCCGAGGATCACGGGCATCAGGTTTGCGACAACGTCCGCGGAGCGCACCGCCTCTTTCCCGAGCAGGTTTTTGACCCCCGACCAGGTGGAGATCGCATTGTGGGCTGCACAGCCGCAGGGGTACCCGAACCGGTTCTTGATCAAAAGCGCCGCCTTCCCCGAGGGCGTGAGGCTCGGGACATCCATGACAAATGTATCGATGAGGATATTGGAGACGCCGAGCCCGTCGAGCCGCGGGGCAAGGTCGGCGACGACCGCGACACGGTCGGCACTGCTCGTGATCTTCTTGGTGTACGCTAAGAGGATCACGGATTTCGTCCCGTTCTTTTTGAGCGCCTCGTACTCCGCGTCTTTTGTCTCGATCGAGACCGAGTTGTAGATGATCCGGTCCTCTAACCCGGCCTCCTTTGCGTATTCGACCGCGGCGATCTTCACATCCACGCCCGGCGAATCGATCAGAAACGGCCGCTCGCTTGCGCCGGCAACAAAGTCTATGTATTTTTTGATTGCTTCAGGAGTCGAACCCACGATATCGAGGAGCGCCGGGCACCCGGTCTTGTCTGAGAGCTCGGCCTGCTGTTTGATCAATGCATCGGCCGCATCCTTGTCAAAAATCCCGGCCCGCTCGTTGCTTACGATCTTATGCCGGGAATAAAAGATGCTCCCGACAAGGACCGTGGGGGTCTCGCCCGGCTGTCCGCCGATCGCAACCCCGCCGATCTGGTATTTTTTCTGCCCGGCTTTAAAGAAAAACATGGGTAATGCACGCTTCCTGCTGCCGTAAACAGGGCAGCCGGTCTCTTAATTCTTCACATTCCCTGTAACGTGATAAATAGCTTCTGGAGAGGACAAGGGGCTGTTAAAAAGGCAGGGAACAATCAAGGGATTAGCAAGAGACGGGGATATTATCTTTATATGCCTGCATATACACCGGTATATTCCCCGGATGATCTCCATGAAATATATTGGCGGGTATAAAAGTGCTTCCCGACGACATGAAACTTTTCCCACGAGAGACGACGACAATGTGATCCGCCGTCTGGCAGAATCTGCGTATGACGATGAGCCCATAACTCCGGAAGAGATTACAGCAATCGAAGAAGGCATTGCAGATATCAAGGCCGGCCGTGTCCGCTCGCTTCCGGACGTTATGAAAGATCTGGGCGATGATAAAATAATCAAATCACGGACTTCGTGATTTCGAGAACCGGATCAAGTGATTTAGAACGCTTCTTTTAGGGCAGCCACCCTCTGCCAGCTACGGCATCCCCGGGCTGGCGATGCTGCCGTATTACAGGAATGCAGAAATGCACCCCATACCGGTAATACCGAGGCCTCGTTTACGCCCCCGCCCCCTTGGGGTAGGGCTGGCGTAAGGGGGGCTCGCATAAAAAAAAGGTTTGTTAAAAAAATAGGGTAATGTAATATTTCAGCCCCTAACGATAAGAAAGATTTACGGAGTGATTAAGAGCGAAAATTGCATGCCAAAATGTAATGCGAAAAAGTTCATCCGTTTTGAACCGGAAAATGCTGACGTTCCAGGGGCTTCGCCCCGCCGCTATGGCGCCCCATTTGCGATAGTGCTGTATTACCTGAATCGGGATTTTAGGTAATACAGAGGAATCGCTGCGCCCCCGCCCCCTCGGGGGCAGGGCTGGCGTAAGGGGGGGTGGATGATTGTGAAAAATAGATGCTAGGGGTTAGATTGGCACTTTACCCAAAAAATATTCGGTAGGACCAAAAAATTATTTCCGGCGCAGGAAAACCTCACCGATCAAAAAAAGCCCCAGCCCCGCCACAGCAAAAACCGGCGACATCCCGGCCTTCTGCGTCTGCGATGCCGTTGCATTCACCAGCGATCCGGCCGATGCATTGAATCCCCGCTGTCCTTCGAGCCATGCCGTTGCGTACGCGAGCTGAACGTCCTCGCCTGCCATTGCCCGGGCCACCGTGTCGCGGTCGAGCGGGACCCGGACGGTCGGCGCAACCCCGCCCACAAGCGAGGCATTGCTGTCGACCAGGATCGCGTAGTTCTCGTCAAGCGATGCCCCGGCCGGGAAGAGAATGTCAAAATCAAGCGGCATGATCGCCTGGAAGCCGTTTATCCCGTATGCCCCGTCCGTCCCGTACCAGGAGACAACCGCACCCCGGCCGGTTTTCGTGAGCATCATGGGCACGGCCTCGCCCGAGCTCATCGCATCCGGGGAGACCATCATGGCGACCGGGCCATTGTACCGGACCGGCTGCGGTTTTGACCATGTGGTAGTGAGGGGCACGGTCCGGCCGGTCCCGGGGTCATACATCGTAGCGTGCTCGAAAAAGACCGGCCGGTCCAGGTACCAGCCGGCCATGCAGGCCGCGAGGTTGTCTTCCCCGCCGCCGTTCCAGCGGAAGTCAAGCACAACGCCCGGTGAATTGTTCGCAATCGCGGCCTGCATGGCGGCCTTAAACGCCGGGTAGGCATCGTACGATTCCCCGAGGATCCGGATATACATGTATCCGTCGGGGAGTGTCCGGGAAGTCACGGTTGCATTCGCAATCTGCGGCGTGATACCGTTTAACGGGTCAGCGGCGCCGATATCGTTGATCTGCTTACCTACAAAGAAACTGCTTTTGATGAGACTGTCGTACGAGTCATTGTACGCCGTCAGGTTTACCGACCGGCTCTCGTATGTCGGGCCGCCGGTAAAGGTTACGGTTGCCGTTGTCCCCACCGGTGCCCGGGTCACCATCCGTTTCTGCTGGAGCCGCATCCCTTCGAGCGTGGAGGGTTTTTTGGTCGCCCAGATATACGGCGTTGCATTGATCGCATCGTGGATCTCCTTCCCGTTCCATGCTGTCACCATGTCGCCGGCTGCGATCCCGGCCTTCTCCGCTGCGCTGCCGTTTGCCACGTAACTTACGGTAACATCGCCCGAATCGAGCTGCACGAGCGCGAGCCCGAAGCCGCCGCCAATGTCCGCGTCCTTTGCCCCGTAATCACCGGACTCGGAGAACATATTCGCGTGCCCGTCGGGAATCGAAAACAGGTAGCCCCTGAGCGCCCGGAGGTACGCGGCCTTGTCATGGTGTGCCTCCGCATCGGCAATCGCCGGTTCCCAGGTTCGGTTGAGCGCATCGAAGTCCACATTGCGCCATTGGGTAAATGCGTACCGCTCCTTCATGAGACGGTTCAGCGAGATGAACGCCTGTGTCCACGAAAGGTTACGGTAATCGGCAACCGGCGTCATGTTTGCCGCGATCGGCGCGAACGTGGCATCCATCGCCGCGTTGTATGCCGTCTCGTTTCCTGCTTCAAAGAGGGCACACGGGTCGTCCCAGACCGTGCAGCTGGTACAGCCGGTCGCATCCGCTGACACCGGCTGCATGACGGTGAGAAGAAGGATCAGCAGGACAAGGCCGGGCAAGGCCCGGGCCGGCGATGCGATACGCGGGAACGACAGCGTGAACATAACCGGAAATTAGATCGCCTTTGAGTATAAGGGAACCGATGTATCCCGGGAAAAAAACTGCTCTGTAGAGATCATTTCCCCTCTGCCAAACAGCATTTGCGAGGGTGACCCCCTCTCTACCTAAAGAGGGGTAGGCAGCCCAAGGGGGCTGGCCCACTTGACCCATAACCCTGAAAAAAAATTATGTAGCATTTTATGCAGAGGTCTGATCCACGGGGCGAGCCCCGATGAGGCGGCGAGCGCCCGTGGCTCCATCGTTACAAAATTTCAGGATTTCTCCAGAGCCGGATGTCAAAAGAAAGATTACCTGTTGATATGCACGATCTTTGCGGGGGGGAAACCGTTGAAGTACGTGGACGAGGCAATCGAGTACGCCCCGATATTTTCCGAGTACACGAGATCGCCGATCTCGAGCTCGGGGAGCTCGGCCGAGAGGGTGATCGTATCAAACGCATCGCAGGTGGGCCCAAAGACCGCCGAGATCCGTGTCGGACCCTCTTTTGTTAAGGAGAGCACCGGGTAGGTACAGTGGTCGAAGACCTGCCCCGAGTACGTGTGGTACACGCCGTCGTTGATGTAGTAGCAGGGCTTGCCGTCGCGGTGGGCCTTGCCCACGACTTTTGCGACAAGCGTGCAGGCATTTGCGACAAGGAACCGGCCGGGTTCGGCAAGGATCTCCATGTCCGGGGGAAAGAGCCGGGCAAATTCCCCGTTGAGCTTTGCCGCAAGGTCGGCGAGCGGCCGGACATCCGGGTTGTACCGGACCGGGAAACCGCCGCCGATATCGAGTATCCGGATCTTTTGCCCAAGCCGGCTCTCGCACTCCTCGATGATATTTGCGGAAATCTCTAAGGCACTTACATAGTTCTCGAAGTTCGTACACTGGCTGCCCACGTGGAAGGAAAGGCCCTCGACCACGAGGCCGAGGTCAAAGGCCGCCTTGATGAGATCCACTGCCTCGCCCGGGTCTGCGCCGAACTTGGACGAGAGCTCGACCATGGAGCCGGTGTTTGGTACACGAAGGCGGAGCACGAGGCCGGCCTGCGGGGCGTGGGCCCGGATCTTTTTGAGCTCCTCGATATTGTCGAAGGTGACGAGGGGCTTGTACTGGTTGAGCTCCTCCAGGGTCTCGATCGGTTTTATCGTGTTCGCGTAGATGATCCGGTCCCAGATGAAGTCCTGGCGCTCTTTTGCCGGCATGTCTTTTATGAACTCGTGGACGATCATGAACTCGGGCATCGAGGCCACGTCGAAACTCGCGCCCTCGTCAAGGAGGGTTTTTACGATCGCCGGGTTCGAATTGGCTTTTACCGCAAAATAGACCTGGACTTTGGGCAGGTACTTCTTGAATTCCCGGTAATTTTCCCGGATCTTTGCATGGTCGATGATAAAAACAGGGGTCCCGTGCTCGCGGGCGAGCGTTTCCAAAAACTGACGACTTCCCCGGTCCTTCTGCGGGGCCGGGCGGTCGTTTCCGCACGATGGTGTAGTGGTGGTCACGTCACTTCCTCATGATCTACTGTTGGTACATGTGTGGATCATCTGACAAATAAGAAGTTTTTGAATTGCCAGACATCCTCGCGGTCGTAGTCGTTTTCAGGGTTCTCCTTGAAGTACACGGTCCGGTTCTTCAAAGGCGTCCAGTCCGAGGGGCCGGAATAAAATTCGCCGAGGTACGGCTTTGCGATGTTTAAGACATACTCGTGGGGGAGATCGTCCGGCAGGCAAAAGCCCATCTTCGGGTGCTCGATCATCCACATCACGGCCGAGACCACGCCGAGCGCAACCTGGATCGTGGTCGCGTTCTGGCCCGGCGCGAGCTTCTTTGCCTCGTCGATTGAGAGGATGCTTCCCGTCCACCAGGACTTGTACGGGTGGCCCATCAGGAGCGCTCCCAGGATATCCGCGCCGCTTGAAATTTCCCGGTCGTTCATGATCCGGAGCTTGGGCTGGAGCTCGTAGTTCCGTCCGCGGAGCTCGTGGAGCGAGGCGATCGTTGCATCGCAGGGGAGGTACGCGTAGTTCACGGTCGGGCGGTAGATTGCCTTGCCGTCTTTCCAGACCGTCCAGCGGTCGGAGATCCCGAACGCTTCGCCGTGCCGGATTACCATGCCCACGATCTCCTGCGAGGGCACAAAGGACCGGACCCAGGTGTTGATCCCCATGTGGGGGAGCATGATCGCGTTCTTCGGGCCCTCGGGCGGGACATGCGCATGGTCGGGCAGCGTTTTTTCGTGCGTGCCCCAGCCGATCTCGGCCGGCGCCGTGCCCTCTTCGAGCAGGCCCTCAATGCACCAGGTGCCCACAAACTCGTCCACTTTTTTGGGCGAGCGCGAGATCTGCGTGTCGCGCTCGGAGCAGTGGATCACCTTGATCCCGACTTCCATGGCAAGTTCGCCAAAGCGCTGTTCTCTGATGAGCTGCTCGAAGCGTTTTGGATCCGCTGCAATGCCGTCTGCAATCATCCGGTTTGCAATATCCACGAGGCCCTGCTTGGTCATGTGGGAGATAAGGCCCGGGTTTGCCCCGTGGTCCACGATACAGGTCGTCGAGCCCTTCCAGTCTTTCGTGAGCTCGCGGAGTTTCATCTGCCGGTAATACAGGGACTTCTCGTACGGGCTTGCCGTATAGCGCTCGCCTAAGGGGTCCCATGCCTCGACCGAGGTATTGACGTACAAAACATTGTGGTCGTGGCACCACTGGACGATCTCGCCGGCATCGATGTTCCATGCAAGATCGACAAGGAGGCCGCCGTCAGAGAGCGTTTCAGATAATATGGCGGGGAGATTTTCGGGTGAGATCCGGCGTTTTAAAAACCGGAGACCCCGGCTGGTATACGCTTTGAGATCCTGCGATTTATCTTTAAAATCGACAATCGTGATATTCTCCAAAGGTATATTGACATGCCGAAGCAGGATGGGGAGCGTGCACTTGGACACGGCACCATAACCGATGATAAGTACTTTGTTTTTAAAGTCCATCCTAACCCTCCCGGGTCAAATTTTAGTAAAAATTCTGCCGAATGTATCTTACGCGCTGTTACGTTATAAAAGATTGAGAAGATCCCCCTCGTTTTTCCCCCCGGGCCGGCAGTTACTTATTCTTCATTGTACGCCAAACCGGATAGGTATCAGGTGATCTCCTTTGTCAAAACGGGCAGTTGATCTGGTCTTTTCCGCAACCTACCTCTTAGTCGACCTCCGCATGATCCTGCGGGAGACGGCACCGGCGCACGAACTCTCCGAGAAACAAAAAGCAGATGCAGCCCGCCTGCTCGAAAACCTCGAACGGCAGGTTGCCGCCTTAAAGCAGGAGATGCTCTGAATGAAGTGCGGGGCGGGTATTGAGGCACGGCAGGTTAACGAACTCTCGATTAACATCGATCCGATCCAGGCCGGCGGGAAGCTCACGGGCGATGCGATAAAAGCGATCATTGCGTACGGGGACGGATACTCGGTCTGCGACAACTGCAGGAAACCCAACCGCCTCGACTGCATTGCAAAACCGCCGATTGCGCAGTTCCATAAAGAGGTGGCCGCGTGGCTCAACATGGACGACGCCCGGATGATGCCCGGCGCCCGGCGGGCGTTCCAGGCCGTTGCCCATACCTACGTAAAGCCCGGCGACCCGGTCCTGCTGACCTCCCTCTCGCACTACACGGAATTTCTCGCGGTCGAAGAGGCGGGCGGGATGCCGTGCGAGATCCCGGCGGATGCAGACCATAAGATCACGCCCGAAGCGGCCGCGGCAAAGATCGACGAGGTAAAAAAGAAGTTCGGGAGAGCGCCGGTCCTTGCATTGATCGACCATGTGGATTACCAGTACGGGAACCTGCACGATTTTTTTGGGATCGCAAAAGTTGCGCACGAATCTGACGTGCCCGTCCTCTACAACGGTGCGTACACGGTCGGGACCATGCCGGTGGACGGGAAAGCCCTTGGCGCGGATTTCGTGGTCGGCTCGGGCCACAAGAGCATGGCGGCCCCGGCCCCGTCCGGCGTCCTTGCGGTCACGGCCGAACGCGCCAAAGAAGTGTTCCGCACAACGCAGATCGAAGGCGACGTGACAAAGCGCCGGTTCGGGGTCAAGGAACCCGAGATGATGGGCTGCACGCTCATGGGCGCAACCCTTGTCGGCATGATGGCCTCGTTCCCGCACGTAAAAGAGCGGGTGAAGCACTTCGATGCGGAGCTTGAAAACAACCGGGTGGTGATGGAAGCCCTGCTCTCGATTACAGGAACAAAGATCCTCTCCGAGTACCCGCGCCGGCACACGCTCACCCGGGTCGATACCACCGGTTCGTTCGACACCATCGCGGAGGCCCACAAGAACAAGGGCTACTACTTCTCGTCCGCGTTAAACGACAAGGGGATCTTCGGCCTTATCCCCGGGGCAACCCGGGTCTGGAAGTTCAACACCTACGGGATCACCGGAAAGCAGGCCCGGTACCTTGCCGATGCGTTTGTCGCGGTGGCACAGGAGAACGGGCTTCCCGTACAGTAAACCGCATTTTCCTTTTTTTGACCTTCGGCTCTGGAGAAGTCCTGAAATTTTTGTAGCGATGGAGCCACGGGTGCCCGTCACCACCTCGGGGCTCACCCCCTTGGGCTGCCTTCCCTTGGGATCTCCCCTAGGCGCTGGGATAGGCAGGTAGGTTCCCGGACATGGGGTATTCCGGGCCCGGAATACCCCCCGATTATCCTCCTCTATTCCCAAACACGCACTCATCGATACAAAACACGCAGGAATTCGGGCTAAACCCGGATTTTTACGATGGAAGGAAATGCAGCTAATAGCACTCTTCCTGCGGCTTCGATCATAAATAGGGGTGCTCCGGTAGGTGGGGTCAAAAAGGATGAGATTGTACAGCGTTTGTGCACATACATTTTTGCAAAATGCCAAAAAGATTATACACTATGCACAATATATTGTGCATGTGGTCATATGAAACGCCAGACCCTTGTCATGGGCAGCATCATTGCTGTCCTGGTTATTGCCGTCATTATTGGTGTCGGCATGGTCAGCGGAAATTCGGTGTTCAAGCCGTTTATCTCCGTTGATCCGGTGAGCGATAAGAATACCGGCGATGTATTCACCATCACCGGAAAGACCAGTCTTCCTGAAGGTACTGAACTCCTGATAGAAGCCTACCCGGCATCGTTTAAAGATCAGACCGGGACCAGGAGCGGGGTATTTTCCGGTGCAACCGGAACCGTAACGGTCAGTCGGGGTTCCGGTATTGTCAACACATGGTCGTGGCCTCTTGATACCTCAAAACTGACTATCGGGGAATACCTTGTCAGCGTCTCGTCTGTCGCCGGGGATCTCTCGAAAGGGGATTTCGCCAAAGGGGATCTCTCGGCTTCGGCCACCTTCACCCTCCATGCGGCATCAGCGACAGGATCGGCCGGTCCATCCGCTACGGTGAGTACAGAGGCTAAAACCGGCATCGTGATCGATCCCATCCCCGACACGACCGCAGGGACTCCCCTTACTGTGACCGGTAAGACCAGCCTGCCTGTCGGAACGAAATTTTCCGTGAAAGTCATTCCTGCATCCACAAATATCGCAGCCATCGCCCGCAATCTGCAAAACCCGGAGAGTGCGGCCAGCACAACCGTTGTCAAAGGAGACGGGATAAACAACCGCTTCTCAGCAACGCTCGACACCAAAAACCTTACACCGGATGAACATATCCTCGTGGTCTCCCCCGCGGAGGATTATGGATCCGGCGCTGGTTCCGGTGACAGCGGTTGGACCGGTACTGCGCTCTTCAACATCCTTTACGGTACCGGCAGTACGCAATCACAGGGTACAAACAGCGCAGGGTACATCGCAGTGGATCCCATTCCCGGGAAGACCACCGGCGATCTCCTCATTGTTTCCGGTACCACGGACCTTGCGGCGGGAACAAGCCTGATGGTCAGTGTCGGGAATTTCGGCAGCAATGCCGTTGTAACTGCAGGCACCGGGGGAATAAACCGGTACTCCATGCCGGTTGACACCTCCTCGTTCAAACCCGGTACCCTGACCGTTAACGTTACCGAGATGATCGGGGACCCGGCAAAAGGGAATGATGTTCCGGGACCGGTCCATGGATTGACCACCTTTGTGCTGGGCGGATCCTTCCTGGGATCGGATACACCCGTACAGGTAACCCCGGCTGCCAGCGATTTCATTACCGTGAATAAGATCGGTGACCGGTCCATTGGCGACCAGTTCCTCATTACCGGGACCACCAGCCTTCCGGTGGGCACCAGCCTGCTCTGGCAGGTCATGCCGGATACGGGAACCGCTCCGATAGGCGTCAACAAGACAGCGATGGGTCTTGCGGGAGGCAACATGGTCACGAAAGGCAGCGGTACGACAAACCGGGTTTCGTTTGCCGCAGACATGAACCAGATGCCTGCCGGAAAGTGGGTAGTCCTTATGGGTGTCATGAAAGATGGCGAATTCGGGGTGGAAAATCCGATCGCTACCGCGTACTTTACCCTGAGTTAGGCCGGGTATGCACGCCACAAGAAGACACCCCTCCCATTTTTCCCGGAGACTGGCCCGCGGAAACAGGTCAGCACCCCAGGGTAAAAGCAGATCTACGCCGGCGATCCTGTCTGCCATACTCTCTAAAAAGATTCGCCGTATACTCTCGTGTGTGTTGAGAGGAGAATAACACACAAAATCCATTCAGGAGACTTCATGAAACTTCAGCAGAACTCCAAAATCAGGGTTGCAAGCCTCATTTTGATCGTCGCTTTCGCGACCATACTTATCGCCGGGTGTACAGATTCCGCATCCGCCAGGCAGAGCCAAACGGCTTCCACGAACAGTCCGCAGAACGGACAGGCGGCCGCGAGTACGACAATTCCTGCAAAGGCTACCGTACTACCGGCATCGCCCAAAACTACACAGCCTGCACTCACGCAGCCCCCTTCCGCAAAAACACTCTCGTTTGACCCCCTCGGTAACAAGAAGACCGGGGACAAATTTACCATAACGGGTACTACTGCACTTCCTGCAGGTACGAATCTGTTCTGGGAAATTATTCCGGATCCGGGAACGCCGCCAACCGGTGTCAACATAAACGCCCCGGTAGGTGTCATGGGAAACAGTTATGTGCTCAAGGGAAATGCCGCGGCAAACCGGGTATCTCTGGACGCTGACATGAACAACATGAAACCGGGGAAGTACGTTGTCATCGTGGCCTCCTTAAAAGGCGATCCCATGACCACCGATCCCTCCACCGGGACCCTTGCAGGGTATACGTACTTCACGCTGGTGTAGGCACCATGCATGCCATAAGGGGACACCCTTCAATTTTTTCCCGCAAAAAGGAGACCCGGGGAAAGATCAGCGCAACGACAAAGAACAGGATCAATGCCTGTCTTCTCGTCAGCGCTCACTAAGGTAAAGATTTGCCGATTTCTCTCATCTCTTGAAAAGATGAAAGTACCCTCAACCCTCTTTCAGAAAAGATCATGAAACCGCAACAGAATCCCGGTATCGGGTGTATCAGTTTGATCCTGCTCCTTGCCATTGCAGGCGTACTTATCGCAGGCTGTACGGATTCCTCGTCTCCCGGGCAGAACGGACAGGTATCTGTACCTCCCACAGTCACCCCGATAAGCGGAAAAACCAAGGGTCCGCTCACCACCGTCCCGGCATCCCCTACGCAGGATCGGTCCGGTCCATTCATTGCCATCAACCCTGTCGGTGAAAAAAAGATCGGGGATGTCCTTGTAATCTCCGGGACAACTAGCCTGCCGGAGAAGACCCCGGTATATCTCAGTTGGACGGTGAATTCCGGTGGGAAAAAGAGCATATCCAACAAGCCGGTCCTCCCCGGTGTGAACGGGACCGGCCATTTCAGGTTCGTATTCGATACAACCGGGTTTAAGCCCGGGATCTATACTACGACCGTTACAACCGGGAAAAACGGGATATCTGGATCCGTACAGTTCTCCCTTACCGGGACATACCTTGGTACCGATACCCCCGTCTATTACTCCGGAGCAACCGCCGGATCTTCCGGTGCACCGGCCATCACCCTCCGGCCCATCGGCGATCATGCGCAGGGGGATGTCATCCAAATAACGGGCACCACAACCCTTCGCGAAGGAACACTCATCATCTATGAGATCTATCCGGACTATTTCGAAAATGCGGTGAAACGGTCCGCCTCTTCAGCCGCCACGCCATCAGGGATAAGCGGGGATACTCTTGTCATTAAGGGGACGGGAAACACCAACACGTGGTCCTGTGCCATAGATACCGAAGGCTATGAAAAGACGCAGTACATCGTCAATGTCTCGACGATGAACGAGAACGGCCAGAAATCCGGGATCTTTGGTTCGGCGCATTTTACCCTAACGTAAGGGACGGGAAAAAGGCAGGGGAGTAAAAAAGCCAAAAAAATTTATCAGGATGCACAATATATTTTGCATGTGGCCCCTATGAAAAAGAAATATTTCACGTACGCCGGAATCGTCGCCGCACTGATCCTCCTTGGTATGTTCGTTTCCATCTGCCTGAGCACCTATCCCTTCCCGTTCCTGCCGCCATCTGCCACCATAGATCCTGTTACCAATACAAGCGTGGACGAAAACAACATGCTGATCCTGACCGGGACCACCACCCTCTCCTGGTATGCCAATATGTCTGTCACGCTCTCATCATGCCCCTTGCCGGGCAACTGCACCGGCGGGACATCATCATGGGACGAGGCCACGATCATACCGGTGGCGGACGGGGGGCGGAACCGCTGGAGGAGCGAATTCGACCTCTCCAGCCACACCCCGGCAGACTACCAGATCACTGTTGCCACATATTCGTCTGGCAGTAATTATTCCCTGATACAGGGTGCGCCCATTGCAACCGGGCGTTTCACCCTCGGGGATGACAATGCCGGCCCGGAAGCAATCCATAAACGAAGTCCTGTCGTGCAGCCCTATATCAGGACTAATCCTTTAATGCAGGCAGGAAACACCCTCATAATTACCGGAATTACCAGCCTTGCACCGGCCACCCCGATTGCCTGGGACCTGCATACCGTGACAAACATAACCGCCGCAAGTCCCGGGGAATCACAGGGAACCACTGTTGTCATTGAAGGAACAGAGGGAGTAAACCGGTGGTCCATAGCAATCAACAACGGTACGCCGGGACCGGGGCAGTACCAGATCGTCATCAGCGGGAATCCGGCAGCGGATGCTTCACCGACGGGCGCTGTTTCCACGAGCCTGAACTTCGCTGTTCCCCTGAACACGGGCATATCAGGGAACACAACCGGAAAACCGCCGGGTTCTCTGCACTACATTGCAATCGACACGCTTCCCGACCTTCATGCAGACGGTGTCTATGTTATTACCGGGACCACCAGTCTTCCTGCTGGGCAGGGACTTATGATGAATGTCTATCCCGCTGCCTTTGAAAACGGCTCGTATAATTTCTCCGTTAACGCACGGGACACCGGCCCGAACGCAACCTTTTCGGAAACCGAGGTCGGAGTATTCTCGGGGGCCTCGGGAGGGACCCTGGTTGTAAACGGGACCGGCGGGGAAAACCTCTGGTCGTTTGACCTTGCGACCTACAAGTTCGCACCCGGGGTATACCTGATAAATGTCAGCAACGATGATTTCGACACAACGACCATGACCAGAAAGTACGGCGATCTCTTTAGTGCAAGGGCGGTCCCCGTTTACGGGAATTCATCATGAAGCGCTTCACGTACCTTGCTTGCTCCCTCGCCGTCTCCATCCTCGTGGCGGCAATGATCGGGTGGTCGATAGCCGCCGGGAATTTCCTTGTCCCGGTCATCGCTATACCGCTCGGGGTTATTGTCATTGTTGCCTGCCGGCGGAACGTGCAAGAGGCGATGGGCGACGAGCGGATGAACAAGGTCCGCTCGGTTGCCGCACTCCGGACCCTTGAAATAATTGTTATTGCAGGGGCCATTGCCGCCGTCATTCTCTCTTCGTTTGTTTTCAGCAGTACGCTCAGTCCGAAAATAACGGGGAGCGTCTTTACCAACGATAACGGGACCACCTCCCTTGTGATGCACCTGTATAAACCCGGGAGTCCGGAAACACCCGAAAACATGATCCGTACCATCACCATTAAGGACATCAATTCCATGAACGAGGTTGACGCAATGGAGTACAGCCAGTTCAGGAATATGGCATTCCAGGAAAATGAAGAGAAGGGCCTGGTTGGAATGACTATCGGTTGTGTGCTGGCCGCCCTGCTCGTTACATACGGTGCGTTTTATCTGTATTATAACAAAAAGTACTGAACTTCAGATATGAAAAACCGGATCAAAGTACTCCGCGCAGAGCGGGACATGACGCAGGAGCAGCTCGCCGAGCTTGTCGGAGTGACCCGGAATACGATCATCTCCATGGAGAAAGGGAAGTACTGCCCTTCGATAAAGCTAGGGTTCCGTATCGCACATGTCTTCGGTGTTGGGATAACCGATGTTTTCACCTATGAAGAAGACAAGGACGGGCCATCCGCAGACCGTGATGAAGAGGATTAATCCGACCTAACCGGGACAGGATTGTCTGATTGAAAGAAAAGGTATCTTTACCTTTAAAAAAAACCGGGGGCCGTTATTGAACATTTGTAAAATATGTTCGTAAAGACCAGACAGGAGATCGGAAATGATTTGTTTTGTTTTTAGTACTTTCAACACCACTGCTTTTATCACAAGGCACGGGAAAAGGTGAACATAAATCATGCCGGCCCCAGCACAAAGGCGCCGGCCGCGGGGGAAATGTGCCATGCTCAAAAATGTCATCAGCCCGAAGAACCGGATCGACACAAAGACCTTTGAGAAGAAGATCGCCCCGTTAAAGGAGCGTCTCGGGATCCTCCAGCGCTCCCTGCACGACGCGGGGATCCCGGTCGTTGTCGTGATGGAGGGCTGGGATGCGGCCGGGATCACCCGGTCCACGAAGATGGTAATAGACTCGCTCGACCCCCGGGGATTCACCCTCCACACCATCGAGCAGCCTACCGACAACGAACGGGTCCGGCCGTTCCTGTGGCGGTTCTGGGTACGGACCCCGCAGAAAGGGAGGATCGCAATCTTTGCACGGAGCTGGTACAGCAGGGCGATCTCTGCCGAGATGCAGAAAGCGAGCTGGACAAAATCGCTCAAAGGAAGGACCATTGCCATCAACAACTTCGAACGCCAGCTCTCCGATGACGGCGCCGTGATCGTCAAGTTCTTTTTGCACATTGAAAAAGAGGAGCAGAAACGGCGGTTCATCGCCCGCGAGCACGACCCCTTAAAAGCATGGCTCGTGACCCCGGCGCTCTGGGAGATCCACAAGAGCTACGAGCTCTCGCTTCCCGTGATCGACCATTTCCTGGAAAAGACCGATACAAAATCCGCCCCCTGGCACGTGCTCGATGCAACAGACGAGAACTTTGCCGTGCTTAAGATCTACACGGCCCTTGAGGCTGCGCTCGAAAAGGCCCTTTTGGTAAAATCGGGAGAAAAACCGGCAAAACTTCCCGACCCGCTCCTCCCGGAGAAACGGCCGGTGAAACGCAGTGCCGGGAATTATAAAGACGGGAAGAGCTGCACCCGCGAGGAATGCCAGCCGGCCCTCGATGCCCTCCAGGAAGAGATGATCCGGGTCCAGGGTCTCCTTTTCAAGCGCAAAATCCCGCTCATCATCGTGTACGAGGGCTGGGATGCGGCAGGAAAAGGTGGCAACATCACCCGGCTTGCCCGGTACATGAACCCGCGCGGGTACGATGTGATCCCCACGTCCGCGCCCGGTGCAACGGAAAAGAGCCACCACTATCTCTGGCGCTTTGTACGGAATTTCCCGCAGGCCGGCCATATCGCGATCTTCGACCGGAGCTGGTACGGCCGGGTGCTCGTGGAACGCGTGGAGAACTTCTGCACGAAGAACGAATGGCAGCGGGCCTACCGCGAGATAAACGAGATGGAGGCGGACTATGTCTATTCGAGCGGCGGGGGGATCATCAAGTTCTGGCTGGAGATCACAAAAGACGAGCAGCTCCGGCGCTTCGAGCAGCGGGAGGACGATCCCTTAAAGCAGTGGAAGATAACCGACGAGGACTGGCGCAACCGGGAGAAGTGGGACCTGTACGACAAGGCAGTCGACGAGATGCTCGCCCGGACCAGCACGAAGATTGCCCCCTGGACGGTGATCGGCTCGGAAGACAAGTGGCCGGCCCGGATCCGTACCATCGAGAAGGTCACATCGTACTGCCGGGACCTGCTGGAATAATTTTTTTATTCTTTTTAGAGGATCTTCCCGTTCTCTGCGTTCACGTACTCAACCGAGGCAAGCACCTGATCGAGCAGGCCGGCGATGTCCAGCTTTTCCTCGGCCTCGCGCACGGCCTCTGCGGTCGCCGCGGTTGCCGGCATCTTCGGCACAGCCCGGCAGGCAAGGTCGCCCTGTTTCCCAAGGAACGTTCCGATTTTTCTCGCGAGGTCCACGGTCTCGGCCTTGTCGTACGTGATGAGCGGCCGGAGCACCGGGACGGGCGTGACATCGGAGATCACCGCGAGGTTAGCGAGCGTCTGGGACGCGACCTGCCCGAGGTTCTCGCCCGTGAGGATCGCGGCTGCGCCATCGTTTAACGCGAGCCGGGCGGCAAGCCGGATCATGAAGCGCTTGCAAAGGACACAGCGGAGCCGGGGCGGGATCTTCTCCTGCTGCATGGCGTCATAGAATGCCTCGGCGTTTACAATCGTCATGGACACGGGCTCCTGCGGGCACCAGAGCGAGAGCCGGCAGAGGTTTTCTGTTGCCGTTGCCTTTACATCGGCACCCGCCCAGCGGCCGCCGTCAACATGGACAAACGAAACTTCGCAGCCGCGTTTCATGGCAAGCCATGCGGCAACCGGCGAATCGATCCCTGAAGAGAGGAGCGCGAGCGCTTTTCCCTGGGACCCCCAGGGGAGCCCGCCCTGGCCCGGGAACCGTTCGTCGTACACTATCCCGCCGCACTCGCGCATCTCGACAAAGATCTCGTACTCCGGGTTCGTGAGGTCGACGGTCAGGCCGGGGACCGCATCGTAGATGGCCGAGCCCACGTACTCGCCGAGCTCCTGGCTGTTCATGCCGGTCTTGTACTGCCGTTTTGCCCGGACCGCAAACGTGCAGGGCGGTTGGAGATGCTTTTTTGCCAAGGCAAGAGCCGCATCCCGGACCGCGTCCGGTTCGGCTGCAACAAGCGTGCAGATGCTCGTGTCCACAACGCCAAAAACCCGTGAGACGATCCGTGCGGCCTCGTCCGGCCGGTCGGTAAAGAGGAAGATCCGGCCCCGGGGGCTCTCGGATCGCGAGTCGATGCCGGCAGATTTGAGCGCCTGCCGGATATTCCTGAGCAGCAGGCCGATGAAATGGTATTTTACCGGATCGCTCTTTAAGAAGAGCTCGCCGTACCGGACCATCACGATGGTCTTTGTCCCGCTGGTTTCTGCTGCCATGGATGTACCCGGATACTTTCTCGGTCAAGGGTGATAACCGTTGGCGGTGGCGGCTCGGATAGTTATGGCGCTCTTTTAAGCGCTCCGCACAAACGAATCGATCACGACTTTTGCCGGTTTTTCATCGCTGACATAGACGAACTCGAGCTCGTTGCCGGAGACAATCGTGCCAAAATCGTACCCGGTGTCGGACTGCACGACCGTAACATGCTTCCCGTCGCGGCCGATGACGCCCGCGATATGCCGGACCGAGACGCTGCCGTTTGTCTCCACCACAGAGATCGCGCCGTCAAAGATCCGGCCCTGCTGGGTGGTGATGTTCAGGGAGATGGTATTGTTGGCGGCGATGTACCCGATGCCTTCGATATATCCCGCAAGCGAACCGTTCCAGGTGCCGGTAAGGTTGGGGACCGCGGTTGCGGCAGGCGGTGCCGTGTCCGGCGCGGTGCAGCCTGCACATGCTGCGGATACGAGGACCAAAAGAAAAACGGGCAGCAGTTTCATGTACCTCTTTTTTGTCGCTGGTACGGTATAAGGATGTACCAGGCTGCTTTTTGGTACCGGTCCGGATCCAAAATAACGGCCAGCCCTCCTTTGTTCTCCCCGTAATAACGAAATCCTTTAATCAGGAGAGAGAATAGTGTAATGAAATGGCGAAAAAGGCGAGCAAAAAAGTTGAAGAAGAGCCGATGAAACTCTTCTACATCTTCTATAACCAGGAACGCTGGGACAACTGGTTAAAGTCTCTGAGCGAGGCAAGTTTCGAGGCCGACCCGAAAAGCGACGAGATGCCCGAAGGATTCCGGGTGCTGGACAGTTTCTCGGTGGACATCACGCTTGCGGTGCTCAAGATCGTAAAACTCTATCAGAACAAGAGGTTCTCAAAAGAAGAGTCTCTTGACAAGCTCGCGCAGGTCGAGGCGATTGTCATGGCCGCCGCACCTGCGGGCGATCTCGAAGAGATCGTCGAGATTTTGCAGCTCCCCAAACTCGCCCTCTTTGCGTCCTGCCGGCGCTACCTTGACGGGGAATTCGACAAGGACATCAAGACGCAGGTGAAAAAGGGCCGCGAGGTCATCGAGAAGGACATGGAGCAGGCGCTCGATATTGCCTCGAACATCGGCGCTGCAGTGATCGACGGCGCTGCCTGCTGCGGGAAGTACGTGAAAGACGATCTCGAAAACCCGACCCTCTTTGACGAGTGGCTCATCGAATGCGAGCGGATGCACGAGGCAATGGATTCGCTTGAGAAGTTTGACGAGTCTACCGGAGAAGACGAGTGATCGCAGACCGGGCCCGGTTCCGCCACGCTAAAAAGATCGAACGGCTTTGTGGCTACCGGGTCCCCGAGTTCGCCTTTTCCCCGGTGATGCTCGAGACCATCACCTCCCGATTCAATTATGATGCGCTCGATTTTGCCATCCGCGACCAGCTCCTCCGGTTCTTCGACGATTTCCTGCGCTGCAAGTGCAAGAACTCTCCGTTATGCGGCTGCCCCGAGAAGAAGTTTGCCAAAAAAGTGATCGAGCTGCGCGAGAACGGGCTCGACCACCGCCAGATTGCAGCCTATCTTTCGGACGAGTACGGGATCGAAGTGTTTCCCGCGGACATCCTCTCGTTCCTGGAAGAGTCCGTGCATGTGCTCGAAGCAATCGCGGATGTTTCCCGGCTCCAGGGCGAGGGCGGACTGGAGAAAAAGACCGTGGAGCATATCCGGCTGATTGAGCGGTAAAGGGGCCGTAACTTTTCTTCGGGATTTTAATTTTTACTAAATTTTTCGTTGTAAATCGAATTCGTTTTGGAGTTTTCCCCTCGCATATCCTCGTTTATGTAACAAGAGCGAGCACTCGCCCCCCGACCCCCTCGCGCTCGACGGGTGGCACAGCTACACCCGTCTCGCTAGGGGGCGTTCGTAGGAGAAGTCTGGGGACTGAATTATCTGGCAGGCGCGATCCGGTCCCGCACCCTCCATGGGAAATCGGTTATATCATGACCGGGAAACAACAGGGTACAGGGAATTCCCATGAGCTCTGCCGGGCAATACGTCACTGATGAGAACGGAAACAAGGTTGCCATCATCCTCCCGCTCACCGAATACGAGCACATGAAAGAGGATCTTCACGATCTTGCCATGGTGGCTGAACGGCGGGATGAAGGAACCATCAGCCTTGCCGAATTAAAAAAACGTGTGATGTGAGCGGGGATTAATGAGTCCATACACGCTCTCTTTTAAAAACAGCGTGGAGAAAGACTGCCGGAAAATTCCAAAAGACCTGCTGCCGAATATTTTTGAGCACGTGGAAAATCTTTCAATAAACCCGCTACCGCACGATGCGATCAAACTGGCCGGTGCGGATTCGCTGTACCGGATCCGGGTCGGGGAATACCGGGTTATCTACCGGGTGTTGCACGAGTCCCGTGAAGTAATCGTGCAATATATCCGACACAGGAGCGTGGCATACCGGGGAGTATAACCCCCCGGTATATAGTGCATTTTCCTCTGTGTTTTCTTCCACATCTTACCTGTCACGGGTAACGAACCTGTCACGGATCAGGTGACCTGTATGAGGGAGCCCCAAAACCGGTCACGAAAGACAGGCCTTCTTTTCATTTTGCTGTGCCATAGTATGATCCGGACAGAGATCCGCCTCCCAAAAGCGTACATTAGCGTTTCAGGAAAGCCCGATTTACCCGGAAATCCGGCAATCCGGGGACAATGCCGCTAAATCCGGAAATTTTGTGTAAAACTGCACCGGTTTTGTGCACTTTTTTACACCCGGGCCGATCAGCCGGGTAAAAAAAGCCCCCCTCACCTCCGACGGAGACGCCCTCTTGCAACAGCCCGGGAGATCCTATAGTATTTTGTACGTCCCGGACCCTTTCCCGAACTCCACAGACTTACGTCAGAAAAAGCAGGATCTTCTCGGGTGCCCTTTAAAAGCTCCCTATCTTCGTTCTGTACGATCTGCGTCCGCTGGCACATTTTAAAAAAATACGGCCAAAATAACGCTGCTATCTGTTACCTCTCTCTTTACGAGGTAAAAATGCGGTCCGGACCCCGAATTATTACCCTTTTTTCGCGAATTATTACCTCCCGTCCGAAAAAAACAGGTAATCCGGGTTCATTTCGCGCCCGGAAAAGGGCAGGTCCGATTGCAGGATCTCCACTCACTTTACCGATCTAGCCCCGGGAGATACGATCCCCTAAGTAAAACCAAGCCCAAATCGGCCCCGGATTCCCGTTTCCTGATCCTCCACCTTCCCGGAAACCCCCGCAACTCGCCCCGATGCGGTTCGCGTGGAAAACCGTCTTAAATTGAGCCCCGTTTGCCGAAATACGCCCGCTTTCGATGCCCGATAACGGGTCACCATGGGCCTGCAACAGGGATGATTTTTGCCACATACAATTGCCCGTGCGACCCTGGGATCGGCCAAAAGAACGCGGCTATATGCGCCGGACGGATTTGGGGATTTCTCAGACGTGAAATTTGAGACAGGTGGTAAAAAAGGGGTGAAACCGGCTGGTGGTCTTTTCATATCGCCCCCGGTACCGGAAAAAAGAAAAATCCGGCTCTGTAGAAATCCTTAATCGGACTCCTCTATTTTTATTGTGAGGATTCCACGGGCGCTCGCTGCCTCATCGGGGCTCGCCCCGTGGCACGGCCGTGCACAAAAACAGCATGAAAATTTTTATTTTGTGAGGGTGTCACCTTCTCAAATGTTGTTTGGTAGAGCGGAAATGATTTCTCCAGAGCAGAAACCCGGGTAAACCCGGTCGGTGGCTTTTTTAGTCCCCGTAAAAAAAAAGATCCGATCCCGGGCTTACTTAAGTTCCCGGTACTTCCGCAGCTCGCGCTCGCGGAGCTCGGCGCGCCGGATTTTGCCGGAATGGGTCTTGGGGAGTTCGGCAACAAACTCGATTGCCCGCGGGTACTTGTACGGCGCCGTGGTCCGTTTCACATAGGATTTGATCTCTTTAACCAGCGCATCGGAAGGCGTGTACTCCTTGTTGAGCACCACGTATGCCTTCACGATCAGGCCGCGGAGCCGGTCCGGTGCCCCGACCACTGCCGCTTCCTGCACGGCCGGGTGCTCGATGAGTGCGCTCTCGACCTCGAACGGCCCGATCCGGTAGCCGGACGATTTGATCACGTCATCGTCACGGCCGATGAACCAGAAGAACCCGTCCTCGTCCCGGTACGCCTTGTCGCCTGTATAATACCAGCCGTTCACAAACGACTTTGCGTTCTCCTCGGGATTGTCCACGTACTCCACGATAAGTCCCGGCGGCGGGGGCGTAACAGAGATCGCGATCCTTCCTTCTTCCCGGATCCCGACCGGCTTCCCGTTCTCATCGTGGAGCTCCACGTTCCAGCCGGGCGAGGGCTTGCCCATCGAGCCGGGCCGGGATTCAAGGCAGGGGAACGATGCAACGCAGCAGCAGGTCTCGCTCTGGCCGTAACCTTCGCGGATGGTAAGTCCTGTTCCCTCCTTCCAGACCCGGATCACTTCCGGGTTGAGCGGTTCGCCGGCGCTCGTGCAGTGGCGCAGCGACGAGAGATCGAAGCGTTTTAGGTCCGCGAGGATCAGCATCCGGTAGATCGTGGGCGGGCAGCAGAACGTGGTGACCTGGTACTTCTCCAGAAGCGGGAGCAGCTCGGTTGCATTGAACTTCCCGTGGAAATTGTACACAAAGAGGCAGGCCCCTTCGATCCACTGGCCAAAGATCTTCCCCCAGCCGCACTTGGCCCAGCCGGTATCGGTGACCGTGAAGTGCAGGTCGTTTGATTTGAGATCCTGCCAGAACCGGGCGGTAACGATCTGGCCGAGCGGGTGGGCGTGGTTGTGGAGCACCATCTTTGGCTCTGCGGCCGTCCCTGACGTGAAATAGATGAGAATCGGGTCGGTACTTTTGGTCCGCTGTTCGTCGGGGATGCTTACCGACTTGTGGGAGACCGGCGCCGGGTAGAGCAGTTCGTACGGCCAGCTTGCCCAGCCGTCGATTTCGCCGTCAACCACGAACCGGGTGGAGAGCGTGGGGCACTCGTTGCAGATCTCATCGATCTTTGACGAGTTTTCCAGATTGGTAATAACCATCTTAAACCCGCCCTTGTTGATGCGGTATTTGATGTCCCTCGGGGTGAGCATGCTCGGGCAGGGGCAGAAGACCGCGCCGAGCTTGATGAGACCCACGACAAAGATCCACCACTCGGGGATCCGGGGCAGCATGATGAGTACCCGATCGCCCTTGTTGATACTGTATTTTAAGAGTACGTTTGCAGCCTGGTTGGAGAGGTTGGCCATGTCAAGGAAGCTGAACTTCTTCTCCTCTCCCTGCTGGCTGGTCCAGATCATCGCGAGCTTGTTGCGGTCCTTTTTTGCCCAGGCATCGACGACATCGTACCCGAAGTTGAAATATTCGGGAACCTCGATCGTAAAATCCGCTTTTGTCCGTTCGTAATCCTCAATATTGTGCTGCTCTTCACCCATAGGATCAGCCGGAGTATTGATCGGTATATCCTTTTAATGTTGTCCGTTTCCCGTGGCGCCCGTCAGAGATCCGGGAACAAACATAAAGATTCTCCATTAGTATTATGATTCGATACACTGCATAGTATAGAGATGGCTGACAAACGGTACGATTCACTGAAGATTGAAAATGTCGTAGCCTCGGGAGTGATCGCCGAGTCTATTGATTTAAATATGGTCTCCAGCAAGATCAAGAGCTGCGAGCTCAACACAAAAAGGTTCCCGGGTGCGGTCTACCGTATCGAGAACCCGAAGATTGCCTCCCTGATCTTTTCCTCAGGGAAGGTAGTGCTGACCGGTATCCGCGACGACAAGGCGTTAAAGGACGGCCTTGCGATCATCATCAAGTCATTAAAGGAAGCCGGTGTCGAGACGCTGGACAAGCCCCGCGTTGCCGTGACAAACATCGTCTGCTCCTACGATATCGGGAAATATATCAATCTCAACAAGGTCGTTGTCACGCTCAACCTGGAAAATATCGAGTACGAGCCCGAGCAGTTCCCGGGCCTTGTATACCGCATCAAGGACCCGAAGATCGTTGCCCTCCTCTTCTCGTCGGGTAAGATCATCCTCACGGGTGGCAAGAACCTGGACGATATCAAGAAGGGGCTCGATTTCCTCGAACAGAAACTCGAAAGCATAATGTAAATTCCGGATGCAGGTATCGTACCAGCATCGCATACTTTTTTGTACATTTTTAAAAAAAGCGGCCGTGAGGACCACCGGTTTGCAGGAAAAGTATCCCGGACCGTCCCGCGTTATGCCCAGTACCGGTGCGTCTGGATGAACGTGCGCTCGGCTTTCAGGATCTCGCGGTAGAATGCATCGCCGTCCGAGAGCGTGGCAAGGATCCGCGAGGCGTTTTCGGGCCCTACGCCCCGGGCGGAAAGCGCGACAACCGCCTTTTTCCCGCTCGAAAGCACGATGTTTGCGTTCCGCAGGAGGCGCTGTTCGAGGGCGCGTTCCTCCCCGGTCTTTTTCTTTTTCCGGATTACGGTATCGTATGCATCCGCCTCGTACGGCTTTAAGGCGGCAATCAATCGGGCCCCGCACTTCGGGCACTGCGGCTGCTCGGGCACCCGGGAGACGACCGTTTTGCTTTTCCAGTCCCGGCAGTTCATGCAGGCAAGGACGACCTCGTCCTGTTCGAGCCGGCGTTTTAAGGTGGCGATCACGGCCTGGTCTGCGGTGGGCGGCGGGATCTGATCGCGCGACGAGAGGATGCCGTCCGCGCCGATGATCGAATGCGGGCCGATGGCAAGCTCGATCTCCTTTGCCTTTACCATCCCCACGATCCCTGCTGCGGCATCGATATCCATGTAGCCGGACAAGAGCTCGCGGTAGGCCTCCTGCTGGACGACCGTGTTGTCGAAATAATCGAGCAGGCGCTGGATGCTGATCTTCTCGTAGTCCGCATCCGGATCGATCGCCCCGAACTTCTTTGCGATCTGCACGAGTTTCCACTTGAAAAGCGCGGTCCGCTTGAGCGCGAGTTTTAAGATGCCCGGCATGTGGGCGGGTTCGAGCGAGAGGAGGAAATCGCGGACATCTGCCGCCCGGACTGCGGAGGGGAGGCGCAGCAGGATCCGGTACGCGTCGAGCTCGATCCCGACCGTTGTCCCGAACCGGGCGGAGATAAGGATCGAGAGCACTCGGCCCAGCGCCTCGTTTGACTTGTGGCCGGCACAGACATTGCAGACAACGCCGTCGTCGATGTTCTCGAAGGTGATGAGCCGGTCGGTCGGGATTTTGCACCGGTTCTTCTCCATCTCCGAGAGGATGTGGGTGGCAAACGCGATGCTCTCCTTTTCCGCAGTATATTTGTCCGTAGTGCGCTCGCGCCGGATCGCGCCGACCTCGCGGGCAACGGCAAAGGGCACCGGGATCTGCTCGCCTTCCCACGAGGGAAGTTCGCCGATCGCTTTTTTCGCCGGTTCGACCGTGAGCCGGCCGTCATCGATGTCGAGCACGCGCCAGAGCTGGCCCTTGGTGATGAAGACCGCGCCGGTGTGCACCCAGCCCACCACGAAAGACTCGTCGAGCGTCCCGACCGTCCGGCGCGAGACCATGTCGAAGATCGGGATCTTGCGCTCGTCGTGGATCATCGAGAGGTTTCCCGAGAGGTAGCGCCGGGCCCGTGCGGTCGTGACGATCCGGCTGCCGTCTATCCGGATCACCCGGTGCTCTTCGAGCTGGGCGCAGACATCGTCAAGGAGCTTCCCGCACTCAAAAAAGAGCGACGAACGTTCCACAATCGTCCGGACACGCGAACGATCGATCTCGCCGTACTCCACGGCAATGGCGGCAACCTGGTTTGCGAGCACATCGGCAGCGTTCGTGTCCGGGACCACCGGTTCGATCTCGTTTGCCTTTGCCCGCCGGGCAATCACGAGCGATTCTAAAAGATCGTCAAAGCCGGTGGCGAGGATCGTGCCCCGCGAGATGGTGTTGAGCTGGTGGCCGGCCCGGCCGACCCGTTGCACCAGCCGCGCTACTTCGCGCGGGGAACCGAACTGGATCACGTGGTCCACCCGGCCGATATCGATCCCGAGCTCCATGGACGAGGTGCAGATGAGGGTCTTTATCTCGCCCTTCTTGAACCGCTCCTCGGCATCGATCCGGATCTCTTTTGAGAGCGAGCCGTGGTGCACTTCCACGTCACCCCGTGAGTAGAGCGCATGGCCCAGAGCCTCGGCGGTCACCCGGGTGTTGACAAAGACGAGCGTAGATCCCTCGTTTTTGAGCAGCCGGTCGAGCGCCTGTACCTGGTGTTTGAAGTTGTCGCCGACAAAGGTGACCGTGATCGCGAGCTGCTTTGCCACCGGCACCTGCACGATCCCGCAGGGCCGGGCCCCGCAGAGGAAGGTGGCGATCGTCTCCGGGTTCCCGACTGTTGCGGAAAGCCCGATGCGCTGGAACTCCCCGGCATATTCCGCAAGGCGTTCGAGCGCAACCGCGAGCTGCGCCCCGCGCTTGCTGGCCGCCATCTCGTGGATCTCGTCCACGATCACGAACTGCACGTGTTCGAGATGTTTCTTAAGACGTTTCCCCATGAAGAGTGCCTGGAGCGTTTCCGGGGTCGTGATGAGGAGGTCCGGCGGCGAGAGCGCCTGTTTCCTGCGCTCGGCCATGGGCGTGTCCCCGTGCCGGACCCCGACCGTGAGGCCAAGCTCGTGGCACCACCACTCCATCCTTGAAAGGATGTCCCGGTTAAGCGAGCGCAAGGGCGTGATGTAGAGCGCCTTGAAACCGCCGCCCGCCGGCATTTTAAGGAGCGCATCGAAGACCGGAAACATCGCGCTCTCGGTCTTGCCGGTGCCGGTCGGGGCGATGAGGACCAGGTTCTTTTTTGCAAGGACAATCGGGATCGCCTGCTCCTGTGCCGGGGAGAGCCGAGTAAATCCCCGTTTTTTGATGCAGGCCCGGACCCGGGGGTCGAGCTGTTCTGCCACCATGGTCAGCGCTCCTCCCCGTCATCTTCATCGTCCAGCAGCAGCCCGAGCGGGCCAAGGTATGTCCCGTCCGCAAGGATCACCTCGGCACCCTCCGGTTTCATGCAGCGCGAGATCGGCGAGAACGGGTCCCGGGCGATCTTTGCCAGATCGTAGCCGGCCAGTTCGTTGAATGCGGGAACGAAAAGGGCCCGGGCCGGGGGGGCATTGTCCCCGGATTGTGCGAGCCCGAGCGCCGCCTCGTTGATGGGTACCCGCAGGTAGGCAGGTGCCTGGAAGGCGCAGCCCACCTCGTCCCGGATACTGACCTGCGGGTGGTGGTGGCCGGTGACGATGAGGTGGCCGGCAAGGGACGGCGACGGGTACGTGTGCCCGTGGAGGTACGCAACGCCGTCGACAACACCCCCCTCCTTGGGCTGGAGTTCCCCCTCTTTTAAAAACCGTTCGATGCCGATGTCGTGGTTTCCCGGGAAGATGATGAAGGGAATGCGCTTTCGGATCGCAGCGAGGATCCCCGGGATCTCCGCCCACTCCTGCCGGGTAAGGGACGGGATGCTGTGCTTGACATCGCCAAGGAGGACGAGCCGGTCCGGGCGGGCAGCGTCGATTGTTTTCTGGAGCCGTTCGAGGCGCTCCGTACTGTGGCTCTTAAAATGCATCCCGTGTGCGGCAAGGTCAGCCTCGATCCCGAAATGGAGGTCGGCGACCACGAGCAGGCGCTCGTCATTCTCGATCAAAAGCGCCGGGCCGTCTTTTACAAACTCCATTCTCATAATGGTTTTACGTACCCTTTCTGGGGCTGGTAACAGTCGTCGTTCTCGACAAGCGTCCGGATCGCGGCGATCACGGCTTCTTTCGTGCAGCCTTGCGCCCCGGCTTCCGCAACAACCTCGTCCACCGATACTCCGCGCGGCCCGCTCTTTTCCTTAACAATTGCCATAATGAGCCCGGAGATATCGGCCGGTGCTTCCTGTGCGGGCGGTGCGGCGCGGACTCCGTCAAGGGCGCCCTCGACCGACCGGGCCATCTCCCGGAGGCGTTCCCGGGTAAGGCAATAGTGACGGATCACGGTCCCAGCCTGTTCGTCCGGGGTCTGTTTCCCGATTGCATCGAGCAGCAGGCCAAGGCGCGAGGTCGTCATGTCGGCCGTGGTTACGATCCAGCGGTCCCGCCCTGCCCGGTCGGTTGCTGCGATATGTTCCGGCCGGATAACCACCTCGCACCCGCCGTTCTTTTTTACGAGCATGGCCGTTCCCGTGACCGCGATAAAGGAAGGGACCGGGAGCGCACGGATCTGTTCTGCCAGGGCCGCTGTTCTCCCGCCGGAGACAAGCGTAAAGGCCCCGGTGGGATCGCCAAGCCGGCAGTACAGCACGTCGGCCGATTCCGTGACCTCGGTGAGCGCTCCGCAGAGGTACACGAGCCGGCACCAGGCCCCGCCCGGGGTCACGACCCGGGCCGGGCTCCCGTTCCCGTCCGGGACCGAGAGCGTCGACTCCATCAATTCGCCGGCAAAGACCCGCGCTGCACCTTCCATGGTTGTGATCAATACTTGCCAAAGAGAGGTATTCAAGGTATAGGCATTGATAATATGCCGATTTTTGAGAAGAAAAAAAAAGGTTACGGGTGTTTGAGCGCCGGGTCGAGTGCCGTTGCATTGGCATAGGCGGCATTGGCCTCTGCGGTCCGGTTGAGTGCGGTAAGGGCGTTACCCTTGTTGTAGTATGCAATGGAACGCAGGGTGGTCAGGTTCCCGGGCGCATTGATCGCAACATCCGCGGCCGCGACGGCCTCGTTGTTTCGGCCGAGCATCACGAGGATCCCTGCACGGTTCGACTGGATTAAGGGGTTAAGGGAACTGACATTATATACAAGGGCCGCATCGGCCTTGTCGAGCGCTTCCTGGTACTTCCCGGCGTTTGCGAGATCAACGCTCTGCGAGTACAGTGCGCCGGCTTTCGTGAACGAATCCGAAGCACCCGCGGGGGCCGCGCCGTTTTTTAAGAACACAAACCCTGCAACCGCAGCGATTGCAATAACGATGACAATACCTATAACGATCAACGTTGTTTTGGAGATGCCCGTCTTTTTCCTGTCGGCATCCCGGCTCTTGTCCGTCTTTTCACTCATGAGTACAAAAAAGGGTGGAAGTGAGGATTAATACTTCCGTCTTGCCAGCAGTGCGACCGCCGCGATCCCGAGGCCGGCAAGGGCGAGCCCGGCCGGCAGCGGGGTAAACGTGGTCTTTACCGGGACGGTTGCCGCGGGCTTCGATACCGTCTGCTGCGGCGATGCGGTCGTGGCAGCTGCGGTATTTGTTCCCTGCGGTGCGGTCAGCGAGGGAAGGACGGTCGGGGACGTGGTAAAGGCATCGGCGATGAACGTTATGGTCTTATCGCCGCTTGTTACCGTTCCGATCGAAGCCGTTCCGCTGTAACTCTCGCTCATGTGGTTGAGGTCCTGGGTGGCGACAAAGGTGTAGGTGCCGGTCTGGTAAACCGTGCTGCTATCCGGATTCAGTGCATTCCGGTCCCATGCCGGCCCGTTTGCCCAGGTATACGTGGGCGTTTTGATAAACGGCGAGCTGTCGAACTTGAGGATCTGGGTGGTGGATGCGCCTACGTTCCCGGTATAGATCTGGGGGATGTTTGCCCCGGTGGGGGATTTCAGTTTCACGGTATAGAACCCGTCGGAGGGATTATAGTTGGGGCGTTTTGCATAATCGAGCGCCATATACAGGTTCGTGTCGATCCGGTAGGTGATATTGGCGGACATCGGGACGGACTGGCCGGTGATATCCTTGTTTGTGTCCACGTCCCAGACAGAGAGCGTATACTGGGGCTGGTACAGGACAAAGACCGGGATATCCGGCTTGGTGTCGTGGGTGTACCAGGTGCCGGTATACCCGGTAAAAACGGCGGGGTCCAGGGTGAACGAAAATTCAGAGCCCGCAGGAATGGTGACCGTTTTTGCCGGGTCGCCGCTCCGGTCCGATCCTTCCGGCCACCAGGCAATCACGGAATGGCCGTTTAATCCTGACGAGATATCGATGTTGCGTTCGCCGATAAAGACCGGCGCCCCGGCGGCGACCTTGGAAAGGCTTGCCGATGCCGGGAGGCCTGCGATAATTACCAGCAGGAGAAACAGGACTGGAACCAGTCGGTTCATTTTCATGGAGAATACTTTCAAAACACTTATGATAAACATTATGACATTCTGGTGGCACCTGCACGTTTTCCCGGTAAGCATACGGCGGGTTTGGGGAAGAGACAAAAGAACAATACTTTCTAATGCATAAACGGATCAGTACTCGGGATCCGGGAGCGATAAAGCATGGACGAGACCCATACCATCTGGATTGAGAAATACCGGCCGGCAAAACTGGCAGATATCGTAGGCCAGGACGAGATCGTCGAACGGCTCTCGTCCTATGTCAAATCCGGCAACCTCCCCCACCTCCTCTTTACCGGAAGCGCCGGCGTGGGTAAGACCACCGCCGCAGTCACGCTCGCCCGGGAATTTTTCGGGCGTTCGTGGCAGATGAACTTCCGGGAACTCAATGCTTCGGACGAACGCGGGATCGATGTCGTGCGTAACCAGATAAAGGAATTCGCCCGCACCCGGCCTGCCGAAGAGGCGGACTTCAAGATACTCTTTTTAGACGAAGCCGATGCGCTCACCACCGATGCGCAGGCCGCGCTCAGGAGGACCATGGAGAGCTATGCCAAGACCTGCCGGTTTATCCTCTCGTGCAATTATTCCTCTAAAATCATCGACCCGATCCAGAGCAGGTGCGCGATCTACCGGTTCCGCCCGCTGGGGGCAGAAGCCGTAAAAACAGAGATCGGACGGATCGCGGCTAAGGAGGGCCTGACCGTGACCCCCGAAGCACTGGACGCGATGGTCTACATTGCGCAGGGCGACATGCGCAAGGCAATAAACGCGCTCCAGGGCGCAGCGATCATGAGCACAAAGATCGAGGCCCCGATGGTCTATGCGATCACGAGTAACGCCCGCCCCGAAGAGATCGCAGAGCTCCTCCGGGTCTCGCTTGCCGGGGATTTCGAAGGAGCCGAATCCCTCCTTTCCCAGCTCCTCCGCGAGCGCGGGATTGCGCCAAACGAGCTCATCAACCAGTGCTACCGGGCGCTCACAAAAATGGAGATGGACCGGGCATTAAAAGTGGAACTGATCGATGCACTGGGCGAGACGGACTTCCGGCTTTCCGAAGGGGCGTCAAGCGAGATCCAGATGGAAGCGCTGATCGCCCGGTTCGTGCTTGCAAGCTCGGGAAAGCGGTGAACCAGGAATGGATCAGGCACCCGAACTGCACGAGGGCGACCGGGCCGAGGACTGGGGAAAGTTCCTCAAAAGCCGGTACAAAAAAGAGCTCGGCGAGCTCTCGCGCCTGTACCCGCACAAGCGCTCCCTTGCTATCGATTACCGCCAGGTGGAGAGGTTTGGCAAGGCCGGTATCACGCTCGCAGACGAGCTTCTGGATAACCCCGGTAAAGTGCTCGAAGATGTCTGGGATGCGATAAAAAACAACCAGCTGGTCCATACAAAAGACGGCAAAGAGCCAAAAGGCATCAATATCCGGTTCACGAACCTCCCGAAAAAGACCGCGATACGGGAGATCCGTTCCGACGATATCAACAAATTCATCTCGGTCGAGGGGATCCTGCGGAAGACAACGGAGGTCCGGCCCCGGATCGTGGAAGCGGTTTTCAAGTGCCCTGCCGGCCACTTCACCAAAAAGACCCAGAAGTACGGGAAGTTCATCGAGCCCGACGGCTGTGCAACGGACGGGTGCACGTTTAAGAAAGTGGAACTGATCCCCAAGCGATCCACGTTTGTCGATTCCCAGAAACTCCGGGTGCAGGAATCACCTGAAGGGTTGCGGGGTGGCGAACAGCCCCAGACGCTCGATATCGATGTGACCGACGACCTCACCGGCATGGTATCCCCGGGCGACCGGGTGGTAATAAACGGGATCCTCCGCTCCATGCAGCGGGTGGTCAAGGGCGAGAAGCACACGGTCTTCGATATCTTCCTGGAATGCAACTCGATCGAGATCGCGGAAAAAGAGTTCGAGGAGGTCGAGATCGACGAAGCAGCAGAGGACGAGATCAAAAAACTCTCCTGCGACCCGATGATCTACCGGATGTGCACCCACTCGATTGCCCCGACTATCTACGGGAACGAGGATGTCAAGGAGGCGATCACCCTCCAGCTCTTTGGCGGGATTGCAAAAGAGATGCCTGACGGCAGCCACCTGCGCGGCGATATCCATGTGCTCCTTATCGGCGACCCGGGTATTGCAAAGAGCCAGCTGCTGCGCTACATCGTGAAGTGCTCGCCGCGTGCGATCTACACGAGCGGCCAGTCCTCGACATCGGCCGGTCTCACGGCAACCGCAGTAAAAGACGAATTCGGGGAAGGGCGCTGGACCCTTGAAGCCGGTGCGCTTGTGCTCGCCGATATGGGTGTCGCCGCAGTCGATGAGATGGACAAGATGCAGAAAGAAGACCGTTCAGCGCTCCACGAGGCAATGGAACAGCAGACCATCAGCGTTGCAAAGGCCGGCATCACGGCAACCCTCAAGTCCCGGTGCGCGCTTCTCGGGGCGGCAAATCCGAAGTACGGGAGGTTCGACATGTACGGCGACATCTCCGACCAGATCAACATGCCCCCGTCCCTGCTCTCGCGGTTCGACCTGATCTTTATCATGACCGACCAGCCCGAGCAGAAACGCGACCTTGCAATTGCCGAGCACATCGTAAAGACCCACGGGGTCGGGGAGCTGATCGCCCAGCACAAGAAGACCCCTATTCCCGGTGTCACACAGGAGTTTATCAACGAGCAGCTCAAGCCGGTCATGCCGGATATCGAACCGTCCCTGTTCCGGAAGTACGTTGCCTACTCCAAGCGCACCTGTTTTCCCATCCTCTCTACTGAAGCAAAGGAAGCGCTCGTGGGTTACTATCTCAAGCTCAGGGGGATAGCCGAGCCAAACAAGCCGGTCCCGGTCACGGCCCGGCAGCTCGAAGCGCTTGTCCGGCTTGCGGAGGCGAGCGCCCGGATCCGGCTCTCGGACAAGATCGAGGCATCCGATGCCGAGCGGGTGATCCATATCGTGGACGCGTGCCTGCGCCAGATAGCCTACGATGCAAAGACCGGGAACTTCGATATCGACAAGGTGGCGACCGGTATCTCGAAAGAGAAACGGGATCTCGTCCGGTTCATCAAGGACGCAATCCGCGATATCGGCGGCGAAGGCCGGCGCGCTGCCATCGAACAGGTGATCGAGTCGGTAACGGCCAAGGGCTTTGCGCGCGACAAGGTGCGCGAGGGCATCGACATGCTGCTCCGGCACGGCGAGGCCATGGAGCCAAAGCAGGGAATTATCCAGTTGATCTCAGGGTGAACGAAGATGGAACCGGCACGGGGAAATGAAAAAATGAGCGATCGCGAACAGGCAATATTCGAGGCCGGGATCAAACTCGGGGCGCTCTACCACCAGTGGGTGGGAACGCCTATCTCGCAGGAATCTGCGGCAAGCGTGGAATCGGCCATTGAAAAAGCCGTGATCCTCCAGCCCTTTGTCGAGGAGATCACGGTAAGGCTGGACCGGTCCCTAATGAAAAAGAATGTATTCGGGTACAGCGAACTCTCCGGACTAATGTTTGATGTGGAGATCGTGACCCGGGTGGGTTTTTCTTACTGCCGGGCCGTTCTTTCCCCGGAAACGGGGTACCCGTTAATGAAAATCGCTGAGTGCCATGAGATCGCGCCTTTTTCCGATCACTGACGATCATATCCACTTCGATCCGGTAAACGGGCGGGGAGTGGAGGCGGCAAAGGATTTCCTGCACGCGGGCGGGACGCATATGTTCCTTGTCTCGAAACCGTCGTGGTCCTTCGGGATAGAGCCTGTCTGCGGAAACGATTACCGGAAGGCCTTTGACGAGACGCTCCGCGTCGCCGAGTCCATCCGCGAGACGGGTCTTGTGGTCTTTCCCATCCTCGGCGTCCACCCGGCCGAGATCACCCGGCTCTCGGAACGGATGCCCTTATCGGATGCCGCACGGGTGATGAAAGAGGGGCTCGACTGCGCCGCGGAGTACGTGATGGACGGCAGGGCGGTTGCACTCAAGAGCGGGCGGCCCCACTACGAGGTTTCTCCGGAGATATTTGCGGCATCAAACGAGGTCCTTGTCCATGCGCTCGAACTTGCCGCCGGGTGCCGGTGCGCCCTCCAGATCCATGCGGAGAGCGGGCCGTGCGACGATGTGGTGGCGATGGCAGAGTCCGTCGGGATGAACCCGGGCCGGGTCGTCAAACACTACGGGTCACCGGACACCCCGCTCCACCCGTCGCTCGTTGCCCGGCACGAATCCGTGCCGCTCATGGCAAAGGAGCGCCGGCCGTTTACCATGGAGAGCGATTTCATGGACGAGAATTCCCGGCCCGGCGCGGTCACGGGCCCGAAGTCCGTTCCCCGGATCACAAAGAAACTTTTCGAGGCCGGCGAGATCACGGACGAGGACTGTTACCGGATCCACGGCGATACCGTGGAGAAAGTCTACGGCGTGAAGATCTCGCTGTAACGGTCCGTTTTTTTCATCCCGCTTCCCATCTTTTATCTGGTGCCCCGCACAAGAGAGTAGGTAATGTACTTAAAAATCCACCGGTCGCCGGGAGCCGGCGACGTGGTCGCGGTCTGCGACCGCGAACTGCTCAATACCACGATAAAGCACGGGGAGCTCTCGGTTATGGTATCCGAAGGATTCTACGGCTCAACCCCCGCAGACGAGGCTGCCGTGACAGAAGCCCTGCGGGCCGGGGGCAATATCAACCTCATGGGGGAGCGTGCCGTTTCCATTGCAATAAAACTGGGGCTTATTACCCGGGCCGACTGCATCATGATCGGCGAGATCCCGCACGCCCAGATCTACTCGTTATGACATCAATTACGGACCGGTTCTGCCCGAAATGCGGCAGGCCATCGGAATCGGACGGGCTCTGCAACAGCTGCCGGGTGGCAGAGACGCCCTGGGCGGTCTGCGATGCCCGGATGATAAGCACCCACTGCCCGGGCTGCGGGGCGACAAAGCAGGTAAACACCTGGACGGACACGAATCTTGAAAAAGAGGAGCTCGCTCCCGATCTTGCACGAAAGGCCGTGCATTTCCACGACGATGTCAAAAAAAGGGCCATCGGTGTCGAGATCCGGGATATCAGCCCCAACCGCTCCCGGGCCCGGCTGACGATCACCGGCACGCTCTACGGCCAGGCCGTGGAAAAGACCTGTCTGGTGGACCTTGTCTGGCACAAGGAGCAGTGCGACCGCTGCAACCGGATCACCGGCAGCTACTACGAGGGGATCGTGCAGGTCCGGGCAGAGGAACGGACCTTAAGCCCGTTCGAGATGCAGACCGCAGCAGCGATTGCAACCCAGATCGAGGACTCGCTCCAGGCCGGCGGCGAGCGCCTCTCGTTTATCTCGGACATGACCGAGAACAAGGACGGCCTCGATATCACGCTCGGCTCCCAGCACATCGGCATTATGATCGTGCAGGGGATCACGGCGCAGCTGGGCGGGCGGTACACCACCCACCCGAAACTGGTCGGCGAAAAGAACGGGCGCCAGCTCTTCCGGATCACCTATCTTGTCCGGCTCCCGAAATACCGGCGCCACGATGTGGTAAAAGTCCGGCGCGGGTACGTCGAGGTCGAGCAGGTGGACCAGCGGAACGTCCGGGTCTTCGATCTCTCTGAAGGCAGGAGCCGGGCGATAAAGGAAGAGGAGATCCAAAAGAAGATCGGCAATGCCCGGGACGCGGAAACGGCGCTCGTCGCGTATATCTCCGGGGGAATGATGGGCATCCTCGACCCGCTGACCGGGGAGACCAAGGAGTGCCAGAACAAGGCCTGGCAGGGAATAAGCGCCGGCGAGAACGTCCGCGTGCTCCGCGACGGCGACGCGCTCGTGGTCGTTCGATAACTCCCCGGGAGCAAACGGGATGCGGGTCCGTGCCATAAAAAAAGCGGCCCTTTACGCCGTGCGGGACGAGGAATGGGTGGACCCGGACCGGCGGCCATACGTTAAGGGAGATACCGCGTGGGTGCCCGTGCGCGAGGGTTTTTCTTTCGAACGCGAGATCCCGGACCGGCACCGGTACGGGGGCCCGGGGTATTTCATGCTCGGCGATGTCGCGGTCGTCCACGGCCCCCGGCCGAATCCCGGTGCGGTAGACGAGATCGTGGGGTTCCGCCACCCGCGCGGGGTGGTCTGGATCGAGGCGCTCGCGGATGTAACCCGGACCCCTAGGACCGAGATCCTGTGGGGAGAATGCGGGGAGGTCTGTCACCGCGAGAGCGGGTACACCTATTACCTCGACCCGCAGAAAGTCATGTTCTCGCAGGGGAACCGGGAAGAGAAGATGAGGATGGCCCGGCTCGTATCGGAAAAAAACGAGCGGGTTGCCGACATGTTTGCCGGTATCGGCTACTTCACGGTCCCGGTGGCAGGAAGCGGCGCCGTTGTCCATGCAATGGAGATCAATCCTGTTGCGTTCGGGTACCTGAAACGAAATATTGCCGCAAACAACCTTGGGGATCGGGTGGAGGCGTCCTGCGGGGACTGCCGGAACCTCCTTACCGGTGAATACGACCGGGTGGTGATGGGACATTTCGATGCCGTGGAGATGCTCCCGTCCGTCTTCTCCCATGTCCGCGCGGGCAGCGTCCTCCATGTCCACAGCATCGGGGAACAGTCGGCAAAGATCGGGGAAGCCCTGAGAGGCGCAGGTTTTTCTTTTAGCATCCAGGTACATAAGGTTAAGAAATACCGCCCGCACGCATGGCATGTCGTGCAGGACGTGACGCTCGCATGACAGTCCAGACCCTTGCAAAAAAAGAGATCGTGATCGGTGTTACGGGGAGCATCGCGGCGGTGGAGACCGTAAAACTTGTCCATGCGCTCCGGAGGAAAGGCGCCACGGTCCGGCCGGTCATGAGCGCGGCGGCGCAGGGGATCGTCCACCCCGATGCGCTCACGTACGCGAGCGGGAACGAGACCATCACCCGGCTCTCGGGCCTCGTGGAGCACGTGACCCTCTGCGGCGACGGGGGGAGCGCCGCGCTCCTTCTTGTTGCCCCCTGCACGGCAAACACGATAGGAAAGATAGCCTGCGGGATCGACGATACCCCGGTCACGACCTGCGCGACAACGGCGCTTGGGAGCGGGATTCCGGTGATCGTTGTCCCGGCCATGCACCACAGCATGTATCGCCACCCGGCGGTTATCAAAAATATCAAAACCCTCAAATCGTGGGGGGTGGAGGTTGCCGAACCCCGGATCGAAGAGGAGAAGGCAAAGATCGCCACGACCGACGAGATCGTCCTCATGTGCGAGCGGGCGGTCATGGGTAAACCCCTTGCGGGAAAGCGGGTGCTTATTACAAGCGGCCCCTGCCGGGAACCGGTGGACGATGTGCGGGTGCTTACTACACGGTCGGGCGGGCAGATGGGGCAGGAGATCGCGCTCGAAGCGTACCGGCTCGGTGCCGATGTTACCATTATCCACAACGGGAAGATCCCCCTCGTGGAAAATATCGGGATCGAGACCGCTGCCGATATGTCCCGGGCGGTAAGCGCGTACCTGAAGAAAGCGGCCCCTGACGTTTACATCAGCGCGGCGGCCGTTTCTGATTTTGCCCCAAAAAAGATCGCCGGGAAGATCCCGAGCGGGAGACCGGCCACCATCGATCTCTCCCCGCTCCCGAAACTCCTCGACAGCGTCCTCAGGCACAAGGAGACCCGGGTGATCGCCTTTAAGATCGGGAGAAAACCCCTCCCCGAGGCACAGGCCCTGATCGGCCGCGGGGCATGGATGGTGATGACCAATACGCCCGAGAGCATGGGCACGCCCGACGGCTCCTACCGGATCGTGACCGCGAAAGATAAGGCCGGAAAACCGGTGGCCGGGACAAAAGAGGAGATCGCGTCCGCACTCTGGCAGGAGCTCCTTGCCGGTTTTGGTACCCCGAAAAAACCACGCAAACACAATTCCTAATAGACCCGGAGGGCATACAGTACTAAACAGGTACCTTGTCCGATGATACCGGCATCCGTTACGGCATTCTGCCCCGGCCATATATCGGGTTATTTCAGGAGAGTGGACGGGAGGGATCCGGCCACCACCGGGAGCATCGGCGCCGGCATTGTCATCAGCGAGGGCGTGACCTCGACCGTCCGTAAGGCCGGCACTTCCTCGGTCATTGTCCGTATGCAGTCCGCGGACGGGTCAGCGGTCGAGGTTTCTAGGAGTTCCCCGCCGCTCGCCTCCGCACTCGACCGGCTCGGGGCCACGGTCTCTGTGGAAACACTCTGCCGGCTTCCCATCAGCGCCGGCTTCGGGCTTTCGGCAGCGGCACTGCTCTCCACGCTCACCGCCACCGACCGGCTGCTCGGTCTCGGGCTTGCCGCTGACGAGATCGCGGAGATCGCCCATGAAACCGAGGTGAAGTTTAAGACCGGTCTTGGTGACGTCGCCGCCTGCCAGGGCGGCGGCCGGGTGGTCCGGACCGGCCCCGGCATCCACGGCACCATCCGCCGCAGCTTCGATCTTGCCGGGCCGCTCTCTGCGGTCTGTTTCGGGCCGATCCATACGCCCGATGTCCTCGGGTCGCCCGCGCAGATGGCGCAGGTGGCAGGAGCGTTTCCGGCGCGGGAGCCGGAGACGGCAGCAGAATTTTTTGCCTGCTGCCGGGAATTTTCCAAAAAGAGCGGGCTTGAGACGGCATCGGTGAAAGCCGTGCTTGCCGCGTGCGACCAAAAAAAAATCCCGGCAGCCATGACAATGCTCGGCGACGGTGTCTTTGCGTACGGGGCCGGGGCCGCCGGGGTACTCCGGCCGTTTGGCACGGTGTACGGGATGCAGATGGCAGCGTCCGGGACCCGGATTCTTGAGGTGAAAGAATGATCCCAAAAGACCACCCCCGCTACCAATCGCTTGTCACCCGCGAGCACCTTGCCGAGTGCGCCCGCGCCGGGATCGTATCCCTCGAAGGGCTCACCTCCCACGGGCGGGGCGAGGCCTTCGATTACCTCCTCGGGGAAAAGACCAGCGCCAGTGCCCTTCGTGCGGAAAAGACCGCGGCAGCCCTGCTCCGTCTGGCAAAACACCCGGTGCTTTCCGTGAACGGCAATACCGCGGCGCTTGCAGCACACGAGATTGCCCTTCTCCAGAAGGCGAGCGGGGCGCTCGTGGAGGTGAACCTCTTCCACCGGACCCCGGAGCGGGTACAGCAGATCGAGGCCGTCCTCCGCAAAGCCGGGGCCGCGGTCTTCTCGGGAGAAGCCGAGCGCCTGCTCCCGCTCTCCCACGACCGGGCCTTCTGCCGGCGCGAGGGGATGTATGCAGCCGATGTCGTGCTCGTCCCGCTCGAAGACGGCGACCGGTGCGAAGTCCTTGTCGGGATGGGAAAGAAAGTGATTGCGGTTGACTTGAATCCGCTCTCGCGCACGGCAAAGACCGCGACCCTGACCATCGTGGACGAGGTGACCCGGGCCCTTCCCCGGATCGCCGAAGCCTGCACCGCGCTCTCGGACGATGAATGCCGGAGTCTTGTTGCGGGGCTGGACAACCGGGGCTTTTTAGCGGAGGCAAAAGACGAAATGGCACGGAGGCTGCATGCTCTGGACTGAAAAGCACCGCCCGGCAGTGCTTGCCGAGATAAAGGGCCAGGACCGGATTGTTGCGATCCTCTCGTCCTGTGCCTCCGCAAAGACCCTCCCGCACCTGATGCTCACCGGCCCGCACGGCACCGGCAAGAGTGCCGCGATCCGCTGCTTTGCCCGCGAGCTGTACGGCGAGAACTACGAGACCAACACCACGATCTTCCAGACCTCCGATCTTTTCTCGCAGGGGAAAAAACTGCTCGAAGAGGACGAGCGGTACGCGCACCTGTACCAGAAAGGCCAGAGCCTCATTGTGAACTTCAAGCACATCCTCAAGTGGTACGCCTCGATCCGCCCGCTCGACGCGGACTTCAAGCTGATGGTCTTTGAGGACGCGCACGCCCTCACGCGCGATGCACAGCAGGGCCTGCGCCGGATCATGGAGCGGTACAGCGGCACCTGCCGGTTTGTCTTTACCACAACAAACCCGAGCGCCATAATCCCGGCCATCTCGTCCCGGTGCCTGCCGCTCTTCTTTGCGCCGATCCCCGCCGATCTCATGATCGGGCACTTGCGGGAGATCGCAGGGCAGGAACAGGCCGGGACCAGAGTGTCCTGCACGGAAGACGACCTCGAACTGATCGCCGCGGCAGCAAAAGGAGACCTGCGCCGGGCAATCCTGATGCTTCAGGTTGCAAGCGAGACCGGCTCGTGCAGCAATCTTGCCGCACTCTCGCAGTCGGAGACCGCGACCGTTGCATCTTCTGCCCTGCGCCTGATCCAGTCGGGCGATGTCCAAAGCGGCATCCGCCAGCTCGAATCGCTGATGATCGATTACGGGCTTTCGGGCCGCGAGGTGCTCGCCGAGATCCGCGAAGCCGCCCACCGGGACTACAACCACCCGGCCCTTGCCCGGGCGCTGGCGGCTGCCGACGCACGCCTCGGGCACGCGAACAGCGAGTATATCCAGATCGATGCGTTTGCCACGGGGATCCGGGAGATCTTCTCATGAGCCAGGTAAAAGTCGAGAAGATCCGGCAGCACTACGATGCAATCGCCGGCATCTACGACACCCATTACGACCACCCGCGGGGCCGGTGCTACCACACCCATATCAGCACGCACGTGATGGAAGCCCTCCCCCGGGGCGGCAGGCTCCTCGATATCGGCTGCGGGACCGGCCTTTTTATCGGGAAATATTTACAGAACGGGGGAAGTGCGGTCGGGATCGATATCAGCCGCAACATGATAAAAAAAGCCCGGATGCGGTGCCCGGGCTCGCCCTTTACGCTCGGGACCGGGGAGGGCCTGCCGTTCAGGGACGACTCGTTTGACGCGGTCTCAAGCCTTCTCGTCTTTACCTACCTCAGGGATCCTGCCGCCATGCTCGACGAGGCGTACCGGGTCCTGAAACCCGGGGGATCGATCTCGATCTGCACGCTCGGGAAAAAACTGCTCACTTCGGGGATCCCGGCCATCTACCAGATAAGCGAGAAGATCCGGGTCAGCCACGTGGTCATGAAGGATTTCGGGGAACGGTATTACGACGGGGACGAGATGTACCGAATGTTTGTCGAGGCCGGCTTTTGCAATATCTCGGTGAGCTGGCGCTCGTTTGCCCACATCGACATGATCGACCCGCTCTTCTCCCTTGCGCAACGGATGGAGCCGTTCATCGAGCGCCGGTTCCCGCAGCTTGCCTACAATATCTGCGTGGATGCGCAAAAACCCGGGAACTGAGTCCCGTTCCCCGGCATCTCCTGCGGGGATCCTCCCCAACCTTTATCAGTCACACGGCAGAATTACATAAGGAGTTTTCACATATGGGTAAGACAGGTACAACCCTCTGGTCACAGGTCAAGGGCGTTAAGGGGCAGATCCGGCTCGTCCCGAAAAAAGAAGGCGAGCGCAAGAGCCCGGGACCCAACCAGCGGTTCAAGTCAAGCATCAATTTACGCAAAGTCGACCAGGCAGCAGCTGAGGAACAGCAGCACGGACGCGGCGGCAGGCGCGGCGGATCTGGCGGACGCGGTGGGCGTGGCGGCAGGCGCGGCGGCGACCGGTCCGGTGGCTCGGGCATGAACGAGTCTACGGCAAGCCCGCTCATCCGCCGGCGCATGCGCCGGGCAAAAGTCTCTGCCCTCGGGGCAAAGGCAAAATCCTCGAAATAATTTTACCGTATAAAAAAAATTAGTGCCTGATCCGTGATCAGTGGATTCATTTCAGGAGGGGCATACCCCTGCCCCCCAGGCATTTTTTTAATAATCTTATCGCGTCCTCCGGGGGCTGTTTTATAGGAAGCACGCCAAAATCATAATTATCATCTACCCGGGGCGACTATCGTGAGTATGGATCTTCCAACCGCAGTAAAATCCTACCAGTTCGGCGAACGGGCAAAGTCGGAACTTATCATCGTTTCCCAGCTCTGCCTGGCACTGACCGGTTTTGCCGATACCCAGAAGAGCGGCGGCAAAAAGATGCTCCTCCTCCTCATGGAACAGGTCAGGGCCGAGATCCTCTTTGCAGCCCACAGCACCGGGGATAAGGAGTTCGAGCGGGCGGCAGCTTCCCTCAACGAGGCGATCTCGCTCGTGGAGAGCGAGCAGCCGGAAAAGGCCGCAGAAAAACTTGCCCTGGCCATCAGTGCATCGACTACCCCGGCGCAGCTCGCATGGCAGGAACTCTCGGACCATGGACTACTCTGAATTTTCCGGTTTCCTTCTGGGCCGCTGCTCGGTCCGGGAGTTCGACCCGGAACCGCTCGCCGATGAAGACATAACCTCTGTGGTAGCCGCAGCCCAGCTGGCGCCGAGCGCCGGCAATCTCGAAGCCTGGGATGTGGTCGTGGTGACCGACGAGGACGCCCGGCAGGCCATGTCCGATGCAGCATTCGGGCAGGCCCATGTGGCAGAAGCGCCGGCGCTCTTTGTGGTCTGCGCAAATTACATCCGCTCGATGTCGCAGTACGGGGAACGCGGGATCCTGTATGCCGTCGAGGACGCGACCATTGCCTGCACGTACATGATGCTTGCCGCCCGGGCCCGGGGGCTCTCGTCCTGCTGGACCGGGGCATTCGAAGAGGACGAGGTCCGGGAATATCTCGGACTTCCCGCCCATATCCGGCCCTTAGCGATCCTTGCTGTCGGAAAAAGCAGCGCCCCGGTGCGGCGGGCGGAGCACATGGATATCGAAAACCACCTCCATTATAATACGTGGTAGGGAATACGGGGAGAGAAAAAAGGGGAGATCATAAATGCCGGACTACCTGGTAACACTGGAATCTGCATGGTACATCAAGGAAGCAAAGTCGCTTGACGATGCGATCGGTATTGCAATCAGCGAAGCGGGCAAGCGCCTCAACCCCTCGGCAAAGTTTGTCGAGGTCGAAGCGGGGATGCTCGAATGCCCGTTCTGCGAACAGCCGCTCTCAAGCGCAATTGTGGTCGCGGACACGGCACTCGTCGGCCTGATACTCGAGATGAGGGTGTTTCGGGCCGAATCAAAGGAGCACGCGGGCCGGATTGCAAAATCCGTGATAGGAAAGGCTCTCCACGAGGTGCCGCTCAAACTTATGGACGTGGAAGAGATATGATCCATATCGTCGGGCACACCGCGGTCGACCATATCTCCCGCGTGGCCCATCTCCCCAAAGAGAACCAGTCAACCCATATCACCGAACGCCGGATCCTGTTCGGCGGCGGGGCGGCAAACATTGCTGCCGGGATTGCGGTCCTTGGGGAGGACGTCACCCTCCATTCCTGCGTTGGCGACGATTTTGCCGGCAGCGAGTACGAGAAATGGATGGAGACGCTCGGCATTAGCCGGCAGTTTTTTACCGTGCCCGGCACGCACACGCCGACCGCGTTCATGTTCACGGACGATGCCGGCGACCAGATGACGTTTTTCGAGTGGGGCGCATCAAAGGCCTTTGCAACCTCCGAGGCCCCGGCGCTTCCCCTTGTCCACATGGCAACGGCCGATCCCGAGTTCAACTGCCGGGTGGCGGAAAAGAGCGAGTTTGTCTCCTTTGACCCGGGCCAGGACGTATTCTGGTATACAAAAGAGCAGCTCGAATCCATTCTCTCGAACTCCGATATCCTCTTTGCAAACAAGCACGAGGTGCAGAAGATGTGCGAGACGCTGGGCACGACAAAAGAAGCGCTCATAAAAATGGTGGGAATGGCGATCTTTACCATGAGCGGCGACGGGAGCACGCTGTACGCGGGCGGGAGCGAACACGTGATCCCGGCGATCCCGGTTACCCTTGCCGACCCGACCGGGGCCGGCGATTCGTACCGGGCCGGGTTCCTCTCCGCGTACGTGCGGGGGTATTCTCCCCTTGCCTGCTGCCGGGTGGGAACGGTCACTGCCTCCTATGTGGTCGAACACACCGGCTGCCAGACGCATCTTCCCACCTGGGATCAGATGCTCGAACGGTACAGCCGCCACTTTGGCACGCTGGAACAACCGGCGCCGCGGGGGTAGGATCATGCGTTTTGCAGCAGGTACAGGACCGGGCAGGATCCCCGGGATCGCAGGGCGTGGCGTGTCGATGAAGTACGGCAGGAGGTATGCCTGATGGCAATGGCAGGGGATGTCAAACTCGGGCAGCTGACAAAGTATCTCTTCAGCGCCCCGTCGTGGCCGGTCTCCCTCCTCATCATGATCGTCCTTGGCCTGGTCATCGACGGCGCTATCGCCCGGGTCTGGGTCCAGCTCCCGTTCTCGGGAACCCTTGCCTTTACCATCCCGGCAATCGCGGCATTCGTGCTCACCAAGCCCATCATCGATTTTTCCGGCAAGACGATGACGTGGAACCGGTCGGCGCTCCTTGCGCTCTCCTGCACGGTCTTTGGCGTCATCATCACGTTCGCCTCGCTCGCGGGCGGGATCCGGTACCTTCCGCTCTTTTACGGGATCTCGCTCGGGTTTGTCTTTGGCCTGCGCCTCTTTGTCCTTGTTGCCATCTCCGATTACCGCGTGCCCCGGATGATCCTGCCGGCCGTGACGCAGAGCGGTGTCGGCGTTATTGCCGGGTGGTTCCTCTTCTCCCCGGGCTGGGTGGCATTTGCCCTCATCCTCCACGTGGTCTTTGGCCTCGGGTTTGCTATCCTTGTCTGGCTGATCGAGCGCCCGCTCTACCGTGCGTTCCGCATCCGCGGGCTCGCGTTCGTGAACGCGTTCGTGGCAAACATGACCGACGGCTCGAAAAAGGAGATGGAGGACTTTTTCCGGGACATCGGCGAGGAGATCTACGTGCCGCAGGTCTGCCTCTTTTTCAGGCGGGCTGCAAAAAAGCCGGTCCTCTTTACCGTCCCGAACCTCCACCCCGGGCCCATGGGCGAGATCGGGGGCGGCAACCTCCCGAAGCTCATCCACGACCGGATGACAAAAGAGGAGACCCTCGTCCCCCACGGCTGCGCCTCGCACGACTTCAACCTGGTCTCGGAGAACGAGATCGACAAGGTGATTGCGGCTATCGAAGCCTCAAAGAAGGACTGCGCCTACGATCCCGGTGCAACGCCCTCGCGGAGCATAACCTGCGGGACGGTAAAGATCCTGTACCAGCGGTTTGGGAATTCCATTCTGATGATCTCGACCCGGTCGCCGGAGATGACCGAAGATCTCGATTACTCCATCGGCCTTGCGATCATGGCAGAAGGCCACCGCTGGTTCCCGCACGTGGCATTTGTCGATGCGCATAACTGCATGACCGATCTCTCGTCTGCCGTGCTCCCGGCAACGCTGACTGCGACCGAGTACCAGAAAGGGGCGGCGGGCGCCATGGAATCGTGCAGCAACGCCCCCCTTGCACCGTTTAAGGTCGGGTATGCCCGCAGGCACCTGCCCTATTCCCGGGACGAGGGATTCGGGGATCTCGGCGTGCAGGTGATGGTGGTGGAGACGGCCGGGCAGAAGACCGCATATGTCCTCTTTGACGGGAACAATATGGCAGGCGGTGTCCGCGAGGCCCTGTGCGAAAAGATCCGCACGCTTGTCGATGCCACCGAAGTGATGACAACCGATACCCACGTGGTCAACACGATCACCGGCAAGAACCCGGTCGGGCTGACCATCCCGGCAGAAACCTTCCTCCCGCTCGTGATGGACACTGTCCGCGAGGCTATTGCCGATCTGGGCGATGCCGAGTGTGCGGCAACAACGGCGCAGTGCGAGCACGTGGTGGTCTTTGGCTCCAACCGGATCTCGCAGCTCGCGAGCACGGTAAACGCGATGCTCATCTTTGTGGCGCCGCTCTCGCTTGCCATGCTGCTTCTGGCATTCCTGCTTTCGCTTGCGGCATACGTGGTGCTGGTGTAGACCTGTTCATGTCTTACCCAAGGGGAACGGTCTCACCGCTTTTTCTTTTTTCTTTCCCTGATCCGGTGGACGATCCGGTTGTGCCGGGAAATTTATGGAAAATCCTGCAGGCAATGGTTCGAAGACCGGATTGCATTTATAGTATCACCTGAAAGGATGATATGGTGAGAACCATGAAGATCAGCGCACGAAACATGCTCAAAGGCACGGTAAAATCGATCACCCCGGGAGCCGTCAACTCCGAGATCGTTATCGAACTTCCCGGCGGCCAGCTCATCACCTCGATCATCACGAAGAAGTCCGTGGAATCGCTCGGGCTTGCACCCGGCAAGGTGGCATACGCTGTCATCAAGTCGAGCGAAGTCATGGTTGCAGTAGACTAATCTCTTTTTTATTTCCGGGATCTGTCCGGATGCTTTGTGATATTTCCGCTGAATGCCGGATCCGTCCGTCTCCTTGATCCGGGCACCTCCCCGGAGCCGGGGGATTTTTTGGCAACCGGGTCATTTCTGCGTGTGCCGGTTTTTTACCCTGCGGGACAACGACAATTTTTATGAGGGGCCGGCAGAGTGACTAAGGAATACCAGGCTTCGTTTTTCCCGGTGGTTTCCCATGAAGCATACGATACAGCGCATCCTTCTTGCAGCCGTGTTCCTTGCGGTATGCATTCCCGTTGTCCCGGCATGGAATGTGGAGAGTTACACGATGAATCCCTCCGGCCCGCTGCCGCAGAATGCCCCGGTGACGGTTACGTTCAGCGTGGACTTCCCGGCAGAAGCTTCCGAACCGACCTTTCCTGCAGCAGGCGACCTGGTCATGACCACCGGTCTTGCAAAGCCCGCATGGTCGTACACGATCACAACGGGCGATGGCGGGTCGTCCACGACACCTGCGTACTACAACCAGACCCTTGACTTAAGCGGCCTTTTGTTATCCTACAAAGGGCATGGCAGCGAGGCACTGAGCGTTACGCTGAAGGGAACGGCTCCCGCAGTGCCGGCGCCTGCAAATATAACGGTCCTCGATCTCCACGAAATTGACAAAAACGGGAAGGCCGTTACGAGCACGCAGGTAACCCGGACTGCTGCGGTCTCGGACGCGGTCTGGACAACGGCCACGCCGCAGCTGGCAACCCCGGCACAGACTGAGCAGCAGGCCGGCTTGTGGGACCGGATTGTGGGGATGTTCAAAGGACTGTTCGGGATGCCGGCCTGATCTTTTTTTATCCGACGGCACCGATTGTTTTTTTATCGTCCGTATCCGGCCGGAATGTACCTTTAGGGAGCGCCGGGGGATACTTATCGCGGAGTTTTCAGGAGCAGGTCCATGCGCTCGATAAATTTTTTAGCGTCTGATATGGCCTGCCTGACCTCTTCCGAAGTAGGGCGGGCATCCAGGCTGTACTGATCGTCCTGCCGTAATCCCCGCATGTGATCGAACTGTAGTACCCATTCGTCTTCCAGCAGTCCCGCGTCCCGGCAGGCTTCGAGATATACGCCAATGCAGTAATGGCTTTTCTCCCGGATCCCGTCACGGATGAGAATTGCCCGGGCCGCGTGGAAATATCCCATGTATGCAGCCATGAGGGCAGAACGCACCGCGCCGGCATCGCAGTCAAAGCCGGCTTCGGTTATCCACTCGCGGGCCTGTTCAAGGGACTGCATTGCCTTCCCGCCTGAAGGTGTAACCTTTCGCAGGAGTCCTCGCTCGTAACATTCGTCAAGACGTGTCAGGAGATTCACCTTCGAGCGTGATTGATTGTTTTACAAAGGACCGGTAAAACGGTTCATCGCTCTGTTTGAGCCCGGCCATTTTTTCCTGTGTCAGGACCAGGACCCGGGCTTCGGCAGAAACTGCACGCGATACTTCCCGCTCAAGTTCTGCGACCATCACCCCGGATGGCAGGGTTTTTACGTACACCCAGAGATCGATGTCGCTCTCTTCCGTGTTTGTCCCGGCGGCCCAGCTCCCGTAGATGCCGGTGCCACAAGCCCATGCCGGTTTTTTGAATGCGGCGGCGACGAGATCGGTATTGAGCAGACGTTTTACGGCAAGGGTCATTGGGGAAAATTCCAGATGGTATGTGCGGTCGGTCCGCGTGAGCAGGCCTTCATGTTCGAGCAGGGCAAGGTACGGGGAGACGAGGCCTTTTGATAACCCGGTCTTTGCGGCGATTTGCTGCACGGTGCAGGCCGGTACAAGCAGGACGGCGCGGAGCAGGGTGACGCGTTCCCCGGTCCGGAAGAGTGCGGAGAGATCATGCAGTTGTTCGTTCATAGTCCCTGAACCAAGTGTTCACGTTCCGTGAACAAAATGTTTGCGATCCGTGAACAATGGTCACGTATGCAAGATCTCACGATCCTGGTAGAGGAGATGACCTCTCTGTTCCGCACGCGATTTCGGGGTCGGTCGATCAGCTGTTTGCAGGGGGGTGGGGGCCACCCCCCCACCCGCTATTTTTGAAAACGGGGATCACCCCCCTCCCCTCCTGTCCGTAAAGGTGGGGGGTACCCCCCTCCGGTTCCGGCACCATAATTCACTATTTCCCATGGAGTCATCGACGGAGGGATGGTGTCGGGAACGATCGCGTGGGGGGAGGGGGGGTAGGGGGTACCCCCTCCCCCTTGTTGGCCGGAAACGGGGGGTACCCCCCCACCCGGGATTTTTTTTAAGAGGGGGGTACCCCCCTCTCTTTGTTGGCAAAAAGGATCTCGGATGACCCCTCATGCAGCTTTGAAATGAGCGGGGGTGCGACCCGGAATCTTTTTGGGAAGTGTGGTGGGGATTGTATGTAGTCATCGGGTCCCGGATGGATCACGCGGACGGGGGCTTCGCCCCCATACCCCCACGAGCGAGCAATGCAGCCGTTCCGAAGGAACCGTGAATAATGAACCGCATTTACCCGGAGAGGAGAGTGAAGAATCGTACGTATGTGAAGAACTATTGTTCGAACGTAAACGATGCCCCACGCGAGAAAACGCCTCGCCGGGTTTTCCCGCTACGCACGTACCGGGATCCTCAACCCCAAAAAGATCCTTGCCCGGGCAGAGGGTCCGACGAGGCGCCCGAGCGACTCCGGGCCGAAGCGAGGAGGGGGAAGAATCGCACGTATGTGAAGGGGATTTAAAAAATGAAAACCGGTGTGTTTGGGATATGGTCCGTCAGGCCGGATCGGTGCGGCTATGGAGGAAACATTCATGAAGCCAGCTCTTCGATATCCGTTTCTGCGATCTTTAAAACAAAGGGTTCCGGCATGGGTATTTTTGTGCGAACGGTCTTCTCTTTCAGCCGTACGATCACTTCGTTCTGGCCGCTGGCGAGCGGCTGATCGAGTACGATCGTGCGCCTGTCCACCATTTTTCCTTCGACCGTGACCGTCATGTCCTCACCCCTTAATATTTTCATATAGTGCTGCACGGGCATATGTGCTTCTCCCTCAGAGGAATGCCCGAGACCATTCATTATGCGAGAGAACCGGTTCTTCGAGCTGTGATGCTGCGATCACATACTTGCCAATGTCAATTTTTGTGCGATTCTTTACAGTATTAATGTATAAAATTTGTTTCACGGTAAAGAAAACCGCAGCAGGGCATCATCCCCACTCACAAAAGATCGATCAGACTTCGTCCGGTTTCCGGGCATTGATCCCATGGACCCGGGAAAAGTCCCGGTCATAGGTCGCGATAATTTCGATTGAATGCTCTTCCATGCATGCGATATGAAGTGCATCGTTCCCAAGAAGCCCCCATTCCTGCATGACAGCCAGGGATCGTTCGAATGTCTGGGGGGTGATCCCGTACACAACCATGGGGCGGATACTCCGGATATCCTCCATCACTTCCCGGACATTCTCTGCTTCCCGGACAAGCTCCGGGTGCAGTTTCATCTGGCGGACTGCCGATTCTGGATCGATTCCGCTGCTGCTGACAACGGAAGCGATGAGGAGCCGGTGAAGAACTTCGTTGAGCACAATAACCGAGGTTGCGCTGGGAAATATTCCTGCATCTGCATCTTCCAGGAACCGGGTACAGGCAGCAGCATCTTTGCCGGTGCCAAGGACAATGTTTAAGAAAATGTTTGCATCGATAAAAACAGTCGCGTCGCTTTCCTGACGGACTGCCATTCCCTCACTGCTCCAGGAGGGGATCAGTAATGATGCGGCGGACAAGTTCCGGGTCCGCAAGAGCAATCTTCTGCCGCATCCGCTGGACCGGGGAGAGTGGCATATCCTCGCCACGGTTGGGTAACGACCGGGCCTTCGTGCGGGGTGCTGCAACCGGGGTCCCGGGTGATTCGGCGGTTCGTGCTTTCGTGCTCATGATAATTGAGGAGTTATACGCTCCGGAAAATATTAACCCTGCGTATCCCGGGACCGGATCACCTCAGGTAGTTTCCCGAATCATCAGATTGAGTGTATGGTGAAGTGAGAGCCCGGCCGGGCCAGAATACGTACTCAATAATGCAAAACACGCACGAATTCAGGGAAAAATTACATTTTCACGTCAGAGAAAAATGCACCTGATAGCACTCTTTATTTGGCCGATCCAGGGGTCGCAAGGGTGACTGGACGTGGCAAAAACGATCCCTGTTACAGGCCCCTGGTGGCCCTTTTACGGGCATCGAAAGCGGGCGTATTTCGGCAAACTGGGCCTGATTTGAGGGTTTTTTCCATGCGAACCCGAGCGGAGCATTTTACGGGCTTTTCCGGGAAGGGGCGGGATCGGGAAACGGGAATCCGGGGCTGAATCGGGCTTGTTTGGGATACGGTCTGCCAGGCCGTATCGGTGCGGCTGTTTTTCGGACCCTTGTTTTAGGGCACCCTCATACGGGTCATCTGACCCGTGACAGGTCAAATACCCGTGACGGGTTCGTTACCCGTGACAGGTCCGGTGAGGAGAACAACGCGAGGAAAATGCACTAATATATAGGGGGAATTGGATGGCTCCTTATTTTTTATCAGCCCCAACTTTCCATATCTTAAAAGAGCGGATCAAACATGCGAAAGGAGTGCTCCATCCAACTATCAAAGGAGCGGAAAGCCGCCATGATCGCGGAGATCAAACACTATTTCAAGAAAGAGCGGGACGAATAGCTCGGCGATCTCGCGGCCGAAATGGTCCTTGACTTTATCATAGAGAAGCTGGCCCCGGATTTTTATAACCAGGGCGTGGACAATGCGTACCGGTACATGAAAGAGGCCACGGAGGATTTGATGGGGATACGGGCGGGGTGAGGGGAGGCAGAGAGGAGAGATGCAGCAAAGAGGCGAGATTAATTAAACACTAACATAAGAATGGGAATACTATGAGTGCTCATGAGTATACTCCAGAAAACGCTCTTTCGTTACTCATGCAGAAACTTAAAGAGCGCAATCAAGATCTTGCATTGAAGATCCAATCAGAGATAGATTCTGGAAAGGATATCCGTGCAGAAGAGCCCGAAATTGACAAAAGGAAAAATCCACACACCTACAGAAAAAAAGTTCCTTATAGCCACGCAGAAGCGTTACAGATTGCAGTGGATGCTTTAGAGTCATATTTTATCGAACAACCCCTTTTTGTTAAATCGATGACTGAAAATTTAGGAAGTACTCTACTTGGGGGGCCGAATCTTATATCGCTTGATAGATCTTACGAAAAAAACATACGAGACAAAAATAGTTTTGTGTCCGCAGAAAAGAGAAAACCCGTAGAAATCGAACTTCGAACAGAAACTCAAATGTCTATAAGAGGGGAGGAGACTATAGAATTAATACCTCCCTCTTTCGAGTTAATTGAATCGCAAAAGAAAAACCTGGAAGTACTGCGATATTTAACGAATTTCAAGGAAGGATAATTGTGGCAACAATTCGTGACCTTGAAACAGCAATTGATAATTTATTGAATCATCGACTGGGTATTGGTCAGTATGAGCTAGTTCGAAGGGTAGAAGAGAAAGCTTATGAAGCATATGTCTTTGGGTTATGTCTGAAAGCAGTTCGTGAGTTAGGTGAAATACCAATTTTACGTGGAATTAACGGACCCCCGAATCCATTTATCTTTAGGGGTGGGCCGGGTCAAATCCATTCGAGAACACGAAATTATGGCTATGCAGAATTCTCGCTTAACAATCACAATTTTGAGATACATGCCGGAGTTGAGTTCAAAGGAACGAGCAATATGACTCATGAACTTGATGTTTGCATTATGAGAGCCGAAAATGCATATGAATGTCGTCAACACCCTGATGATCCCCCGGCGGCGAGCCTCTTTGGCTGTTGGGAATGCAAATTTTATGCGGGCACCCTCCCGAAACATCTTGGACGGGCATTCGTTGGACTGATTGATGATATGGGGTCAAATATACGATTAAGTGGTCTTTGCTCGAATTCAGATCATATTCAGCTTCGTGAGTATCTTCAACCCAAATCACGGCCTTATCCTAATTTTCGTTTAACTCCTCTAAGAATTACGAATGAAGATATTTTCGTTAATCAGATTAAAGGGGCACTAAAAAAGATGACCGCAGCATGAACAATTTTTTGAGTGATAATTAAGAAAATTCTGTGAGTAGGCTCAAACAATCTGCGGTTGAAGGGACTTTTATAATGTGATAGTATCTCATGAGCATTCGGGCACTTCGTCTCCCTAACCATTTTTCACAAATTAAATCAGCCCAATAAGATTTTTCTATCTCGTTATTTGATGTGGATGAGGAGAACCTTGTCAGATTTCAATCCAGATCACATCCTGGCTGATGAAGGGTTTCAGGAGTGGGGACATCCATTTTTCCGAAAGGATGTCCACTTTCCTGCCGCAGAGATTCTCTAAATAGTCCGCGAGGTTCATGAAATTTGCGTACGTTTCCTTGCCCGGCAAAAAATCGACAAGAACATCAACATCGCTTTTCCGCGTCTGTTCGCCACGGGCAAAGGAGCCAAAGATACCGATACGTTTCACCCCGAATTTTGTGCGGATGGCTGGTGCTGCGGTTTCCAGCCTTTTCATGATGGGACTTTTCCGCTTTCGGGAGATTACCTGTTCGGGCATCTGGATCACTATAGTCCTTGTATGGAAATAGGGGATTCCCTGAAAATAAGAGTTTGGTCAGATCAAAAGGCCGGGACTTCTCATATGACATGTCGTCTGGGATTTTTTTACAAGGGGTGTTAGGGGAAAAACCGGCAATGTGGAATTCGTTGCCTACTTCCCCTCTTTTGCCGCCTTCTCCCTCGCCATCACAATCAGTTTCCCGGCAAGCGTCCGTACCGCCTGCCACGCCGGGCTGTCTTCAGGAATCCTTGAAACCGGCGTTGCCGCAAGGTCCGCCGCCTCGACCGCCGGGTCTTCCGGGATCACCGCAATAGGCTTCTCGTTCCCGATATCCACCGGCGCAGCGCCGGATTTATACCGGTTGAAGACCACGTGGATCTTCTCCGGCTCAAGGCCGAGCTGGGTGGCGATCTCCCGGATCCGGGCAATCGTCCGCAGGCCCCGGGCCCCGGGGTCGCTCACGATCAAAAGCACGTCCGGCTTTCCTATCGTACCCCGGCTGATGTGCTCCATCCCCGCCTCGGTATCGATCACGAGGAACTTGTAATCGCGTTCGAGCTGCACCATGCACTCCGAGAGGAGATCGTTGGCAAAACAGTAACAGCCGGTACCCTCGGGCCGGCCCATGGCAACCAGGTCAAAACCGTTTGCTTCGACCAGTGCCTGCCGGAACCGGAACCGGACATAGTCGTGCCGGTTCATGCCCGGCGGGATGTTTCGCGTGAATGCCTCTTCCCGCATGCTCCCGAGCGTCTCTTTTACCTCGACCCCGAGCGCCTCGTGGAAGTTTGCGTTCGGATCGGCATCTACGGCAAGGACCGGGGTCTGGCCGGCCGCGATGAATGCCCGGACAAGGAGCGAACTGGTCGTGGTCTTCCCGGTCCCGCCTTTCCCGGAGAGGGCTATGGTAAACGGTCGTTGCGTCATGAGTGTCATCCTTTGTTATTGCGTGATCCCGGCCCGGATCCTCCGCGAGATCTCCGCCGCCGCATGGTGGATGGCGTTAGCGCCTGCGACATCCGCAAACCGGATCCCGCAGCTCGGGGTGATGAGCGACTGCGCATCGAAGAGTTCAACAGGAACCTGCTTTGTGAGCTGGGCGCGGATATCGCAGTACTTTGCATACAGCGAATCGACCGTCTCCGTGGCAAAGATCTTATACTCGGCCGGGACAATTCCCCATGCAACAACCCCGCCGCGTTCCATGTAGGCCCGGATCGCATCGGAGTAGAGCAGGAACTCTTTTGCAGTCGTGTACGCATCGAGCGAGATCACGGCAGGGTCAAGGTTCATGATAAATTCCCAGTCAGTGTTCGAGCAGCAGTGGATGCCAAGGCCACCCTTTACCAGGGAAGCAATGTCCTGCCAGCCGCTCTTTACGCTCTCCTTGTCGATCGGGACAACGGACGACCCGAGCGATGCAAGGTAGGGTTCGCCAAGGAGCACGAGCGTCTCTTTTATCCCGGTCCGCTCCTGCATCTCATGTTCGCACCAGCGGGCCCGGAGCGCGATCATTTTAGAGAGCACATCGGCGAGCTGGGTGTCGTAGTAGATGGGCCGTTTCTCGGCATCGACCACCTGCATCCCGAAGGTCACCGGCCCGGTAACCTGGCACTTGAGCACCTGCGTCCGGGGAAACTTCTGGGTCATCATCTCGGGAAATGCAGAGGAGTGCGCAGCGTCAAGGGCATAGGGTGCGAAATTCTCCTCCACAAAATCCAGGTATACCTGCTCCATTGCGGCGGTGTTGTCCTTCGTGCTGTCGTAGAACAACCGCTCCTCCCGTATAACCCCCCCGGGGAGCTGTGCGGAATCGTTAAAGACAATGCCTTCAAGAAGCCCGCGGTTCGGGAGCGTCGGGATGTAGGGAAATTCCGGGAACGCTTCGAGGACATCGCTGCATGCTTCTTTTGGATCGGTGTGGGGGAGCGCCCCGACACCGGTGGCAAGGGAATACGGCGGGGGAATCATTTTTGCCATTTAGTGTGCCTCCTTCCTCTCGCGCACGGATTCGAGGAGCGCCTGGACCCGGGGGAAGAGCGAGAGATCGGTGTGGGGCAAAAAGGCGCTCGATGTGTACTCGTCCATGAACGAGGGCTCGGCATTGAGCTCGATGTAGGCGATCCGGCCGGCAATCCCGTCGAGCATCTTGCGCTTTCTCCGGTTGACGAGGGCGAGGTTTGCCCCGGCCACCGCACCGTTCCCGATGTTCTTGATCCGTTCGAGATCGATCTCCGGGATAAGGCCGACAATGGTCGCGTTCTTCTTGTTGATGTAGTTCCCGAATGCCCCGGCAAAGTAGATGGTGCCGATATCGAGGTGCGTGACGCCGGCCTCTTTCATTAAGGTCACGCAGGCCGCATGGATGGACGCCTTGCTCATGATGAGGTTCTTGATGTCGTTTTCCGTGATCACGATGTCTTTTTTGATATCCGTCTCCGGCGCCCATGCAACAACGTACTCCGGGAAATGGGCACCGGTCCGGATCCGGGGATTTTTGATCTCCGTATTGATCCGGCCCGTGCGGTCGATCACGCCGGCAGAGAGGAGTTCGGCCAGCGTGTCGATCAGGCCGGATCCGGTGATGCCGCGGGGTTTTACCCCGTTGATCGTGGAATACTTCGGGTCGAGCGTGACCGGATCGATGGCGATCTTCTCGATCGCCCCGGGGTTTGCCCGCATCCCGAAGAGGACCTCGCCGCCTTCAAGCGCCGGCCCGGCCGCTCCCGCACAGGAGAACATCCATTCATTGTTGCCGAGTACGACCTCGAAGTTCGTCCCGATATCCACCAAAAGCGAGATTCCGTCCTGGTCTCCCATGCCGCAGGCAAGGATGTCGGCTATGATATCGCCGCCGATAAAATCGCTCACGGCCGGGAACGCGAAGAGCCCGCAGTTCTTGTTGCAGGTAAGCCCGATCCGTGCGGCAGCAACGGAGAGCGCCCGCTGGACGACCGGGACATAGGGCTCCTTGATGATATACGCCGGGTCGATCCCGAGCAGCATGTGGGTCATCACGGTGTTCCCCGCGACAACGACCTCGTAGATATCCTCGCGGTCGATCCCGGCGGTATTTGCTGCCGAGGTCAGCGCCGTGTTGATGCTGTCCACCGCCAGGGCCTGGAGCTTTTCTATCCCGTTCTTCTGGGCATAGTTGACTCTGGCGAGAATATCTTCCCCGCAGCTGATCTGCCGGTTGTAGTTGGAGGCAACGGCCACCACTTTCCCGGTGATTAAGTCCCAGAGGTACGCGACCACCGTGGTCGAGCCAAGGTCTACGGCTGCGCCGTACAGCCTCGTTGAGGTATTGTTCTCCTGGAGGTCGATGAGCCGGTACCCGCCGGGTACGAGCGCGATGGTGCCGGTGACCTTCCAGTCGCTGTGCCGGAGCACGGCCGGGATCTCGCGCATCACTTCGAGGGGTGCATACATCTTCTCGGCCACCGGGCCGCCGGTCTTCTGGATCCCCCAGAGCAGGCGGGTGAGGTCGGGGGACGGGTCGGCAAGCGTCGGCGGCTGGAGCTCGACATAGTATTTTTTCACGGACGGGTGGAACTCGATCTCCGAATCCATGCCGTTCACGAGGATCTTCTGCTCCTGGATGAGCGTGCTCTCGGGGATTACCACCTGGAGGTCGCCCTGGATGATCGCTTCGCAGGCAAGGCAGGCGCCTTTGGCGAGTTCTTCTTCAGAGAAGAACCGCCCGTATTTCTGCCGGTCGAACTCGACCTTCCCGGACGGGACGTACACAATGCACTTGCCGCATTTTCCCTGCCCTCCGCAGACCACGTTCATGTTGATGCCGGCTCTTTGTGCGGCGTCGAGAATGGTCGTCCCGCGCTTTGCCTCGATCTTGCGATAGCTCGGGAGGAAGGTTACGGTGCGCATGGTCAGGGTTTCCACTCCTGGTGGATGAATTCACCAATTTCCGCCGCATCGCGGGGGCCGACGAGCACCTTCCACCCGGTTGCCTCCTCGATCCTTCCCGAGAGGGGGGCGGCATACCCCGGGATGATCAGTTTCTTGTGGGAGACTTCGTTCTCCACGCCGAATTTTTTGAGCGCATCGCGGACAAGGGTTTCGTTGAGCTTTCCTGCCGCAACGGCTGTCAGGACCGAGAGTCCTTCCGTGTCCACAATCAGCATGAAGCAGGGGACCCGGGTGGATTCGAGGTAGCCCTGGAGCGTGAAAAACGTCAGGGAGAAGTTTACCGTCATGAGCACCGGTGCATCTTTTCCCGGCGTCCCGACCCGGTACAGGCCCGGGTTCATCTGGATGGGTTTCTGCGGGTCGGTGTAGATGTTCTGCCGGAGCGTGAGCGCTGCCTTTGCAGAGGCCGGCGAGAGCGGGTGGCAGACAATGACCGAGGCGTACTTGACGATCCCAAGCGCAATCGCAGCGTCCTCATCGGAAAATTTCGTTGCGTCGAGGTACACCGGGTACCCGAGATCCGGCATGGCCCGGGTGATGGCAAGCTCGCGGATAGCCGTGGACCGGGTAAGGAAATCGCCAAGCGTCTGCGGGGCGGGATCGATCAGGAGGTTTTTGACGCCTTCCGCCACGCAGTTCCGGGTGAGTTCCGCGAGGGCGTCGAAGGTTGGCGCACGCACGACCAGCCGGCAGCCGTGTTTTTTTGCTATGGCACAGAGCGGTTTGTAATTCTCCGGGGTTGCGGCACAGATGACCGGGTGGTAGGTCCCGCAGAGGACTAGAGCCGCTTCGAGCGCTTCCGGGTTCTCCGATACGAGAATCTCGGGGAGGCCGGCGGTCTTTTCTACCGCCGCAACCGCCTTTGCATAGGTTTCAGCGGAGCCGCTGGTGTTGACGATCGCCGTGCCGTTGAATTTTAAGTCTGCCCCGACCCGGGTAAGCGTCTCGTCCCTGACCCGGGCGGTAACGGCAGCTATCTCTTCCTCGCTCTGGGTATCCCCGACCACGAACATGATGCCCGGCGGATGGTAGAAGGTCTTGTCGTGGCGGTACAGGACAAATTCTTCCCCAACGGAATACGAGCGCTCGCCAACGCCAACCGCGACAAGTTTGATGGGCGGGCGCGTGGTTGCCCCGAGCACGTTCTTTGCATTGTCGTCGAGGTACGGGCAGAGCTCGACATCGGCTTTCCCGGCCGCGAGCTTCATGGCAAACGTCAGGCAGGTGGGATCCCCGCACTCCTTGCAGTTCTTCTTCGGGAGGAGCTTGTAGATATCGAGGGCCTTGAGTGCCATATTCACACCTCCGTCCGGGCAGAGAGCCCGGCAAATGCGGCTTTTAACCGTTTCACCGTATCAGGGTGGCGGACGCAGACGATCTCCGCACCGGCCACCGCTGCGGCAAGGCTGGTGGTAAATTCCCATTCAATCGCCATGCTGTCCCGTGCCGGGCCTTCCGCCTCGCGCACCTCTTTTACGGTAAGGGAATCCGAGGGTGCGCAGATCTGCGGCATTGCAAGATCCGTGTCCCCTTTTAACGCCGAGAACCGGATCCGCTCCATGGCCGAGTAGGAGTACTCGAAACCGTAGCCGAGCGCTCCCGTGTAGGGGTCGATCACGATGTGATCGCGGGTGACGCCGATCTCTTTTAAAAGGATGTTGAGCTGCTTTGCAAGGTTGATGTCGATGGGCGACTGGGCTATGATCGAGTGGTTGTAGGCAAGAGCAGCGGCAGCGATGCTCCTGTAGCGCCCGGCCTCCGCGGTCCCGAGCAGGAGTTTCTCCCCCTGCCCGGTCTCGCCGCATTTCAAAAAGACCTCGCTGTCGATCTTCGGCTCGTTGCTCCCCTCGATAACGAGCGGGAGCGTGGTTGCGGCAAGGACGGATTCCACCGTCTTCCCGATCGCCGGGATATCGGAGAAATCGCGCTGCTTGGTGCTTGTCAGGCAGAGCCGGACCAGGTCGGCACCGTACGCGGTCTCGGCGGTCTTTGCCCATGCCCCGGGATCGTTTACCAGGTCGCCGCAGAAGTCGTTGACAATCGGCGACCAGTAGCGCGGATCGTCGCAGATCTCAAACGCGATCAGCGGTGCGGGAAACGAGAGGTCCTTTTCCATAAACGGAAGCGTTGTCCCTCCGCCCAGGGTATAGGACTTCGATCGCGTGCCCCCCTCGCTTTTCGTTGCGCCAAGGATAACGTTTCCCACCGTGCTGGTCCAGCCAAAGTTCAGGTCGGGTTCCATGATTGTGCCTCACATCAGGGGTTTCATGGCAAGCGCCGGGTGGCCGACACGCGTCAGGTACTCAGTCAGGTCTTCGATGGTCGCAGCCGTTGTCTCATCGGCAATCTTGTCGAAGAGATCGGGATGGCCCTTGCTCTCCAGCAGCGGCACGAGCCGGGATTTCAGCTCTTCCTTGAGCTGTGCCGGCATCCAGACGAGCCGTTCGATCCCGCCCTCGCCCTGCAGGAACCGGTCCGAGAGGATGTAGTTTTTCGAGATCCCGGCAAAGCCCGGGGTCTGTGCCCCGCCGCCGATGGTACCGGCAAGGGTCGAGAAGGTCATCCCGGAAGGTGTCATTCCCTTGTATTCCCGGTTCACGACCATGATGCCGTTTACCTCGGGGAGCATCAGGGCGATCGCCTCGAAACACCCGCAGCAGGTCATGGGGAACTCCATCACGGAATAGAGCGAGCAGCGCTCGATCTCGCCGTGGCTGGCTTTCTTCACGAACCGGTTCACGCCCTCGAATTCGCCGTTCTGGGCATTGATAAGCGCCCCTTTCTCAACCGGCTGGTTAGCTCCCGAGGGCGAGATCTCGTACGCGATCTTCCCGTCCAGCCAGCTGATTGCCCCGCAAAGCGCCGGCCGTTCCGGGGTGATCACGCAGACATGGTTCGGGGCAAACGTCTGGCAGAGCGTGCAGGAATAATAGGTATCGACATCGTTGTCCCGCATCCCCTTGATCCGGGCATCGCGTTCTGCATAGATCTCTTCTGCCTCCTTCTTTGCCGCAAGGACCTTTTCGGGATCGGTGATAAGCGTCACGGAAACAGCGTCGAGCAGCTGCGGGAAGTCCATACGGAACTTGCTTGCAAGGAGTTTTCCGAGATGTTCGACTTTCACCCCCTTTGCATAGGCTTCTTTTGAGATCCGAACCCAGATGAGATCCCGTTGCGCCACATGCCAGGACCCTTCTCCGTAGTTGATGAAGTTGTGGATCCGGCGTTCGAGAACCGGCTCGTAGTCTTTCTTCATCGTCTTGCCGGTCACATCGATGATGATGCCGAGGGGGTACGCCCCGCCTTCTTTCATGGCATCGATCTCCGGGCCGATCACGGTCACTTTCCCGTCCTCGATCTCCCCGGGATTTTTCATGCGCAGGAGCTCGAATGCCGGGGAACGGCCCCCGCCGAATTCGACCTGCATCTCCTCTTTTCTGATGCTCTTTCCTTCAAACGCCGGGGAGCATGCCATCGGGATCGGAATTGCAGTCACCGTGACCCGGATCCCTTTTAAGTCCATGCCCTTGCGGACAACTTCCTCGGGAGCGGCCGGCACCCAGTCCCCGCCTTCGTATCCGCCAAGGGTCAGGATGGGAAAGCCCAGCACCCGCATGCCGTCTACAAACGCGATATCCTCATCCGAGAGACCGGGGAAGACGATCACGATCGCCTTTGCCCGCTCGGCAGCATAGGCAAGCAGCCGGTGGATATCGCCGGGAGCTACGCCGCCAAACATCATGGCTACCCGGGTAACGATGTCCACGAAATGGACACTATGGAGGGGTTTTGACCCGAGCGGGATGAGCCGGTAATCGAGCCCGAGTTTAACCCCTGCCTCCGAAAGGGTGGGGACTACGCCGCCGGAGAGGAAGGTGAGCATGTATTTTTCCTGGAGCTCACGACAGATGGCGGCAGCGCTTTCGGCGCTCTTCGGGGAGCCGACAATAAGGGCGAGCCCAAGGATACTGCCATCGACAAGGGAGTACCCGAGCTTCCTGAGCACGGTATCGCTGATAAAACCCGTATACGGTGCCGGTTCTTTCCCGGCCGCTGCGGTCTCTCCGGCAAGGATACATTCCGCGGCCACCAGGGGATTATCTGCGGTCTTTGCAAAAACTTCCGCAGCTGCCGCCGGTGTGTGGACCGCGGTACCCGTCAGTGCATAGGAGACCGGAAGGTGGTACGCGGTCTCTTCGTACGAAAATTCCCCGGACAATTTTGCTATATTTTTTTTCAGCTGTTCGTTCCCGGTTTTTCTGGCAAGCGTAACGTCGGACATATATCCCTTCAATGTATGGGTTACTGCACAAGCCATACATATAGTTTCGTTATCTGTGCAAATGGAACAAACGATTGAAGATTACGCGAAATACGGAGCCGGTTTTTGGCAAAAACGCGGGAATCATGGAGAACACTATTTATTCCCGAAGATGAATATTCTCTTTAAGGTGAGGGAAAGAAATGCATTCGCATCAGGTCCTGAAAATCTTTTCGGGTTTTCTATTTCTGATTTTGATCGCAGTATGTATTGTTCCGGTATCTGCTGATACCGGGGCTGTCACGATTACCTACCGGGGTGCCGGCGGGTATTATGTCGGAGACACCATTGCCTTTGACGGGAAAAACACGCTCGGGAATACCACGGTCGTACGAATTACCGGCCCGGGACTGCCCGCAGAGGGTGTGCCGCCTTATAACCTGACCGGCACGCCGGGAACCGGCAATACCGCAATCGTTGACGATATGAACTCGTGGGTATTTTACTGGGATATGTCCCGTGCGGTCGGTGTCGATCACCTGTACACGGCAAGATATACCCTTACCGCATATGACGCGAACCATCCCGGGGTTACCGCATCCGTCCCCATCATGCTCAAAAAGCCCGAGTTCTATGTTGCGATGACCCCGAACCCGGCAAAGCTTGACGATTATGTCACTCTTGTCGGGTACAGCGAGAAGGGTGCGGCAAATATCGAGATCGATGTGATCGATTCACAGGGAAACAAAGTCCACACGTATCTTGCTGCCACCGATGCTAGCGGGGATTTCAATTACGGGTTCCATGTGGATCTCCCACCCGGCGATTATACGGTAACTATCGGCAGCCCGGCAATGGCAAAAAGCATCACCAGGACACTGACGGTCAATGCAACCCCGGGGAATGCTGAGGTCGTAGCCACGGTTACTCCCGCTGCAACGCCCGCTAATGCAGCAGGGACACTCGTGATCTCTTCAAAACCCACGGGTGCAGCGGTCTACCTTGACACCGTCATGGTGGGGAATACTCCCCTGACGCTGAATACGGTGACCCCGGGTGCACACACCATAGAAGTCAGGTCTCCGGGATACCAGCCAAACACGGTTGGTGTCACGGTCGACAGCGGGAAAACCACGGAGATCACACCGGAACTGGTAAAATCGCCGTCGGGTGCTCCGCTCTCCCCGCTTACCGCGGTATTTGGCTGTATCATCGGGGCCTTCTGTATCATCGCCCTGCGTTCGCACAGGAAATAATCATAATACTTTTTTTTAATTTCCTGAATGTCTGCGGGACGGGATGACGGATCGGGTTTTTTGGCCCGTCCATAAATTATAATGATCTTACATCCAATGCTGATCCTGCAAGCGGGGCGCATGGAATCGTGAAGAAGTTTGGATTTATCGCTCATATGCCGGACGAGCCCGGATCGCTGGAACGGGCTGCAGATATCATAAAACAATACAACGGCAACATCAACCGCATCCAGTACGACCGGAGAATCGATCCCTGTACGGTCTTTTACGAAGTAACGGCATCGGAAGAAGCATATGCCGATATCACCGGGGATTTACAAAGGGTCGGGTATCTCCAGACATCGTTAAAACCGGTCAGCTTTTTGAAATTCTTCGTCCACCTGCCCCACATCCCCGGTTCGCTCAGTACCTTCCTGAAATACATCACCATATCCGGGGCAAATATCGGGTACATCGACTTTGACGATGCAGGCCGGTACCCGGACCGGCTCACGGTCAGCCTGAACCTGGACAACCCTTCGGCAATCGAGCAGCTGCTCGATGAGCTCAAGTCCCGCTACCAGCTCGAGATCCTCGAATACGATACCACGGGCAGGCACCTGGATGACACTATCTTCTATGTCCGCCTGGCACAGGAGATCCGCGATCTCATCGGGGAATCGGAGAACGAATTTGTCCTCTCGTTTCTTGCCGACACCAACCATATCGCCCAGGAACTCACAAACCGGGGAAACGATCCCCGTAAGGTTTTCGACAGCGTGTTACAGACGGGCAGGACCCTGCGGGCAACGACCGGGGCCGGCTTTTACGCGGATGTGCAGAAACTTGCCGTAACAAAAGAGACAACCGTCTACTGCTTCCAGCCCCCCTGCGGCGGCAGTATCTATGTGATTGCTTCCCCCGGTGAAACCCTGATGCTTGATACCGGGTACGGGATCTACCATGCCGATGTCATGAAGATGTTTGCCCGCTTTGGGATCGGGCCGGAACGGGCCATCACCCGGGTGATCATCAGCCACGCGGATGCAGACCACTGCGGTGCCGGGGGATTTTTCCCGGTCCCGGGGATCATGCACACCGGCACGCGCGAGATCATAAAGACCAACAACCGGGCCTACGGTTCCCGGAACGAGCACTCGGTCCTCGAAGCGTTCTATACCAAGATGATCAACTGCTTCTCGCAGTTCAAGGCATCGGGGGAGATCACCTGCCTTCCCCCGGCCGGCGCAAAAATGCGGTCCATCTTCCCGGTACTGGACACGATCCGGATCGGGGACCTGGAACTGGAGATCCTCGAAGGGTTCGGGGGGCATACCTATGGTCAGATCTACCTCTTCTCCGCATCCGAAGGCCTCCTGTTTACCGCGGATGCGGTGATCAACTTTTCGAGCCTGACAAAGGAGCGGGCGGATTACAGTTCCCTTGCCGACTTCCTTGTCACCTCGGTGAACGTGGACAGCGAGCTTGCAAGGAAGGAACGCCGGGCGCTCCTCGAACTGGCCGCAGAGACCGACCGCGGGCTTGCCCCGAGAGGAAAGCGGTGCCGGATCTGCGGGGGCCATGGCACAATCTCCGTGCTGGAAAACGGGAAACTTGCAACCTGCGGGGAAATCCTCCATTATACCCCGTCAGAAAATTAACCCCGTTCCCCTTTTTAGTTTCGCGTTTTTTTGTTTTGTACGAAATTCTCTTCTAGTTTGGGATAGCACCATTCCTATTGAGAAGGATGGAAAATCACAGGGTTCAGGAAATGATGCAGCTGATGGCCTCGAAGATCCGGGCCATCTCGAACGGGATATCCGATGCAGATGTAAACGCTTTTATCGACGAACTCCTGCAGGCAAAACGGATCTATGTCATGGGAGCCGGCAGGTCCGGCCTTGTTGCAAAGAGTTTTGCCATGCGCTTGATGCACCTCGGCCTCCAGTCGTACGTGGTAGGGGAGACCATCACGCCGGCAGTCCAGAAAGGGGATGCGATCGTGGTCTTTTCCGGCTCGGGAAAGACCAAAAGCATCGCGGATATCGCGGAGACCGGAAAAGAGATCGGTGCCCATATCTGCCTGATCACGTCAAACCCGGACTCCCGTATCGGGAATATCGCGGACTGCAAAGTCATTATCGAGAGCCAGCGGGACGATGCCCGCGACGATGCCGCGGAATACGAGATCCGGCAGATGCTTGGCGATCACAAGTCCTTTGCACCGCTGGGGACTCTCTTTGAGACGGCCTCGCTCATCTTATCCGATGCCGTGATCTCGCGGCTCATGGAGATCACAAAGACCGACGAGTCGGCGCTCAAGAACCGTCATGCGAATATGGAGTGATACGGGCATCCGTATCCTTTAAAGGACACAAGCAATGACAGGACCGTTTTCATCACGGGTAAAGGATATCGAGATCTCGGGGATTCGCAAAATCTTCGAAGCGGCGGGGCCCGGTTCAATCAACCTGGGTCTCGGCCAGCCGGATTTCGATACGCCGCAGCACATCAAGGACGCTGCGATTGCTGCAATACAGGCAGGAAAGACCGGGTATACGGGCAACAACGGGATCCCCGAACTCCGGGCCGCACTCAGTGACAAACTCAAAAACGAGAACCATGTGACGTGCTCCCCCGACCGGATCATTGTTACTGCAGGAGCGAGCGAAGCCTTGCATATCGTGATGCAGGCGCTCGTAAACGAGGGGGACCTCGTCCTCTGTGCCGACCCGGGCTTTGTATCGTATGCGGCACTCGCAACCATTGCGGGAGGGCGGCCGGTTGGCGTCCCGCTGGATAAGACATTCCATATCGATATCGAGAAGGCCAAATCACTCATGGACGGTGCCCGGCTCTTTATCCTCAACTCCCCGGCAAACCCCACTGGTGCGGTAGAGAGTAAGGAATCGGTAAAGGCCCTTGTCGAATATGCAGAGGATGCCGGTGTCACGATCGTCAGCGACGAAGTGTACGAGCATTTTATCTACGGGAAAGAACACTGGAGCGCAGCCCGCTTCGGGGACAATGTTGTCACCATCAATGCGGCAAGCAAGACCTATGCGATGACCGGCTGGAGGCTCGGGTATCTCGCGGCACCGGAAGATATTGTCGGGCAGTGCATCAAGGTCCACCAGTACTGCCAGGCCTGCGCCACCTCCATCTCGCAGTACGCGGCGCTTGCTGCCTACACCGGCGACCAGAGCCCGGTGAAAAAGATGCGCGACGAGTACAAAGCCCGGCGCGATCTGATCTGTGCGGGACTTGCAAAGATCGGGTTTTCGTTCCCCGTGCCTGAAGGGGCTTTCTACGCTTTTGTCCCGATGAAACCGGCGCTCGTTACCCGGATCATCGAGAGCGGGGTTATTCTCACGCCCGGCTCTGCATTCGGGACAAACGCACCGGATTATGCCCGTATCAGTTACGCGGCCTCACGGGACGACCTCAAGCGAGCCCTTGATAGGATCGAAAAGGCAACAGGAGAATAATATGGTAAAGGAACTTTTACGGAAATTATCCAATGCCCACGGTGTTTCGGGCAGCGAAGGCAGCGTATTTGCCGTTATAAAAAAGGAACTCAAAGGATATGTGGACGAGATCCACGAGGACCCGATGGGTAACCTCATCGCGGTGAAAAAAGGCAATACCACGAAAGTCATGCTTGCCGCCCACATGGACGAGATCGGCCTTATGGTCAAGTATATCGACGATAAGGGTTTTCTCCGGTTTGTCACGCTCGGCGGCTGGTACGCGCCCACGCTCTACAACCAGCGCGTGATCGTTCACGGGGCAAAGGGCGACAAAATCGGCGTCATCGGCGGCAAGCCCCCGCACATGATGGACGAGGATGAGCGCAAAAAAGGCGTCAAGGCCGACGACATGTTCATTGATGTCGGGGCAAAGGACAAGAAAGATGCCGGGGCAATGGGGATCGAGGTCGGCACTACGGTCACCATCGACCGTGAGTTTACCGAGCTTGCCAACAACCGGGTGACCGGTAAGGCATTCGACAACCGGGCCGGCTGCGCGATGCTGATAAAAACCATGCAGAAGGTAAAATCCCCCTTCACAATCTACGCGGTCTTTACCGTGCAGGAAGAGGTTGGTCTGAAGGGCGCAAAGACGAGTGCATATTCCATCGAACCCGACTGGGCAATCGCAACCGATGTCACCATTCCGGGCGACCACCCGGGCATCGACATGAAGGATGCAGCTGTCGAGATGGGAAAAGGCCCCGTTGTCACGATCGTGGACGCTGCCGGGCGCGGGCTTATTGCCGACAAGAGGGTTGTCAAGTGGCTCCGCGATGCAGCGACAAAGAACAAGATCCCGGTGCAGTTCGAAGTCGGGAACGGCGGGACAACCGATGCGACCTCCATCCATCTCACCAAAGGCGGGATCCCGAGCACCACGCTCAGCCCGGCAACCCGGTACATCCACTCGCCGGTCGAGGTGCTGGATATGGCAGATGTCGAGGCGGGGGTTAACCTGCTCGTCGCCGCGCTTAAAACAAAGCCGGCATTCTGATCCTCTTTTTTTATCTGTTCGATTATTTATCCGGGGAAAACCTGTGAGGCAGTCCTTATGTGGAGGGAGCACATGGCGTTTCCCGTGGGAAAGCCCCGCTAAAAACCTACAAACCAAATGATTTCATTCTGCTGAAAATAAAATAAGAAAACGGGTAAAAGTTGTGACGCCCCGGCCGGGACTTGAACCCGGGTCAAAAGCTCCGCAGGCTTCTAGGATGTCCACTACCCTACCGGGACCTGTTACTCTGGGCTTGCCTGCCTTACTTACATCGTTTTCATCGCTTAAATATCTCACCGTAGTAAAAGCGATATCCCGATATTCTGCCGGAAAACAATTTACAAAAAAGGGTTCTCTGCCTAACTGCTAGGTCTTCCCTGAACCTGGTTTTCCGGGGTCCACGTCGGCGTTGTCGTTGCCGTTACTATCGGCAGTGAGTTCTGGGTCTGGGTCCAGTATTTGCATTCGGTAAACGTTCTGTTATACGGATCATCGAAATTTCCCACCGGTTTTACCCATATCCCTACGGTTGCCGTGATGCTCTGGCCTTTAAACTCGATAAGCATGTCGTCGCTCTTCATGACTTTGAGCGTTGCACTGGTGTATGTTGATAATCCCTTTGCCGAGCCAAAACCGTCATCCAGATACACCTCTCCCGAGGTCTTGTTCCTGACGGTTATCTCGAACCAGGAATAAGGTGCATAATCTGAGTAGGTATAGGTGACTTCCTTTTTGGATCCCGTCCGCTCCTGAACCCACTTGTTTACCGTAACGTTCGTGGGTATCACGGTATAGTTGATGTACATCGGCGGGTTTTTGAGATTGAAGTTGATGGCTGAGGTATTATAGATAAAATTCTGCGTATTGCTGTAGATAAGGCAGGACCGGTCTTCCGGAGGCAGGGTTGACGTGGGGACGAGCAGGTTTGCCCCGGAAGCTCCGGTTCCATTATCGGGGGTTTCCGTTACAAACGGCGTAGCAGCGGTCACGTAACTGGGGGTTTCGGTTGTCACGGTTTCCGTTGGGCCGGCGGTGCCAACCTCGCCGACGGATCCCGTGGAAGGCGTGGATCCTTTCGGGGGCGTTACGCAGCCTGTACCGGCAATCAGCAGAATGATAAAGAGCAGGGATAATAGCAGGCAGATCTGTTTTGTCATCACTGATGTGTTTTTGGCGTTTTCCTTTATTTATGTGTACGGTATTCAGGGATTGGTACCCGGATTAGTCCCGAACGTGGCCCGGGAATCAGATAAGAAACGAACATATGTGCGGCAGGTCCGGGTAGTAGGGAGTGTCCCGGCATCCGGGAAACTACATAACCCTTAACGGTACAATAGGAAAACGCATTTTTATCCGGAACCGGGTGATCCTCATGGCACCGCTACGAGCCTGTCTGATTCTCTTAATTACAGCCCTGTGCATTACCGTGCCGGTCTCTGCCGGGACAAAATACCTGGATGGCAGCCCGAACCTGAATGTGTTGGTCTCCGGCACCAACGAGTTCTCTGCAGGAAGCGAAATCTCCATCCCGCTGGTTATTGAAAATACCGGTTTTAGCACGAGTAAGGAGGTCGCGTCGTCTGTCATCGACCGTCCCGATCTCCCGGCAACGGCAAAATTTGTCGCCGTTACCATGACCCCCGGTGACGCCCCGTTCGTCATCAAATCAGATCCCCAGATGATCGGGGATCTCCCCGGCCAGGCCAAAAAGACCGTGACGGTTCAGGCAAAGATCGACAGCAATGCACCGGCCGGTACCTATCTCGTCCCGGTCAACCTCACCTATACCCGGATCGATTCGGTCATCCAGTACCAGGTCGACTCCTTCAAGAATTACTATGTCGTGGAGACTACCACGGTGTATGTCCCCATTGTCATTAAGAAAGAAGTAATTCCCGGGATCGTAGCCGCGATACCGGACCACCTGATAGCGAATTCTGACGGGTACCTGAATCTCACCATAAAAAATACCGGAACCCTTGACGGGACAAAGGCTACCGTGAAATTGCTCCGGAATGACAACAGCCCGGTAACTCCGGTGGACAACAGCGTCTATATCGGGGATTTCCCGGCGGGGAGCACGGTATCCTGCCGGTACAAGGTGAACGTGGCAGAGACCGCACAGAACGCCTCGTATCCGGTGGATCTCGTTGTTGTGTACCAGAATAACGAGGGCGACTTTGTCACCTCCCGGACGGAAACCGCGGGGGTTGCTGTGGGAAGCAAGGTGGATTTTGTCATCCTGTCGCCTCCCGCTGAGATGAACCCGGGCAGCAAAAAGATCATTCAGGTCGTGTATAAGAACACCGGGAGTACGCCGGTGAGAAGCGCAGAGGCCCGTATCAGCGCGGTCAAACCGTTCACGAGCAGCTCTGATATCTCCTACCTTGGCGATCTCGCCCCGGGCCAGACCGCAACCGCAACATTCCAGCTCAAAGTCTCAAGCGATGCCACCGTAAAGGACTACGGTCTTGATTCGGAGATCCGGTACCTCAGTTCCCTGAACTCCACCACTATATCGGATCCCATGAAGGTCACGGTCAGGGTAGACAACCTTACCGGTATTGCCGGGATCCTCTCTAACTCCGTGTACGTTTCCGTGATCGTAGCCATTATCATCGGGATCGTGTACGCGCTCTATTATCTCCGGAAGAAACGGCAGTAATCTTTTTTCCCGTCCCGGCAGGACCGGGTCAGATACAGGGGCCCGCCCCATTTTTTTTATGGAAATCCGTTGCGGCGCTAGTTTCATGACCCATGCCGGGCAACCATCCCTGCTAATGACAGAACTGCGAAGCGACAGGGTAAAAAAGGGATACGAACGGGCGCCGAACCGCTCGCTCCTGCGTGCACTGGGTGTGACCGACCGCGAGATGGCACAGCCGTTTGTCGGGATTGCAAATGCCTATAACACGATTGTTCCCGGCCATATGCACCTGCGGCAGTTGTCTGAACGGGTCCGCGAGGGCATAGCCGCGGCCGGCGGAGTGCCGTTCGAGTTCGGCGTGATCGGCATCTGCGACGGGATTGCCATGGGCCACGAAGGAATGCGGTATTCCCTTCCCTCACGTGAGAACATTGCCGATTCCATCGAGCTCATGGTGCAGGCGCACCGATTCGATGGGCTTGTCTGTGTAGGTACCTGCGACAAGATCGTGCCCGGCATGCTCATGGCAGCGGTCCGGACCAATGTCCCGACCGTTGTTTTGACGGGCGGGCCGATGCTCTCCGGCAACCTCGGGGGAAAAGACCTCTCGCTCATTGATGTCTTTGAAGGGGTCGGGAAAGTCGCCGCCGGTAACATGAGCGACGAGTCCTTAAAGGATCTCGAATGCTGCGCCATGCCCGGCTGCGGGAGCTGCCAGGGACTTTATACGGCAAACACCATGGCCTGCATGACCGAGACCCTCGGGATGTCCCTTCCGGGCTGCGCAACGATACCTGCGGTCGACGCCGCCAAGTTACGGATTGCCCGCGAGACGGGTGAAGCTGCCGTTGCCGCAGTTAATAAAAATATCACGCCCCGCAGTATCGTCACGAAAAAGAGCCTGGAGAACGCGATCCGCCTGGACATGGCCCTTGGCGGTTCCACGAACACCGTCCTTCATCTCATGGCGGTGGCAACCGAGGCAGAAGTCCCGCTCTCCTTAGAGGACTTCAACCGCATTGCAGAGGAGATCCCCCACATCTGCTACATGCAGCCCTCGGGCCCCCATTCGATGCAGACCCTGTACCGTGCCGGCGGGATCCCGGCAGTCATGAAACGCCTGGAGAAGTACCTGGACGATCTCCCGACGGTCTCGGGAAAGACCATCCGCCAGATCGCAGATGCAGCGGTCATCAAAAACGAAGATGTCATTAAAAGCCCGGATCACCCGGTCAATACTGCCGGCGGCCTCAAGATCCTCTTTGGATCGCTCGCGCCGGATGGTGCGGTCGTGAAGTGTGCAGCCGTGCCAAAGGAGATCTGGAAGCACACCGGCCCGGCCCGGGTCTTCGATGGCGAGGAACCGGCAATGGCTGCGATCCTCTCGCGGCAGGTAAAGGAGGGCGATGTGGTCATCATCCGGAACGAAGGTCCCCGCGGGGCCCCGGGAATGCCGGAGATGCTTGCCGCAACATCGGCCCTGATGGGCGTGGGCTACAAGGATGTTGTCCTGATCACGGACGGGCGCTTCTCGGGCGGCACCCGGGGCCCCTGTATCGGGCATGTGGCGCCCGAGGCAGCGGTCGGCGGGCCGATTGCATTTGTCCACGACGGGGACAAAATCGCGGTCGATCTCTTCGCAAAGAAGATCGATCTACTGGTCGATGAAACGACGCTTGCGGCACGCAAAGCCTTATGGAAGCCGGTAAAAAAGCCGCTCACGGGCGTCCTTGCCCGGTACGCAAAGACCGTGGAGCAGGCAAACCTCGGCGCAGTGCAGAGATAAGGACAGCGGATCCCTTTTTTGTTCTTTTATCCGGGCTGTTCCTCATCGGAACTTGGTTTTTCATCTGCGAAAGAAAAACGTGGGCAGAGTTCCCGGTTACAATTAATAGAATATTGTAAATATTGCCCCGCATATTTTGTGGTTTTCTGGGATGACTTACCTACAAATTCCAAAAAATATAAGTTGAATTTTAACATATGCAATAATATGAGATATCTGTGGACCCTGATGGTATTATCTCTTTTAGTTATGATTTCTCTGTGTACAGGTTGTACAAGTAGTTCTCCGCAACAGGGATCATATGGAACAGTAGTCACCCAAACATCGGTAGCAGCACCGGAAACACCGGGCCCAACGCAAACCCTGCCGCATAATTATGAAGTTTCCGTAGAAGTTCATAGTGACGGTCATGCGCATGCACCCCATGTTATCTTCACGTTTCAAGGTGGGTATGGAATGAATGTCATACCTGAAATTGATGTTCGCCTTACTCGCTCAGATGGCATTGTCGAAAATGATAAAATGGTTTCACCCCTTACAATTGGTCAGAGCATATCCCTTGATTCCACAAACACCAACACAGACCGTGCCGAAGTCTGGGTAATTACCCCTTCGGGTGATCGCGTTAAAGTTGTTGACAAGTACGTTCCATTCCGATCCTATTCTTAATTTTTTAGTTAAATTGTTAATTACTCCTGATCATATCTATAATTGAACCTTACAATAACTCAGAAGAATTCCTCAAGGATACAAAATGTCAAACCAAAAATTATTTATGAGCTATTTTAGTATATAATTTTGAATTTAACTCCTAAATTTTAAGTCGGCATTTGCGAACTTTGAGAAATTTGTTAAACTTCCTTTTCAAGACTGGCATTATGATTTCGATTTTGCTGGATGATGTTGCATGAGTTATATATTAAAGAAATGGTTATTTATAAAATCCTTATTCTAAAAAATTCAATATTCGTGTAATCAATTTAATATAATAGCGTTTCTCTGTATATTCCCCGATTTTAGGTTCATTTCAGCGGAGTGTTTTTACAGAATTCCCGCTACTTACAATATCCGGGTGAATGGATAGGGGAAAATTTAAATTAAGGTTACCACCAACCCCTTTCAGGGTACACAATCCGCCACTGTCCATTCATTTTGATAACTGTGTATGAAAAGTTTCGGGTATTATGTGCGGTAACTCCAAAGGAATCTCGTGAGGAATACGAATAGGTTCCTGAAACCAAATACCGGTTATCGTTAATTTTTGAAGTTTGAAGAATTTGAATATCAATAATTTTAAAATTATTTTGTTTCAGGTTTTGTTCTAATGATACAATAGTGGATGCTTTCTTTTCCTCAGAAAGAGGTTGTTCTGTGTAGGTGTCAACAAATAAGTTGGTGACTCTATCATATTGACCATTGCTCAGTAGTTGAAGAGATTGGGTAACTACATATGCGGGAGTCCCTGTGGCATCAATTCCTTGGGTTTCACCAGGTTGCGAAACTTCGTTTACCCATTGACCTTGCCAAAGAAAGAAAACACCTCCTAATATAAGGGTAATAATTACAATAAATCCCCCTATTACTACAAACGTCTTTTTTTTACTAGAGATAGTATTACTGTCGGAGGATAATAAATCCTGTTTGAAAGATCCCGTTCGAGATTTGACGGTCTCCGCAGAAAGATCGGATACATTATTTGCATTTACTAATCGTTGAAGAGTTGATTTGTTTTTTTCAGATTTTTGCAGCTCTTCTTGAACATTTTTTCGTTCCTTTTTAAATTCGGCCTTGATTAACTCCCCTTTTTTAAAACGAATTTCCTGGTTTTCAAGAATTTGAGTAAATAAGTTAATATTTGTATCTTCCAATTTTATCTGTTTCCCTATTGTTTCCTTAATTTGTATAATTGCCTCATTTGCATCATATATTAATTTGTCATACCCAGCTTTAATGCGGATATAATCTTCTGCTGATACTAATCCCTTAACTTTTAGATTTTCCAGATTTTCAAGCAGCCGTTCTATTTTTTCCTTTTCTGTAAGGGCTTTTTGTAAGTTTGACTCTTCCCCACTCATAATTCATCCCTATATATTTTATGAAACTAGAAAATTTTATCTTCCTATCTATTTATTTATAACTGTGGCATTATACCGCGGTCCAAAAATTTCATGGGAATATTAAAAATTTATAAATATAATGTTGCAATGCCTGATTTCATCTATTATTCTGACGGGTATGAACAAGTTCCCGTATGTTGATATAGAAATTTGTCCAAAATGTAACGTAATGATAAATGCTACACTCCTGTTGAAGAAAGGGGTACAGGAAGAGTAATTATTGTATCTTTTATTGTTCTAGGAGTGGAAGAAAATTGTTAATGTATGATGAAATACTTGTATAACTGCTCTCTGTAGGATTCCTGAATGCGAATAAGAGATGACAAAGTAGAGATTATTCTTGAGATGTTGTAGAGGCTGTTTTTGATCTTAATCTCCTTAATCCGGTGAATACGGTTTCAACTTCATTTCTCTGATGCTATTTTTCATCATCGAACAATAGAGCCAGGTGTCTTCGATAGTATCCTGAAATCCGTTTGTGTTTTCTGTTTCTGACCGGGATGAGAGAACAGGAGTCCAGAGTATCTTGGATCAATTCGTGGCTCTCATCAAACCTGTAACAACCTGTTGATCCGTATCAACGGAGATGGAGGTTTTCAGGAATCGTTTTCTGGTTTTCCGGTTCTCCAGGAATAATAATGACTGGTATAAGAACTGGTGAACCCGGAGGAATCGATAGCAGTACATTGAATCTTCTCTCCCCCGTCATAGAATTTCGTCGTCAACCGGTTGATTAACCGAGCAAATGTCGATGATCGAAGATGCTGGCAGAACTTATGAATCGTCGTGAAATGAGGGACATTATCAAGATGGATTTTTTCCCGGAGTCTGTCTATGATCTCCGCAAGGTCTAGGGTATCCAGGTAATCTTCCGAAAGATATTCTTTCAGGAGAAGAAAGCTAGTTAACTGGTGCAGTGTGTATATCTTCTTTGAGAATTGGGAGGAATACAACGGAGTACTGGAATCTCGGATTATCCCAAAGATAATTCAACAAACCTGATATGCCGGTTTGCTGACTCTATTTTGCCCCCTTGTCGTTACTGAACATAACCTAATGTGGGTGCACTGTAACTTAGATCTTTCGACTTACTGGGGGGCTCTCTTCTCGGAAAAATGATTTCTACAGAGCCAAAGCAACTTTTTTTATACTGTTATTTGGATTTATTGAGTCCTTTATACTCCCTATATTATCATCGCTCTTCAACGCACATAATGTATTCAATTTTTAATACAATTTTGAAAATAAATTACTTGATTAAATATCTGCTTATTTTCATTTGAAATAGGGTATTTTATTAATGATTACTGATAACAACAATATATGAAATGGTATACCATTACTTTGATATGTATTGGGATTTTGATCGCGTGTGTGTTTTCAATGGGATGTACTTCAAACAATATAAGTAGTAATCCTCAAGGATCAACAAGTATTTCAAATACTGTGCCAGCCAGCAATGCGGGGGGATCGGTGTCTTCAACAACCACTGGCACCACCACATCCACCGGATCTACATCCTCAACTTCGGCTGTGTCTACATATACTAATACACAATACGGGATATCTCTCCAGTATCCGTCAAGTTGGTCCTATGATGAAAAGGGTACATGGGCAGTCCGCAATTATGGAAGAAATACAAAAAATATTGTAGGATTCTATGTCCCCGGCACAAGTTCGTATATATTGACAATAGATGCCGATCCTGGTTATAAAGATGATCTTGAGACCTATTTCAATAAAGCTGTTCTTGCATTGCAGGAGACCTATAATCAAAAAAACCAACTTTGGGAAAAAACGGGTAGTTTTTTCCAGCTAAAAATTTCTGACAACAAAGCATATAGAATAGACTATGTTGTAACTGATCAGGATACTAACAAACAGATCGCGAAAGGTTGGCAGATATTCACAAAGGCGAATAACAACATTTATGTATATACCTATAATGGGGAAAATAATTCAGATAGTGTAGCGTTAATAAAATCACTTTCTATCACACCTATTGCGGAAGTTACTACATTAAATAGGGGCTAATTTTTTTTGGGAATGACAACCTTTTTTCATTTTTTAAAACAAATATGTTAAACTATACTATCAAAGTAACATGGCATTCTCAACAATTGCGGAGTCAAAATCGCCACTTCTGTCATGAATTGTATGGTTAGCGAAGCGCTCAAAGACACAAATACAGGTTTCTGCTCAAAGAAATTAAATTGAAAGTGATCGTTTACAATGGTTTCATGTTTTTTAGCTTCGTGGTTCTTATTGTTGATTTCTATAACGCCACAATTTTTTTACTTTAAATCCAATTATTAATAATGAAAGAAGCTTTTTGCGGAAACTGTGGTGCGAAACTGGATTTGACAGCGTCCGTGAAGTGCCCGATATGTGGTGCAGAATATGTTTCACCAGAATCTCCTAAAATTGCCGAAGTGATTCCTCAAACTACGAAATCACGTCGGGGCTTAGTTACTGCGGTTGCTGTTATTGTAATTGTAATTATTGCGATTGCAGGATATTATTTGGCGGAGTCATCGACAAATGCTGAATCCCATTCTGAATATCCTGTTACTGTTGCATCCGGTGAAGGTCAATATTCTACTGATGTAACATCCTCAATATATCCATCTGTTACCACTACATCATATGTTTCCTCGACATCATCTTTGGTATCTAAAGGAACTGTTCTACCCCGTAAGGCAAATTTAAAGACAATTGCAACATTTTCAGGAACCTCTAGTAGAACAACAAATAACTTTTATGTTCCATCATATTGGGAACTGTGGTATACTGCAGATCCCAAAGTCACCGGTGGGCAAGATATAAAAGGGGGGAGCTCTTCAGCATCTGCGATTTTTCCCCGTCTTTCTATTCAAGTGATGGATGGTGATAATCCAAACCAGGTGGCCCGAACAATCGAACCGCCCGGGGGGCTAGACGTCACACTTTGGAAAAGTTCTGGGAACGATCCTCGTCCGTGGGTGGAAAAATTCTATGCCGGTAATAAACACTATTACTTGGTAATTAATGAAGAGTTTCTCAATTCCTATACAATTGAGATTCGCTCACCGAATAACTGATTTTTTTGATCTCCAATACATAACGGGTAGTATACAAAACCCTTATTTATAATGTATTACTATATTTTTACCGTGCTTTAGTTAGGGAAGTGAATGTAGTGGAGGAGAATCGGAAAGAGGATAACAGACAGTTTTATATGGGGTGGGGGCTTGCAATAACCGCTTTTGCCTTATTGTTAATTGCGCAATCGATTTTTAAGGATGTTTGGATTTCGAGTGTTGTTTTTCTAATTATATTAGGATGTGGACTGATCGCTCTGGGGTCAGTAAGCGTGAAAATGCCCATTGTATCCTTCTTTGGAGTACTGTGTCTATTGATCGGTTTGGGTATCATAGGTATTTTCTTTGTTCACATAGATATTCTGCTTATAATTGGACTTATAATTATAATTTTTGTATTATATTTTGTTGTAACCGGGAGGAACAAAATCAATGGCTGATTTAAGAGAATCTGTTGTGGATAACCGGGGTTTAATTAAAAAAATTGAACTGGCAATCCCCGGATTCAGGGGATATAGGATACGTGAGGATCTTCGCGCATCAGACAATATCTTGCGGTGTTACATCGCCGACCAGATTGAAAATGAAATAAAAATCCCTCTTGATCGGATTGGTGAAACTTTAACAAGGGCATTTGAAATTGATTCCATCCGTGATGTTAAGGATTGTATTAACCAGATTAAAGGTCTTGAAGCCAAAATCCGTCACGCAGAACAGGGATATTCCGGGATTTCCCCCCAAATAAGGACCGAAGAAAAAGAGTTAAATTGCATTTATGAATTTGATTTAGCGTTGATCAAACGGGTAAAAGATATGCAAAGTTTGGTGCAGTCCATGGATACATATATCCTTGAAAACAAGTTGGGGGAACTTAAACCCCAATTAAACGAAATCAAAAAACAGGCCTCGGGTCTGGATAATGTCTTCAACCAACGATTGTCATTAATATCCACGATAGAACCCTAGGTGAATTCTAAATGGCACTTGATACTTTTGGGAATCAAAAGCAGATTGATAAGTCGAATGATGCGGCGCGGAATACATTTTACTGGCCCGATAATTTGAAAGGTCAAAATCTCGTATGGCGACTGCCGAGAAATACTGCTTGGAATGATAATGTAATTGTCAGAGAAGATGAAATGGCAGTCTTCTTCAGAGATGGTAAAGCACTTCATGTTTTTGACCGTCCTGATCGGTATGCCCTGACAACCCAGAATGTCCCCGTCCTTGCAACACTTGGTGCAGCGTTAACCGGTGTTAGGCAGATTGGCGAAGTGTATTATGTTCAGAAACGAGAATTTCGTGGAAAATTTGAATCCGCTAATACGATGACATTCCGCGACAAGGATTTCGGACTGGCAAATTTCATTGTTTCGGGACAATTTGCCTATAAGGTTTCCAACCCGATGCTCTTTATCACTCAGTTTATCGGTACAAAAGGGATGCAGCATACCGATGAAATTGCACACTGGCTTCAGGATCAAATCCTAATGACCATCAATGCAATCCTTGGAAATCTGCAGAAAAACAAAGGAATGGGCATTCTCGACATGCCTGCATATTTATCTGAAATTGAACAGATGTGTCTCTCGAATCTGACCAGTGAAACAGAGCAGTATGGTCTCAAAATCACAAAGTTTTCCGGCCTCGTAATAAAAATGTCCGAAGCGGTTCAGAAGGCAATCGACCAGAGAAGTGCGATGTCTGCACTCGGTGTAAATTATATGCAGTTACAGACGGGTCAGGCTATTGGGGGTATTGGTGTAGGGGCTGAAAAAGGAGGGGATGCAGCTGGAATCGCGGGACTCGGTGCTGGAATTGGCGCAGGAATGGCGATGAGTCAAGCAATGGGTCAGGCTATGATTTCTCAACCCGCCCCGCATATGGCAGGATCTCCCCAAATAAGTGCGGGATTTTCATTATGTCCCAAATGTGGATTCAAAGCAAACGGTTCTGTAAAATATTGTCCCGAATGCGGAAACCAGATGACCTCTGCAAGTGGCGAGGAAATGCGATGTCCATTCTGCAAAGCGGTAATTAAAGCCAATGTCAAATTCTGTCCCGAATGCGGGAAAAAAGTAACTTTTGAATGTCCCAAATGTAATACAAAAATTGAACCAAATGAAAAATTTTGTCATAACTGTGGAGCGCGCGTCGTTGAACAATAGTAATTATGGGCAGGTTGAATTATCATGAGGACTTGTAGAAATTGTGGGAAGTCGGTAGCACCAAACTTAAAATTTTGTACGAATTGTGGTTCGAGTGACATTTTTGACTCTGAAAAGCAGGTTTCTGAATATAAAAGAACTTGTAATCAGTGTGGTACTTCCTGGCACTCTTTAACTAAACGAGAAAATGTCATTACAAAAAATATTGCCGGGGTTAAAAAAACCCAATGCTGCAATATGTGTGATGCCAATGCACGGAATAAAAGTGAACAAAAATTGAATACCTATGAGGATGAATTAGAACGACTAAAAAGATGCCCGAAATGTGGATCAGGTGATTTCAAAGAAGAACTGATAGTCTATGATAAAAAATAATATTTTTGTTGCCGTGTCTATTTTTTGTATAAGGTCAATCTGGCATGGGAAATTGGGAAGAAAATATAATGGCCGAAAAGGGATTTTATGCAGATTTTATCCCTCTTGTTCCAATTATGCAATTATGGCTCTAGAAAAATATGGGTTTATTAAAGGCTGGCAGTTGGCATATCGTAGACTTAAACGATGTAATCAATCAAATACCGAATCTTGCATAGACTATCCATAATATATCACAGCATAGGGATTGGATTGCCGTGTCACCTCTTAAGGAGTATGAGTCTTTTTAGATCAAATCAACTTAAATAGCAACCTTTTTTTATTTTCAAATATCCTTGATATATATATGCCAGATTTTTGTGGAAATTGTGGGGCATCTATGGATTTATCCATCTCGGATGTCTGTCCGAATTGTGGTAAAAAAGCCGGCGCTGCGGGAACTTCTCATGCAGGTGATTCTGCGATAGCACAAGGTGATACCGCAACCTTTGGTCTTGATGAAAATATTGCATCAGCTGCATGTTATGTACTTGGATGGTTAACAGGGATAATTTTCCTCCTTGTGGAAAAAGAGAATAAAACTGTACGATTCAATGCCATGCAGTCCCTTTTGACATTTCTGCCACTATCACTTATCATTTGGATAGTTGGTGCTATTGTTGAAATGATGACAATTGGTGCTGGTTATTATGCAGCTGCTGGAACACGTGCCACTTTTGGTATAATTACTACGTTAATTTGGATTATTATGTTAATTTTATGGGTGGTGTTGATTTATAAAGCATATAAGGGAGAAAAATTTCTTGTTCCGATTGTTGGAAAAGTCGCCGCTCGTCAGTTAGAATAACCCATTCCTTTTTTATTTGCATGATTATTTATTTCCAGATCCTTATAGTAAAAAAAAGGAAATTTTTAATTTCACTCAATTAAATGACCTTGTTCAGGGTATCCTCATTGGCTATGGTGTGTAAATATGGAAATTCCCCTATTGTGAGCGTTGAAGGCAGCTATTGAGGGAAATGCAGATTTCGAAAATATAAGGAACCTCAAGATCCCTAACGATTATAAAACATTCGAGCTAAAAATTGAGTGAACAATTTCTGTCATATAACTGGTTTACCTGTATAGTGCTGGTTTGGTTATCTTCAAAAGATCCACATATACAATTTCGTCCCCACAAAAAAGTAATATATGACTTTAGTTATGCAGTATCGGCGCTGTCGTAGAGCTGGCAGATGTACCGTGCTGCAAAGACCATGAGGAAGGGACTGATTATGATCTCAATAATTGGTCCGACTATGGGGATCAGTCCGAGAACTGAGTAGATTACTCCGAAAATCACTACAATTATAATAAGTGCGAGTATATAACTACCTGTTCCGATCTTGCCGATGGTGGAAAAAATTTCTCCAAAGTTAAATGCCTCCCCCATTTTTCCGGTACGCGCAAAGCGGATCACACCAATGGTGGCAATAAAACATAAAATAATTGCAAGAATTACCGCAATAAGCACCCCAACAAGTACAGGGCCAATAATCGATGTAGATATATTTTGAGCTATATTCTGGGTTGATGCAACCGTGGTCATATTTTGGGTTGATAAAAGTCCCTTTTTAATGATTGCCAAGGTTGCGGCTAATGCTACTGCCACTAAAACGATGATTACCGGAATTACATAGACGATCTCGATGACCAGGTACTTGATACCGTCAACAAAGAGTTTGCCGAGTTCCGTGATCTCTGGCAGCGGTTTGTCACCCCGGAGGATCTTAAGCATATATCCTTCATAGATGGCTCCGAGCAGAACCGCGATGATGAGTGCAACGACAAACCCACCCATAAGCGACATGAAGTCGGGGGTCGCGCCGCTCATCAGCGAGCCGGCGAACACGAGCGCCCATGCAATGATCGGTATTGCCGGTAGGATCTCAAGGACGATTAAGAGAATCCACTTTATCAGGTTTCCGACAAGGCCATCCTTTGCGTAGCCGAAGGCTTCGCCAAGTACTTTTCCGTAATCCATTTTTCCTTCACCACACAAATGCAGCTAAACCATCCGTGACTGTTTTGCCACAAACGATTTAAGCAATTATCAAAACTTCGCAGAATATATATCTATCTTAAAATCCGGGCCAAAAAAGGAGAATACCGGTAATTTTGTCAGTGCCGGAAGTACCGTACACCGGTAAAGACCATCGCCATGTTGAGCTTGTTTGCCGCTTCGATGACTTCCTTGTCACGGATGGAGCCGCCGGGCTGGACAAGGGCCGTTGCCCCGGCCTTTGCCGCAACTTCGAGCGTGTCCGGGAAGGGAAGAAATGCATCGGAGGCTACTGCGGATCCGGCGAGCGGTGCGCAGGCCTTCTCGATTGCGATCTTTGCCGAGTCTACCCGGCTCATCTGCCCGGCGCCGATCCCGAGCGTGCGCTTCTGGTCGGCAAAGATGATGGTGTTGCTTTTCGTGTGCTTGCAGACCTTCCAGGCAAGCTTAAGTGCGGCCATCTCGTCGGTAGTCGGGTCGCGGTCGGTGATCACCTGCCAGTTCTCTTGGTAGGCCGGTGTCCGCTGGACGAGAATGCCGCCATCGATTGCCCGGACTTCGTCAGCATTGACGCGTTCTGGCAGGACAAGCACCCGCATGTTCTCTTTCTTCTTCATTGTTTCGAGGGCATCCCTGGTAAACGACGGGGCGACTATCACTTCGACAAAGGTGGAGTCGATGGCCTCTGCAAGTTTCTTGTCAACTTCGCGGTTGAGCGAGACTACCGAGCCGTAGGCAGAGACCGGGTCTACCTCCCGGGCGGTCAGGTAGGCGTCGAGGATGTCGGATCCGATCGAGACCCCGCAGGGGTTGTTGTGCTTTACGATGACTGCTGCCGGGTCCTCAAACTCGCGGAGGAGGGCGGTCCCCGCGTTGACGTCGAGGTAATTGTTATACGACATCTGCTTTCCCTGGAGCGGTTCGGCACCGGCAATACCCGAAGTACCGTAGACCGCGGCCTGCTGGTGGGGGTTCTCTCCGTACCGGAGCATCCTGCCGTGGGAATACTGGAGGGAGAGGGTCGGGGGGAACGCTGCATTGAGGGACTGGAGGTGGTTGCTGATCGCAGCATCGTATGCAGCGGTCCGGGCAAATGCCTTTTTCGCAAGGTTCAACCGCTGCTCTTCGGTAAACCCGGCGCCTTCAACGGTTTTGGTGACCATCGGGTAATCCGCCGGGTCAACGACAACGGCAACGTCTTTGAAGTTCTTTGCCGCCGCCCGGATCATGGCCGGCCCGCCCACATCGACATACTCGATGAGCTTGTCGAGGGGAAGGGACTGTCCCGACATCTTCTCGAACGGGTACAGGTTGACCACTAAAAGATCGATCCGGTTGATGCCGTACTTCGCCATCACTGCATCGTCGATCTGGCGCCGGCCCAGAAGGCCGCCGTGAACCTTGGGGTGGAGCGTCTTTACCCGGCCGTCCATCATCTCGGGAAAGCCGGTATAATTCGAGACCTCCGTGAACGGGATCTTTGCCTGTTCCAGCGCTTTGCCGGTACCGCCGGAACTCATAAGGGAAAACTTGTTTTTCACCATAGCCTGTGCCAGTTCCACGATCCCGGTCTTATCCCATACCGAAAGAAGCGCCCATTTCATGGTTTTTCTATATGTTCGGAAAGGACAAAAAGGTACTTCGGTATCCTCCCGGTTGACCGGGAAACCGGGGATTTTTGGCCGGGCAACAGAGAGTCCTGCAGCAACAGTTCAGGACCGGATAAACTTGGGTATGAGCAATTTTTAATCGCCGGTATGGGGGATCATTGAGGTACAATTTGATCCCTGCAAAAATGATGCACGGAAATTTTTACTCCGTAAAACGATCCGGAAGATACCAGATTCCGCCAGGCATTTTTATTTTGTACCCGCACGATCCCCTACTTCCATTGCCCGTACCTGATAAAAATCCGGTCGAACGTCCTCTGGTTTTTACGACGAAAATTTGACCGGAAAAGAGTGCCGGACCCGGCGCCTTTCCTGATGGGGGGTCATTAAGGTACAAAATGAACTCCCCCATCCCGGAATATTTTCCCGTATACAGCGATCCTCCGCGAGCGGGTATCCGGAATACTGCATACGGATCCACCGGGATTTTTCCCGGATACGCGGACCGGGCCTCCCTGTCGGGATATTTCCCGTTTCCCGTGCGCTCGTGCCACCGTATTATTTTATGGCCTCGTGTGCAGGGCCGTTCAGTCGTTGGAGCGTTCCTAAATTTTATATAGAACCACAATTCAATAGATATTGGAACATCGAATGGGATGTGCTATGGAAGATCACGATACCACCCCTGTGCCGGATACCAAGGCAAATGAGCCGGAGCAATCCGCAGCCAGCCAGACTCCTGAACGCGATGAACTCGCGGAACAAAAGAGACTGCTGGCAGACGCAAACGAGCGGTACCTCCGGCTTGCCGCGGATTTCGACAACTACCGGAAGAGGGTTACCCGGGACCAGGAATCCCTGGTGCACCACGCAAACGAACGTTTTGCGGTCGATGTGCTGGAGATTGCCGACAACCTGGAGCGAGCCCTCAAGGCGGACGACGAACATCTCCGCACCGGTGTCGAACACATCCGCAGCCTGTTTGCCGATATCCTTGCACGGCACGGTATCTCCCAGATTGACGCAGTGAAAAAAACCTTTGACCCCGGCGAACACGAAGCGATCGCCCATGTCCCCTCCCCGGAAAAGGAAGGGATGGTCGTGGATGTCGTATCACCGGGGTACCGGATGCACAAGAAAGTGATCCGGTATGCAAAAGTCGCAGTATCGAAGGGAACACCAGACAACCAGAAAGAACATTGTGAATCAACCAAAAAGGAGGACTGAACTCTTATGGCAAACGAGAAGATTTTAGGGATCGACCTTGGGACCACCTTCTCCTGCATGTCGATCATGGAGGCGGGCAAGCCCATCGTCATCCCCAACAGCGAAGGCGGACGGACAACCGCATCGGTCGTTGCATTCACCAAGGAAGGCGAGCGCCTCGTGGGAAGCCTCGCGAAGCGCCAGGCAATCACCAACCCCCAGCGCACGATCCAGTCCATCAAGCGCAAGATGGGGACAACGGAAAAGGTAAAGATCGGCGACAAGGAGTACACGCCGCAGGAGATCTCGGCGATGATCCTCCAGAAGCTCAAGACCGATGCCGAGGCCTACCTGGGCGAGAAGATTGCAAAGGCCGTTATCACGGTCCCGGCCTATTTCAACGACGCCCAGAGGCAGGCAACCAAGGATGCAGGAAAGATCGCCGGCCTTGAAGTCCTGCGTATCATCAACGAGCCCACGGCAAGCGCCCTTGCGTACGGCATCGATAAGGAAGCAGATGTCACCGTCCTTGTCTACGATCTCGGCGGCGGGACGTTCGATGTCTCGATCCTGACTCTCGGCGACGGCGTCTTTGAGGTCAAGTCTACCGCAGGGAATAACCACCTTGGCGGCGACGACTTCGATAAGAGGATCACCGATTACCTTGTCGAGGAGTTCAAGAAGAAAGAGGGCATCGATCTCAAGAACGATATCTATGCCATGCAGCGCCTGCGCGATGCATCGGAGAACGCGAAGATCGAGCTCTCCCAGCGCCAGACCACGAACATCAACCTGCCCTACATCACCACGGACTCGACCGGCCCGAAATTCCTCAATATCGACCTCTCCCGTGCCAAGCTCGAACAGCTGATCGGCGACCTGATCGAATCCACGGTCGGCCCGGTCAACCAGGCATTGAGCGACGCGAAATTGACGGCCAAAGACATCGACCATGTGCTGCTGGTCGGCGGGTCGACCCGTATCCCGCTCGTTGTGGAGACGGTAAAGAAGCTCCTCGGAAAAGAGCCGGACAAGGGCCTCAACCCGGACGAGTGCGTTGCCCTTGGTGCAGCCATCCAGGGCGCCGTGCTGACCGGTGAGACCAAGGATATCGTGCTCCTTGACGTGACGCCGCTTACGCTCGGTATCGAGACGCTCGGTGGGATTGCAACCAAACTCATCGAGAGAAACACCACGATCCCGACACGGAAGAGCCAGATCTTCTCGACTGCCGCAGACGGGCAGACCAGTGTCGAGATTCATGTCGTTCAGGGCGAGCGTGCGCTTGCAAAGGACAACTTCACGCTCGGCAAGTTCCAGCTGACCGGTATCCCCCCGGCGCCCCGGGGCATCCCGCAGATCGAAGTGACCTTCGATATCGATTCGAACGGGATCATCCACGTCTCTGCAAAGGATCTCGGGAGCGGCAACGAGCAGGCGATCTCCATCAAAGGCGACAAGAAGCTCTCCGATGAAGAGATCAAGAAGATGATGGATGCCGCAAAGCAGTTCGAGGCCGACGACAAGAAGAAGCGGGACGAGATCGAGGTCAGGAACCAGGCCGACACCGCGGTCTTTACTGCGGAAAAGATGCTCAAAGAGAACGGCGAGAAGCTCGAAGCGGACGACAAGAAGAAGATCGAGGACGGCGTTGCCGAGGTCAGGAAGGTTCTTGCCGGCGAGAATATCGATGAGATCAAGAAGGCTATGGAGACCCTGACCGAAGCGGTGTACGCGGCCACTACGAAGATCTACCAGAAGATGCAGGCCGAGAACGCCGCAAAGCAGCAGGGAGCGGCCGAGGGTGCAGCCGGCGCCGGGCCCCACCAGCAGCAGGCAGAGCCGGACCAGAAACAGGACGACAACGTAGTCAACGCAGATTACAAAGTCAAAGACGAGTGAGCGCTCATGGCTTCGGGCGATTACTATGAGATCCTCGGCGTACCGAGGACTGCCGATGAAAAAGAGGTCCAGAAGGCATACCGCAACCTCGCCCGGAAGTACCACCCGGATGTCTGCAAGGACTCGGGAGCCGAAGACAAATTCAAGTCGATCAACGAGGCCTACAGCGTGCTCTCGGATGCCCAGAAGCGTGCGCAGTACGACAACATGGGCCACGAGACGTACACGAACGCCTCGAAGGGATCCTATACCGGTGCCGGGGGCTTTGGCGGGGGAGGCTTTTCCTCCGACTTCTCCGGGTTTGGCGACATCTTCGACTTCTTTGGCGGCGGCCAGCGCCGCTCCGGGCCCCGGTCCGGCGACGATGTCTTAATGCGGATGCAGCTCTCGCTTGAAGAGGCGGTAGCCGGCACCGACAAGGAGATCGATCTGCTGCACAGCGAGGCATGCCCCACCTGTGCGGGCTCAGGGAGCGAGACGAAAAAGACCAATGTCTGTCCCCGGTGCGGCGGCAGCGGCCAGATGCGCCAGACTGCCCAGTCGCCATTCGGGCAGTTTGTCCGGATGACCCCCTGTACCATGTGCGGGGGGCGGGGCAAGATCCCGGAGAAGCAGTGCAAGAGCTGCCACGGGTCCGGCCATACCCGGGTAAAGCGCAAGGTCTCCGTCCATATCCCGGCCGGTGTTGACACCGGCATGCGCCTGCGCATGGAAGGTTATGGCGAGGCCGGGGACTACGGGGCGCAAAACGGCGACCTCTACATCGAGATGTACGTGCTCCCGAACAAGCGGTTCGAGCGGGTTGGCGACAATCTTGAAACCTCGGTCGAGATCACTCCCGCGCTTGCCGTTCTCGGGACCACCGTCGAGGTCGAGACCATAGACAAACGCCACCTCGAGCTGAAGATCCCGGCCGGCATCCAGTACAACACGGCCCTCCGGATTGCCGGGGAAGGCGTGAAACGGCGCGGAAAGCCCGGGGACCTCCTTGTCCGGGTGAAGATCGTCACTCCCAAAGGAGTGTCCGGGGAGCAAAAAGAGCTCTACGAGAAGATCGCCGAACTGGAAGGCCACGGCAACAAGGGCGGCGGGATCTTCTCCGGCCTGATGGGAAAGAAAAAAGGGAAAAAGTAACTACCCTCTCATTCTCCCTTTTTTCTCTTTTTCTTCCACAGGTATTTCTGGAAAAAACGTCCATATCGTACGAATGAAGCTGATCTTCGAGCTCTCGGGCGAGAACGAGACTCTTCCCCGTGCCGAGCTCGAGTGTGTCGGGACGGTGACGGACTATCGCCCGCAGGTCGCGGTTGCAGAATGCCCGGATCCCTCTGCCGCACAGCGCCTTGCCATGACCCATGTGGTAATGGAATACCTGGGCGAATGCGACCCGGAACCCGCCTCGTTCCGCAGCCTGCTTTCCGATCTCTCTCTTGTCACAGAGGAGCAGTTTGCCGGCCGGGCAAAACTCATCCATGCCGGTAACGATCACAACCCCTGTTCCCAGCGGGAGTTCGAACGGCTGATCGGCACCATGGTCAAAGGGCCCGTAAAACTGATCGATCCCCCGGTGGAGTACCGGGCGATCCTGTCCGGGGACCGCTGCTATCTCGGGAAGGTCCGCTACCGGATTGCCCGGGGGGCCTACAATGAGCGGAACCCGGGGAAGCGGGAGTTCTTCCACCCCGGGGTCATGATGCCCCGGATGGCAAGGACGCTGGTGAACCTTACCCTGTGCGGTGCGGGCGCAAAACTCCTCGACCCCTTCTGCGGGACCGGCGGGACCCTGATCGAGTCGGAGATGCTCGGCATGGAGACAATCGGGAGCGACTTCGACCCGATGATGATCGGCGGCTGCCGGGAGAACCTGGTGCAGGGGACCCTGATGCTTGCCGATGCAACCCGGCTCCCGGTACGGGACGCATCCATCGATGCCATTGCAACCGATTTCCCGTACGGGCAGTCGGTCTGCATCAAAAAAGAGGACACCATGGAGAACCTCTACCACGGGGCGCTTGACGAGATGTGCCGCGTCCTCAAACCCGGCCGCCGTGCAATCGTGGTGACGCATCGCGATATTTCCGCCATCGCCGGGCAGCACATGCCTGTTCTCCAGCACCATACGCAGCGGGTCCACAAGAGCCTCACCCGGCATGTCCTCGTGCTGAAAAAATAAAGGGGCTCATGCCCGGTGAAAATTCTTATGAGGAACGCCGGCCCCATGTACTTGCTGTTATGAAATACACGTACGCGGTATCTCTCACGCTCCTTCTTGTCCTTAGCGCATGCCTTATCTTTCCTGTCTCGGCAGATCCGGCCGATGCTGCCGGATGGTATGCGGCAGGCGAGAACCTGACGGCACAGAACAACTACACCCTGGCCCTCCAGGCATACGACCAGGCAATCTCACTCGATCCTTCGTTTGCAGAGGCCTGGAACGGCCGGGCGGATATTCTCAACCGGGTCCACTTGAAGACGCAGGATCCTATTGCGACCCTTAACCTCGCCCTTGCCGCATCGGACAAGGCTCTCGCACTGAACAGTACCTCGGTGCCGTTCTTGATCAACCGGGGGCAGATCCTCTATAATATCGGCTATTACTACAAGGATACCGCCGGCGATCAGGCAACCGCGTCAAAATATTTTAACGACCAGCTCTCGGCATTCGAGAAAGCAACGACCCTCGAGCCCAATAACCCCGATGCATGGTTCAACCGTGCCTATGCGCTTTGCGGCCTGGGCCGGTGCAGCGAGGGCGTGGACGACTTCAAAAAGGTCCAGCAGCTCGATCCGGACTATCCCCATCTCCAGGGAAACCTTGAGAATGCCCAGAAACTGGCCGCAGTCCAGACCCCGTTCTATGTAAAATATGCCTTTGGGATCATTGTGGCCGTGATCGCCGTTATCGGGGCGGTGTTCTGGTATATCTCCGTCAGGAAAAAATACTAAAATTTTCCGTTTTTAAGGTTCTCTTTTTTTTATGCTAAAAAAGGAATTACTGGGCCTTCTCGTAGCAGATCTTTGCCTCTTCCTGCTTGCCGAGCTTTTCGAGGGTGGCACCGATGTCGTTCCAGACCTCTTTTCTGGACGGATCGATCTCGATGGCGCGCTTGAACGAGGTGAGCGCCTCCTGGTATTTTTCCAGTTCCTGGAGGGCCCGGCCCTGGTGGATCCAGGCATCGACAAATTCCGGCTGGAGCGAGATCATCGCATGGTAGGACTCGGCGGCCTCCTCGTACTGCCCGAGCGCCTCTAATGCGCTTCCCTTGGTGAAGTAGGCGATCGAGAACGACGGGTCGATGGCGAGCGCCCGGTCATAGGACTCGATGGCTGCCCGGTGATCGTTCAGGCCGGCAATGCTCATGCCCCGCCTAGTCCACCCAACCGCGTTCTCCGGGTCGATCCTGAGGCCTTCGTCATAAGCATCGCGTGCCTCGGCGAACTTCCCGATATCGTATAAGGCGTTCCCTTTCCCGAACCATGCAACGGCAAGCCCGGCATCGTGTTCGAGTGCCTTGTCGAAAGCCTCCAGTGCATCGCGATACATCCCCAGCTCGGCAAGCGACGCCCCTTTGTGGGCAAAGGTCTCGCCATTGAGGGGATCGAGTTCCAGCGCCCGGTCGTACGATTTTATCGCATCCCGGTACTGCTCAACGGCAGCGTACGCAAGGCCTCGTTCACGGTAGATCTCGGCGCGTCCCGGCTGGATACCGATCGCCCGGTCGTACTCGGTGATTGCGGCATCGAAGCTCCCTTCATCGTAGAGCGTTTTTGCCTTCCAGTAATGTGCCTGGTAGCAGGAAGGATCGAGTTCCAGCGCCCGGTCGAATGCCCGGATTGCACCGTCGGGATTACGGAGCGCCAGGTACGCCCGCCCCTTCTTGAAGATCGCGCCGGCATACCCGGGGTTTGCCACAAGGGCCTGGTCGAAAGCTGCGATCGCTTCCTTGTACTTCTCGAGGTGCAGGTACGCCGTTCCTTTCTCGTAGAAAGCATCCGGGTAATCGCTCTTTATCTTCAGGGCTGCTTCAAGCGATGCTATCGCTTCTTCGTACTGGCGGGAGCGGCTGAGCGTGACGCCCTTGTAGTAATGCGCCTGGGCGTACTGGCGGTTGATACTGAGGGCATGGTTGAACGCATCGAGCGCTGCCTCGTTCTGGTCGCGCTTGAAGAGTGCAAGGCCCCGGTAATAATACGCTTCGGCTGATTCCGGCAGCAGGGTGATTACCTTGTCCAGCGCCTCGTTTGCCTCGTCAATGCGTTCGAGGTGGATGAGGGACCGGCCAAGGTTGAGGAGCGCCGGTGCATAGGACGGGCTGATGGCAAGGGCATGGTTATAGCAGTCCACTGCCTCGTCGTACCGGTCAAGGTTTGCTTCGGCTATTCCTTTGTGGAGCCAGGCTTCCGCAAAGTCCCCTTTCTCAGTAAGCGCCCGGTCAAAGGCAGTGATCGCCTCGGGATACATTGCGATCCCGCAGAGGGCCCGGCCTTTCGCATAGAATGCCGGTGCGCACTTCGGGCGCTGGACGAGGGCAGCATCGAAGTTCTTGATGGCTTCCTGGTATCTGCCCAGTGCAGAGAGCGAGAGACCGTACTCATAGTAGGTCTGTGCATCTTTCTTGTCGAGGGCAATGGCTTTTGTGAAGCAGGTAATGGCATCCTTGTGCCGATCCAGGGTGGCAAGGGCCATGCCTTTCCCGGTCCAGAGGTAGGCAAAGTTCGGGCGTATCTTCAGTGCGAGATCGAAGGAGGGTATCGCATCCTCGGCACGGGAGATCTTTAACAGGGCAAGGCCCTTGTGGTACAGCGCCTCGTCGTGGCGCGGTTTGCGGCGGATGGCGCTGTCGTAAGCAAGAACTGCATCGTCGTACTGTCCCAGTTCGAAGAGGGCCCGGCCCTTGTAGTAATAGGCCTCTGTTGCCTCGGCATTGGCATCGAGTGCCTTATCGAAAGCCCCGACTGCATCGTCGTATTTTTTGAGGGCAAGAAGCGCCCTGCCGCGGAGGTACCAGGCTTCGGAATTGTCCGGATCGATTTCCAGCGTCTTGTCGTACGATTCGAGGGCATCGGTGTACTTCCCCAGATCGAAGAAGACCATGCCCCGGTGGAGCCATACGGACACCGATCCGGGCGTCAGCTGGATCACGCGATCGAATGCCTCGATGGCATTGTCGAGCCGTCCGGTTGCCGCCAGGGAAAGGCCCTTGTTGTAGAATGCCTCAAAGTTTCCTGCATCGAGATCGATCTCTTTGTCGAAGGCAACGATTGCGTCGTCGTGTCGTCCGAGTTCTGCAAGGGCCTTTCCTTTGTGGAAATAGACTCCTGCGTAATTCTTGCTGATAAGGAGGGTTTTGTCGAACGTCTTGACCGCTTCGCGGAACATCCCGAGGGCAGAAAGGGCTTTTCCTTTCTCAAAGAGCGCGTCGGCAAAGACCGGGTCGCTTTCGAGCGCCGCATCAAAGGCCTTCACGGCATCTTCGGCAGCGCCGGTCCGGGCGAGTGCAACGCCCTTGTAATAGAGGGTTTTTGCATCAGCCGGCCGTATCGCCAGCGCCTCGTTGTAACTGGCGACTGCCTCGCTGTACCGCTGGAGCTGGTCTAACGCCCGGGCTTTCTGGACCTGCGCATCGAAGTGCTGCGGGCTGATGACGAGCGTGCGGTCGAAGGCCGCGATGGCATCGTCGTAGTGCCTGAGCCGTAAGAGCACGCATCCCTGCTCGTACCATGCATCGGCATCGTCGGGCAGGTACACCAGCAGGCGCTCGTACGCGGCAGCAGCTTCGGTGTCCTCACCGAGTGCTGACAGGGATGCGGCCCGGAAATAGAGTGCATCGGTGTCTTTCGGGCTGGCAGACAGGGTAATTTCGAGCGCTGCAAGGGCCTCGTCGTAACGTTTGAGGGCATAGAGCGCCCGTGCACGTTCGAGGGATGCTTCGGGGTCCGATGGGACAAGTTCGAGGACCCGGTCGAACGAGGCGATTGCATCGGTATATTTCTTTACTGCGGCAAGCGCCCGCCCCTTTTCCATAGGGCCCGTGGGATCGTCCGGTTTTAAGGCGATCAGGTGATCGTACGCCCCGATTGCCCCGTCGTAGTGGCCCGTGTGCATCAGGGCCGCGCCCTTTCCGCCCCAGATTTCAGGATCCCGGGGGTTGAGGGCAAGCGCTGCATCGAAGGCCATATCCGCGTCTTCGAACCGGCCGAGAGCAACCAGCGAGCGGGCGCGGAGATATGCCGGCTCGTAATTATCCGAGAGCTGGGTAAATGCCATACGGAGGACTTCCTGTGCCTCCTCGTGCCGGTTCAGGCTCGCGAGCGCTTTTCCTTTTGCAAACAGGATCTCGCCGTTCCCTGGCTCTTTTCCGAGCGCAATATCGAAGAGATGGACCGCTTCGTCGTACTGGTCCAGCCGGTAGCAGGCTTCTCCTTCGGAGAAGAGCAGGTCGATATCGTGGGGTTCGATCTGGCGGGCCTTCTCAAAGGCCTGAACCGCCTCATCATCCTTTTTCAGCCTGACCGATGCGAGGCCCCGGTGGAACCATGCATCGAAGTGATCCGGCTTTTTCGCGATCATCCGGTCGAATGTGGCAATGGCCTCGGCATACCTGCCAAGGCGTTCGAGCGGGATCCCGAGATAATATGCTGCGTCCCCGAATGTCGCGTCGAGTTCGAGAACCCGGCGGAACTCTTCTGCGGCCTTCTCGTTTTCGCCGAGTTCCAGGAGCGCCCGGCCCTTCTCGTAATGGGTCTCCGGCTTTGTCCCGTCCCGTTCGATCCCCTGCGAGAATGCATCGATCGCTTCCGCGTACCTGCCGAGGCGTGCCAGCGCTACGCCTTTCTCATGGTAGGGTGCATACGGGCCGGCATCGATAGCGAGGGCGTGGTCGAATGCCGTAACGGCATCGCCATACTGTTCGAGCCGGCCGAGTGCAGTGCCCTTGGCAAACCAGGCATCGTAGCCTTTGGGATCCAGCCGGATGGCGGCATCGAATGCATTTACCGCTTCTGCATATTTTTTGAGGTTTGCGAGCGCCCGGCCCTTGTTGAGGAAGACCGGTGCGCTGGAGGTATCGATCGCGATTGCCGCATCGAACGCCGCAATTGCATCCTTGTTCTTTTTGAGCCTGAAGTAGGCAAGGCCTTTTTCGTAATAGGCAATGGAAAAGTCCGGGTCGATTGCCGAGGCCATCTCGAACGATTCTATTGCCTGCTTGTCGCGCCCGAGTTTTGTAAGTGCGATACCCTTGTCGAAATAGGCGCTCGTATATTTCGTATTGAGCTTGAGCGCCCGGTCAAAGGAGGGGATAGCCTCCTCGTACCTTCCCATGCCGGCGAGAGCCACGGCCTTGTCGTACCAGCCGTTGGCATTGTCGGGCTTGAGCTCCAGGGCTCTGGTGAGTGCATCGATGGCAGATTTCAGGTCGCCGCCGGACAGGTGTGCGCTGCCCTTCTTGAACAGTGCCAGGGCATTGTCCGGGTCGTCGGAAAGGACCCGGTCAAAGCAGTGCAGCGCCTCGCTGTACCGGTGGAGCCCGGCAAGGGAGAGACCCTTGCGGTACCAGGCATCGGTATTTTCCGGGGTAAGTGCAAGGGCCCGGTCGAAGGCTGCAAGCGCCTCTTCCTGCCGATCGAGATCGAGCAGCACACTCCCTTTCAGGATCCAGACATCGGAAACATTGTTCTCGAGATCGAGCGATGCATCCAGCACCGCAAGGGCCTCGTCAGCCCGTTGCAGTTTTGCGAGCATGCGTCCCTTGTGGTACAAGGCCCCGGCGTTCTGGGGGCTGACTTCGAGCAGCTTGTCGAAGGCTGCAAGCGCCTGTACGTACCTGCTCATGTTCGCATACGCGAGCCCCGACTGGAAGAGCGCGTCCTGCAGGGAGGGATCGTGTTCGAGCGCTTTTTTAAAGGACCGGATCGCCTTCTCATAACTCCCGAGCGCCGACAGGGCAAGGCCCCGCTGGTAATAGGCGCGGGCATGATCCGTTACGTACTGGATCTCCTGATCGAACGCTGCGACGGCTTCGGTATACTTTTTCAGCCTGGAGAGGGCAAGCCCCTTTTTGTAGGCTGCATCCGGATACGACGGGTCGAGACCGAGCACCTGATCGTAGGCATGGACCGCATCCTCGTCGCTTCCGGTGAGTGCCAGCGATTCGCCCTTATAGAATGCCGCTTCAACCGATTTCGGGTCGAGGGCAAGTGCCTGGTCGAATGCTGCAACCGCAGCTGTCCCGTCGTTCTGGTGGAAGAGCGCCTCCCCTTTTGCAAGCCAGATAAAGGAGTTCTCCGGGTCGAGGCTGATCGCTGAGTTGAGTGTTTCGAGTGCCTCGGGATACTTCTGGATTTCCATACACGAGCGCCCGCGGTAATACAGGATGGCCGAAGTGGCCGGGCCATGGGCAAGTGCCTGGTCGAAGAAGACGATAGCATCGGTAAACTGTCCCAGCATGAAGAGGGAAAGGGCCTTCCTGAATGCATAGTCCTGCACATCCGGCCTGATCTCCAGCGCCCGCTCAAAGCATGGCAGGGCATCGCCATAGTGTTCCTGATCAAAGAGCACGAGCCCTTTCTGGTACCATGCTACGGCGCACAGTTCGTCTGCGGCAAGTGCCTGGTCGAACGATTCCAGCGCTTCGCCGTGCAGGCCCATGCGGGTATAGGCAAGCCCCTTGTAATACCAGGCTGCGGCATTTTTACTGTCGAGTCCGATCAGCTTGTCGAATGCCGCGATCCCCTCTTCCCAGGCCTCGTTGTGCAGGAGGGACTTGCCCCGGTAGAGGAGGGTGAACGGGTCTTTTCCCTGGCGTTTCTGGGCCTTGCCGAAAGACTCCGCAGCCTCCTTAAAACGGCCGAGCCGGTAGAGGGCATATCCTTTGCAGGCAAAACTTTTCCCGTTGTTGCCGTCGAATTCGAGAGCCCGGTCGAGGGCTATGATAGCGTCTTCGAACCGGGAGAGTTTCGTTAAGGCAGAACCTCTCGTGAAATGCGCAACCGCATTCTCCGGATCGAGCGCGGTCACCCGGTCGAAGAGTTCGACAGCCTCGTCGTACTTCCCGAGCTCGTACAGTGCCTGGCCTTTTTTCACGAGCGCGCCGGTATGGCTGCTGTCGATCCCCACGGCACTGTCAAGGGCAGCTATTGCCTCTTCGAACTTCCCTAAGGCAAAGAACGCACATCCCTTCTCATAGTAAATCCGTGCAGTGGCCCTGCCTTTGGCTATGCACTGGTCGAAGATCCCGAGGGCCTCGTCGTATTTCCCCAGCCGGGCAAGGGCAAAACCCGCCTGTTCCAGGGCATCGGTATTTTCGGGAGCGAGTTTTACGGTCTTTGCAAATGCGCCGAGGGCTTTTTCGTCTTTGTTCAGTTCGACATAGGCAAGACCGAGCTCGTAGAAGTTATCCGCTGCCTTGGGATCCGCCTTGCAGGCAGCTTCGAATGCCGCTGCAGCTTCCTTGAACCGCTTCAGTGCGGCAAGTGCCCGGGCCCGTGCTGAAAGTGCCGCGATATCGTTTGGCGTGATTGCCAGTGCCTGGTCGAATGTCGCGACCGCTTCCTCGTTCTTCCCCATCAGGGCGAGTGCCCGCCCTTTGTTGAAGTACGCGGGCGGGTAATCGGCAAGCTGGGAGAGGACATGGTCGAACGATTCAACAGCGTCCTCGTAGTGTGCGAGTTCGATCTGGCCAAACCCGCGGTCGAAATATGCATGGGCATTGGTGGGATCCAGTTCGAGCGACCGGGTAAATGCAGGTACCGCCTCGGCGAACCGGCCCAGTGCCGAGAGCGATATTCCCTTGTAGTACCATGCTTCGGCAAACTCGGGCCGGATCTCAAGAGCCTTCTCGGCTGCTTTTACCGCCTCGTCGTCCTGCCCGAGACTGTGCAGCGAGATTGCTTTATTCAGGGCCGACTCTGCACTCTTCGGGTCGCACTCCAGGGCACGCTCGTAGGCGTCGATGGAATCCTGGTACAGGCCCTGTGCAGCGAGAGCCACTCCCTTGAGGTGGTGGGCCGGGGCATATTTGGGGGTTAAGGCCAGCGCCTGGTCAAAGGAGAGGATCGCCTCGCGGTACCGCTCCAGTTTCAGAAGGGCGGCGCCACGGTGGTACAGCGCTCCGTCGAGGTGCGGGTCCCCTTTGAGCGCCTGATCGAACGAGGCGATCGCTTCTTCGAACCGGCCCAGCTCGTAGAGAGCAAGCCCTTTATGGGAATGGGCCTCGGGGTACGCCGAATCGATGTCCAGCGCATGGTCGTAAGATTCGATGGCATCGGCATAGCTGCCCAGGTCAAAGAGCGCCCTGCCCTTCTGATACCAGGCATGGAAGTTGTGGGAGTTTTCAGAGAGGGTCCGGTTGAAATCCTTGAGGGCTTCGCTGAACTTGCCCATATTGTAGAGCGAGATGCCCTTACGCATCCGGGCCTCGCTGTATTTCGGTTTCAAGGAGAGCGTCTTTTCAAAGGCGGTCACGGCCTCCTGATAGCGGTTGAGCCCGTCGAACGCCCGGCCTTTCTGGAAATAGACAAGGGCATTCTCCGGATCATAAACCAGCGCCCGGTCGAAGGCTTCGAGCGCATCCTGATACCGCCCGAGTTTTGAGAGTGCTATCCCTTTGAAATAATAACCCGGGGAGTTGCTCGTATCTTTTTCCAGGTTCTTTTCGAACGCCTCGATTGCTTCCTGGTACCTGCCGATCTTCTGGAGGGCAAAACCCTTGTAGTAGAATACCTCGGTGTACCCGGGTTCCAGTTCGAGCGCCTTGTCAAATGCCACAAGAGCGTCCTGGTACTTACTGAGATCGAGGAGCATCTTTCCCTTGTTGTACCAGGCAGGTGCGTAATTTTCCCGGATCCGGATTGCAGCCTCAAAGGAAGCGAGGGCCTCTTTTTGCCGGCCGGAGTTTGCCAGGACAAGGCCCATGTGGTACTGGCCCTCGCTGTTATTCGCATCGATCTCAAGGAGAACCTCGAAGACCTGGATGGCTTCCTCCACGCGGCTGAGTTTTTCCAGGGAAAGCCCCTTGTACAGGAACGCCTCCGTGCTGCGCTGGTTGATGGTAATGGCATTGTCGAATGCCTCGATCGCGTCCTCGTACCGTCCGAGATCGAAGAGCGTCCTGCCTTCCTTGATCCAGCCGGTCTCCTGTTCGGGGTTCAGTTTGAGCGACTGGGCATAGGCATGGGCGGCCTCTTCGCTCCTTCCTAACGTGTTGAGGGCGTCCCCTTTTCGCATCCAGATATTCCCGAGGGCTGGGTTGATCTCGAGGGCCTTGTTGAACGCTGCGACCGCGTCGGCGATCTTCCCGAGATCAGTCTGGATAACCCCTTTCTTGATCCAGGCCTCGGGATTCTCCGGGTTGATCTCGAGCACTTTTGTGTACGCGGCAAGGGCATCCTGTTTCTTTGACAGTTTGTCCAGCGCCATCCCTTTCTGCATCCAGGTATCCACAAGGTTCGGGTTGAGCGAGAGGATCCGGTCGAAGGTCTCTGCCGCCTCCGCGTAGCGCTGGAGGATCATAAGGGAAGAGCCGCGGCAGACAAGGGCCTCCATCTGCGAGGGGTTGGCGGCCAGGCTGCGGTTGAGCGCTGCCACTGCCTCCTCGTGCCGCTTGAGCCGTGCAAGGGCAATCCCTTGGTAGGTGTAGGCCTCGGTAAGCGCCGCGTTCATCGAGACCGCGGTGGCAAGGACTGCTAAAGCATCCTCGTATTTCCCGGCATGGACATAGGAGACCCCGAGGTAGTAATACGTAGCAGCATTGGATTTGTCGCGTTCGAGAGCACCAAGGAACGCCCTGATTGCATCGTCGTACCGCTCGCGCTGGAGCAGGGAGATCCCCAGGTAATGGAGGGTGAGGGGGTTTGCGAGGTCGAGTTCGAGTGAGTGTTCGAATACGCGGACGGCATCCTCGTATCGTTCCTTTCCTGCATAGGCGATACCGAGATAATAGAGCGCCTGCGCATTATCGGGTTCGAATATGAGCATCCGTTCGAAGGTCTTGATCGCATCGTCGTACCGCTCGCGCTGGGCAAGAGCGATACCCTTCTGGTACAGGGCCTTCGGGTTGTCGGGCTCGATCTCCAGCGCCTGGTCGTACGAGATGACCGCTTCGAGCTGTTTTCCAAGACGGGAAAGGGCATTGCCTTTCTCGTAGAATGCCCGGGCGCACCGGCGGTTGAGTTCGAGAACCTTCTCAAACGACCTGACCGCTTCCTCGAACCGCGAGAGCTCGGAGAGCGAGACCCCCTTATAGAACCATGCCCAGACATCCTTCGGGGCATCTTCGAGCGCCCGGTTAAATGCGGCAATGGCATCCTCGTACCTCCCGAGCGACACGAGCGCCATTCCTTTCCTTACGAGCGCCTCGGTACTCTTGGGATTGATGCCCAGCACTTTGTCAAACGATGCGACTGCCTCTTCGAAATTCCCGATCCGGGTGTAGCAGATGCCGTTATACAGCCAGGCATCGGCAAACCCGGGGTTCTGCGTTACGGCCTCGCCGAATGCAGCAGTGGCCTCCTTGAACCGCCCGAGCCGGGAGAGCGAGATCCCTTTCTCAAAAAGGGCCGAGGTGTTCTGGGGCGAAAGTGCAAGCGCCGCATCGTAAGCAGCGACCGCATCGGCATACTGTTCCTGTTTGTACAGGACAAAACCCCGGTGGTACAGGGCGAGCGCGTGGGAGGGGTCGAGAGCAACGGCCTGTTCGAAAGCATGGAGCGCACTGTTGAGTTCCCCGGTCTTTTCAAGCGCAATGCCCTTGCTGTAATAGGCGGCAACGTAATCCGGGTAGATCCCGATAGCCTGTTCGAACGCCTCGATTGCCGGCTGGTACCGGTCTTCCTTTAACAGCACGGATCCCTTGTCGTAATACACCTGCGCGTTGTCGGGCTTGAGCGCGATACTCTTGCTGAACGCTTCGAGCGCCTCGTCGTAGCGGGATACCTTTGCAAGGAGCTGGCCTTTCTGGTGGTAGGCCTGTGCGTTCCCCGGGTTCTCGCTGAGCGTCCGGTCGAATTCCTGGATCGCATCCTCGTTCTTTCCCAGTTTTGCCAGGGCAAAACCCTTCTGGTACACGGCATCGGCATAGTCCGGCCGGATATGGAGCGCCCGGTCGAATGCGGACACGGCATCGTTGAACCTGCCGAGGCTCGCACAGGAAAGCCCGATCTGGTATGCAGCCGAAGCACAGCCGGGGTCGATCTCCAGCGTCTGTAAAAATGCCTCGATCGCCTCTTCCTGCCGCCCGAGCCGGGACAATGCAATACCTTTGTAATACGTGGCTCCTGCGTGGCTGTCATCCCCGGCAAGGATCCGGTCGAAGGCTTCGAGCGCGTCTTCGTACCGGCTTAAGGATATACTGGAGACTGCACGCCCGTACAGCGCATCGGTATTTTCCGGTTCGGCTGCGATCACCCGGTTGAAATCCGCTGCCGCTTCCCGGAACCGTTCCTGGTGCTGGTAGGCTTTTCCCCGGATAAAATAGACCCGGATATTCGAGGGGTCGATCTCGGCAGCCTTGTCAAGGGCATATGCCGCATCTTCGTACCGTTCCAGCTCGAAGAGCGAGAATCCCTTGTACTGCCATGCGTCTGCCGCAAGGGGGTTTAAGGCAATGGCCCGGTCGAGCGAGGTTACGGCATCGGCAAAGTTCCCGTCCCGGTACTGGGCGATGCCTTTTATGACCCAGATATCGGCATGGTCCGGCTCTGCGTCGAGGAAATGCTGTGCGGCATCGGCGGCTTCGGGATATCGCTCAAGTTTTGCCAAAATAAAGGTCCGGTAATACCAGATCCATGCATCCGAGGGGTCGAGGGAATATGCCTTTTCAAATGCGCCGAGGGCATCGTCGTACCTGCCGAGCTCGTAGAGGGAGATCCCCATGTTATAGTAGGCTTTCGAATAATCGGGGACAAGCTCGACTGCCGTATCATAGGCCCGGATGGCATCCTCGTGGCGGCCGAGGTCCGCAAAGGCGATTCCCTTGTTATAGTAGACCTTTGCATGGGAGGGATCGATGGCGAGCGCATGATCGTAAGCCGAGATGGCGTCCTGGAACCTCCCCAGTTCGTAGAAGGATATCCCCTTGAGGATCCAGGCTTCGGCATTGTCGTACTTGAGCGCAATCAGCCGGTCGCAGGTCTCAAGGGCTTCCTTGTTCTTTCCCATCTGGGCGAGGGTTGCGGCCTTGTTGTACCATGCATTGATATCGGTGGGGTCGAGCGCCAGGGCATTGTCGTAGGACTCAACGGCAGCCTCGTACTTGCCGAGATCGTACTGGGCGATACCCTTGAAGTAATGCGCTTTGGGCAGTCTCGGGAAAAGGGTGAGTGCCCGGTCGAACATGACCACGGCTTCCTGGTACCTGCCGAGATCGTAGAGTTCGATGCCCTGCCGCATCAGCGCTTCAGCATCACTCCTGCTCATGGATAGTTATCGCTCCCTCGTTATCATGAATTTTCATCCGGCCCCTGACGACAATGTATATGCGTTTTGAAAACGCGGCATATACTCTTTCCGGTATATATATGTACACCACTATTTATGAATGCTATTTTTATGGACCGGTAGTTTGGCAGTAGATCGAAAATATATGTGTCGGATTATCCTGCAGTTTGCGGAGTTCTTTTCTTTTGCCTGCCCGTTTTCCGGGCCTTCAGGTTTTCTGCCCGGTAGGGTCACGGCCCGGTCCGCCCGGCTTTTTGATCGGATCCTGCGAAAACCGGTTGTCAGTTGTACATCTGATAATCAGATGTACATTTGATAATCAATTGTTCATCTGACAAAAGTTCACCAGCTCACGCCGGACGATCTCAGGGGAGGGGGTGGGGGTACCCCCGTAAAAAAAAGCCGGCCCACCAGTTTTTTTTCATGGGGGGAGGGTGCCCCCCACCCCCCCAGCTCGTTTTTCTTGTGCGGGTCCAGGTGCACCGGAACCTGCGGGTTATGCCCGGTTCGCATTGCTGCGGGCCGGCTTATTTTTTGATCCAGCCCAGTTTTTCCATAATGTACCGGGTCTCCTCCTGCGCCTCGCACCCGGGCAGGCGCGGCTGGATTACAATGGTCACGGCGTCCTTAAGGGCGATACCCGGCCTGCCTTTCCGGCCCTTGCACAGGATATAATCGCCATTGAAACGGCCAAGCGCCTTGACAAAGGCATTGACAATCTTCTCCCGGTTACGGAGATCGCTTTTTTTCAGTTTCATAAGGTGTTCAAAGAGCGAGAGATCGATGAGTGTCGAGGCCATCCACCCGATCTCGCAGGTGTACCCGAAGATCCACGCAATCCGGGAATTTTTGGTAGTTGAGATGAAATCCCCGATATTATTCCCGATGCTGCACGAGCCGATGACCACCCCTTCGATATTGGAGTAGTTTGCCGCGGTCCGCACGGCCTTGAACATCGCGGGGATCTTCATGCCGGTCTTTGCCTTGAGCCCGCCGATCCGTTTGCCGGTCCCGTGCGCGGCGACATAGAGGAACAGCCGATCCTCGCGGGTGTTGGTGAGGTCGTCGGAGAGCGCCCGCTTAAAGCCGTTCTTTTCATAGAAGTTCGTATAGTAGATATTGAAGTCGCCCCGGTAACTCTCAAGCCCTTCCAGAAACGAGAGTACCGAGGGGCGCTTGGGTTTCTGTTCGGGTGTCCACCACAATCCTTCAATTACCAGCAATGCGGTACTGCTCAACGCTATCTCCTCCACGGTTTGTCAGGATTTCCGGTGCTGTCCCGGCAACCTGCATCTTGTATGATTGCGGGGATATTGTCTTGAACATACTTCAAGCCTGCCATAAGTCCATTCCCGTAAACCCCTGCCACGCCGTTGTTCGTTAACGACAGGAGCAGCATTTTATTATCCAAAAAACGAGGCTTTATGGGAACACAACCGTGGGGGACAATCGCTATGGCAGAAGATAATTTGCCGCCGGATGCCGGTGCGTCACCGGATTCGTTGTGCAATCCTGCGGAAGAACCGCCAATCCGCCCGGGAGAATCAGGGAGTACCTGCACAGAACCCGATCCTTTCAGGCTGACCCTGGAGCAGGTCGTAGAGATGACCGGAGAGTTCGAGCATCTCAACGAGCTGGTGCTCCTCCGGCTGGAACGATCCGGCGGTTTTACCGGTACAGAGGCCTATTTTAAGACCGTACACCCGCTCCTCGATATGCTGGAGATCGAGATCCGGGTAAAATGCACCTGTGACACGACCGCCGGACAGATGAAGGGTATCGTCAGGGAATGGATCGATCGTGAAATTTCCGAACTAAAATAACGAATCAGGCCCGTAGTGTGCAAAAATTCCGATCCGGCAGAGTTTCACCTTTTCGCCGGATAGGAAAAAAGGCTTTTTTGGTTATATCAGGCCGGTTGCCCAGACCCACATGTTGTGGACACCGGTCGAGATTACAACCACCGGGTCGATATGGAGCAGCGGGAAGACGAAGATGAAGTACAGGACCGTCCCGAGCAGGCTCCCGAGGTTGGCAAGGGCTGCCACGAGTACCACCTTGAAGAGCGGGATGCGTGCCATCTCGCCGATCGATTCTGCTTCGTAGATCTTCCGGAAATCCGAGACCGGCGGTTTTCTTACCCGGGCTTCCACATATGCCGCTATCCAGCCTGCATGGAGCATGGGGTTTAACGCGGTCATCCATGAGACCCCGAAACAGGTCAGGGCCGAGTACGGGTGGCCTCCCGCGATCAACGTAACCGTTGCGGAAAGCACCCCGTGGATCAGGATCCAGAAGAGGAGGGCATAGAGGAGCACGGTCCAGCCGACACCAGAGAATGCTATTGCTGCAAACAGGAATGCAAAGAGCCCGGTGACCGCAAACCCGAAGACCTTCCCCCACGGGAACGATTTTGGCTCGCGGTTGAGGGTGTCGAACGGCGGGAGAGTTGTCGGGTTCTCCACATATCCGGTAATTCCCTGGCGGTGACCCGCGCCGACAACCGCAAGGATCCGGCTCTCGGGGCGCTGGACTTTTAAGAGAATGAGCTGGTGGGCGATAAAAGCGTCCCGCTCGTCGATTAAGGCCCGTGCGCCGTTAGGGGAGAACTTGCGGAACTCTTCCATAACCGCATCGATCACGTTCTGTTCCTTGAGGGACTCGATGTCGAGCTCTTCGCCTTTGCTCACCTCTGCAATGGAAAAGACGAGGGCAAAGACCATCTTGATCTTCTCGATGATGCCCATCGCTTTCCAGAACCGCAGGAGCGTAAGCCGGATGTCGCGGTCAACGAGGGCTATGGGGATGTTGCGGCTCTCGGCTTCGGCAATCGCCGCTTTCATCTCTGCGCCGGGTTCGACACCCACATCGATGCCGATCTTGCGCTGGAGATAGGAAAGGAGCCACTGGACAAGAAGCGAGTTGAAGTTCTTTACTTCAAGCACATCGTCGACGGTCGGGTCGCGGCCCTGTTTTTTTAACGCGGAAAACCGCCCGGGATCGAGTTCTATGGCAACGACATCGGGTTTGAACTCCTCGATTGCCGCTTTGACCTCATCGACACTCTTCTGGGAGACGTGCGCAGTACCGACGATCTTTAGCTCAGCCATCTGTCACCGTGTTTCATCAGTACTGGGTTCTTATCCTGTTTAATGGGTATGGTGGCCGGATACGGGGATCTTTCCTTAAAAAAAAAGGACCGGGCTGGCCGATTTTAGTTCTGTCCTTTCCCTGACTCTTCCGGTACAAGACCCGAAAATCCCGGCTCGCTGCACTGGTGGGTCCAGCCTTCGACCGGCAGCTCCTTTTTGAACCGGGGCCAGAACCGTGCGGCAAGGGCGGTGAGGATGAAGAGCCCGATGGTAACCAGGACGATTGCTCCCCCGGAGGCAATGTTGTACGAGAACGAGAGCTGGAGTCCCACGATAACCGAGACCACGGCAAAGGCAAGCGCGGCAAGGATGGTCTTTTTAAATGGCAGCCTGAGCTGGAGTGCGGCAATCGCGGGGATCACCATGAGGCTGGAGACGAGAAGCACTCCCACAAGCCGTGTCGCCACAACTACCGTGAGGCCGACAAGGACGGTAAAGAGAATCTCGAGGGCAGTGACCGGCATCCCGGCAACGCGGGCAAAATCCGGATCGAGCGTGATCCCGATCCACTCCTTCCAGAGCAGGACGAGGATTGCAAGGACAAGGATGCCCAGGCCCGCGGCAAGGTAGACATCGGTATCGGTGATCCCGAGGATCGTCCCGAACAGGTAGGAGAGCAGGTCGGCCGGGGCTGACTGCGCCATGCTGATGAGGACGACCCCGATGGCAAGCCCTGCGGAGAAGAGGACGGCAATTGCAGCATCCGATGCCACCCGGAGCCGTTCGAGGATATGGATCCCAAACGATCCGGCAATAACCGATGCGACCGCAGTATACAGGGGGTAAATCCCGGTCCAGAACCCGAGCGCGATGCCGCCGAAGGCAACGTGGCCGAGGCCGTCCGAGATGAGCGAGAGCCGGCGCAGTACGATAAAGACGCCGAGGCTCGCGCAGGTAACGGCAACGATAAGTCCTCCGATAAATGCCCTCATGCCGAATTTGAACATCAGGAATTCCAATACCATGATCTCACTCCTTCCCGGCCTGTACCATCAGGTCCCAGAGCCCCTGTGCACCCAGTGCCCGCGCCGGCCCGTCGTACAGGATCCGGTGGTGCAAAAAGACGATCCTTTCCATCATCTGCGAGAGCTCGGTGAGATCGTGGAGGATGACGAGGATCGTGATCCGGTGGGTCGAATGGAGGTGGGAAAGCAGGGCATAGAACTCCTGTTTGCTCTTTGCATCGACACCGTTTGTGGGTTCGTCAAGGGCAAGGATGTGGGGGTTTCCCACCAGGGCCCGGGCAATGAGTACCCGCTGCTGCTGGCCTCCTGAGAGATCGGAGAAAAGTTCCCCGGCGATTTTTGTGAGGCCGGCCTCCACGATTGCCTTTTCCACGGCGTTATGTTCTTTCTGGCCCGGCCAGGAAAAAATGCCGTTCTGGCCATAGGTTCCCATTTCAATGACCTCGCGAACCGTGACCGGGAACTGCTGCTGACGGAGCACTGGCTGCTGCGGGACATACCCGATGCACGGCCGGCAGGGCGATCTTCCCTGGCATTCCCCCATATGGCAGGAGAACCGCACGCTTCCTGTTGCCGGGGGAAGCAGGCCCACGAGGATCTTCAAAAGCGTGGTCTTGCCGGAGCCGTTTGGCCCGGCTATCCCGACGAACTCTTCCTGGCGGATATCGAGCGAGATATCCTCAAGGACGGGATCCGCACCGTATGAGAAACCGACCTTTTTTACGGTCAGGCACACCGGCCGGTCGTTTTGGGTAGCTACTTGCATTGAAGGGTCTGCCTCATCTGCTGGAGGTTGTTTTCCATTATGGCTACATAATCGTTGTCGTTATCGGAGAGCTGTCCCTGAGGCAGCACTTCCAGAGTGGTATAGGGGTAGAGGGGGAGGTTAAGTTCCGATGCAACGGACTGGCTCAGCGCCTCGACTTCATCGGTCTCGGCAATGACACCTTTTACGTTATCCGCCTTTGCCGTGCCAAGGATAGCTGCCATCTGCTGGACCGAGGGTTCGGCATCGGGGCTTAAGCCGGTGATGGAGAGGGCGGTCAGGTTATAGGCGGCTGCCTGGTAGTTGAGGAAGGCATGCGATGTGAGGAACGTCCGTGTCGTACAGTCCGAAAGCCCGGTCTTGTAATCGGAGTCCAGTTTTTTCAGGCGCTCCTCATAGGCTGCCGCATTTGCCCGGTACGCGGATGCGTTTGCCGGGTCTGCTGCCGAGAGTTTGTCTGCGATATCCTCCACGTAATATTTGGCGAGCTGCGGGGAGAGCCAGATGTGCGGATCCTGTTCCGGATCCGGGAATGACGGGTTATTGGCTTTCATCTGCGCAAACACCGAAGAGGGGACAGCATCGAAAAACGATGCCCGGACGATCCCCGGGTTTGCTGCCGTGGCAAGGCGGTCCGCCCACGGCTCCATAAAGGGCCCGTCGTAGAAGAGGATCTTTGCATTCTGGAGGGCGATTGCATCGTTTGGGGTTGGTTCGTATTCGTGGGGTTCGGCGCCCGCAGGAAGGATCTGGGTCACGACTGCATGGTCTCCGGCAACCGGTCTGACCAGGAGCGTGATGGGACGAAACGAGGTGACGACCTGAAGCCTGCCATCGTTGTTTCCGGATGCCGATGAGGATCCGGCGGGATGGCTGAGTGCAACATAAGCGATCGCGGCAATGACGATCACGACAAGAACCGCAATGGCAAAAATGGCAATGTTTCGTTTATTGTGCGTTTTTTCAGGAATTTGATCGGGAGATGGCTGCATTGTTTTTCCTCAGGTTTTCTCGGGAGGGATTTCTTTAATTAAATCCGCGATGCAGTATCGCAGGGGAATCCTATAAGGATTATTGAAAAGTTGGGCATACTCCAAAAACCGATTTTGCGATCTTCATAAAAACAGGTTTTTTCCCGGTATTCCTCTCTTAAAGAAAATACGGGATGCCAGGAAGATACCGCTCAATTATAAAAAACGATCAAACGGCCGGCTCCTGGTCAAGACACCCGTCGTCATGTGTTATCTCGCCGCATACGCCGATACCCGGGTGTCCCATGGCAGCGCAGATCCGGTCCACGGCTTCTTTTGACACATAACTTTCGAACCGTTTTGCCTCTTCGCATGCCTGTTCGTGGGAGAAACCGTAATGCGTGAGCATGAGGCTGAGGATCCGGTGCCTTTTTACCAGGTATCTTGCATACCGCTGGCCTTCCCCGGTCAGGCAGATGCCATGGTACGGCTCATGGGAGAGGAGCCCGGTCTTTGCGAGTTCCGCAACCGTTTTTGTGATCGTTGACGGATCAACGCCGAGCTCCCTGGCAAGATCCGTTGTCCTTACCCGGCCCCCTTTTTCCGCTATGTATTTGAGATACCTGACCTTCTGTGCCGATAGTTCCCGGCCGTCATTAATCTCCATGATCGTATTCTTGTCCTGATCGGAAAATAAGGTTTGGTATGATGCCAAATTTTTCCTTCTGCGTTTCCACCAACATTTCCCGGTCATAACCAACCCTGTTGGTATTACCGTCGAATGAATACAGATTGGCCTTTGAACAAAAGTAAGTTATATTTACTTTAAACAAGTAAATTTGTGTGACAAATCATGCATATTATGGAAGGATTCCTGCCATGGCAATGGTGCCTCGTATGGTGGATTATCGCCATCCCGTTCATTGTCATGGGTATACTCGAATTAAGGAAACTGCTAAAACAGGACCGGGAATATCTCCCACTGCTCGGGGTCTGCGGTGCGTTTATCTTTATTCTCTCTGCGCTCAAGCTGCCCTCGGTCACCGGCAGCTGTTCCCACCCGACCGGTACCGGTCTCTCGGTGATGTGTTTTAAGCCATATATCACTGCGGTGATAGGATTTGTCGTCCTGCTTTTCCAGGCGCTCCTCCTAGCGCATGGCGGCCTGTCAACCCTCGGGGCAAACATGGTCTCGATGGCGATTGGCGGCCCCATTGTCGGTTACCTGGTATACAAACTGCTTAAGAACACGTCGGTCAATATATTTGTCACGGTCTTCTGCGTTGCAGCCGTGGCGGATATTGTAACCTATGTCATCACCTCGTTCGAGCTGGCAGTCGCTTACCCGGCGGCAGTCGGAGGCATTGCAGCATCGTTTGCCGCGTTCTTTGCAATCTTTGCAATCACCCAGGTGCCGCTGTCCATTCTTGAAGGCCTTGTCCTTGCGCTGGTCTTCAAGTACATCCTCGAACTCAAACCGGAGCTCTTGGAGAAACTGGGTGTGTTTTCAAAGGAACAGGTAGAAAAGGCGCTCGGTACATCCGATGGAGCCCCGGAAAAGGTGTGAATTATGTTCGAACACAGGAAACTGGAGATACTCACGCTCATTGGCGTGATCGTATTCGTCGTCCTTTTCATGTACGTCAGCAGCCAGTCGGGACACGAGTTTTCCGGATCGGACGATGTCGGATCCGAGAAGATTGCAGAACTGACCGGTAAGCCGGTCGATTCGTTTACACCCTTGATCCCGCAGTACGAACCGCCAAGCGGCGAGATAGAATCCACCCTCTTTGCCCTCCAGGCAACCTTCGGGGGAGTTATTGTCGGGCTCGTGATCGGGTACTGGCTGGGCCAGAAAAAACGTCCGGAGCGTGCCTGAAACCCGATGTTTGAAACACTGCTGGACGATGCCGCACAGAACAATGCGTTCCGGCACATCCACCCGGGAACCAAGATCCTCCTCGGACTTGGTTCCCTTTGTATTTGTCTGGTATCTCCGACACCGGTTGTCCCGGTGCTGTCGGGTCTCATACTCAGTATTGTCCTTTTACTCCCTGCCCGCATCCCTGCGAGAATTTATGGAGAGCTTCTCCTTGCACCGGTCGTATTTTCCGTTTTCAGCATCGTTGTCCTGTTATTCATGCTCGGCGGCGGGGACGTGGTATGGGAGTTTTCACCGGTGTCGTGGATACACTTGACGATAACAACGAATGCAGTACACCAGTCCGTACTGATCCTTTCCCGGGTCTTCGGGTGCATGGTATCCCTGTTCTTTATCGCACTGACAACTCCCTTGACTGATCTCTTCAACATGATGAAACGCTGCCGGGTCCCGGTCGAACTCATCGACTTAATGATGATCATGTACCGGTATATCTTCATCTTCTATGATCAGGCAAAGGAGATCTGGCAGGCGCAGGTGATGCGGCTGGGATACCAGCGGCCAAAGGAATCTATCCATTCGTTTTCCATGCTCTGCGGGATGCTCTTTATCTCCAGCTGGATTGTGGGGGAGGATCTGGTCCGCGCGATGGACTGCCGGTGTTATAACGGGATCATGCCCTCGCTTGACCCGATGGAGCCGGTACGGATGCAGTCTTTTATTCCGGTTGTCCTGTACCTTTCCGGGCTGGGCGGGATTATGGTGGCAATACTAACAGGGATCGTGGTTTTTTCATGAAGATCATACTGGAAGCACGGGATGTGAGTTACCATTACCCGGGAGACCGCGAGGCCATCAAGGGCATCAGTTTCCATGTAAAAAAAGGCGAAAAAGTAGCCCTCGTTGGCCCGAACGGCGCCGGGAAATCCACGCTGCTGCAGATGTTTAACGGAATGATCCGGCCGGGGAAAGGTACGATCCTCTTCGACACCGAGCCGATCCGGTACGATGCATCCTCCCTGCGCCAGCTCAGGAAACGGGTGGGCTATGTGATGCAGAACGCAGACCGCCAGATCATCGCCCCTACCGTTTACCAGGATGTTGCGTTCGGGCCGGCAAACCTCGGGTACGATGAAAATGCCATCCGCGAAGCAGTTGCACTGGCACTTCGCCAGGTCGGCATGGCCGGGTTCGAACGGCGCCCGCCCCATCATCTCTCGGGCGGCGAAAAGAAGAAGGTGGCCATTGCAGGTGTTCTCGCAATGGACCCGGATATTCTCGTATTCGACGAACCGACAAGCGGGCTGGACCCTTCTGGTTCTGAAGAGCTCATGGAGCTGCTCGACGAGCTCAACCATGAGGGGAAGACCATCTTTATCTCGACCCACGATGTCGAGCTTGCGTACCCGTGGGCGGATCGGGTTATCCTCCTTCTTGACGGGAAGATCCTTGAAGAGAATGTCCCGGCCGTAGCATTCGGGGATCCCGAGCTTGTCCTCAAGGCCCACCTGTCTGTGCCGATCCTTCTCGAACTGTCGCAGGAACTCGGGCGCCGCGGGTTTGCCCAGCCGGAACAAAAGCCCCGCAGCGTTCTGGACATGATCCATGTTATCGAGAACCTGCTCCACGGGACCTGTTGTCACGCAACTCCGGGAGCGATTCATGTGTATAATATGGATACCGGGGATATTGCATCCGTTTTGGCATTGATTAGAGACCGGCCCGACCTCTGTGTCGGGGCGATGGGTACCCGGGCAAAGATGTGCGCAGCAAAAGAGAGCATCTCCCTGTCTTTCACCTACGGGGTGATCGACAAATGCATCCTCCGTTCCCTGCGGGGGCAGGACTCTTTGATCCTGACAACGAATGCCATGGTAGGCCGCGTGGGAACCCGGGTGGACGCGTACTGCACAGAGAGCGGAACAATAATCCGTGTCATTCCCGTTGCAACGGGGGGCGGGACCGGCTCTCCGGCATAGAGCCGGCCGTTGCCGTTCCCTGTAGTTTGCGTAGATCCGTAAGGATGGTCAGATACTATTCCGTCTGAAGAGACTTCTTTTTATAAATAAATGTTTTAAACTTATTTAAAAATAAATGGGTTCATACCCGGTTTTCGGTTTTACATAAAATACGTGCAAATCACGGATATTTTTCCATAAATCCCAAGAATTTTGGGTATTTTTTGGAACAAACATTTTATACTATCCTTGAAAGTATCAACTATGCAACCATCAGGGACGGTCCGGGCGGGAGCCAGAAATCTCCCGGCACATAGGGGGTATGGTGAACTGACCCTGTTGCAGGTCCTCATCTTTACCTGCGTCCTTGCATTCCTCTTCCTGCTGGATATCACCACAACAGAGGCCATCCTTGGTATGGGTGGGGTTGAACTCAATCCACTTATGGCGGGTGTGGTTACCGTTCCGCTCCTTCATGCAATAATAAAATGCGGGATTTTACTGCTGGTGATTCCCATAGCGCTGATAGCAGAATCGAAAGTCCGGGGATCCGGCGTGGCACTCTATGCAATCCTGATCGTTATGTATGCCGCGGTCACGCTCAACAATGTCACCGTACTGCTTCCTCATATTATGAGGGCGTTTACCGGATAATCGCATAATAGTCTTTTTTTAGCAGGAATATTGTGCCATGGAAACCGGGAACCGGAGTCCTGGCGGTCGTGAGGGTAATGACAAACTCCCTGCCACAAAGTGGCGGACTTCGGGTTAACCGTGCAGGAAAGAAAAAAGAGAATGATCAGGCTTTCTTTTCAGCCAGCTCGACCTCGATACCACCGATTTTGCTGGCAAAGATGTTGTACAGGAATGCCATGATGGCCCCGCAGATGAATGCCATGATCCCAAAGATGATCGGGAAGACGATGATTGAAAGCAGGCCAAGGGTTGTCGCGCCCGGCATATTATAGGCTGCGCCGATGGCAGAACCGAGAATGGCAAACAGTATGCCGTAGACAAGACCGAAGATGATCCCAAACAATGCATGGATCTTTGCCCATGACATGATTTCAATGTTCTTGATTTCCATCATGTAACTTACACCTTGTGAACTGGTGGGCGGGTATGGGTAAAAAGTCTTTTGAAGTTTCATCAGAACAATTTTGGAGGATAGGGGATACCGGGGCATGACAATCGCCAAAACCTGTTACGTATTTATTCCCATTTTTTCAATATATACTATCAAAAGCAGGTAAAAGCCCGTGATCTCATGGCAGGGAAAACAACAACTCTTCGACAGGAAACAGCATCGGTCTTACCACAGGAATATGCATTCGCCCAAAGGATGCAGAAGACACCCAAGTCATTTATCCGTGAGATCCTAAAAGTAACGGAAAATCCCGATATTATCTCATTTGCCGGGGGACTGCCCAACCCCGAACTGATCGATGTCGACGGTATTGCCCGGGCGGCAAAAGAGGTGTTTGAAAAAGACGGCCGCGTGGCGCTCCAGTACTCGACAACCGAAGGCTACCTGCCCCTGCGCCGGTTTATTGCAGATCGGTACAAAAAACGCCTCGGAATGGATATCTCTCCCGACGAGATCCTGATCACGAACGGATCCCAGCAGTGTCTCGATCTTATCGGGAAGATTCTCATCAATCCCGGTGACCGGGTTGCCATAGAGCGTCCCGGATACCTTGGTGCCATTCAGGTCTTCTCCCTGTACGAGCCGGTCTTTGTCCCGATCGATCTCAAGGAAGACGGCCCGGATCCGGAGGCATTTAAGGCTGCAATCTGTCAGGAGTCTCCCAGATTATTCTATTGCATTCCCAACTCACAGAACCCCTCGGGGATCACCTACTCCATAAAACAACGGCAGGCATGTGCAGAGATCTTAAAAGAACGCCGGACCTTGGTTGTTGAAGACGATGCCTATGGGGAACTCCAGTTCTCGGGAACGGCAAACCCCCCGTTCAAAAAACTGCTGCCGGATCAGACGATCCTCACCGGCTCGTTCTCCAAAATCTTCTCTCCCGGGATGCGTATGGGCTGGGTCTGTGCCCCAAAAAAGATCATGGAGCAGCTGGTGATCGCCAAGCAGGCATCGGATCTCCATTCGAATTATCTTTCGCAGCGGATAGCCTCGCAGTATCTGGAGAATAACGATATCGATGCGCATATCCGAAAGATCCGGGATGCGTACAGCAGCCAGCGTGACTGTATGGTCGATGCACTAAAGGAAGAGATGCCCGCGGGCATTACGTGGACTTGTCCGGAAGGCGGGATGTTTGTCTGGGTCACGCTCCCTGCCGGGTTATCAGCCATGGATGTTTTTTCTGCCGCATTAAAGGAACAGGTTGCCGTACTCCCGGGCATCCCGTTCTATGTCGATGGAGGCGGGACCGATACGCTCCGGCTTAACTTTTCCAATTCGAATCCGGAGCGCATCCGTGAAGGAGTCCGGCGGCTTGGAAAGGTGATCCGGTCGTTCCGGTAATCTTTCCGGATCTCACTGCCGTTCTTTGAGCCGCGCAGTACATCCCTGTGCGGCGCAATAACCGGTAGAAAACGCTGCCTGGAGGTTGTATCCCCCGGTATCGCCATCGATATCGAGTACTTCACCGGCAAAGAACAGTCCCGGGACGATGCGCGATTCCATGGTCTTTGAGTGTACCTCTTTGAGGGCAACCCCGCCCCGTGTCACCATGGCAACAGAGAAGTTCCCGAGCGCTTTCACGGTGAGCGGGCACCCTGCCAGCAGGTCTGACAATTTTTTCCGCAATGCTGCAGGGAGATGTGCACCTGTACAGTCCATGGGAACACCGGCAAGATGGACCAGGGATTCTGCAAGGCGCTCGGGGACTCCTGTATGAGTGACAAGGGTTTTTACCAGCCGTGTCGGGTTCGTCTGCACCAGATCGAGGAATGTTCTTTCGACCGTTTCCCGCTGTGCCTTCCCGGCAAATGCGAGCCGGATCACGTCCCCCGCCCGGATATCCCGGGAACAGTCAAGGATTCCGGGTCCCGAGAGGCCGGCATGCGTCAGCAGTACGTCGCCATTTCGATCGAAGATCTTGCGTGAATCCCGCCAGACAGAAAATGGCAGGCCGGGAAATGAAATCCCGGCAAGGGATGAAAACGGGTAATCGTCGATGATCAGCGGGGTTAATGCCGGCCCGGGTTCGGTTATCGTGTGGCCGAGTGCGCCGGCGAACCGGTACCCGTCCCCGGTTGATCCCGTTTTCGGGTACGACATGCCCCCGGTGGCGATAACCAGCATCTTTGCGGAGTAATCCCTGTCATTTGCAGAGATGGAAAAACTGTGGGCAGCCCTCTGTATTCCGGTTATCGGTTCACCGCATTTCAGATCGACACCCCTTGTACGGCACTCTTCGGTAAGAATTCGTAAGATGGCAGGAGCGCTGCGGTTTGCCGGGAATACTTTCCCCCCGTCGGTCACTTCCATGGCGATCCCCCGATCCCCGAAAAACCGTATAAGATCCTCGTTTGTGTGTCCCAGAAGGGCCGGCCTGAGGAACTTCCCGTTTGCGCCATACCGTAAAAAAAAGTCACGGATATCGCCGCTGTGGGTGATATTGCACTGGCCCGTGCCCGAGATACAGAGTTTCTCCCCGGGTTCCGGGTTTTTTTCGAATATGATAACCGTTGCCCCGGATGCCGCAGCGTGGATGGCACAGAAGAGACCGGCCGGGCCAGCCCCGGTTATTGCGATATCATACGCTGGTGTGTGCGCCTGCATGCCCTGCTCCCGGACTGCCGGCTACATCATGAAGATAGTCGACAGAGAGTAGTTCCGGTCTACTTTGCACGATAAAGGTAAATATCCGGTATATCCCGCCCTGTCGGTTAACGGCATCTGGTCCGGAACCATTCTGCGTAATGATGGCGCAGTTCTTCGGATTCCTCCGGGGAAAAATCCTTCTTTTTATGCGCAAAGAGGTGTTTTTCCATCTGTTTTATGATATGCTCCGCATCCCGGTAATCTTCTACCTCCAGATATGCCGGGACTTTTGCTACTTCGTAGGCATGTCCGCATACCGGGCAGAGTTTCCATTTCTGAAAACGGTCTACATACGTAAACGTTCTGCACCCCGGGCACCGGAGGATGTGGTACATAAACAAGTGGTGATGCGTGTATCCATTATAAAAATATATGTATGTATCGTGAAATCCGGGATTTCCCCCGGTAAATACAGGGATCGCCAAACGAAATCCCTATATCGGGCGATTGCCTCATAGAACCGGTACTATGGAAAATATTATTGTTACCGGCATACGGGGCCTGCCGCTTATAAAAAAGGGAGACGACATTGCTGCGATGATCTGCGATAAGGTAAGTGTTGAAGACGGCGATATCCTCTCCCTTGCATCAACGGTATATTCTAAAGCGCAGGGGCACACCCGGGCCCTTTCTGAGATCAAACCCGCGGAACGAGCGATACGGCTCGGGAAACTCAATGGGGAAGATCCCCGGTTTGTCCAGGCCGTGCTCGATGCATCAAAGGAGATTATTCTGGAGCACCCGTTTATCATGTCCGAACTTCCCTGGGGCCATATCGGGGTCCGGGCCGGTGTTGACCAGAGCAATATCGATGACGGCATGGTTATCTTCCTTCCTCCGGACCCCATGAAGGCGGCAGAAGAGGTGCGGAACAGGATAGAGAAGATCACCGGGAAAAAGATCGGCGTAATTATTACTGACACCTGCGGGAGGTCGTTTAGGCGCGGGCAGACCGGCCACGCCATTGGGTGGAGCGGATTTACTGCGATCAGGGACTTCAGAGGGGATACCGATCTCTTCGGTCATGAACTCAAGATCACTGAAGAAGCGGTGGTTGACGAGCTTGCCGGGTTTGCAAATTTTGTGATGGGCGAGAGTAACAATGGCGTCCCGGCAGTGCTTTTCAGGAACTGCCCGGTATGGACCGGTCATAATAACCTGTACTTCTCACCTGCCGAAGATATCACCCGGCGTCTGCTCAAAGAGCAGCACCCGAAGTAGATAAAAAAAAAGATGTTGATTTATCTTACGCATGAACAGAATAGAGAATGTTGAAGACGAGGGTAATGATGCCGATGATTGCGGCAATTGCCATGACCGTGATGGGGCTGATATGAACTGCACGCCGGTCTTCGCTCTCGTAATAGTTGACGAGACCCGCTGAGGAAAGTAATCTTCCACCTTGTTTCTTTGCCATGCAAATATATTTCATTTTTCGATATATAAAGGAGAGTCACAACCGGTCATGAAAGCCCCGCTGATTATATCAGGACATGCCCTGCTGGGCGAGGATCTCGAAGCGCAGCCGGTCGATATCGTGATCGAACAGGGCCGGATAACGGCAATCGAGGATAATCCCCGCGCCCCCAATATCTGGATATGCCCCGCGTTTTTCAATGCCCATACCCATCTTGCGGATACCCTAGCCATGGACTGCGGGAGCACGGGGGATCTTGCAAGCCTTGTGACTCCCCCGAACGGCCTCAAGCACCGGCTTCTGGCGCAGGCATCTCATCAGGATCTTATCCGTGCCATGCGCAGATCCATGGAGGGTATGATACATGCAGGCACTGCAGGCTGTGCGGATTTCCGCGAGGGGGGAGAGCCGGGTGTCAGGGCACTTAATGAGGCCTCGGAAGGGCTGAAGTTTGACCCGGTGATCCTTGGCCGTGATGGGGGAGATGCGGTTGCCAATGGCTTGGGCATCAGCAGTACCCGGGATATTCCGAATGTGGAAGAGCAGGTTGCTGCGGCAAAACGTGCAGGACGGCTCGTTGCATTCCATGCCGGGGAACAGGACAGCGAGGATGTGGATGCCGCCCTTGCATTCGATCCCGACCTGATCGTCCACATGACCCATGCAACCACAAAACAGATCCGGGAATGTGCCGACCGGCAGATTCCCATTGCGGTCTGCCCCCGTTCTAACTGGATCCTTGGCGTCACAGCATCTTCCCGCCAGCCCCCGGTTTCCCGAATGCTCCGGCTCGGGTGCAGGGTGCTGCTTGGTACGGACAACGTGATGTTCGTTCCCCCGGATCTGTTCTCTGAAATGGCCTTTACCGCGACCGTGTACCGTCTCGATCCCCTCACCGTGCTCCGGTCTGCCATTGCGGGCTCAGCATTCACCGGGAATAGTTTTTTCATCCGTAAAGGTGGGCGCGCAACCCTTTTTACGCTCGATCCATCGCAATCTGCGCTTGATTTCAGCCGCGATCCGGTAGCGTCCATTGTAAAACGGGCGCCGGTCGGCCAAATCAGGAACAACGTTTTTAATTTGTAAATTCAATAAAATTGGCATGTTTGTTTTGGGTGATGGCAGTGTTTACTAACATTCTTGTTGCTATCGATGGTTCAGAAGCAAGCGATCTGGCGCTGAAGCGGGCTGTCGACGAGGCAAAGGTGTGGAATGCAAAGCTCCATGCCATTTATGTGGTAGAGACCGGCCTTTTCACATCTCTCCCGGCGGACAACACGGTCGAAATCATGTACCGTGTGCTCGAAACCGAGGGAAATGCAGTCCTTGAGAAGGCAAAGAAAGCTGCTGCAACCAGCGGGGTCGCACTTATCACCCATATGAAGCAGGGCCACGCAGGAACGGAAATAATTGGTCTTGCAGAACTGGAGAAGGCAGACCTGATCGTTGCCGGTTCCCATGGGAAAAGCCAGACCGACAAGCTGTTGATCGGAAGTGTCAGTACATACGTCACCGCCCACAGCCCGGTGACGACCATGGTGGTGAGATCATAACCGACATGCTTGTTAAGGATTACATGACCGTGGACGTTGTCCACGTCGATATCCCCGGTAACCGCGATGATGTCCTCAAGATCCTCAAGAGGACGGGCATTTCGGGAGTACCCGTACTGAAAAACAAGAAGCTTGTCGGTATTATTACCCGGAAAGACCTTTTGAGGAAACCCGAAGAGACCCAGCTGGGCCTCCTGATGACCTCAAAACCTGTCACGATCGGGCCCGATGAGGATATCCGGACCGCGGCAAAGCTTCTGGTCTCCCATCATATCCGGAGGCTGCCGGTTGTCGAAGATGGCAAGCTTATCGGCCTGCTCTCTGTTGCCGACCTCATCCATGCGATTGCCCAGCTGAAGATCAAGGAAGAGATCAAGGATGTCTATACCAGCAATACCTTTGCTCTCTGGGAAGAGACCCCCCTCCCGCTGGTGGGACGCGTCATGGAGATCTCCGGTGTGGATGCCATTCCTATCCTGAACGCAGACAGCGTCCTTCTGGGTATCATCTCTGAACGCGACCTGATCCGGAATTCGAGTATCGAGGATTCCGTCGGGGTAAGCGATTTCTCGAACGGTACCGATGACGACGAGTGGACCTGGGAGAGCATCCGGGACAACCACACGATCAGCTTCGGGATCTCCCGGGTCCAGCTGCCCAACCGGCAGGTAAAACTCGCCATGGTCAAAAACGTAGTTGCCGTTCCGAAAAATGCCGAAGTCAGCGAATGTGCATTAAAGATGCGCAGATCCCGTGTTGATCAACTGCCAGTGGTAAACGGCGACAAGCGCCTGGTCGCAATGCTGTACGACCGGGAACTCATTCGTGTTCTTTGCAAAGAAGACACCGAATGATAACCTTTAAATTTCCTGATATCCCCTAATACCATAAACGCTTTTAACATAATTTTTGGCGTTCATTTGTTTTTGAGGTGTAATATGCCTGAACAATACCCGGAGTCCATGAAAGGGACGACCACAGTTGGCCTGGTTTTTGCCGACGGGGTAATCCTCGCGACAGAAAAACGTGCAACCATGGGATACCTGATTGCAAGCAAGCGTGCAAAAAAGGTATACCAGATCGCCGACCGCATTGGCATGACCATTGCGGGAGGTGTGGGTGATGCCCAGCAGCTGGCCCGGATCATCACGGTCGAATGCAACCTGTACCAGATCCGCAGGTCCCGTGCGATCACCGTAGGTGCATCGTCTACCCTGCTCTCGAATTACCTAAACCAGAACCGGTATATGCCCTATTACGTCCAGCTCCTGGTGGGCGGAGTCGACGAGCACGGGCCGAGTGTCTATTCCGTCGATGCCCTTGGCGGGGCAACAAAAGAGAGCGATATTGTTTCCACGGGTTCAGGCTCCCCCATGGCATATGGTGTCCTTGAAGACCGGTACCATGCGGACATGACCGAGGACGAAGCAATCGAACTGGCGATCCGGGCTCTCAAGTCCGCCATGAAACGGGATGCAGGATCCGGCGAAGGCGTACATGTCGTCGTTATAACAAAAGACAAGTTCCAGGAACTTGGCGAGGACGACCTTAAAAAATATCTCCCAAAAATTTCTGCATAATCTTTTTTTAGGACGTTTGGAACATGTTAATCGAAGACCGGCTAAAAGAGCTTAAGGACAAGATCAACGAGAAGGTGCCCGCAGGCATTACCGTACAGCAGGTGGAATTCGAAGGCCCGGAACTGGTTATCTACACCGATGACCCAAAGAAGTTTGCCGATGAAGCAGACCTGATCCGGGTTCTTGCGCGTGACCTGAGGAAAAGGATCGTTGTCCGCCCGACCATTCTCGAAGATCCCGAAAAGGCTGCCGTTGAGATACGGGCGGTTGTTCCTGAATCTTCCGGTATTACCGATATCTTTTTCGATGCAGATACCGGGGAAGTCCTCATTGAAGCGGAGAAACCCGGTGTTGTTATTGGCAAGAACGGTACTACGCTTCGCGATATCACCCGCCATATCGGCTGGACACCCAAGGTCGTCCGTACTCCCCCCATAGAGAGCAGCACGGTCAAGCAGGTCCGGCAGTACCTTCGTTCAGTCAACGAGGACCGCAAGCAGTTCCTGCGTACCATCGGCAGGAGGATCCACCGCGATATCGTTGCGCGTGACGAGACCGGCAATGCCCTCAAGAAGGATCAGTGGGTTCGTGTCACTACGCTCGGCTGCTGCCGGGAAGTAGGGCGTGCAGCATTTCTCCTTACCACCCCGGACAGCCGGGTCCTCATCGATTGCGGGGAGAAACCGGACAATGCCGGGGGAACCCCCTACCTGTACGTACCGGAGATTCACCCCCTTGCCCAGCTCGATGCTGTTGTCCTTACCCATGCCCACCTCGACCACTGTGCCCTCATCCCGCTCCTTTACAAGTACGGGTACGAAGGCCCGGTCTATTCCACCCCGCCCACCCGGGACCTTTCCGCAATGCTCCAGCTGGACTATCTCGATGTCATCAACAAAGAAGGCCGGAAGATCCCCTACAGCTCAAACGAGGTCAAGACCTATATCCGGCATTCCATAACCCTCAATTACGGCAGCGTAACCGATATTGCCCCGGATATCAAGCTCACCTTCCATAATGCCGGCCATATCCTCGGCTCTGCCATTGCCCATTTCCATGTTGGCGACGGCCTGTACAACATCGCCTTTACCGGCGATTTCAACTACAGCAAGAGCCGTCTTTTTAACCCGGCAATCAACCAGTTCCCCCGGCTCGAAACGCTCTTCATGGAGAGCACGTACGGCGGCTCGAACGATTTCCAGCCAGCCCGGTCCGATGCGGAAGAAAAACTCTACGAGACCATCAACGCGGTGCTCTCGCGGGGCGGCAAGGTGATCATTCCGGCATTTGCAGTCGGCCGGTCGCAGGAAGTTATGCTCGCTCTGGAAGAGGGGATGCGCCTTGGCAAGATCCCGCAGGTCAAGATCTACATCGACGGCATGATCCGGGAAGCTACCGCGATCCACACGACCTACCCGGAGTACCTCAATACCGACCTGCGCAACCTCATATTCCGGGAAGGGCACAACCCGTTCCTTGCCGAATGCTTCCAGCAGGTCGATTCGTCCGAAGTCCGGGAAAAAGTAGTCAACGGCGACCCCTGCGTAATCATCTCGACAAGCGGGATGCTCAACGGCGGCCCGATCATGGAATACCTCTTAAGCCTCGCGGAAGACGAGAAGAACGCCCTTGTCTTTGTCGGATACCAGGCAGACGGCACGCTTGGCCGGCGCATCCAGAAAGGATGGCGCGAGGTGCCGATGGGACGCAAAGGTACGATCACCATCAACCTCGAGATCGTGACCGTTGACGGTTTCTCGGGTCACTCGGACCGCCGCCAGCTGATGAATTACATAGGCCAGATCCAGCCGCGGCCGGAAAAAATATTCTGCATCCACGGCGACGAGAACAATACCATCGATCTTGCCAGTTCCATCTACAAGCGGTACCATATCCAGACCCATTCCCCGATGAACCTGGAAACCTACCGCATGTGCTGATCCCATGGCAGAATCACCGGTGCAGATCGCAATCGTGTGCCTTGGCATCTTTGCCACCATGGCGCTCTCGAATGCGATCGTCCCGGTGCTGCCGGCATTTGCCGGTACCTCCGCATGGCAGGGCGCAGTCTATGCTGCATATTTTTTTGGTGCCTTTGTCTCCACGCTTCCGGGAGGTCTTCTCACCGACCGTTACGGGACTCTGCCGGTCATGCGCACGGGACTGGTCCTGACCTTACTCTCCGGTGCGTTTCTTTTTCTTGCCTCTTCTCCGGTCCTTGTTGTTGTCTGCCGGGCAGGTGAAGGAATTGGCACCGGTCTTTTTGTCGCATCTGCCCTTGCCTATGTCAATTCCCGGCCGGATCATGTCCGCATGAGCGGGTACTACATGGCGATGCTCAACCTCGGGCTGGTTCTTGGTCTTCTTCTCTCCGGCTGGCTTGCGGTGTATTTTTCATCACCGGTCGTTGGGATAGGTTTCTTTACCGTATGTACCGCCGTTGCGTTACTGGGGACCGCGGCTGCCGGCAGATCCGGGGATGTGCCGCGAAAAGAGCGGGATGCTGCCAGCGTCTTTTCGTTTATCCGCGGTAATCTCTGGCTCTGGTATTCGGCCGTTGTCCTTGTCGGGATCACCGGTGTTGCATCGTCCCTGTATCCGGACTACTCTAAAATTTCCCCGGACCTTGTTGGATTCTGGATCGCCGCCATGAGCGTCGCCACCATTGTTACGGTCCTTGTGGCATCCCGGATCCGGCGTTTCAGCGGGAGGATTATCCTCGGGTCATCCCTCCTTATGGCAGGTGCGGTTCTGTTTATACCAGTTTCCCCGGTTGCCTTTGTCATCCTCGGTGCCCTTGCCGGCGTTGTTATGATCGCCCAGATGGCATTCCTGGCACAGGTTCCCGGCCGTCAGGGCCTTCTTATGGGCCTGTTCTCTACGGCCAGTTACCTCGGGATGGCCATCCTTCCCTTCCTTGCCGGAATCATCGCAGATTCTGCGGGATTTTTAATGGCATTTGCTTTTGCTGCAATCCTCGGACTGACCGTGGCAGTGGCCACGATCGGCGTGATGTCGTCATCATCCCCCTCGTCGGAATAATCTGACGGGCTAAAAAAACAATACATTCATCTGCGATAAAAGAGAATTTCCGGGTATGCAGAAGAGCGCAAAGGTCGGTTTCCTCCTCATAATTATCCTTATTCTCGTACCTGCGGTAGCAGCAGAAGATCCCCTTGACTGGTATACGAAAGGCACGAATGCTGCCGCAGCGGGAAATTATGCGGATGCAGTTACGTATTACAACCATGCGCTCTCGCTTGACCCCTCCTATGCACTGGCCCTGTCGGGTAAAGCCGTGGCCCTGAATGCGCTGGGACAGTACTCGAATGCACTCGATGCGGCAAACGCTGCCCTCGCAATCCGGACGAGCTCCGATTCCCTCAATGCCCGGGCCTATGCGCTGTACAAACTCGGACGATACAATGAGGCAATTGCAGCGTATCTTAATGTGACCGCTCAGGGAACCCCGAACTCCAAAACCTATTGTATCCTTGCCGATTCGTATGCGAAGACCGGGAGCCCGGATGCAGCGATCAAAGCGTATGCCCAGTGTACAACCATCGACCCCCATAATGCGGATACCTGGAACCAGATTGGCCTCATCTACATGTCGCAGCAGCAGTACAGCAATGCACTCGATGCATTCAACAAAGCTACCAAAGAGACAACTACAAATGCCGAGATCTGGAACAACAAGGGGAAGGCATATGCTGCGCTCGAACAGTACGATGACGCCGCCAATTGTTTCAAAGCGGCACTGTCACTCAGCCCGAATTATGCCGATGCACAGAGCAATCTGAATTCTGTACGAGGGAAAGGGCAGGTCTACCAGTATAATGTTACACCAACCGCTACGGAAGCCCCGTGGGTTCTTGGCGGGGTAAAGACCACGCCCCCGGTCACAATGGTATCTGTGGTCCAGACAACAGCAACGGTCCCGGAAACAACGTCTTCCGGTGCCGCTACCGCCACAGAAACACCGGTTGCAACCGCGACCACGTTTACTCCGCTCTCGCCGTTTTGTGCCCTTGCTGCATTTGTTGTGGCAGGTATTGCCTGTGCCGGTGCAAAGCGCTGGAGAAAATAATTTTTTCACATGCCAACGACATTTTTTATTGTCCGACCCGGGAATATCCCCCCACCCCCTCGGTCCAGGGATGGTTATGAAGTACTGTTTTTCGAACTGTAAGCCTCCAGGATGCCCCGGTAAATCCTGACGGCTTTTTCGAGGGATGTCACGGAGACTCGCTCATCGATCCCGTGCAGGGTCGAGATCTCCCCGGGGCCGTACTCTATGACATTGAACCCGGCCCGCCTCAGGTGGCGTGCATCGCTTGCCGCCCACTGGAGGATGGGAAATACCGCCCCGCCCCATACCTTCTCCACTTCACGGGAAACAATGGCGGTAAAATCTCCCTCCGGATCGGTGAGGGTGGGATCGCTTGTGGTATCGACGTTCACCGTCCCGCTCGGTACATGCCCGTGGATTTCCCTGACAAGTTCCGGGATGCTGCATCCCCAGGGAATCCGCATCTCGAGGCCAAGTGAGCAGTGCCGGGCAATGATGTTGACCTTTTCGCCCCCGGCAATTACCCCGGGATTGAAGGTGATTCGTTCGAGAATCCTGTTTCCGTCCGGTATATGGAACTCATCGGAAAACGCACCCGCGGATGCCGTGATGAGGTTTTGGAGGTTCCCGTCAAGGGGATACCTGCGATCAGAGAGACTTTTTACAAAGGTAAGAAATCCCATCGCTTCCATGATCGCATTGACTCCCACGACCGGGTAGAGCGAACCGTGTCCCGGCGTCCCGGTAAAATCGACCGTAATGCGGCAGAGCCCCTTCTGGCCGATGCAGGGATGGCGTGCCGGCGTGGGTTCGGCAATAAGACAATCGCAGGGGAAAAGCAGGTTCTCCCGGAGCAGGTGCCGGATCCCGTGGTCTCCCCCTGCCTCCTCGTCGCAGACAAACGCGAGATCGGCGGGTAGTTCCCGGCCTTCCTCTACCATGGAATCGCAGGCGGCAAGCATGGCCGCACACCCGCCCTTCATATCGGTCGCTCCCCTGCCCCAGACCGAGCCGTCTTCGATAACGCCCGCATAGGGAGGGTGTGTCCATCCATCCCCGGCCGGCACCACATCGACATGCCCGCAGAAAAGGAGCTTCTTTTTTGGATTTCTGGTGACCAGGTTAGAGCGGCCGCTGCCGGTATCAATGACCAGTGCCGGGATACCCCGGGCGTCTAAAAAGTCCCTGATATACTCGATGACGTCCGCAGTATCCCCCGGGGGGTTCTCGCTTTTTATCGCAACGAGTGCTGCACAGAGCCGGCTGACATCCATGGTACTTCAGGCTTTACAACCGGCAAGGAACGTTGTAAAAAGCCTTGACAGGGATGCGCCCTCGTACAGGCTCTTTAAGAATTCCTGCTCGAAAAATTCGTCAATGATGGCAGTAAGGACGTCCGGTGGGATCTGCTGGCGGCTGTCCGGGTCGAGAACGATCCGGAAACTGCGGTATTCCGCAGGATCCTCAGGGTCATACACCATCTGCCAGAGCGAGGGCAGCCGGGCAAACTTCTCCGGGTGTTTCTCCTTGAGCCAGACGATAAACGCGGGAAACTGCGCACGATCGCCTTTTTTCTCCTCATCAATCCGCCAGCGCATGTATTCGCCCCCGAGGATGTTTTTCGGGGACTGGTAGTTGAACGCATAGATGCTGCAGGTATAATCGATGTGGGCAATGGAATCGAGGAAATAAAAATACAGGGTCTTGTTAAAAAGCGAGGTATCGTGCAGGATCAGGGACTTTTCCCAGAGGTGCCTGAGGGTGGAGAGGTATTCGTTGTCCGTTGTCATACGGTTCTAGTGGATGCCGGAATTGTAAATATATTGTCATGTTCCCCAGAGGGGGTGCGAAAAAAAGGAAACGTGCCTTATTTAAAGAACGGTTCGCGCCGTGCAACGGCTTCCCGGAACAGGGCTTCGAGTTCCGCTCCTTTTTTCCCCCGAATTGCAACATGGTTGTCGGTTCGGAGGAGGCAGGGTTTGAGTTTCCCGTCCGATGTTACCCGGAGCCGGTTGCAGTAGGCACAGAATTCGGTATTGTGCAGCGGCCGTACGATCTCCACCTCGGCACCGTCAAGGCAGTATTTCTTGCGGTGGTGCATACGGCGCGTCAGGATCTGCTCGGAGCGTGCTGCAAGACGGTGCTCCAGGGGATTGAGATCTCCATGATACTCGCAGTCGTTGAAGTGCATCAGTTCGATGAGCTGGAGGACGAGGTTGTGGTTGTTCCGGACATAGGCCAGGAAATCGTCGATCTCGTTGTCGTTGATACCTTCGAGAACCACCATGTTGATCTTGACTGGTGTCAGGCCGACGTTTAAGGCAGCATCGATCCCGGCGAGCACTTCGCCAAGCCGGTCGCTGCCGGTGATCTTTTTGTAGGTTACAGGGTTGAGACTGTCGAGGCTGACGTTTACCCGGCGGAGCCCGGCCGCTTTTAAGTCTGCGGCCATATCGGCAAGAAGGATGCCGTTTGTGGTGATCGATGCCTCGATTCCTTTCGGGACTGCCCGGATGATCTGCAAAATATCCGGCCGGATCAGCGGTTCCCCCCCGGTGAATTTTATATTGCGGATCCCAAACTTTGCGGCAGTCTGCATGATGGCAATGATCTCGTCAGCGCTCATCTCGCTCTCGGGATTCTTTTCTCCTTCGGCGTGGCAGTAGATGCAGGAAAGATTGCAGCGCGAGGTCAGGCTGATCCGCAGGTTCGTTACCGGTCGTCCACAGGGATCCTTGAGCGTCTCTGTCATGGGAAGCGTTCAACCCTTGAAATTCTTTGCAACAATATAAATTTCCGTGCTTCCCTTCCTCGTAGCCTTGGTGTTATAGGTCTTTACGGCAAAGAAATACTCGCGGATCATGCCGAGAAGTTCGGGGAAGTCCTCGCCCTGGAATGATTTTATAATAAAGTTCCCGCCGGGCTTGAGCACATGGCAGGCAAACGTCAGCGCTTCCTCCCCGAGTGCAATGGCCCGGGCCTGGTCGTAGCTCTTGTGGCCCGAGAGTTTGGGGGCTGCATCGCAGACAACAATGCTCACCGTACCGAGCATCTCCTGTGCCTGGCGCTGGATCAGGGGATCTGTCAGATCCCCTTCGATGGTCTCTATTCCTTCAATCGCTGCGATCGGGTTGAGATCGATCCCGAGTACTCGCCCGTCGGTCAGGGTCCGCAGGACCTGGAGCCAGCTGCCCGGGGCTGCCCCGAGATCGATGATGTTATCGTCTCTCCTGATGACCTCGAATTTATTCTGGATCTCGATTAATTTGTACGATGCCCGGGACCGGAATCCCTCGTGTTTTGCCCGTAAATAGACCTTATCCCGCGACCACTGTGACCCCATGAATGTTCTCCCGGATAAAAAAATCCCTGAATCGAACCCAAAACGCTATAATTAAAGTATGACGATATACTGTATAAGACAGTTGTTAAGGGGAACGCGATGTTAAAAGCAACCATTGACGCAGACGTATTCCGGGAGGCCATCGAAGCGATCTCGGCACTTGTTCCTGAGTGCCGGCTGCATACCGCAGAGGACAGCATCTCCACCCGGGCAGTGGATACCGCCAATGTCGCGATGATCGCCCTCACGCTCAAGAAAGAGGCCTTCGACACATTCAAGGCGACAGCGAGCGAACTCGGGGTCGACATCTCAAAGATGAAGAATATTTTTAATATGGGCGGGAAAGGCGATCTCATCAGCCTCGAACTTGCAGACAATGCCCAGAAGATGGCAGTCAGCGTCCACGGCTACCACTATTCCATCACCCTGCTCGACACAAACACCATACGAAAAGATCCCAACTCCCCGACAATCAATCTGCCCGGCAAGATTGTCATATCGGGAGAAGACCTCAACAATGCAATCAAGGCCGCAGCGGTAATCTCCGATAAGATCGCGATGGGGATCAATGCGAAAGACCAGACCTTTTTCATGGTTGCAGAAGGCGACACCGACCATATCCAGCGCGAGTTTGGCAAGGACGAGCTCAAGTCGCTCGTTCCCGCAGACGTGCGGTCGCTCTTCTCCCTTGACTATCTCCGGGACATGGGGAAAGTGATGTCAAAGGCGGCAGAAGTCGAGGTCTGCCTTGGCGTCGACCACCCGGTCCGGTTCTCCTTTGATATTGCGGGCGGCAATGGTCACGTCGAGTACCTGCTCGCCCCCCGGATTGAGGCTGACTGAATGGTCTTTGTGCCCTCCGGCAAGGAACTCTCCCATTTTCCGTTTTTGAAAAAAGCCCAGGAGCCCATCAGGGCCCGGTTTGCATCGCTCGGTTCCCTTCTTTCAACACCAAAAGGACAGGCTCTTGTCGATCTGGCAGTTGCCCGGATTAAGGAAGCCTCGGTCCCGAGGAAAAACCATGTTCCTGCGGTTTGCGATACTCCTGAAGATGAGATCGCGGCCTATGCACTTGCACGGATCGTTGCATCCTGCGTGAACGACCGGCAGCTCATCGACCGTCTCACCCGGTACGAGTCCGAGCGGGCTTATTATTTCCTCGTCGACGAAGAGGAATGGAACAGCGGGTATATGCAGGAAGACGGGGAGTACTCCCGGCTCTGGATGGCTATAGCCGATGAACTGGGCATCAGGATAGAAAAAGACCGGATGCCGGTGCCCGATTATGTGGAGCTTGTCGCTCCGCTGCACGATGACCGGTTCCGGCTCATTAACCGGCGTGTGGAGCAGGGTTTTGTTACGGTGAACAAGAACGAACGGTACGAACTTTTGCGGGAGCGTGTCCGGGTGATGCTGCGCCGTGACCTCCCCCACCGGGTACCAAAAGAGATCTGCGAGCAGCTTGCCCCGCGGGCCGCGGAGATCAAGGCCGCGTACCAGGAACAGATGCTGCGGCAGTTTGGCAAGGTCGAGGAAGGCGCGTTTCCTCCCTGCATACAGGCACTTATCACCGCGCTGGCCGCAGGAGTCAATCTCACGCATCCTGGCCGTTTCTCGCTTACGGCATTCCTCCACAATATCGGGATGGACACGTCCGGCATTGCCGCGCTCTACGCCCGTTCGCCCGATTTCGATATCGAAAAGACCATGTACCAGGTCGAGCACATCACCGGTCGTGGCGGCACCTCGACCGAATATACAACGCCGGCCTGCGCCGCTATGCAGACCACGGGGCTCTGCGTCCACCGCGACCATATCTGCGAGAAGGTCAGTCACCCCTTAAGTTATTACAAAGTAAAAAAGTCCCTTCCCCACAAACCCGCACCGGCAAAACCGCAGGCCCCCAAAAAAGAAGCGGAATGACCGGGTCCCGGCCGGTCTCGCGGTTTTCTTTTTTGTAAATTATCAGAATCGTTCCGGAATGTCAGGACTCCCGGATTTTTCCAGTACTTAACCTTACAGTTCAGCTGTAACTTTACAGATTGTCTGTAAAGTTACAGACAATGTCCGTCGGAAGAGGTGGGAAAATTATGAGAAAAACCGGATCGGTTGGTGGACTTTTTTTTCAAACCGGATCTTCCGCAGGTTTTGCGATCCGGCAGATGTGCGATCCAGCGGGCTGATGTCCAGCTTTTAGGGATCTGATTAAAAAAGACAAAAAGGTATATTTCCCGTTCAGGCAATCTGCTCGTTTACCTTATAGCCTGCAATGGCAAGGAACAGGATAAAGACGACAATTGCGATCAGGTATGCTGCCCCGACAGCTTCCTTCATGACCAGCGGAAGTACTGCCAATAAGACGGTCAGGATAATGAACCCGGCAACGCCGATAATAACATCCAGCAGACGTGCGTCCATCCCGTTCATATTTGCGCTGTTCTCATATATGCATATCTTCGCGACCGTCATACTGATGAGGAAAACCGGCATATAACCCAGTATGGAACGTTCCGCTGCATGTGCCCTCCTCTCCCGGTATGTCCGTGAACCGGGTCTTACCAGACACTGCCTTGCAACCGGTGCCGTCATGAAAGCGCTTGCCGTCCATCTTGGCAGCGATCCGGAAACGTGGGAGACAATCGGCATTCTTCATGATATCGACTTCGAGCTTATCGGAGGCGACATGGAGCAGCATGGGATAAAAGGGGAAATGATCCTTCTTGCGGAAGGGATCGATCCGACGATTGCCTCCGTGGTAAAAAGGCACAACCATCATCTCTTTGCCGGGACCTATACGGAACCTGTCGATATCGCATTGCAGGCCGCAGACAGCGCATCGGGCCTGATTACGGCATGTGCGCTCGTCAAAGGCGGGAGGTTGTCGGACGTGACCGTAAAGACCGTGACAAAAAAGGCAAAAGAGAAGTCGTTTGCCGCGGGGTGCGACCGGACGCGCATCGCCCCCATCGAATCGCTCCTGCCCATTCCGGAGTTCTATGCAACCGCCCTCGGGGGGCTTCTGGAGATCCGCGGCGAGCTGGATCTCTCCTGATTTTTTTTGTGAAAGGACATAAGTACCCTGTGGACAACAGAGGTACCTGACAGTTATGATCAGCCCGGAACAGCAGAGGGCAGACGTGCTCTCCCGGCTCTCGCAGGCAGTAAATCTTCTGGAAGAATCGATGGATTTTCGGCTTGCAGCCGGCGCTCCTGCAAACATCGGCTATGCAATCCGCGGTGCACGCGACAACACCGGCGTTGCATCGGTATCCGGCGGACTTCTTGTACAGGATACCAGGGTGCGTGCCGCAGGATCCTGCGGGTTTAGTGCCGACGGGGAGATGGCGAGAGTGGTCCTCTCCGCAATGAAGTTCGACCCGGAGATGCGCTGTGCGGCAACGATCCGGTATGCGGCCCGGATCCAGGATGTGCTTGAGGATATGTTCCTTGAATGCTGCACGGTGGATCGGAACAGGCAGGCCCCGGGCGTCAGCACCATGGACTGGGGTATTGCATCCTGCTGCAGGGATGGCGTTCCGGAAGCTGTCATCGATCCGGGTGCCGCTCCAGAAAAAGCGGCAATCCACCTGTTTGGGGAAACCCCCGGGGATGTTGCGGGGAATATTATTATGTTGTCGAACCGCATTATACGTATAGAACTTTAGAGGAATATTCCATGGGAATAAAGCCGTCATATATTAAGACCATCGGGACCACCCTCCTTGCCAAGCAGCGGGAGAACTTTTCGAACAGCTTTGACGCAAACAAACAGCAGCTCGGTTCCTCCGCGTCCATCCAGAGCAAACGCGTACGAAATCGTGTCGCCGGGTATATAACAAGAAAAATTAATACAAAGAGACATGCATAACCGTAGGTTATGTTCAATGGTGTCCTACCCGCAATTATAACCCCTTTTAAACGTAATTCCGCGACGGACCTTGACATCCAGGGTCTTGAACGAAATATCCGTTACCTGCTTTCCTGCGGTATCCACGGCATTGTACCGTGCGGTTCGACCGGGGAATCGGCAACGCTCTCCATTAAGGAACACGAGAGGGTTGTCAGTGCCACGATCGATACCGTTAACGGGAAGATTCCGGTTCTCGCAGGAACGGGTTCGAACAACACAGCGGAAGCAGTCATCCTCACCAAGGCGGCCAAGGACACCGGCGCGGATGGCGTGCTCGTCATCAGCCCGTATTACAACAAGCCCAACCGCGCAGGGCTTATCAGGCACTACACAAAACTTGCGGACCTCGATATCCCGCTCGTCATCTACAACGTGCCCGGCCGCACGGGGCAGAATCTCGAACCGGACCTGATCGCAGAGCTCGCGCAGCACCCGAACATTGTCGGGATAAAGGAAGCGAGCGGCAATATCGGCCAGGTGTCAAGAATCATCGAGATGACGCAGGACGAGGACTTTGCCGTGATCTCCGGTGACGACAACCTCACGCTCCCGATCATGGCGCTCGGAGGTACTGGCGTGATCTCGGTTGCGGCAAATGTCGATCCCCGGCGCATGGTCGCGATGTGCGAGGCTGTGGAAAAAGGCGACTGGAAAAAGGCGCTCTCCCTGCACTATGCCCTCTCACCGCTCTTCCGTTCGATGTTCATCGATACGAACCCCATACCGGTCAAAAAGGCCGTGGAGCTGGTGGGCATGGCCGGCGGCCCGGTCAGACTTCCGCTTGCCGACCTTGATGGGAAGAAGACTGCCGAACTCAAAAAAGTGCTCGCCACTATCCCGACAGGAAAGAAAACGGGATCGGCCGGCCCGGTAAAACCCGCAAAAAAGCCGGCAGTAAAGAAGAGCCGGCGGTGACCCGGTCATGGTAAAAGTTGTTGTCTGCGGCGCATCAGGCCGCATGGGCCAGACCATCGGAAGGATGGTCCATGAGTCCAAAGACCTCGAACTGGTCGGGGGTATCGATCTCCGCCCGGGAACCTTTTTCGGGGCGGAGATCGTGGCATCGCAGGATATCGGCGATCTGCTTGCCCGCAAAAAACCCGATGTCCTGATCGACTTTACGATTGCCCAGGCCGCTGTGGGAAACGTTAAGGCCGCGGCAAAGCACAATGTCGCCGTTGTCGTGGGAACGACCGGCTTTACCCCCGAACAGCGCAGGGAGATGGCCGCTGCAATTGAGGGCAATATCCCGGCGGTAATTTCGAGCAATTTCTCGGTAGGGGTCAATATCTTCTGGCAGCTGGTGCGGGAGGCGGGAAAACTGCTCGCTGACTACGATATCGAGGTGATCGAGGCGCACCACCGGAACAAGAAGGATGCACCGAGCGGCACGGCAAAGACGATCCTCCAGATCCTTGACGAGGAAGTGGGGGAACGCAGGAAGCTCTACGGGCGGGAGGGCATGATGGAACGCGGCAACGAGATCGGCGTCCATGTGATCCGGGGCGGCGATATCGTGGGCGATCATTCGGTCATGTTCTCGAAGAACTTCGAGACAATCGAGCTCTCCCACCGGGCGTACGACCGCTCGGTCTTTGCAAGCGGGGCACTACGGGCGGCATGCTGGGTCGCCGGGAAGGAACCGGGCATCTATGGCATGAACGATGTCCTCGGTCTTGTCCCGAAAAATCCGAAAGCCTGATGCCGTTTGTACAAATCGAAACCTATTTTTTGTCTTTGGCCGCATAATAACGATGGAGTGAATAGTTTGGTTGCCGTTATTGATACGACAAAATGTACCGGTTGCGAAACCTGTGTAAGCGAATGCCCGGCCTCTGCGATATCCATGGATAACGAGAAGGCCAAGGTAGACAAGGACATGTGTGTGGACTGCGAGACCTGCGTGGATGCCTGCCCGTCAGAAGCTATCCACATGGAATAATCTTTTCACGTACCGTCCGTTTTACCAGCCTTTTTTCTTGTTGATCCCGCAGAATCTGCGGCAATGTCAATTGTTTTTGGCTCTTACGTGTTTTAGCTTGGCCTTTTTTTGCAAACCGTAATGGTTATTATAGGGATATTTTAGGGAAACCCCGGTTTTATGGAATCCTTATCTGCAATTTATTCAGGGCGTTTTAATAAACGGTACGCATCGGAAAACAATGTTTTTATCATCACAGGTGAAATGGGATTTTACAACCCGCCATTATCTGGAATAACGGGAAAGACAAAACTACACAAAAACAGGACCTGTCACTTATGATCAATGTAGGAGTGCTCGGAGCTACGGGCGCGGTTGGTCAGCGATTTGTCGAACTTCTGGCGGATCACCCATGGTTCAACCTGACAACACTCGCGGCCTCGGAACGCAGTGCGGGAAAACCCTACGGGGACGTGGTAAACTGGCGCCTTGAAACGCCGTTCCCGGAAAAAATTGCCAAGATCAAGATAAAAAATATTACTCCGTCGGCGATGAAGGACGTGGATCTTGTTTTCTCGGCTCTCCCGGCGGAGATAGCCCTGGACGTTGAGAACAAGTTTGCCGATGCGGGCATTGCCGTCTGCAGCAACGCGAGTTCCCACCGTATGGAGCCAACCATCCCCCTCGTAGTGCCTGAAGTCAACCCGGAGCACCTGGGCCTGATCGATGTCCAGCGGGATGCCGGCAGGGACGGTTTTATCGTGACCAATCCGAACTGCTCCACGATCATGATGGTCACCGCTCTTGCACCGCTGCGGAAGTTCAAATTCACCGATATCCGCGTTGCTACAATGCAGGCGATCTCGGGAGCAGGTTTTGCCGGTGTTGCTGCAATGGCGATCTACGATAATGTCATCCCGTACATCAGCAAGGAAGAGGAGAAGATGGAGTCCGAGACCCTCAAGATCATGGGAACCCTGAAAGGGAAAAAAGTGGCAAACGCTCCTTTCCGGGTGAGCGCGAGCTGCCACCGGGTTCCGGTTATCGACGGACACACGATGGCGGTCTGGGTGGATATCAAGGAATCCCTCGATAAAGTTGAGAAAGCCTACCGGGATTACAAACCTCCCATCAAGGGCCTCCCTACCCAGCCAAAGGAGTCCGTCCACCTCTTCGCAGACGAACCGGACCGTCCCCAGCCGCGTCTCGACCGGATGCGGGGCAATGGTATGACGGTCTCTGTCGGACGCCTGCGCCCCGGCCTCCGCTTTATCGCGATGGGCCACAACACGATCCGCGGTGCAGCGGGTGCAAGTGTGCTGAATGCAGAACTCATAACAAAGAAGAAGTACCTGTGATCGTTTATGGAACCGACAGTACAACCGACAAAGGAAAACACCGTGTTTGTGGGGAACAAGCCGGTGATGAACTACGTGCTTGCGGTAGTTACGCAGTTCAATAACGGGGCCAGCGAGGTGGCAATCAAGGCGCGGGGAAAAGCAATCTCCCGCGCTGTGGATACGGCAGAGATCTCCCTGAACCGGTTCCTTGAGGGGGTAACAAAGAAAGATATTGTTATCTCTACCGAGATCATCGATACGGATTCCGGCAAGACCAATGTGTCGAGTATCGAGATCACCCTGGCCTCCCACAAATAATTTTTTTCTTTCTTTTTAAAAAAACCGTAAACCATTTAACTGGTTCCTTCGAACTTATACTGCCATGAGACGATGTGCTGTCGCACTGCTCTGCCTGATCCTTGCAGGTCTTTTTATGGTACCTGTTACTGCGGCAAACGACGAGCGGTACGGGTACATCACGGTTGAGTCGGTGCAGGTGCAGCTCCAGAACGATACGGCACTGGTCGATGTGCACTATTCCGTGGACGAAGGGACGCGGATTATCTTCTTTTTACTGGGAAAGCAGGATCTGAAAAACAAACTGCTCAAGATCCTTAATTACGATGATGCAGAGATCCGCCACCTTGATCTCTCCAGCGCTGAAATGGTAGTCCCGGAAGCATCCTACTCATATGGGAATGGAATCTACTGGTATCCCTCCCACCGGTTCAATGTGGTGATCCCGAAGCTTACGGTTGTATCTCCGCAGGTCGTGAGAAACTATACCAATACCAACGTCTTCCCGGAGGGTGTTGGGTATTTTGAGAACCGGCCTCCTGCCGGGCAGCCGGGTTCTCCTGACTTTCCTGATGGGGACACCGCTCCTGAAAACAGTACCTAAAATAGGTTTCACGCGGATTTTGAATCTCTCGCTATAAGGTAATTATCGGAATTCCCAGGTGCAGGATTGTTTTACCGTACCTTTTGTTCGGTTCTGCCGTTTGTTTCTTGGGAACAAGGTGTCAGTAACAGGTACACCCAGGTTCTGTGACCGTTCGGGCGGGTGCCGGTGCGCACAAAAGACCCTCGCAGGGGAACACCGCGGCAAGATTTGGCGGAGAAAAAAGTGACGAAGGCTGAAGGAAAAATCCTTCAGATTGTCTCGATGATAGCTTCTTTTTCCTGTGCGGCCTGCCGCTTTGCCAGGATATACTGGATGATAACGCCCGCGATCGCGCATCCCAGACCTGCCAGCGTCGAATACGTAATGTACGCCCCGCCAGCCCCGGCTTTAATGGGAAAGTCCGGGACACTGTTCACGGCAAGGATATACGCGCTCGCCCCGTACAGGATGAGCCCGATCGCGGTCACAAAGAAGGGGAAGACAACCACTTTTGGCAGGTTCTCCCGCTCGTTGAAATAGACATCAATGATAACCCCGATGGAAGTCACCAGGCCTGCAACGATCAGCCACATGATCGCACCGTACAGGAAACTCATTACATACAGGAGGACTCCCATACTGTCGTCCGATGCGTAATATTTAAGGACTGTGAGAAAACCGATGGTAAACCCGATGACCACGAGGACAATGGTGGTCGAGTACGTAACAAAGGAAAACTTTCCCCGGGACATCGAGGCACGGAGTGCGTTTATAATCCCGTGGATGAACTCGTCCAGCCCGAACCCTTTGTAGAGCAGGTACATCCCGATGACACCGATAACGATGATGGTTGCCGTGCCCGGGTAGCCGAGGATAAATGCGCTTGCATACAGAAGCATTGCAAGGCCCAGCGGCACAAAGACGACCCGCGAGATTTTGGGATCGTCGAGGAGTTTTTTAAGGATATAATACGTGCCTTCGAGGTTGGGCATCTGGTTGACGATCACGCGCCTGATACTTGCCACGGGTAACCGTGACTGGATGATCGGAACAACATATTCGTCTTCCGCCCCATCGGACACAAGAATACAGCTGGTGGGCTGCGTCTCCTTGACGACATCATCAAGGGTCGCTGCGATCTTCCGGTCGCCTTCTATCATGTGGAGGTGGTTGCCCGCGATCACGGCAACAACGGCGTCCTCTCCTTTTGCGATAAGCTCGTCATAGATTTTTACCGCAGAAAAGATCGCGTTGACATCGGAGTCTTCAGGATCGGCCAAAGCAAGCGTATCTGCAGCATTCAGGCACGCCTGCCTTCCGACGACCGGGCTCTCGATCTTGGCTTTCCACCCGATGTCGTCATCCCGGTCAACACTCAAAACGAGCGTCCGCCCTTCTGTCATTGGTACAATAAAATCGCCGTAAATCTATTAAATAATAACCCGGGCAGGCATTCGAATAGTTTCAGAAACGTGTGCCGCGGTCTGTTTTTTTAAAAATAAAAAAAACGTATTGGGAAAAATCAGATAAGTTTTGAACGCTGGAGTAGCAGGAGATCGTCCGTTGTCAGTTTTTCGCCTGCACGGAAGTTCTTGAAGAGGTTCTCGGCTTCCTGCCGGACCGCCTTCTGCTCCTTGGTTACCTTGACCTTTTTCGTCTTCTTGCGCAGGCCGGAGATGACCTTGTCATAGTCGCGCAGTTCTTTCTGGCAGGCAATAAACGCCTTGTGCTCGGCATCTGCAGATTCCTGTGCCTCGACAAAACTCTTGTGGGCTGCATCTGCCGCTTCGCGCGACTTGTCAGCCTTGCGGTAGGACTCTACCATCAGGTCGTGGTGTTTCTGGGCGAGTTCGGCAAGCTCGGTTACTTTCGCGTGGAGATCGGATGCCTGTTTGCGGAAATCACGGGCTGATGTGATCTTCGTGCGCATCTCCTTGTTCTGCTCCAGCTCGGCTTCCTGCTCCTTGACCTGGCCCTTCATCTGCTTGATCTTTTCGATCAGCTCGCGTTCCTTATCGGTGGTAAAAACCTCTGTCTGCTGGCGGTACTCCATGTACTCGATCTGCTTCTGGAGTTCCTTGATCCCGCGATTTTTGAGGTTCCCGTGTTCTTTCTTGAAGGCCTCGATATCTTCGAACAGGACATTTGCCTGGCTGTTGAGCTCGTTACGCTCTCCCTTGAGGGTGATGACTTCCTGGTTGTATTTGTCCCTCAGGTCCTTGTTTTTCTGGGCCTCTTCCACGAACTCCCGGGTCTGGTTGTTGAGTGAGTTGCGCTCCCTCGCGGACTTGCTTGCCGTTGCGTTGAGCTCGTTTCTCTTATTCTTATGCTGTTCGGAATCGGTGAGAACTTTCTTTCTCTTTTCCATGATGTCATTCAACATGCGTTACCACTCCTCCATCGAATTTCCTGTAAGGGATCTGCATGGGCCCGTTATTCTGCCGGTGGCAGGAACGGACGTGTGCACGGTAAAGTGCACTACGGGTATATGCCCTCTCTGCATGCAGGATGCAGGATGAAAAACATCAGAAAAGGATCGTTGCGTGGAAGGATTGCAAGACTTCGCATCGAAGTCCTTGTTCGACACACGGTTCATGATGTTCAACTCCCTATACCGGAACCCCGCCATCGCGCCTGGCGGCATTCCCCATTCTCCCTTCAGGCGATCGGTCGAATGTACTATATGTTAAAGGAAGAGTGCACTATTAAGTGTTTCGCCGGAGTTATGATGTAAATCTGAAAAGAGGCGTGTTTTACCAGATGGGAAAAATGTTTTCCGGGATATGGCATGACACGGCCGTATTTCCCGGAAATGTGTATGGGTTTATTGTTTTATTCTGTGTTTAACCGACCCATTCAAGGACGCCGCCGCCGCTGGTCTGGTCCCGGGGGGCAACTTTCCTTGCCTGGGGCATCTCGACCTGCTTGGGGCTGGATCTCTTGGCGTCGATCTCCTGGACCATAGTCTTGTAGGACTGGCGGGTCCCGAGGATCTGGGCGCTCTTGACACCGGTCATGATGGCCAGGACACGGATCTTACCTTCCATGTCGGGCCGGACACGGGCTCCCCAGATGACATCTGCGTGGGGGTCGAGTTCGTACGTGAGCGAGGTGGCGACCTCTTCTGCATCCTGCAGGGTAAGGTCGGTACCGCCGGTGATGTGGATTAAGGACCCGGTTGCGCCGCGATAGTCGATATCGAGCATCGGGTTGCTTAAGCACTCGCGGACAACACTCTCTGCCTTGTTCTGCTGCTTGCTTTCCCCGACGAGCATGGATGCGACACCGCCCTTGGACATGATCGCCCGGACATCGGCATAGTCGATGTTGATGAGCGAGGGCTCGGTGATGGTCTCGGAGATGCCCTTGACCGTCTCACCAATGAGCTGGTCCATGACGGAGAATGCCTGGCCCAGCGGGAGGTTCGGAACGAAGTTCTTGAGTCGGTTGTTATCGAGAACGATAACCGAGTCTGCGGATGCCGCAAGGGCCTCAAGTCCTTCCTCTGCACGGATCAGGCGGGCCTTTTCTACCTGGAATGGGTAGCTGACCATGCCGACCACGATTGCGCCCTGCTCTTTTGCAACCTGGGCAACAACCGGGGCGGAACCGGTACCGGTACCCCCTCCCATACCTGCTGTGATGAATACAAGGTCTGCGGATTCCAGCAGTGCCTCGAGTGTCGGGCGTGCCATCTCGGCAGCGCGCTTACCGACATCGGGGTAACCGCCGGCACCAAGCCCGCGGGTTAAGGATTTCCCGATAAGTACGCGCTTGTCGGCCTGGATCATGTCCAGGTGCTGCTTATCAGTGTTGATGGCAATCGTCTCGGCACCGGATACACCCATATGGTGAATACGGTTGACCGTGTTGTTACCGCCGCCACCGCAGCCGATAATTACAATCCGTGGGTTTCCCAGGAAATCGTCTTCCGGTGCATCGGATCCGGACTTTTTCACTTCCATCTCAAGTTCGGAATTTTTTAGTGCATCGTTGATAATGCTCTGCATTTCTACCCTCTCATACCTTGAATGAAACCTGGTCATTTTCTTTTAAGACACGGCCCGCTCGTTTTTCTACAAGGTCACGGACCGCTGCACGGACAGCTTCTGAAATGTTGGGATACTCGCCAGCGTCCACCATCTGTTGGAGGAGGCTGATCTGCTGTTCGGGTAACCGGAGCGTGATTCGTTGCATCATTGTATCTCCATTTCTGACACTTGTCTGCTTTTTGTCATACATGTGTCAGACAAGGGGAACATTTGTGTCTGACTTAACCAGATAAACCAAAATGAATCGCAAAGGTATATAAATTTTCTTATTTGATTTTCAATGCCGTCTCCAAACGCATTTAAGACCGCCCGGCAAAGTATTTTGAAAAATACGGACGTTCCGATGGTTGTTGATGATCCCCGACCCGTTGTGCATGGCGGAACCGGTAAGAAAAAACGGGAAAAAACCGGCAAATCCCTGCTGGATTTCAGCGCGAGCCTCAATCCCCTCCTCCCTGAAGTCACGTGGGAGTGTCCGGCAGAGAACCTTGCCTCTTACCCGGATAACGATTATACGCTGCTTAAGGAGTGTATCGCGAAAACATTCCGTCGGGATACCGACGAGATTTGCGTGGGGAACGGCTCCATCGAACTGATCCGTGTCTTCTGTGCAGTTACACTGTCCAAAGGGTCGAAATACCATACGGAAATGCCTACCTTCGGCGAGTATGCGCTCTCCGCCCGACTTGCCGGAGCATCCGCCACACCGTCGGTGTCCGGCGCAGCGGTCTCGTTTATCTGTAACCCCAACAACCCGACCGGCATCCTCCGTACCCGCGCTGAAATGATCGCCCGTCTTGAGGAAGTATCTTCTTCGAGGAACCTCCTATTCGTCGATGAGGCATTTATCGATCTGGCCGATCCGGGTGCGAGCCTTTATACCGAACGTGACCCATTCCTCTTTGTCCTTGGATCCCTCACGAAGAGTTTTGCCGTACCCGGCCTCCGGTTCGGGTATGGTTTCGGGGACCCGGATCTCATTGCCCGGATCGAGACCGCACGCCCCCCCTGGAGCGTGAATGCCTATGCCGAGGCTTTTGCCCTTGCTGCCTTCCCCCATATCGGTGAGCTGGAAGCATCCCGTGCCTATATTGAAAAGGAGCGGAAATACCTGGAGCAGGAATTCAAAGAGATCGGCCTGTGGTACCATCCCTCGGCTGCAAACTACCTGCTTGCCGACTGTGCCTGCCCGGCCAGGGAACTGGCAGAACTTTTAGAAACCCGACACGGGATCCTGGTACGGGACTGCACCTCGTTTGGCCTCCCCACGAGTATCCGGGTCGCAGTGCGGACCCATGACGAGAACAAACTGCTGGTAGAGGCTTTATCTGCATGTATGCCCTGATCATGGCCGGGGGCACCGGCAGTCGCCTGAATCGCGGGGAAAAACCCCTTGTTTTAATCAACAACCGTCCCCTGCTCTCGTATATAACGGACGCTTTTTCTGGTGCCGGTTGTAATCTCCTCGTTGCAACATCCCGGAAAACGCCGATGACCCGGAACTGGTGCCGGGCGCAGGGTATCGAATCATGCCAGACCTGCGGGGTCGATTATATCCATGACATGATAGAAGCCGTAGAGGTACTGGGTGAAAGACACCCGTTGTTTGTATGTGTTTCCGACATCCCCTGCATCGACCCGGAGATTATTACTGCTGTCCGGGAGGCTTATGTCTCCTCCTGCCGCGAGGCCTGCTCGGTCTGGGTACCTTCTGAAGTAGTCCGGTCCTGTCGCGGCGGCCTGAACTACCGGGAGACAATCGATACCGTCGAAGCCTGCCCGACCGGGCTCAATATCCTTCTCGGAAGCCGGATTGCAGAGACCCAGGACGAATTCCGGCTCGTGCTTGCCGATCCCCGGGTTGGTATCAACGTGAATACGGAAGCGGACCTCCATGCGGCAGAACAGTTCCTTTTATCCAAAGCCCGGATCTCATCATAAAACCCATTAATTGCATATCCCCTGTTGAATCGTGCAGGTTTTACGAACGGGCAACTGGGCTCAAATCATGCCTGTATGACAAAATAACGGCTCCAGCGTTCGAATTTAATACGAATGCATATTAAGGTTCCAAGACTAAGTGTATTATATTATGGTGGAGTCGCAGGAGATCGAGCTGCAGGGTCATATCATCGACTCTGGCATCATGACCCAGCTTTTTGACCGGGTCATGGACATGGGCGGGAATTTCGAGATCCTTGTCTTTGACGTGGGCAAAAAGAAGACCGATCCGAGTTACGCCCGCTTAAAGATCGTAGCGCAGGACAAGGAAAAACTGCGCTCGATCCTGTCAGAACTCCACCGCCTCGGGGCCCGGCTCCCCCCGGTCAAATCCGTCCATTACGTACCTGCGGTCGGGGACAAGAATGCCCCCAAGGACTTCTACACCACCACCAACCACCCGACCCAGGTACGGCTTGAGGACGAGTGGGTTACCGTCGATGGGATCGAGATGGACTTTTTAATCGTCGTGGATCCCTCAAAGAAGAAGGCACGATGCATGCCCCTCGGGAAGATCAAAAAAGGCGATCTGGTGGTTGTCGGGGAAGAAGGAGTCCTCGTAAACTACCCTGCCCGGCCCCGCACGAGCAGTACGTTCGAGTTCATGCACGGCACGGTTTCATCGGAACGCCCCAGCGAGACCCTGATCGCCCAGATTGCAAAAGAGATCATCGAGGTCCATAAATCGGGCGGTAAGATCATCCTTGTCGGCGGCCCTGCGATCATCCATACCGGGGCAGATAAAGCCGTAGCGGGTCTCATTAAAAAAGGCTATATCAATGTCCTGTTTGCCGGGAACGCACTCGCCACCCACGATGTCGAGTGCAACCTCTACGGGACATCGCTCGGCATGGATATCAAGACGGGAAAACCCGTTATGGGCGGCCACCGCCACCATCTCTATGCCATCAGCGAGATCATGCGGGCCGGGTCGTTACAGAACGCGGTGGATAAGGGAGTCCTCAACGGGGGAATTATGTACGAATGCATAAAGAATAATGTCCCCTTCGTCCTTGCCGGCTCGATCCGGGACGACGGCCCTCTTCCCGATGTGATCCAGGACACGATGGAAGCGCAGGACGCAATGCGCTGTCATATCCCCGGCTGCAAGATGGTCCTGATGGTAGCAACCCTCCTGCACTCCATTGCGGTCGGCAACTGTTTGCCTTCGAGCGTGAAGACCGTCTGTGTCGATATCAACCCTGCATCGGTCACCAAGCTCATGGACCGGGGCACGACCCAGGCCATCGGGATAGTCTCCGATGCCGGCACCTTCTTCCCGCTCCTTGCCGAACAGATTGAAAAGCAGAGTGCCGGGAAAAAATAAGGTTTCTTTCCGGCTCCTCACGACTCTAAAAATACGAATCCTTTTTAGTATCTTTACCGGGTGAGTGGCATGCAGTACGGCCGCTCGTTTTCAAGCACGTACTCCCATTCGTTCTTGCAGGAGCAGTCCATGTCAAGAAGCGCCCCGACAAGGTCGCGGTCGGCGGAGAGGGAATAGTCCCGGATGCCTTTTGTGATCTCGTAATCGCAGGTACCGCAGTTATGCGGCCCCCGGTTCTGGCCGCCTCCCAGGGGATCGCAGGTCATGTGGAACGGGGCATCTTTTAAAAGCGTGAGCACGCTCCAGAGGTACGGCGGGCGGTATGCCCCCTGTTTCCAATAGAGTTCGAGTTCGGTCCTCCTCTGGACCGTGCAGGGGTTCATCGAGACCAGGTCCGCAAGACCGGAGAGCCCGTCAAACGATGTTTTCATATCCGCTATTGCCTCGGCTTCGGTAAGGAAAAGCGGTTTAAAGAGGAGGTATGCCTTCATCCCCGCACCTGCCTGCCGGGCACGGGACGCGGCCTCCTTATAATCCGCAAACAAGAAACCCTTGTTGATGCTTTTTTCGCGGATGGCATCGCTCGTGGTCTCAAGGCCCACCGCACAGTAGAGTGGGGTTTTGTAGGTACCGTCATCGAGACTTGTAATAAATCCCTCCAGGTTCTCTGCGGTGATATACTCCGGCCGGCTCTCCGCGATAACGATCTTTCCCCGGAATGTCTTTGCCACCTCGTCGCGGAAGTCCGGTGGGACCTCCGTGGGATCGAAGAAACTTCCCGAAGTAAAGAGTTTTACCATGGTAAATTTGGTAAGATCGTACTCGTTTTTCACCCAGGCAAGCTGGGCACGGAGGTGGGCAGCAAGCTCGCTGCATGACGCAGCTTTGTACCGCTCGTGCCGGTAGCTGCACATGCGGCACCGGGCCCACGAACACCCCCCGGATTCAAGGATGATCGTGAGGCACTCGACCGGGTTTCCCGCGTACCGCTCTTTCCCCCCCCAGCTGGCAAGTGGTTTTCTGGTAATTTCAGAAATCATTAACAGCCTCATAGTTGATCTTATAGATAGATGAAGAAGATCGTCCTGCTGGCCCTTGGGCTCTGTCTCCTTGTCTCCGGAGTCCCGGCATATCAGGTCTTTATCTCCGCGCCCGAGACCCTGACCATCGGCATGCCTCTTGTGGTCAACGGCACGACTACCTTTGGGATAGGGACGCCCATCGATGTAGTGCTCTACCAGCAGGTGACGACCAGTACCGAGGTCAAGCGCAAGATCGCGTATGTCCAGGCGGATAATACGTTCCGGGTGATCTTCGATACCACGTACCTGCCCACAGGTACCTACAAAGTTGAAGTCCCGACGGTCGGAACCGGCGATTCGGTCAATATGCGGCAGGTCCGGCTTATCGACCGGTCCGATGAGATCCTCCTGTCCTCCCAGACAACCCAGGTCCTTTCCCGCAAACTGTCCGTTACCGGGAAGATAACCGGCGATATCAATAGTGGCGTTCAGGTAACGGTCATCGGGCCGGATAACGGGGTGATCTTCGGTCCGTCATATGTAACTACAGATAATCTCGGGGGCTTTTCGGTCGAGGTCCCGGTCAGCCAGACCGGTGATTATGAAATGACCTTCACGGATTCTCACGGGTATATCGGCTCACGGGTCATCACGATCATCAGCGGAAAAGATACGCTTGTCCCGGTGACTTCCGTAACGGGATCTGCCATCATGTCAGCCCGGACAAAGGCATCCCGGGATAACCCGGCTTATTTTATCGTCCGGCCGCTCAATAACGGCACGGTCACGGTGACAACTTCGTCTTCGGTGGACTGGGTTGTCGAATATGCGGATGCGAACGGGGTTCTCCACACGGTGAACGATCAGGGGGAGGTCAATGCGGAGGAGATTACGATCGACAGTCCACAGGGCCCCCTTTACTTCAAGATATATCCCTATAAGTATTCAGTGAGCACAATGGTCTCTCTCAATGCAGCCAATGTTGAATCGGTAGCACTCAGTCCCACTGTCCCCGAGGTATTCCGGCCGGTTCCTGAAGAGAATGTGCCTGGCACGGGGCCGGCAGAGCCCCCGGAAAAGACGCCCCCGCAAAAATCACCGCTCGGACCGATCGTTGCAGTCTGCGCTGCCGGGTCTGCCATGGCGGTCTTCTGCCTGCGCCGCTCCTGATACAACGTCTTGCAGGTGCGTTTTTTTAAGAAGCGTCAGGAGATCCCGTACGGTAAAGAAGGATTTTTTATAGTTCGCTGTCAAAAGAGTAAAAACACATTAGGGCCGGGGTAGTCTAGTCCGGTAAGGCGGTGGCCTTGAAAGCCACTGGTGCCCTGCACCTCAAGAGTTCAAATCTCTTCCCCGGCGTTTTAGGAACAGTTTTTTGTTTTTTTTAAGAAATTTTGCAGAACTATTATTCTGGTTTTTTGTTTTCAGTGAGCCCTTCATCGGAACTGCCTGCCCTGCATCCGTCATGGATCTTTTTTTAAGGTATTTTTCGGCAGGTCCGGGACATGGGAACCTGCTCCTCCCGGCATTGTAATGTATCCTTCTCTGTGAACCTATGTCGTGACCCGGCTCTGCCGGCCACGTGCGATATCATTGTTTTTAAGTGGATGAAACGCCTAGATCTCTGTTACCTGATACGAGTGTGAATTATCGATGTGCGTTGCAGTTCCGGCGGAAGTCCTTGAGATCAAAGAGGGAAATATCGGGGTTGTGGACTATGGCGACCTCAAACAGGAGGTCCGGCTCGATCTCGTGGATGTCAAGGTAGGGGAGTTTGTCCTCGTGCATGTAGGCTTTGCCATCCAGCGGCTCTCCCGTGAGGAGGGGCTCGAGACCCGCGAGATCTTCAAACAGGTCTACGCTGCACTGGAGGAGTGATGCACGAGTACAGCATTGCGTACGACCTGTATGCAACGGCGAGAAAAGCTGCACTTGACAACCAGGCGACAAAGGTAAAGAAAATCCGCGTTGATATCGGGAAGATGGCGATGGTCAATCCCGATCAGGTGATCTTTTTGTTTGATACGATAAAGGAGGACGATCCGCTGTTTGCCACGGCAGAACTGGCCTGTACCGAGATCGAGCCTGAGACCCGGTGCCCGTGCGGGTATGCCGGAAACGAGATCTATGTCTGTCCGAAATGCGGGGCGCTCCCCGAAGTGGTCCGGGGCCGGGAGATTGTCGTAACCAACGTGGAGATCGAGGTGGCAGATTAACATGAAAGTCAACATGATGCATGGTGCCGGCGGGGAAGTGATGGGCGAACTGTTACAGACGCTCACAAAGTTTACCCACAACAATGCCGGAGGTATCGGTCTTGAATCCCTTGACGACGGGGCAGTGATCCCGATCAACGGGACAAATATCGTCTTTACTACAGACTCCCACGTGGTGCGCCCTCTCTTTTTCCCGGGCGGGGATATCGGGAGGATCTCAGTGAGCGGGACTGCAAACGATCTTACCATGATGGGCGGAAAACCGATCGCACTCTCCTGCGGTATGATCATCGAGGAGGGTTTCGATGTCGCGGATCTTGAAAAGATCGTCCGTTCGATGGACGAAGCCCTCGGAGAGGCAGGGGCGTGTATGGTCACAGGGGACACAAAGGTCGTCGAGAAAGGCTCCCTTGACGGGATCGCGATCAATACGGCAGGGATCGGCGTTGCAAAGAAGGTTGTGCGGGATAATGGCCTCAAAGACGGCGATGTGATCATTGTCTCGGGAACGCTTGGCGACCACGGGATTGCGATTATGGCCCACCGCGAGGGGTTCGATCTCGGGGAGCAGATCCATTCGGATGTGGCACCGCTCTGGGGTATGATGGAAAAAGTACTCGATGCGGGGACCATCCATGCGATGAAGGACCCGACCCGGGGAGGCTTTGCAAGTGCCATCAACGAGATGGCCAAAAAGAGTCATGTTCAGGTCAGGATTGGGGAGGAGCTCATCCCGGTACGAAAGAGCGTGAAGAGTGCGGCCGGGATGCTCGGTATCGACCCGCTCGAAGTGGCAAACGAGGGAAAAGTGGTCATGGGCGTGCCAAAAGAGGATGCAGAGGCGATCCTTGCGGCCCTGCATGCGCATAAGTACGGGAAGGATGCTGCGATCATCGGGAAGGTCGTGAAGGGCACCCACGTGATCATGGAGACGGCGATTGGCGGCGAGCGGTTCATCGAGCCGCCGATGGGCGACCCGGTGCCCCGGGTCTGCTAGAGCTTTTTTTTATCTTTTTTTGCTATCGGCCGGTCCGGCCGTTCATCCCGGCAGAGGGGGGTTGGGGGTCACAGGCCGGTTTTTTTTAGAAATCTTCAGCACGCAAATCGAACTTTTTTCTAAAACATCAGCGATCGATCCGCTCTTTTTTTACGATCGACAGCTCGCGATGTGATCATTTTTTGAAAACCTCAGCAACAGGATCGAACATTTTTTGTAATCTTCACCAACCGATCCGCTCTTTTTTTGAAAACCTCAGCCCGGGACCTGAACTTTTTTTGTAAAGCTCAGCACCCTCGCCGGACTTTTTTGGTGGATGGATGCCTGATCCGGCACAGTCCCGTCGGAGGATTTGATGATTATTCGTGGGTTGGACCTTATTGGGGGAGGGGGTGGTGCCGGTCTTTTCTGAGAACTATCAGCAAACGATCCGACCTTTTTTTGTAATTGCCAGATCCCGCCCCGCCCTTTTTTTAAAAACCTCACCAACCGATCTGAAGATTTTTTGAAAACCTCAGCTCGGGATCTGAACTTTTTTTAAAAAGCTCAGCAACCGATCCGCTGTTTTTTTGAAAAGTGCAGCATCGCGTTCGATCTTTTTTTTAAAACCTGCCGGCTCGTGACCGGACTTTTTCAGGAAACGTGCGGCTGGCTGTATCGTCCGGATCCCGTACGGGAGCATGAAAACGCGGGCTTTGCCCTCGTATCTCCATGAACGGGCAACGCCGCCGCCACCTATGGGGCGTCCCCGCTTTGGGTCCGATAAACCCTAGGCAAGAACTCCAAAATACCCAGACTGATAATTACTGACTGGATTCGTATAACTCAAATTGTTATAAAAAACCCAAAAGAAAAGTGCGAGGGATGGGATTCGAACCCAAGAACTCCTACGAGACTAGGCCCTCAACCTAGCGCCTTTGACCTGGCTTGGCTACCCTCGCCCGATACTATTGTGCCCATCTGCAACGCCGGACATTCCTGTCAGGCCCTGCGTCTGTGCCATAACAAAGAGGTTGTCTATCTAAAAGAATGTTATGGCATGATACGGGATTATCACGTCAGAGATCCTGTGGCATGGATGACATGGGCGCGGAAGGTTGTCGCGGTTCCGGTATGTCGGGTATCCGGATACTCCCGGGGGTCCGCAGTATCCCTGAAATGGGGTATTTACCGGAATTTTACGACGAAAGATCCGGTCTTTCCGGCCTGCACTCCCCGACCGTGTATGGTACCCTGATGGCAGGCAACAGGCATACATGTATATTTTCATACGTTTTACCCGGAGCATATATGTGGGCTGATATCATCCGCGAATTTGCCGATTCGCCGTCACAGAGCCGGGTAGTCAGGTTCCTGCTGGAAAACGGCTTCGGGGTAAATAACGAGGCGCGGATCTGCTGCAACGGTATCGAGATCCCCGCGACCGCAGTGGCAAAAGCGATCGGGTCCGACCGCCGCGTCGTGGACGCCACGGCAAAACGCATCCTCGAACGCCCCGCCCTGCGCGACATCTTCCTCAACATGCGGGCAACCCCGGACCTCAGCCGCGTTGCAGAGCCCCTGGGTCTTGCGGTCATCACCGTCCTCCCCCGGGATGCAAACGAGAAGGATATCATCGGGGCCGCGGTCAGCGTACTCTCAAAGCACTCGCTTTCGATCCGCCAGATCTTTGTCACCGACCCCCAGCTCTCGGAAGACCCGAAACTGGTCATCATCGTGCAAAGCCCGCTTCCCGCAGAGGTGGTAAGCGAGATCCGCGCCCTCCCGCAGGTGCGCCAGGTCATCATTTAAAAAAAGATCCCTTTTTTACTGCGCGAGCAGTTCCACTTCGTTTGCGAGCCGGTAGATCCGGTGCCGTGTCTTCCGGTTAAGGTGGATGGCCCACGCAATGCTCTCGTCAATGGTTTCCCGGGTTGTCCCGGCAAGCAGGTTATCCGCGTGGGTAACGATCTTCTCCTCGACTGTCTGCGGCATGCAGTCCCGGGGGAGCAGCCCAAGGAGCGTGCATTCATCAGCGGTAAGGCCCGCTCCCGTATGGCATTCCACGATCCGCACGAGCCGCTCGGGAAAACCCTTCTCCCGCAGGAGATCGGCACCGGCCTGTGCATGCCCGATCAAATGCGTCCGGCTCCTCCCGATATCGTGGAGGAGCGCACCCTGCATCACGAGATCAGGGTCTGCAAGGCTGCACCGTGCCACATATTCTTCTGCGCAGGCACAGACCGCCTTACAGTGGGCAATAACGTTCTTTGCGCACGCTGCCTCTTCGAGCAGCGCAAAACAGGCGTCGCGGCCGGGAGGTTCAGGCACGGCCGAGCGATTTCTTGATGGCATCGATACGCTCGCGGAGCGATTTTACCAGGAGATCGTTATCGAAGTGGCCCAGCGGCTCCTCGCAGTTCGGGCACTTGAAGTCCCCGCCTACGGCCAGGTTAAAGGTAAAGAGGTCGTGGCAGTTCTTGCAGATGTAAAAGTCGTTCTCTTCCTCGAACCGCGCACGGCGTTCGAGCTTGTCGAGCACCGTCTCCATGTCCTCGCGGATCGCATCGGGAACCCGGTCGATCCGGAGCTGCCAGAGGTAGGTAAGCCACCCGGTCTCGTTGTTCTTGATCCGGTGGTATTCGGCCAGGCGCTTCTCGTATAACGTATAGAGCGTGTGGCGCACCGAGTTGAGGTTGATTCCCGTGCTTGCCGCAAGGTCTTCGTCGCTGTGCTCGCCGTCTTTGGGGAACTTCTCCAAAAGGTCGAGACCTTCGTCACCGATCAGGCGGTGGATATAGGCACGCATTGCCGGGTCGTTAAGCACGTCTTCCACTGGATCCATCAGCCCATATATTGTCGGACAGTGCTAATATTCTTATCCAGCGCGCAGAGCGCTGCTTTCCGGGTTGCCCCGGTTCCTGCAATGCTCACCAGGGCCTGCCCTTCTTCAAAGAATGCGCCCGGCCAGGGGATGTCGGAGACAACCGGCGCGAGTTTTTTGAGGTCGGCACCGATCGTTATGTCCCGGTCGGCAAAGAGGATCCTGCGTGCCGCGTACTCGCCCGGTGCCGGGACGTCCGGAAGCCTTCCTGCACAGGCATCGACATGGTACTGGAAGAGGCTGCACCCGTATGCCATCTCCACGGTGTCGACCGTTCCCTGGAACCGGGGGTTGACCTCGATGACAGACGGCGTTTCGGATCCGGCAACGAAATCGATCCCGAGCGTTCCCACGCACCCGCTCGCTGCCGCGATCTTCTCCGCGATCGCCCGCATCTCCCCGGCCAGCGGGTGGTCGAAGGGAGTGACCGAACCCGAGAACCCGAACGCCGACTCGCCGCTTCCCCGGAGGATCTGCTCGTTTACGGCAATGGCCCGTGCGGCATGGCCGTCGGCAATGCAGCAGACACTCGCGGGGGTACCTTCTGCGATCTCCTGGCGGATGTAGGGGATCTCCGGGTACAGCGAGGCCCAGTCCTGCTCCTCTTTGGCGGAACGGAGGATGGCGTTCCTCCAGCCCCCGGCACCTTTGCGGGGTTTTCCCATCACGGGATAAGCGCCATCCTCTGCAATGCGGGGAACGGGAACGCCGATCTCCTCAAAGAACCGTTCCGTCTCAAGCTTGTCGAGGAACCGGGCCGCAGTCTCCCGGGGCGTGCCGCACTGGCGGACCGGGAACGCGATCTCTTCGGCTCCCGAGGTTGCAACCGCAAAATCGAACCGGTGCAGGCGGCACATACGGTCGATGGCCTCGGGGAGTTCTTCGAGTTCCTCGAACTTTAGCCGGTCCTCTGTACACCAGAACAGGTCCTGGTCGCAGAAATGGTCGACAGCACAGACCTCGTAACCGGCCCGGGCTGCTGACTGTGCCACATGGCGCGTGGCAAACCCTGCGACAAGGACCCTCCCCCTCACAACTCCTCCGTATGCTTGCCGGCCTTTGAGGGGACGATGCGGATCTTTGCCCCGGGGAATTCCCGCTTGAACTCATCACCTTCCGCAAGGTGGTCCAAAAAGAGCGCGAGACTTGAGATCTCAGAGTGGGGCTGGCCGGTCACTGCCACGTTAAAGTCCGCAAGGCCGTACATCTCGCCTGGCACTTTCTCTGCCCCGACCACGACAAGGAGCTTTTCGCACGGCCGGATCTCGCCGATAATGTCGGGCAGGTTAATCCCGTACATCGTAAGGTGGACGACCTTTCCCCCGGCTGCTTTCCAGTCCTTGATACAGGAACGCCACTTCACGTTGTTCTCGCAGAAGAATGTCCCGCCCCAGCGGTCGGCAACATCCTTAACACTCTCCGCAACGCCTTTGTCATCCGCAGCAAGGTACATTCCCGAAGCGCCGAGCGCCCGCCCGGTGAGCGCCACGTGCGTGGTCACCCGCTGGTCGCGCTCGGGCCGGTGACCGATCCGAAGTATTGCAATCTCTTTTTCTGTCATGGCTGTTTCCGTGCCCTGATAACGCCGTTTTCTATCGTGTAAGGAAGGGACGGGTCGTACTTTGTCTGGCAGGCGACAAGTGCTTCCCCAATCGAGAGGACCCGGACCGTTCCTTTCTGGCGTACGATAAGGAGGTAGCGTTCGAGCCGGGCAAGCGATGCATCGACAACTGCTGCGTCCAGCCCGCACTTTTTTTGGATCTCCTCAGGGGTGATCGGTTTGTCCTGCGGAAGAAGGTGGTAGATCAGCCAGTCGGCGTCCTCATCTTTCACCTGTACTCATTCCCGTTCGTCCCGATTATACTTTATTGCCGGTGACAAAAACAGCCAGTTAACCCATCTCCAAGCGGTTTTTGTAGTTGCCCGCCAAATACGTTCTATGGATAGCGAACCCTCCGGCCCTTCATTTTCCGAACTGGTCCGGATCGCCGACTGCCTGCTTGATGAGAGCGGCGAGGACGATGACGCGCTCATGCGCCGGCTCGAAGAACTTCCCGCCCCGGTGCGGGACGACCTCTTTACCTCCGATCTCCTGAACGCATGGCAGGTCTTCTATTACTTTTACCGGATCGAACCGGACGAACTCGTGCGGGAGCGCCTCGAACTCGAACCGGCCTCCTCGCTTCCCGCGGGAGTAATCATCGACGAGATCGATCTCCTGGAGCGCGTGTTCCGAATCGCAAAGAACCGTCCCGAGATCCTGGTGACCGACGGGAAAGAGACGCTGAAAACCTTTACCGGGGCAAGTGCTGTCACCGACAGCGAGGCGTATATCGAGTCTACCCTATAACCGGTCACCGGCAGTAATTTTTTGTTTGTCCACCCGTGCCGGGACAACCCGGGGGACTTCACCCCACGTAATGACATCGGGACCGAGGATTGCGTACACGCCCCGGACGGTTGCCGGGTCAAGGGAGGCAAGTACTTCCCGGTTATCGGTCCGCAGATCGTTGCAGATTCTCGTTGCCCATGCGTCTGCCCGGACCGGGTCGTTGGCAAAGATCGTGACCGCGTCGGCGACCCCGAACGAGACCGAGGGGCCGACCGTGGCAGACGAGGTGCAGACCCCGAAGATATGGTCTTTTTTCGGGACAACAAAGGCAATTTTGTCCGAGAGGGGCGCAGCCCCTGCGTGCACGCCCACCCGTACGGGCCGGTCGCTCACAAGCGCAATATCCCCCCCGTTGTCGATAACCCCGAACGCCGCACCGGCCCCGGCCATTGCTTCAATTCCGGCTGCGGCAACCGCGCCGGCAACCGCGGCCATGGGGCCCACCCCGGCTTCTGCCGAAGCCTCTGCCATGTGCAGGATCAGCGGCTCGTCGGTATCCGGTTCATAGGGGAAGAACGTGCTCGCAAAAAAAGGATCGCGGGCAATGTAGCCTTCGAGCACCTGCCGGGCCGCGATCATACCGGCCTTTGCTGCCTCGATGTGGGCAGGTTCGTCTGCGAGGATCGCCGCAAAGGTCTCGCGGAACCGGAACGGCTCGCGGATCATACGGGGAGCGTGAGCGCCTTGTGCGGGCAGGCAGGGATGCACTTGCCGCAGAGCACGCACTTGTCCTCGGCAACTACCAGCCGGTAGTCCGCATCGAACGAGAAGACCTCGCGGGGGCAGACCGAGATGCATGCCCCGCAGTCAACGCATTCGCTCTGGTCGACACTGATCCCGTGTTCGAGCTGGCGGACCGTTGCGCCGAGCCGGGTCATCGTGCTCCGGATCAGCTTGCACTGGTCGTCGGGGACTTCGATGAGCGCCTCGCCTTCGGAGGAGTCGATCACGGCCCGCTCGACATTGATCAGCACGCCCGTGTCTTTTACTGCCTGCGCGATGATGGGTGCGGTACCTTTCTTTTTCGAGAAGTTCACCAGGAGCCTCATTTCAGCCACCTCCCGCCAAAGAGTTTCCCGAGATTGATTGCGGTAAGCATCCCGATCACGTGCCGGTCTTTGTCAACCACCGGCAGCGCGCTGATGTTGTTCTGTTCGAGCTTGCGGACCGCGATATCGACTGCCTCTTCGGTCGTGGTAGTCACCACTTTCTTCTTCATGATGTCCTTTACGGTCACGGCCTTGCCCGGGTTTGCAACGGCTTTTGAGATATCGAACGTGGTCACGATCCCCGAGAGTTTCCCGTCATCCGCAATCACCGGCAGGTGGTTGGTCTCCCCTTTGAGGAGTTTCTGCGCCGCTGCCCGGATCTCCTCGGACTCGCCCACGGAAACGAACTGCCGGTCCATGATATCGAGGACTCTCGGCCCCTTCTTTCTCTCGTGCATGGGATGGACTTTTTTCGTGGGATCGATGGGCCGGGTGGGCAGGGCGAGCTGGAGTCTGCCCTTCTCGATCCAGCCCTTGAGTTCGGCTGCCACCTGACGAGCCTTGCGGAAGCTTGAGAGGGATGAAGTCCTGACCTGTTCGCCGTTTATCTCGATTGCGCCCGAGCGCAGCTCTGCGTAATTCACGCTCCGGATCACCGGCCTGCTGCGGCTCGGGACACCATAGTCCACCAGGTCCACCGAGATGTCCTCATCGCGGACTGCTGTTGCCCGTACCACGTCGAGGTCGACGACCGGCAGGGGCACGCCAAGGCCCACGTACATCGTGACACCGTAACCGGTCATGGTCGCAGCCCGGAGGTAGTCAGGCGACATCTCTTTTAGGTTACCTTTGACCATCAGCGTTGCAAAGCCGCCGCCCGGCGAGTGCTGTGTCCCTTCGCCGACTACCATACCTTCGGCACCGCACAAAAAGATCGGGACGCCGCTCCCGATGAACCGGAGTTTCGGGTCGTTGGTGACCGGGTTTAAGAGCCCTGCCCCCGAGTAGGTGACGTTTCCGGAGTCCGGCAGGAGCGTTCCCATATAGGTGTGCAGGAGCCGGTCCGTGGTGTTGATTGCCGCGTTGTAGCGCTGGTAGGCGTTGCGCGGATTGCACATGATCGCCTGGTTTAAGTCTTCAAGCAGGAGTTCGGTGGTGATCGTCCGCCGCGGGTAACAGTCCGTGCCGCGCGAAGTGGCGCGAAGTTCCACGGATTTTCCCGAGACAAGGTCTTCGAGCACGTGCGCCCCGCCGTACTGGTCTTCGAGCGTGTCGGACTGCTGCGTGGCCCCGATGTACGTGTCGACCGCGGCAAGTCCCCCGTAGGCCTCGACATCGTTGAGCCAGATCCGCTCCATCCGGATCGGCGGTTCTGAGTGCCCGAAGTTCAAAAATGCCCCCGAGGAACACATTGCGCCGAAGGTCCCGGTAGTAACGACATCGACCTCTTTGAGCGCCCCCTCCTCACCCAGTTCGCTCACGATCGCGGGCATCTCCTCTGCGGTGACGACGCGGGCACTGCCGTCACGGATCCGCTCGTTGATCGTTTCGATGGACTTGTGCATGACTGAAAATGTCGTTTTATGAATATTTATACCAATTGCTATTACCTCAGGTAATATGCCGGTATATATCCCGGCCCGGCCCAATCCCTTATTATATGCACGTGCGTGACTTTGCCGCAGAGATGGAGACACTCGCCCCCCCATCCCTTGCCGAGGAGTTCGATTGCGGGAGGATTGGCCTTATTGTCGAGGGAGCGCCGGAGATCCGTACGGTATGCTGTGCGCTCGATGCCACGCCCCGGGTGGTCCGGGCAGCACTTGCCGGAAAAGCCGAGATGCTCGTGGTCCATCACACCCCCATCTGGACGCCGCTTACCGCGCTTGTCGGCCCCACCGCCTCGCTCATGCGCGATATCCTTACCGGGCACCTCAACGTGTATGCAATGCACACGAACTTCGACCATGCCCCGTGCGGTGTCAACGATGCGCTCGCGGAACTGCTTGGTCTCTCCGGCTGCCGGCCCATGACCCTTGGCCTTGTCGGGGCATGCACCCTTTCCCGGGAAGAGATCGCGGCACGGCTGGGCGCCCCCCTCAGGATCTGGGGAGAGTGCGTCGCGCCTCAGGAACTCGCGGTAGTTGGCGGGAGCGGGTTTGACCCGGTACTGATGAAGGAGGCATGCGATCTCGGCGCCGATGCGTTTCTCTCGGCAGAGCTCAAGCATTCGGTTGCCCGTGCGGCACCGCTTCCCTGCCTCGAATCCACGCATTATGCGCTCGAAGCCCCGGCCATGAAACGCCTTGCTGCGCAGAAAGGCTGGCAGTATATCGACGACCCGCCAAAAGTCAGCATCATCCCATGAGCGATCCCTGGCAGCTGCTCTTACAGAGAAAGGCGCTGGACGAAGAGATCCGTGCCGCCCTGATCGCGGAGTACGGCACGCGGGGAAAAAAAGCCCTGGACGCAGTCGACCGCGGACAGGTGAGGAAGTACCTCGACTTTTTTGTGGTCACCGGAACAACCGGCGATCACGTGATTGACGAGGGCGTCTGCACCTGCCGGGACTTTGCGTTCCGGCAAAAACCCTGCTGGCACATTCTCGCGGTCAGGATTGCAGAAGCCACCGGGAAGTATGTTGCACATGACACCTGGTACCAGGAAAACTGGAAAGGATAAGTGCGAACAAAGACAATAACTATCCCGATATCTTAGAATAGTAACAGGCAAGTGTACGTGGTTTTCACAATGTTCGAAGAAGAATACCAGCTCGAATATTTCAAGGACCAGGGATTTACCCGGAAGATCTGTAAATCCTGCGGCTCCCCGTTCTGGACACGCGACCCATCCCGCGAGAGCTGCGGCGATGCGGCCTGCGAACCCTATACGTTTATCGGCAACCCTGTGTTTAAGGGGCATTCCGTTGACGAGATGCGCGAGGCTTACCTCTCCTTTTTTGAAAAGAACGGCCATACCCGCATCGAGCGCTACCCGGTGGCCGCACGCTGGCGGGACGATATCTATCTCACCATCGCCTCGATCGCCGACTTCCAGCCATTCGTCACGGCAGGGATCGTTCCCCCGCCGGCAAATCCCCTTACCATCTCCCAGCCCTGTATCCGGTTAAACGACCTCGATTCGGTCGGGAGATCGGGCCGGCACCTGACCACTTTTGAGATGCTCGCCCATCATGCGTTCAACACGCCGACCGAAGAGATCTACTGGAAAGACCACACCGTAGAACTCTGCGACCAGTTCCTTGCCTCAATCGGCGGCGATCTCACCAAGGTCACCTACAAGGAACACCCGTGGATCGGCGGCGGGAACGCGGGCCCGAGTGTAGAGGTCATGATTGGCGGCCTCGAAGTAGCAACCCTTGTATTCATGAGTCTCGGACGCCAGAAGACCAGCCACCCCGGCTACGACCTCGACGGAACCATGTATTACCCGATCAAGCTCCGGATCGTCGATACCGGGTACGGTCTCGAACGCCTGGTCTGGGCTTCGAAGGGCTCCCCTACCATCTACGATGCGGTCTTCCCCGAGATGGTAAGCCGTGTCATGAGCTCGGCCGGCATCTCCCACCTGCTCGACAACAAGGATTACACGAAGATCCTCGCCTTAAACGCGAAGTTTGCCGGGCTCATGGACATCTCCGGCCCCAACCTCTTCAACCTCCGAAAGAAGGTTGCGGCTGCTATCGATATCTCTCCTGAGAAACTCGACAAGATGATGACACCGATAGAAAAGGTGTACGCGATTGTGGACCACACCCGCTGCCTTGCGTATATGCTCGGAGACTGCATTGTCCCCTCGAATGTCCGCGAGGGCTACCTTGCACGACTTGTCATCCGCCGGACCCTGCGGATGATGAACGATTTCAAGATGGAGGACTCCCTTGCCGATCTCATCGAAGAACAGATGAAGATCATCGGGATGAAAAAATTCCAGCAGGATATCTCCATTGTCCGCGAGATCGTTGACCGCGAGGTCGTGAAATATGCCGATACCCTCGACCGGGGTACCCGGATCGTCCAGAAGGTTGCAAAGACCTACAAGGCAAAGAGCCAGCGCGTACCGCTCTCCGAGATCGTCACCCTGTACGATTCCCACGGCATCCCCCCCGAGATGATAAAGGACATTGCCCAGAAGGAAGGGGCAGTCATCGATCTCCCCGACAACTTCTACTCCCAGATTGCCGACATGCACTCCGAGTCAAAAAAAGAGGTTACCTCGGATACAACCACCCAGTACGCCGAGCGGGTACAGGGACTGCCGGCAACAAAAAAACTCTACTACGAGCAACCGGAGGATATTGAGTTCGAAGGCGTAGTTCTCGACTTCTTCGACGGCTATGCGGTACTTGATCAGACCCTCTTCTATCCCGAAGGCGGCGGCCAGCCGGCCGATACGGGAAGCCTTGTCGGCGCCGAGAGCATGGCCCGGGTCGACAATGTCATAAAACTCGGGGACGTGATCCTCCATCATATCAGCGGCGGACTTCTCCAGCGCGGCGAGCGGGTCAAAGGCATGGTCGATGAGGAGCGCCGGTTCTCGCTGATGCGCCACCATACGGCAACCCACATCCTCCTGCACGCTTCCCAGGAAGTGCTCGGCGTCCATATCCACCAGGCCGGGGCGCAGAAAGGAGCGGAGAGTTCGCGTATCGATATCCGGCATTTCAAGCATATCACGCCAGAAGAACTCCGTAAGATCGAACTTGCCGCCAACCGCATGGTCATGGCAAACCAGCCGGTCGAGATCTCGATCGAGAACCGGACAAAAGCCGAGCAGGAGTACGGTTTTACCCTGTACCAGGGAGGTGTCCCGCAGGGCAAGGACATCCGCATTGTCAAGGTCGCCGGCGATATCGAAGCCTGCGCCGGGACACACTGCCGGAGTACCGGGGAGATCGGCGTAATCAAGATCTTACGAGTCGAGCACATCCAGGACGGGATCGAGCGTATCGAGTTTGCGGCGGGTAATGCTGCGGTCTATTATATCCAGCATCTCGAACAGATCGCCTCTGCTTCCGCAGATACCCTTTCTGTCCAGCTCGAAAACCTTCCCCCGACCGTTACCCGGTTCTTTTCCGAATGGAAGGACCAGAAAAAAGATATCGAGCGCCTGAGCCAGAAACTCGTGGAACTGGAAGTGCAGACCATCCGGCCCGAGACAATCGGGGGCATTCCGGTCGTTGTTAAGCGTGTGGATCTTGCCCCCCGCGAGCTCTCAACGCTTGCAACCTCCCTTTCTGCAAACGGCGGCATTGCACTCCTCGCCGCATCCGGCGATACCGCCCGTGTGGTTCTCTCATCCGGTGACAAACGGGTAAATGCCGGCGAGATCATCGGGCAGGTGTGCAGTCTCCTTGGCGGGAAAGGCGGGGGAAAACAATCGATGGCACAGGGTGGCGGACCGGACCTGGAGAAACTCGATCTTGCCCTCAATGTCGGGCGCGAGCGCATCCTTGCGGCGCTCCAGTAGACTTTAAAAAATGACCGAGAATGTGGTAGTCCTGGAACCGGGCGACGAGCGGGCCCAGAAGATCGCAAAGGCAATGGGAAGCCAGACTGCAAGCGATATCCTTACCCTGCTTGCCACGGGAGCAAAGAGCCTCACCGATATCACCGAGCAGCTGAAGATCCCGCTGACTACTGCGAAATACCATGCCGAAAACCTGCTCGACGCCGGGCTCATCATCATTTCCGAGACAAAGTACAGCGTGAAGGGGCGGGAAGTGAAGATGTACGCGCTTACCGACCAGCTTTTGATCGTTGCGCCAAAACAGACCAATGTCCGCTCGCTCCTCCTGAAGTATACCTCGCTCTTTGGGATCGTGGTTGTGGGCACCCTTGCAGTTATCGGTCTTGAGCCGCTCCTTGCCGGACAGGGCATGTGGTCGGAAACAGCTCCTGCCGCGATGACGATCCGGGCACCCGCAACCGGGGGCGCGGAAAACCAGGTGTATGCTGCAAAAGCCATGGCCGACACAAACGTCCTGGCACCGGCCTTCTCGCCGGACCTTGCGCTGGCATTCTTCTGCGGCGGAGTACTTGTTATCTTTGTCCTGCTCTGCTACGAAGCATATCTCTGGAGAAAGCGCCGCTAAAAACGGTGCAGATTCCTCTTTTTTATACCCGGTGATGATGAAGCGGGGATACTACTCATCCCGCATCGTTTTTGAGCGTCAAGGGAGCGGATCTTGTTCCCCAACGAGTACGTCCACGATCCGGCAGCGTTCATGATTATGGTATGGGCAGGTCGGTGAAGCAGGAGCCTATCGGCTATTAGAAAAAAGCCGGTCCCGGAATATGTGCCGGAAAAAAGAGTATTGGTGGTTATGCCCGCCCGGATTTCATCCGGCAGATGAGCAGGGCTGCAAGCCCGAGCGCCCCAATCACAAGGAATGCGGGGAGCGGGGATTTTGTCGGTGTCGGGATCGGGGTCAGGGTCGCAGTCTTTGTTGCGGTGACCTTCTTTGTGGTTACCGTAACCATCGGTGCCGTAGTGGCTGTTGTCGGCGAAGTGACCTGGAAGGTGATAATGCCGATCTGGCCTTTGGCATCGGAGAAAGTGACCTTATAGTTATCCGGTTGTGTAACCGGTACCGTCTGCGAGAACGAGCCGTCGCCGCTCTGGATCAGGTTGTTGGTCTTGATGTACTGGGGGCCCCAGATGTGGCCGGCGGATTCGCCGTCAACCTGGAGCTGGATCCCGTCGTTCCCGCCTTTCTTTAACGTACCGGCAATCACGAGCGCACTGGAAAGGTCCTGCGTCATCGGGGACGTGATCGTAAGTTCGGGCGAACGGTCGACAACGGTGACCAGTTCGCTTGAGATGGAATCCGATCTCATGGAGGGGACCGGGCCATTGAACTGGGTCTCAATCTTGTACTGGCCACCTTTGAGGCCGGTGGTATCGAAGAGCTTGTACTGGGTCGCCTGGTTGGGCTGGATGGTTATTGATTCGCGATCGATCTCAGTGGATGTGTACTGGGACTGGTAGAAGACGAGATCGAAACTGGTCCCCGCGGGGAAATCCGAATCTACCGCACACTTGATCATCTGGCCAACGGGAACCGTGTCGGAACAGTTCAGGTACATGCCATATGCTGATGCCGATCCCACGAGCGCGAGGGAGAGCATGAGTAGGAGAGGGAGAAACTTTTTCATGACTACAAGGTCGATTGCAGGAAATTAAAAAGGTTCCCTATTTTAATGGCCGGTCACACACGGCCAAAAAAACCATCCGCGTCCGCAGGCCGGCCTAGACAAGACCTACAAAATTTTTAAGAATCCGCAGGCCCGCGGCCCCGCTCTTTTCCGGGTGGAACTGGGTGCCGTACACGTTCCCGGAAAAGACCGATGAAGCAAACGGAAGGATATAATCGGTTTCCGTAAGGGTATATGCCGGGGTTGTCGTTGCATAATAGGAATGGACGAAGTACATGTACTGCTCTCCGGAAAGTCCGTCAAAGAGGGGGTTTTTTGGCTGCGCGAGCCGTACGGTGTTCCAGCCCATGTGGGGGACCTTCATTCCCGGTTCCTGCGGGAACCGGCGCACGGACCCGGGGACGAGCCCGAGTCCCTGATACGTGCCGTGCTCTTCACTCGACTCCATGAGCATCTGCATGCCAAGGCAGATCCCAAGAAGGGGCACACTGTCCCTGACCGCTTCGCAGAGGGTATCCTTGACCGGGCCCAGCTGTTCCATCCCCTCGTGGAATGCGCCGACACCGGGCAGCACGATGCTGTCGGCCGCTGCGATCTCTTCCGGTACACCGGTTATGGTCGCATGGGCGCCGGCAGCTTCGAGCCCGCGCATCACGCTCCTGAGGTTCCCGAGGCCATAGTCAATGATGACGACGTTTTTGCTGTGCATGTACTCCCTCCCGTATCCTCCATGCCCCGGACTCGACCCAGTCCCCGGGAAGACCGTTCTCTTTCTGCCATGAATCGAGTTTTTCCTTCCAGGGTTCCCAGAGGTCGGGGAACTCAGCCTCGATCATATGGATCAATGCCATATCACTGGACGGGCACATGAAACATCCGATCCGATCCAGCCCGCGCCCGTAGAGGACATTGTAGGGGGCGTTCTCGCGGAAGATGTACAGCCAGACGTGGAGGGCCGTCCAGTCCTGGATCGGGGCAGCAGATACCTGGACTTTTACGGTGGGGTTCTTCCAGACCCGGTTGCTCTCTGCCCGTTTGAGGGACTCGTACCTGCGCTGGCCGATAAAAGAGAGACACTCGCCCCACGTGGAGCGGATGGTCTCTGCTACCGGCAGGAGCTTGCAGACACTGCAGCACCAGCGGGCATTGACCGCAGGCGGGCCTTCGCGTTCGAGCGTCCGGTAGAATGTTTCCGAGGTGTTTGTGCGAACGACTTCCGCATTGTATTTTTCCCGGACTGCCTCTATATTCGCACAGGTCTCGGGGAATTCAAAGCCGGTATCGGCAAAGAGCAGGGGCACGTTCCCGAGCGCCTTACGGACAACAAGCAGTGTGGCAAGGCTGTCCTTTCCCCCGGAGTACGAGATGGTTGGCTGGAGAGGATACGCGGCAGTAACGTCCTGTACAAACCGGATCGCCTCTGCTTCCGCCTGGTTGAGGATCTCCGCATTGGCCCTGACCGCGTCGTCCCAGGTTGCCGCACCCGGCACGATGGCCGAGGCAACATTCCTCCGGGTCCGCACAACCTGGCCCTTCTCCATGGCCCGCGCTTCTGCGGCATTCACCTTTACCCTGCCCACGCCAATACATTCGCCGCTTTCCGTGACAATGAAGACCTCGTCTCCTTCCCGGACCGCATCGTCAATGGAGATCATTCCCGGGCGCAAAAGGCTCATGCTCTTGTCGCGGATGAACGGGGCAACCCCGTCCTCAACGGTAACAACGCGCTTTGTGGGATGAAAGAGGGCATATGCCTCGGGACGGGGGATCGGTTCCCAGCAGCGTTCTTTTGGCAGGTACCGGATGGAGCCGGCATTTCCTCCGCCAATGATGATCTCTTCCATCCGGTCGTCGTCGGGAACTTTGTTTAAGAGGACCAGCTGGCCCGGGGCAATGAGCGGAGCGCCGAAGTGTTCCCCGTAGATCCGGTTGATGAGGGCAATATCGTGGGGGAACGCCGGCCGTGCATCGCCCGGGGGAGTGAGCGGGACTTCCCGGGTCGCAGTACCGCAGGCGCAGGTCTTTCCCAGGACCGGGACATGGCAGCGATCGCACCACCGCAGCAGGATCTTTCCCAGGTACGTCGGGTGCATTCCTTCATCTGTTCGCACCCGGAAAATAAAAGGATAAGCGCATTTTTTTATGCAGGGGTGCCTCAAGCCCGGGCCGGGCGTTTTGGATCCGGGTGACGAACCGCGCCTGCGGGAGGTATAATAAGATCCGGTTCTCTATTGTTATAACGAGAAGAATCACGGCATTGCACGAGGCTGCGTGGGGAGAATTCCCTGCAAACGGTCCCGGCGATCTGTTCTGTGGGAACTGTAATCCGATACGGATCTTCCCGGAACCTGTTCACGTGCCGTGAAGGTGAACCGAATGACTATCGATATCTGGTTTATTGCCGCGATCTGTCTTTTTGTCCTGGCGTGCTGCGCAGTGCTGCGGGCCCTCTTTGTCCATTCCCTGCCCGATCGCCTCCTTGCCGCAAATGTTGCAGCAACGCTCGGGTGTGCCGGGGCGCTCTCCCTGACGGTTTCTGTCGGGGACCTGATCGTTGCGGTGCTGGCCCTTATTGTTGCCTGTATTGTGTTTGCCACAACGATCCGGGTTGCGGAAGGAATGGCCGGTGATGCCCCATGATCGATCTCCTCATGGATATCCTCATTACCCTCCTGCTCCTTGCGGCCATAGGGTTTGCCGGGATCAGCCTGATCGGCCTGCTCATCTTCCCGGACATCCGGAGCCGGTCCTTTACCGGGATCCGTGCGGGGATTATTTCCCTTTCACTCGTGGCCGCTGCCGGGGTCTGTTACGGCCTGTACACCTGGGTTGTAACCGGGGGAATGCAGTATCTCCTCTTCGTGGTTGCCGCAGTCCTTGCGGTGCTCATTATCGTTGTTCTTACCAGGAAAGCGGCAGAAACGTCCGAAGGTAGTGCCGGTTGTCCGGGAAACGCCCCGCAAGAACAGAGTAAAAAAGAATAATATCCCTGTTTTTTTCTCCGGAACGGGTTGCCAGGGCTTCGTCGGGTATATGCCGGCAGTAGTTCAGGCAGTCTCTTCCGGCACTTCTTCACATACTTCCTCTTCCGGCTCCAGGAAGCAGAGGACAGCTGCGATAGCCAGGAAAAGGATTGCCGGCAGGTACCAGGACATGAGGTAAAGTGTGCCGGCAAGGGGAACGGACAGCGTTATCCAGACCGCTGAGGAGAGAAACATCCATCCGGCAAACCGGTTCTGGGAATTTACCAGTGCCGCGCCCATCAGGCCGAGACTCGAGAACAATGCAGCCTGTACCCCGGAGAGGGTGATCTCTGCCGATCCTGAAGTTGCTATCACAACGATCGCAGAGACAATCCCCAGCCCCCCTCCAATAACGCCAACAACAAACTGCCGCTTCATTACTATTCCTTTGGGACAATCCCTGCATAAAAAAGGTTCCCCGGTGTTTTCACACTCCCCGGAATCCCGGCCAATAATAACCAGGCCCGTTCAGGGTATCCGGGTGTTCCCGGATCTCCCCGGCGCACCAGAACCTGCATGATTAATCAGCCTTTTTCCCAATCCGGGCCTTCTACCACAAGATATATCCCATAGGCCGGGTACATTCACGAATAAGGACAGGAGGAGTCAGACCTTAAAAAGACCGTGAGTATTGTATAACGGCACAAATGTACCGCAGGAGAACATGGTAAGGAACAGGTGATAAAAGTTCATCCATCCGAACATGTACCTGCCCGCTGGATCGGTGTTGACCTCAACACGACCGGGCATGCGGCCGTGGCCGCCGACCCAGACAGCGGGAAAGTCCTGAAACTGGGGAAAAACGTACACTACGTCCGCAGCAACTCCATAAAAAACTGTACCAAACTCTATCGGGAAGGCAAACTCTGGAAACTTTCCCGGGACAAAAGCCGTGAACGCAAGGCGTTCAAGGCGGCAATCAACAAGATCTCCCGTCAGATCGTCACCTTTGCAGAGGCGCTCGGTTCGGGCATCAAGTTCGAGAAGCTCTTTTCCAGCCGGTACTCGCACTCCCGCGATCCTGCCGGGTTTGTGGAATTTTCCTTTGCAAACGGCTCTTTTCTCTCGCTCCAGCGTCTTGTCGAGAAACGTGCAGCAAAACAGGGCATCCCTGTCCTGTACGTCAACCCGGCGTATACCTCAAAAAGGTGCAGCCGGTGCGGCTGCATGGGACACCGGAGCAGGAAACATTTCGAGTGCCCGCACTGCGGCTTTGTTGCTCATGCAGATGTGAATGCTGCATTCAACATTGCGCTCGCATCCTGCCGCATACACCCGCTCCCGACCGGGGAGGAAGCGCTGGCCGGAGGGTTACGGCTCGCAAAAAAACAGGTGCGCCAGCGTGCACGGGAAGAACTTGCAGGTACCGGCCGGCATATCCATGAGATTGCAACACAGGTCCCGGCCGGCAACCTGCTTGCGATCCTCGAGCAGTAAGGGACGGGCGTCCCCTTTTTTTGGCATGGTTCGGGAATACCCGGGGCGTTGTATGGATGCGATCCTGTGCCGGGCGAGGTGGGCCAAAACGATCCCCGGCGGGAATTGTCACGGAGAGAAAGGATTTCTTTACGGCCTCTCAATGAGATCCCCATATGTCGGAAAAAAAAGATTGGATCTATACGCTGGCACTCTTCAAACAGAAGTACTCCCGGGGGGCTTCCTGGACGCAGATCCTCATCAATTTCGGGATTATCACGGCAAACGCCAAACTCTTCGAGGACTTTTTCTATTACCACCTGGGTCTGACCCTGCCGATGGTCATCGCTATTGCGATTCCCTGCTATATCGTCATCTGCTACCTGATCGGGCATTACGATGAGAAGGTCGGGTTCTGGCAGACGGAGAACAACCTCAGCTACCGGTTCACCCCGTACTCCGAAGAGATGCTCCAGAGTATCCGCGAGATCAAAAAGAAACTCGAATAATCCTTTTTTACCATCGGTCCCCCGCAAAAATGGATAAACCGGGGACGTCAAAAGTACCCGGCAGAAGCGTTCCGGAGAAGTGTGCATGCAGCTGAACGGGGAGTCCCTGCCAAAAGCCCTGGCGTTCCAGAAAAACGAGATCACCGAACACCATATCTATTCGCGTATCGCCAAACGGACATCCGATCCCCACAACCGCGAAGTCCTAGAGCGGATTGCAGAGGAAGAACTTCGGCACTATGCAATCTGGAAGCAGTACACCGGACAGGATATTGCCCCGGACAGGATCCGCATCTGGTTCTATTCGTTTATTGCCTGGCTTTTCGGGCTCACGTTTGCGGTCAAACTGATGGAGGGGGTGGAACAGGGGGCGCAGACAGCCGACCGGGCCAATATCCTGGGTATCCCCGAGATGCCGGCCATGCTTGAGAACGAGGCGCAGCACGAGCGGGAACTGATAGCGCTGATCGACGAGGAACGGCTGCGGTATATTGGCTCGGTGGTCCTCGGTCTCAACGATGCGCTGGTCGAGTTTACCGGCACGCTTGCCGGCCTTACCTTTGCTATCCAGAACTCCCGGATCATTGCGGTAGCCGGCCTGATCACCGGGGTTGCGGCATCGCTCTCGATGGCTGCATCGGAATACCTCTCCCAGCGCTCCGATACCACAGCCGGGACCAGCCCGAAAAAAGCTGCGATCTATACCGGTCTTACCTACATTGTTACGGTAACGCTGCTTATCCTGCCGTACCTCGTCCTCTCCAATCCCTATATCTCCCTTGTCTGCACGCTTGCCGGTGCGGTCATCGTGATCTTCTGTTTCACGTTCTATATCTCGGTTGCAAAGGACCTGCCGTTTTACAAGAGGTTTGCAGAGATGGCAGTGATCAGCCTCGGGATTGCAGCGGTCTCGTTCGTGATCGGCCTCCTTATCCGTGTCCTGCTCAACGTGAACGTATAACGTTCCCTTTTTTTCCTGCGACCCTGCCAAAACCACAAAATGCCGGGACTCTGCCGCAGGAGCGTGTCAGGATCCGGCCCGGCTTTTTCACGCGAAAAGAAAAAAACCGGATCGTTTTTTGCCGGAAAAAATGTTACCGGCCCGGGCGAACCGGATATTTTTCTTAAAAAATCCGGATCGCTCCAAAAGTTCACGCCGAAAGAAAATTTTGCCAGTCAGATGTACATCCGATTATCGGATAAGTATCCGATAATCGGCTTGCTATCTGACAACTTTTTTTCGCGCTGAAATATTTTTTTTAAATTTTTTCCGGCAGGATACGGTACCGGCAGGTTCGGGGCAGGGTTATCCCCCGCGGAAAGGTGGACTTTTATAGGGATCCCATCGTAAGAGAACATACGGGCTCTTTCGCCTTTCACGGAACGTGGACATGAATCCCCAGAAGCCTCACAAGATAGCACTCTCCATCCGGGCAAAGATCCTTATCTTGTTCCTGGCACTCTCCCTTGTCGCACTCGCAATCACCGGGTATTTCGCGCTTTCCGCTATCTCCGATGTGGGAACGTACGCGCAGGAGAGCAGTCGCGAGCTGGGGTCCGGCGTAGTAAACGACAGTTCCACGGCCCTGCTCTCTCTTGGCGAGGATTACCTGGTCAGCATGGTTGACAACCAGGCCGCAATCGCAGATGTTGTTTTTGTGGATACCAACAGCGAGATGGACATTCTTGCTGCGCAGGTGGCCCAGTTCCAGCAAAATCCTCCGGCAGCCTCGCTTGTCCCGACGTACCTGGCAAATACCCCACCGGCGGATCCCTCCCGCGGGGCGCTGCTCACCTTTGCCCCGACTGCAACGGCAACTCCCGATTCGCAGGAAGCAAAGACCCTTGCCGGCCTTTCCGGTGCACTTAAGGCAGTCTGCCAGTCCGATTCCGATATGACCAGCATCTATATCGCCACCGACTCCGGCATGATGCTGATGTACCCGGCAAACGCCACGCTCCCGAAAAATTACGATCCCCGGACCCGCTCGTGGTACGTGCAGGCTCTCGGACAGGAGACCCGGGTATGGTCCGACAAGCCGTACGTGGATGCCGGGCAGAACGGGCTTACCATGACCTGCTCGCAGGCAGTAGCAAGTCCTGCATACGGGCACTGGGTGATCGGCGCGGACATATCGACAGAGACCATCGACGAGGATATCATCGGCCAGTCGTTTGGCGGCAGCGGGTATGCCGTCCTCCTGAACCATAACGGGAGCGTTATCAGCCGTCCCGGGATGTCTGCCGGCAATGTGCGGTGGAACGAGCAGTTCTCGGGGGAGAACGCATTCGGCAGTACCGATCCCGGCCTTACCTCGGTTGCACAAAACATGACCGCCGGAAAGACCGGTATCGGTGAGGTGATATTCAACGGGACCCCGGTCTATGTTGCCTATGCCCCGGTCAGTTCTATGAACTGGAGCCTTGCCGTCTCGGTCCCGGTCAGCCAGATCACGCAGCCGGTGGAAAAGTTCACCGGTAAGATCGACACCGCCACGAAGGATACCGGGCAGCACATCACCACCCAGACCGACCGGCTCCTGATGGTGTTCTTACTCCTGTTTGTTGCCATTTTGCTGTTCGTCTTTATCGTTGCGCTCCTGCTCAGCCAGGTCATCACCAAACCGGTTGCCCGCCTCAAGGATGGGGCCGGTGCATTTGGCGAAGGCGATCTCTCGTACCGGATCCATATCGATTCCGGCGACGAGTTCGAGGATCTCGCCGGTTCGTTCAACACCATGGCAGAAGAACTCCGGCAGAATATCGAGAACCTCAAAAAGACCACTGCGGAAAAGGAGCGGTACGCCAAAGAGATGGAGATCGCCCGGGGGATCCAGACCAGCTTCCTGCCGGCCTCGATGCCCGATCTCCCGGGATACGATCTTGCCGCGGTCATGATCCCGGCCATGGAAGTGGGCGGGGACTTCTACGACATTATCCCGCTTGCGGGAGGGCGGTGGGCGTTTGTCATTGCCGATGTCTCCGGGAAAGGGATGAGTGCAGCGCTCTTTATGGCAATGTCGCGGACCCTGCTCCGTGCAAATCTTGAAGGGACAACAGACCCCCTTGCCGCACTGAAAACGACAAACCGGATGATCGAGGCAAACGCCCCGTCGTCCATGTTTGTCACGGTCTATCTGGCAGTTCTCGATCCGGTGCAGCGGACGTTTACGTGTATCAGTGCGGGCCACAACCCTCCGCTCCTGGTGAAAGGAAAGACCGGGGAAGCGGGGTACCTGCCTGCGCAGGGCGTTGCCATGGGAGTACTCCCCGAGATGGAGGGTGCCGCCGAACAGGTTGCAGCAGAGTCCGGCGACCTCCTGATCCTGTATACGGACGGCGTTACGGAAGCGTTCGATACCGGCTATGAAGCTTTCGGCGAGGAAAGGCTCGCTGCTGTTGCACAAAAAGCCCGGGACCTGCCGGCATCAGGGATCCGGGACCGGATCATCTCCGCGATCCGGGAATTCGCCGGCACTGCGCCGCAGTCCGACGATATCACCCTGGTCGTGATCCGGATTAAATAAACCACATCATTCTGCCGTACATCATTACCGGCAGTTTTCCTTACCCGGTGAGGGCCGGTAAACCGGGATGGGCCGGTGTGTCCCCTGAATGAATCCGGGTACCCGGTTCACCGGTAAAAAAAAAGGGATTACTCGTTGTGCGCGTCATCGTCGCCCGCGTCGTCCGTTGACGGGGTGACCCAGACTTTCCAGCAGAATCCGACAATGGATCCGACGACTAAGACGAAAAGGAGAACCGCACTGAGGATGTTCTCGGCAATATCCATCTTTACCGGGATGTTCATGCCCATCATGTTGTTGAACATGCCGATGAAAAGGGCCACAACCAGAAACAGGATAAAGCCGACAATGAACCCCAGGAATACTGCCGCTGCAAGGCGCAGGAGACTGGGGGTGGTCGTTTTTTCAGTCATACACCATGCATTCTCAATCTGCTGATATAAATCCTTGGAACCGGCATTTCAGGAGATTTCTGCATAAAAATTGCCTGTTTATCCGGCAAAGGCTTATGTTTATATCACGGTATAGGTAAAATTAGAGCAAAGGAATGCCATGAAGAAGAATATTTTTTACCTGCTTATCGGGTTTATTGCAGTACTGCTCCTGGCAGTATTCTGGTATTCTGTGGAGAATTTTACCCCGATCTTTTCCATGGTTGCATTTGTGCTCGGTGTGATTGTCATCTATATGGCATACCGGAAGGTCGATGATTATATCGAAGACGAGCGGAGTGCACGGATCACGGAAAAAGCAGCTCTTCGGACATTCCAGGTGTTCTGGGTCTCGTTCTGTGCGTTCTCGATCCTCGCTGTCATGAACCTCCTCTACATGCCCCGCTTTTCCCGGGAACATTTTTTTGAGCGGGCTCCCGGAACAATGCCTCCCGAGATTATGTCGCCGCGGATGATCGGGTACATCCAGCTGGGTCTTCTCTGCCTGATGATCTTTTTGTACGTGGGGTTCAGGTTCTATTACGCAAAGAAATACGGGGAATGGGAGACCGATGAAGAATAAGATCAAGGTGTACCGGGCAATGCACGATCTTACCCAGGAGGATCTCGCCCGTGCAATCGGTGTTACCCGCCAGACGATTCTTGCAATCGAGAAGGGGAAATATGTACCTTCGCTCGATCTTGCGTTCAGGATCTCCCGGTACTTCAGGGTAAATATCGAAGAAGTGTTCACGTACGACGAGGAGGCACAGGGCAGGGCAGGGGTATAACACCGGCGTTTGCCGGGTGCCCGGCCAGTGAATGCGGGATCACTCCCGTTGTATTCGGGATCGTCTGGGATCCGCTTTCATGAAACGAAACGGGCACCTGTTCCTGTATGCTGTTTTCGGGGCAGTTCTGCCGCACCGGGCACGTGACCGGGACCGGCTGAATGGAACAAATTCCCGTTTGACCGGGTACAAAATGCGGCCGGTACTGGCATCCCGTCCTGAAATCCAGAGCCCGTTCTCTTTTCCCGGTGAGGCAGATGGCGCAATTTCCTGAGAGTGCGGGTAAGGCGGATTGTCCCGAGACGCATGAGGATAGTTTTTCTGGGGATATGATCGTAACAACGGATCATCTCCGGTTCCGGTTGATGAACCTTCCCTGCCGCCAGATCACCGAGGTTCCCGAGTACCGGTTTTCGGACATCCGCCGGGACGATCGTGTCCTTGACACCGGTGCCAATGTCGGGGCATTCGCGTTACGGGCAGCACGCTTTTCCCCGTACGTAACTGCCGTGGAACCCCTCACAATAGATCCGCTGAAGGAAAATATCCGGCTGAATGCGGCAGATATCCGGGTAATCGAGGGTGCTCTTGGCGATGGTTCGGTATGCAGGATAACCTGGGACGATCTCGACCGATCCGTGCAGACCTATACGCTCGGCCAGCTCATTGATGCCGCAGGGGGATGCGATTTTTTAAAATGCGACTGCGAAGGTGCGGAATGGACGATCTGCCCGGAAGATCTTCTCGGGATCCGGAGGATCGAGATGGAGCTGCACATCCCCCCGATCTGCCCGAACATAAACCCGGCGCTGCTCGACTTCATCGGTCAGCACTTTACCTTTACCCTTGACCGCACCCCGGTTCATTCGGCCCTCGGGGTCATGGGTATCCTTCATGCGGTCAGAAAATAGCGGTCAGAATGCTCATCCGGTTCCCCCGTTACGAACCGTGGCCCGCCGGTAAGGCCGCTGGCTAAACAAAAACCCTTGAAAAATGGCGGAAGAAGAGCGTTACTCTTCAATCTGGATCGTGGTCAGCTTGACCGATTCGACACCTTTCTGGGACATCAGGCGCTCGGCAAGTTCCTTTAACTGGGAACCGTCCCCGTGGACGAGGATCACTTCGAGGCAGCGGTTATGGGTCACATGGGAGTGGAGCGAGGCCTTGATGATCTCGTGGTGGTCGTGCTGGATGTCGGTTATGGTCGTGAGAAGGCCGCGCTGGTCGTGATCGTATACCATCGTGATCACGCCTTCGCGTTCTCCCTTGACATCGGCCATCCACTTGTAGTACGTGATATAGGTACGGATGGCATCGCGGATACCCTCGGAACGTGAGGAATAGCCCCGGGCATTGATAATTTCATCGAACTTGTCGAGGAGGTTTTTGGGAAGCGAGATCCCAATGCGGGAGAGATCGTTGTCGAAGGTCATAACATCAGCTATGTGAATATCATTGCTGCTTGTTTTTTAAGGTTTTGAAAAACCGGGTGGTTACGTAATACTTGGTGTGAGGATTTCCTTTACGCTACCATGCGGCCGGAAGGCCGGGTTTTGGGCAGATTAACGGCTTGTTTGCAAAAACAGGGCTATTGCGGGAAGAGGGATCCCGTTGCAATAGTTTTACCGGTCCGGGAATCGATCACCATCCAGGTGAGCTCTTTGTTCTTCCAGAATATGACATTCCCAAACTGGATCCCGGTACCATCAGCGGTCTGTTTCCCGGCAATGAAAAACCGATCTCCGGCTCTTACGGTGGTTTCGTCACATGCCGGGCCCGTTTTACCAAGAAGGGTAAAATTATTATTCCCTATGCCCTGCCGGGTTAATTGTGTTTTATTCTCTGTTTCATCGGACCGGAGAACCACCTGGATAGAATTGAGCGAGAATGGATCTCCTCCCGTATGATCGAAATAGATGCGGTAATAATCTGTGCTACCGGTTACGTTTTTTTCAAAATGTGCAGGCACGCTGATGGAGCTCTGGGGAGATTTTTCCCCGGTATCGCTGAAACTTCCGGCAAATGCGCTCGCGATTGCCGCGATCATGATGGTGATTGCCAGCATGAGCATGACCCCGACAACCGGTGAAACTGCCCTGTCGTGGGTATGAAATACCATCAGCTGATCACCACATCCTTGTCGAAGATGATCTGGCCGCTCGGGGTGTGGATGATTTTTACGGAGACTACCCCGCCGGGGCTGAATTCGTCCTTTCCGAAATTAACATTCGGGAATAACTGATCCATCCCGGGGTTTTCTTTTAATTCGGGATTGCCGGTGTATGCATCCTCGCCATTGCAGGATTGTGCCGGTGTCACCAGAATATCGCCCGGCTTAAATGTTGCCGATGCATTCCCGAACCAGTTGGCCTGACTGTCCGGATCCGTGAACCGGCTGTCATCCTTAATGAAAAGTACCCCGGAGGGGACGGATGACCCTTTCATATCAACCGATCTTTCCCCCATCAGGGATCCCCGGCTGATGGTACTGGTTCCCGGAACCGTGTAATAGGTCACAATCTGGAGGTCTTTTGTCTGGAGGACGTTTCCCGAGACATGCCGGATGATCATGGCAGGGGTGGAAAAACCGTCATACTGCTTGTGCGCGTAAATGCTGACGTCGAGAATCGCGCTCGGGGCTTTTTTTTCCGTGTTGGAAAAGTTCCCGGCAGTTGCGCTCACGATCGCTGCGATCATGATGGTCACGGCCAGCATGAGCATGACCCCGACAACCGGTGAAACCCCTGACTCCCGCAACTCCATTTTCTGACTCCTTTTCCGGTAGGTAGGTTGGGGGAACTGTGTAATTAAGACTTTCTTAATTTATCGTAATATCCGGTATACGTTAAAAAAATCAGGGTAAATACAAAAAATCTATTATTTACTATTAACTTTTGTTAAAAATTCCAAGTAATGTATTAATTAAAGTCTTACAAAAAGAAAGTGATTTATTACGCAGCGCTTAAACTATAACCCGGTTTCAAAAATACTGCGTGATGTATCTCCCATGACTGCTCCCGGACCCAATTGTACAAGTAAGCCGCCGCTGAGAGGACCGCGGTGCAGCATATCCGCACATGCCCTGGCGCATGATGCCGGTGTATCGGAAGTAGTCGGCGAGATGCTGATGATCGGCCTTGTGATCATCCTTATCGGGGTATTTGCCGCAGCCCTGGGTAATTTTCTCCCGACTGCCCGGGATCCGAGCGTTACTATCCTGTTGACAAACGATACCCACAACATTTCCCTGTGGCACAAAGGAGGGGACTGGGTGAAAACGGAGGATTTGACGGTGGTTATCAGCAACGATACCACGTCGCGTAAATATTGCGCAAACAGTACTCAAAGAACGGAGTGCTCTTTGGATTTCGATATGGTTTCTGACAATTCACACACTGCCGTTTTTGACCTGGGGAGCCGCATCAATGTAACCGCAGGCCCCCTGGCCGGAGATGAAACCATCTCGCTTGTCACGCCCGGTTCACGGATTTTCATCGGGAGAGTGTCGGTATGACCCGGGACGATGCAGTTGCCCCGGTGATCGCAGCAATGCTCGTACTGGCAGTTATCGTCACCTTTTTTGCAGTCTGGAACGCCACGGCAATTCCCTCCATGAAAGCGCAGGCAGAGGTCTCGCACCTGCATGAAGTTGAAGAAGGGATGCTCCGGTTCTCATCGGATATTGAATCTGCCGCATCAATGCCCGCCAGTATGAAACTATCCGAACGAATTCCCCTTGGTGGCGGGGATATCCTGTACAGTTCCACCAAATCGGGGGGGATTCTTACGGTGCAGAGAGAAGACCCCTACCTGGGTATCCGCCTCTATAATGTGTCCGGCCGGATGGAAAGCAGCAGGTTTGTACTTTCCAATATTTCCTATCGTCCGGCAGGTAATTTCTGGCAGGACCAGGGATATGTCTGGTCCCGCGGTTATGTGAATGTCACAAAAGGATCGGTGTCGGTGCCACTGGAATATCCGACCATGCGGGAAGTAGCGTATAATATTACGGACGTACTTTTCAGTGCCCGGGTAATTTCCTATGGATCCGATCCGGGCACCTGTTCGGTTATTGAAATAAAATGCGTCAATATTACTCCGGGAGAAACGCAAAATTCCCTTAGTGGCAACGGGATTGGCACGCTTTCTCTGGGCAGCACGGTTGCGCCTCCTGAACGGTTTTCCAATGTCACGAGGATCAATGTCACGGTCTTTGCAGAGGCAGAGCCGCTGTCCGGATTTCCCCTGGTCATGCAGAATGCGGTAAATGCCAGTCTTGCAAATATTCAGAATCCGGTCTGTTCCAATATCCGGTACGATACCGTCCATTCGACCAGCCGCACAACGGCACTCATTGTCGATCCCCTGCCCAATGTCACCGTAATCCGGCAAACAACAGCGATAACGATCGGTACGAAGTAGGGGGGGTGAGGTCACTTCCCGGCTCTGGTCCCGACAATCCCTTTTTTCGTATGCCACTATTGCATCGATCTCTGCACAGCCCATAATAACCTACTTATACTAACCCTCCCCAGTTCCGTGTGGTGAGCACACATGAAGATCAGTGCACGCAACATCCTGAAAGGAAAAGTAAAGGCGATCACCCCGGGCAGCGTAAACTCCGAGGTCATCATTGAACTTCCCGGAGGACAGCAGATCACCTCCATTATCACGAAGAAATCTGTTGCATCCCTCGGCCTTGCGGTCGGTAAGGAAGCATATGCCGTGATCAAGTCAAGCGAAGTAATGATTGCGGTAGATTAACCGTATTTTTTGGCACGGGGCACCAGGCTCCGTGCATTTACGTATCTGCCGGCGCTATCCTGCGGAACCGTCAGTCCGGCTATCGTGGACACCGGATCGGGGAACTCCTTCGGTCCTGCCGGGCAAACAGGTACTCTTTCTGGAAATTACAGAGTCCCGGGACGGGGTCCGGATCGTTCATGAAGGTATCTATAAAGCGCCGGGTATCGATGGTCCTGCAGGACTGGATAAAATCGATTCCCCGCGAGAAAAAGGCGTCCGGGACCAGGGAGGCTCCGGTTCCGACCAGACCGGTTAACCGGGCATTTTTTGCATACCCGAGAAATCTTTCAAACGTACCGTTCACCAGCGTGGATGACGGGAGCAGGACAACATCGGCATTTCCGAGAACCTCCTGTTGATCTTCGAAGGAGTGACGATGGATCCTGGTCGGGCCGGCAGACACATTCGCACTCACCTCAAGGGCTTCCGGTTCGGTTGCCGGGTCAGGTGTGAGCATATGGAGCTCACGGCAGATCTCCCATAATCCCCGGCACCCGGTGTGCGGGCCTGCAACTGCGACAATGTCGTCGGGCCGGATCAGGCGGGAAAGGACCGGGTTGTCCTGGATAAAGGGATCGCCCGCTCTCCAGCACTCTGCCTGCCATCCCGTTTTCCGTATCGAGGGACATCCGAGAAACGGCTGGGACAATGCACAGAGCACGGCGAGTTTTACCGAAGAATCGAGAACAGCGTTCAGGGACAGTTTCAGATCGGGAAGGACAAGGAGCGGCATCCCGACAAGCGACTGCACCTGTTTTAAAACCTGTGCCGGAGTGTCAGGTCCGCGACCCGGGACATCCCCGTAATACGGGGCAATGCCGCATTCCATGGTTGTGCCGGTTACTGCAATCCATCCCGGGCGAATGCAGATCCGGTCAACCGCGCCGGGCCGGATCTGCCGTTCGCTGTACATCTGCCGCAGACGGGAGAGTGTGGCCTCAAGGACCGGAAGCAGGGAAACTACCGGCTCCTGTACGGCACCACACCTGTATCGAGCATCGTTCATGAAGGGTACGTAGTGTTATCCCGGCAAATGATAAATATTTTTATTTAATCAATCCAAAAAGTTAAAGGAGAAACATTATATTATTGCAGAACAAACGATGGTGTGTCCCTTTGGAGATGCACGCGACCAGAGCGGACACATGCACACAGACACAGGAATACGTGGAAGAAACATCAGAACCTCGCTTGAAACGGTAAAATGGTTTATCATACCTGATACGGCACGGCCGGGCCGCGACACGACATATATCGACCATGAGCACTGTCGCATCCTCCTTATGATCGCGGCCCCCGGTGCCGGATTCAGGGCAGAAGATACCGGTTCTTTTGGTACAAGGTTGCCGGTGCGTATCTGTTCTTAAAATCCCTTCAGGCTCCGTAAGGGGAATGGCGGACTATCCGCTGATGTTTATCCGGGTGTTGTCTAAAAAAAAAGCCGGGGCAGCCTCTTTGGCGGTGCCTCATGAAGAAAGCAGGAATGTCAGCGGCTCTCTTTTAACGGATGCAGAGGATCTTTCCGGTTGCGCAGGTATGCCATCTGCCGGACCTGGAGCGTGCAGGGATTGATCGCGTCTCTCCGGCTTCGGGACTCTTCAAGAAAGCGATCCGCTTCGGTAGTCTTTACCTCGAAAAATGTAAAATCCCCGGCAAAAAGATCTCCGGGAAATGTATTGTCCTGCTCCCAGGCATCCATGATGGGGATGTACCGCTCACAGGTACCCTCGGGGAGAATGCGAAACAGGCAGACCCCGGGCGGGTCGGATGTCATAAAATAGGAGGGATGAGGGGTAGCCTTGGTAAACCGGATACCGTGATCTCCCGGGAACGGTTCCGTGTGCAGAACGGACCCGGACAGGATCTCCTGCGGGATCTCCTGTCCGTATGCAGCGCAGGCAGATCCCGACGGGGCAAGGTGCCTGCAGACATGGCAGAATGGCGGCAGGCGTTTTGTCTCCAGGAAAATCCCCCCGTTTTTTGGATACTTGCATGTTGAATCTGATCGAAAATAATCCTGATGATCCGGGAGGGGGCGGGACAGGGCAGTCCGGGGCATCGTGGTCCGGAGCCGGCTCCTTCAAAAGCCGGTAAAAAGAGGGTTTACCATCCGCCGGTCATGTGTGGGTACAGGGGCACATAGTTCATATCGGGGTGTAATAGGATTCCCCGGCGCAGTTCCGGCATAACGCATCGCCGTTGACCGTCACATGCCGGTTGTCGGAGACCTGCTCCCCGCACCGGCTGCATATGGCTTTGCCCACCGGGAAACCCGGCAGGTCTTCTTTTTTGATCGCGATCCGGACGCGCTCGATTTTTAAGATCTCCGGCTCCGGGGCTACAGAAAGGATCCGGATCACTTCTGCCGGCGGCAGCTTGTCGTGTTCGGCCCGGTTTTTTTCATGGATGGATACCCGTACGGCATTCCCGTTCTGTGTATCCACAAATGTTGCTGCGAACTTCCCGTAATCCTTAAATTTGAGGCTGCGGTGGCCGAGCGAGCAGCCGGTGATTGCCTGCACTGCATCGGCGCCGCAGCGGTCGATCTCGACGTACACGATAAGGTTCCGGTTGTTCTCGCGCGGGTTCATGCCCAGTTCCCGCATTCCGGCAATGGTCAGCCGCGTCCCGAGAACAATGCCCGGGCAGACATGCCCGTGGAATTCTTTTGCTTTTGCGAACAGATCGTCAAAGTCGCTCATGTCAGTCATCCCTTTTGGTTCTCCTTACGATTCACTCTTTTTTTAAAGATACGGTATCACCCGGCTCTTCGTTGCCGGGACACGTGTTCCACCAGATATGCGCACCGAGCGTTTTGCTGCCCAGAACCAGACCGCGCTCCTCCTGGCGCAGGACCGACTGGAAATAGTTCCTGACGATCTCTTTTTGCGCATCAGTCGTGCAGTTCAGCCGTTGGGAAAATTCCCGTACAGCATCGTCCACGGTTGCATACACCGGTGCGGCAAATTTTGTCTCTATCTCGACATTTGCATAGATGCCCGTCTCGCAGAGGATCTGCCAGAGCCAGTCTGCGGTTGGTTCTCCCGGGAAATCTCCCCCGTGGAGCAGCGGCCAGAGATCCCGGTTCACCTGCACCCATGCTGGGGAGGTCATGAACCAGAAGAGATGAACGGTCCCGGTACAGCAGGCCTGCATTTTGAGAAGTGCCTCTCCCATGTCCATCATCGTGAGCGAGTACGATGCGATGACCACGTCAAACGGCCCGTCAAGCTCCTTTTGGGTTACATCCTCCCATCGTTTGGGGATGATGGTGATACCGCACATCCCGCGTTCCCGCATGTTCTCTTCAAGAACTTCCCGCATTACCGGTGAGGGTTCGACCGCGGTAACCCGGCAGCCCCGGGCAGCCAGCGGTACCGCATAGATCCCCGGGCCGGCACCGATATCGAGGACACGCGACCCATCGGGTATCCTCATCGCATCCAGGTGTGCGGTGTCGCTTTTTTTGCGCTTTGCATGATCCTTTATGTAAACCGACTGGATCCTTTTTTTGTCAGCCCAGAACTCCTTTGCATTCCCGTAACCGGGCACAGCGCAGTGGGCCAGTTTCAGCTGCCGCCACTGTTCGCGCCAGAAAAAGGGATCGGCAGGGGATCTCTGGGGTAGTGCTGCCGTGTGCGGGCTCTCGAAACCCGGGGACAATGTCATGTTTACCTAGTGTACTGAATTTTATTCGTTTATTAACTGGGGTATTTTTATTTTCAAGGGCTCCCTTTCCGGACTGTGAGTGTCCTTTATCTGAATAAGGGGATACCGGGTTGTCTCCAAAAAAGATACCCCTCCTGGTGCCTCCAACCGGTATTTCCCTGCCAATAATGATACACCCGGAGAAGATCTGTTTTACCAATCATCGTCATTACTGGAGGTAGTTGCTGATCCCGCGGTATTTTTTTCCATTGCATCAAGGGGATTGGGAGATGTGCCGGTAATGACCGCTACCGTTGTATCGAGATAGTTCCCTTCGATCGTGATCTGGAACTGTCCTTCTTTATAGACCGGGATGTATCGCGGCCCATTACCCTTGCTGTCTTCCGCACCGGATGGTGAAGTATACCCTTCAGAATTTTCATCCTGATCTGCACTGGAATACGTGGTGCTTGCTGAAGAATCGTCGCCATCTCCGCCATAGCCGGTGTTTTTCCCGGTATCCGAGCTGAATTCCCTGCCGTACCCATCCCGTGCCACGATCTGCCCGGTCTGGTTGTCCCGTACGGTAATTGTCATATACGGTCGGTTAACGGGAACAAGTACGGTTCCCCGGCAGGAATCCGGATCGCTGAGACAGTCGTATTTCGGGTTGATAGTATATTTTATGTACAACGGCCCCTGAACCACATTTACCAGAAGACCATAGGCATTTCCTGTCAGGGTATACGTCTTTGTGAACTCCGGCTGACGATACAGGAATGCATACTGGGGAGTTGCGTTGATCCGTGGTGCATGCTGGATCTCATAGGGATTCGGCGTAAGGATGGGAGCTACTTCCTGGACGATCTTGGAGTTTTCCGGAGTAATGCGGGGGACGGGGACCGGTGTGGGTGTAGTTGGCACCATGGTCTGCATATCGGTCCCGACACTCTCGGTAACTGGCTCTGATATATCCTCCCCCCCGGTGAGATGCTGGATATTTTTAATACATCCCGCGCAACCCGCCCATGCAGCCAGCACGAGAAGGACTGCGACAAGTACTATCCCGCGTGTTCTGTGTGATTTACCCGCTGGCATCTTATCCTTCATATAACATACACCTGCGCAGCCGCACTTGCATACTGACCTGGCATCGTGCCCAGAGAGAAGCCTGCTCCTGTGGTTTCAAGATAATAGTATTTCCTGCCATCGAGCGGGTAATAGTACCCGTTGCAGTTTTCACAGGCCACTGCAACTGCGGCATGATCCGGGAACATCACTACCGCAACATCGTAATCCATCTCCTTGAGGAGCGCGGCGGTAAGGATTGCGGTATCTTCGCAGTCGCCGTTTCCGTCAGCAAGTGTCTCGACCGGATATTTCCAGTAATCTGTTTTCTGTCCGGTCCCGGGATCGACATCGTCTGCATATGCAATCGACTGGACGAAAGCTATCACATTATGGTAGTCATTGCGCGCTGCAAGGTTTTTATTCCCGCTCGTATCCTTGAGTTGTCCTACCAGGTCGTGGAGATAGATCCTGTCCTCCTCGCTGAGTGCGTAACCCTTAAGGGAGGTAACCATAGTTGGGTGGGGCTGGTTCTTGTAATACGTATACAGGCTTTCCGGAATGTGCAGGGTGATCGACTGGGCGTGACCCAGCGTATACCACTGATAAGATCTGGTGATGACAGGACCGGTCTGATCGCCTGCTGTAAGGGGACTGTCGGTATTTTTCCCCTCATTGTAGACCTGCATGAACGGCTGGTTTGTTCCCGCAGGGTCACTGGTGAGCCATGCATACACCTCCCGGGTCTCCCCGCCGTTCAGGGTGAACGTGATATTCTGTGAGGTGGCGTTGATCTTCCGGAACTCCAGGGTATAATTTCCTGCCGGGACCTGCTCGAACGTAACCGGTGTTACCGTCTTGTATGTGCCGTTTAGGTATACCGCGGCCCCTGACGGGGCAGAATCCACAATCAGCGTCCCGTCATCGGGAATTTTCTCAAGATCCGTCTGGACAAGTCGCGAGCTTCCACCGGCTATCTCAAGGGTCTGCGTATAATTTCGGTATCCGGGTTTCTGGACGAGGAGCCGGTGTGTTCCTGCCGATACCCTCATGAGCAGCGTCGGCGTTGTCCCGAATACTGTACCGTCGATATATGCGGTTGCGTTATCCGGGACCGAAACGATCCCGAGAAATCCCGTCTGCGGGAGGGGGATGAGGGATTCATGGTATTCCGGGATCCGGCCGGGATCCGCAGTGACCGTGTCCGTGTAATCCACATAGTTGGTCTTCTTTATGAGGACCGCATGGGGGCCGGGAGTGAGAGCATCGACAAGAAGCGGCGTCTTTCCTTTCAGGCTGCCGTCAACGTACAGGTCGCCCCCGGGTGGCTCGGTGGTGATGTAGACCGTGCCCCGGTCGTCAAGTCGCTGGAGATTTGCGATGACCACATCGGGATTGCCGCGTTCGAGGGATCGTTCCGCAACAAAATCTGCATAGCCGTTTGCGCTGACAAGGACCGTATGGTTGCCGCATGACAGCTGGTAACCGGAGAGCGGCGTCAGGCCGATCAGTGTCCCGTCAATGCTGACCGCGACCTTGTCCGGGATGGACTGCACGGTCAGGGCGCATGAGGTCTCCGCTCCTGCAGCCGGAACCCCGCTGAAAATAATCGTGCAGAGCAGGCAGAGGAAGATAAATATTGTATTTTTTCTCATTTTCGTAATATCCTGTATGGTCAGAACTCTATTTTGTTCTTACGGAATTGCTGCGCAGTTTGTTTAATGACCGTATGTTTTGCCCGATATACCCGGGGTGCAGGCGCTTGACATCGACATGACAACGAAAAATTCCCGGTCCCTTTTTTTGAGTGTTTGGGTATCCTGCCAGAATTGAATTTGCCTTTCCCTTCTTTCCTGAACTACAGTGGTGTCAAGGAGTGAGAAAAACTGGTTTATGTTCACTATATTTTGTTGACATTCAGCAAATATTAAACCATTACTTTCTACCCCCCAAATCCGCGCAGCACATGTGTTTATGTCTTACATTTCCTGCATATCGGATCCGATTTCTGGGATTTCATAAATTTCGCCCGGTTCTGCAGGATCCTGACCATGGAGTCCGAGAGGATATTTCCAAGAGATACATCTGCCCGGTAACAGCAGGGAGCAACATCTCCGTTCCAGCGGACAAAGAGGGTATACCGGATCAGCAGACAGGGATTCGTATGAACCAGGGGGAGTTTGATTATCAGTGCATGCTCTGTAGCAGATTTTTGTATCTTTTTAAATAACGTCCCCTCGTTTTTCTGCATCGCCACCGTCCACGGGTACGATCGTTCGAATACAACGGTATCTGCCCCAAGGTTCTTGGCCGTCTCAAGCATAGCATCCACCTGACTGAGAGTGTCTTCCATCAGGGCGATATTAATACAAATTTCCGGTGTTTTCTGTCCGCATCCGTTCCGCTGTCCGGCGAACCGGGAAATATTTTCGGAAATTTGCGGAGTAAAACGGTCGAGATCCGGGAGGCTGAATGCAATGGCATCGAGCCCCGATGCGAGCAGGACATCCGCTTTTTTGTCAAGAAGCGTGGCGTTCGAAGTAAAATTAACCGATTTTTTGTGCCCTGCCGCATACCGGATCATATCGGGAAGGTCCGGGTGCATCAGCGGTTCGCCCCACCCGTGGAGGGTGACATACCGACAATGTGTACTGTCAATAATCCGGCAAAACGCATCAAAAGAAAGGTATTCATCCGATCTGCAGAGATCCTTCCGGAGACAGAACGGGCAATCAAGATTGCAGGCGGTTGTCGTCTCCAGCTGCAGGATCGGAGGAATCGCATAAGTAAGGAGGGACATTTTCCTCCTTACCTAAACATCCGGGTCGAGTCAGAGTCGCCCGTATGGACAATGGTTCCTGGCAATCCCAAGAGGTAACTCATGCTTTTCCTGACTCCATTCGAATTAAAGACCACAAGACCGGCGATCAGTCCGATGCCGAGAATGTGGGCTGCTGCGAGGCCGATTGCTGCTTCGGGGAGAACTATGGGTGCACACATGCATTTTCACCTCCATAATGTCGTTTATTAGTGTTTAATTTCGGCGGGAAGATAAACATTTCTCATTAGTCCCTCGTCATGGTAATATAGTTACATTACTGGCATTTTTCTGCCCTGCGTCAGGATGAAGCCGGTGTGCTCCTGTTCCCGGAAGCTTTTCGTTTACGCAGGTACTCCAGACCACAGGCTGCCCATGCAGCAGTGACTCCTCCTACTATCACGATGAGGGAAAGGACCGGTATCATCAGGGGATCCGGTGGGAACCGCGAACCAAAATCATTCCCCCAGAATATCCAGAAGTGAATCAGGTAGTAGATATTGGCGATTCCTGCTGCGATAAAATACCTGCACGGGTACCGGTAGCATACTATTGCCAGACTTATTCCGAGAATGGCGAAAATACCGTATACTATGGGAAACTGCATAAGTGGCAGGTTTTCCTCACCCTGTTTTGCATATCCCGTAATGGCAATACCCAGTGTGATGATGCTAAGTGCGGCAAGAATGAGTGGGAAAATCCTGTCTCCTGCTGAATGTTTTGGCAGGAAGTGGCAGACAACCTCGATAATGATCGCGACGATAACCAGGACATCCAGTGACTGGATGATAACCGCCTGGATCCCAAAGAGAAGGTCAATAGCAACAAGAACGGTTGCCATTGCCACTGCAGTACCGGGTTTTTTTACCAGAATCAGACCGGTAAAGAGCCAGAAACAGAGGATGCTTCCAAAGACAAACACTCCTGCCCCGGGTCCCGGGAGCATCAGGGTGCCATACACAATCGCAGAGATTGTTCCTTCTGGGAAAAGATATGAAGGGACCAATGCCCCCGTCAGTGCAGCAAGCACGGAAAGTCCGAGGATCAGTCCGATCTCCTTAAGGCTGAAATAAACGCCTTCTCCCGATCCGTTATCCGGTATAACTCCCATAGTATCTCCCCTAAAAACGGTGTTTCCCGGTTGACCCGGAAAACATTTCTGTTAGATTTTTATGCCTTCTCAACGCTGTGCCGGCTGTACGTGTTCCAGAGAAGATAGAATCCGTATGCCAGTACTGCCATAACTGCCCCGCAGACAAAGGCAAAGGTCAGCAATGCCGGAATTGCCGGAACAACGGGAGTCCAGCTGAATAACCCGGTCTTGCCGTTGAATGTCCAGCAGAATGTTATGTAAAATACCTGTGAGCATCCGGCACCGATGATGTATTTTGCCGTTGGATAGAGGAAACACACAGCTGCAAGACAGAGCGCAAGAATGCCGGATACTGCATACCCGAGCGGGAATACCGTAGCTGCCGCACCGTTTTCACCCATCTTCGCATTACCGGTCAGCATCAGGGCAAGGGTGATGCACCCCATAATGACGAGAAGTATGGGGAACAGGTAATTCCAGGGTTTTTTTTCGAGGGCAAGAATACCGAAGATCTCGATAATGATGGCAACAACGACAATAAGGTAGTCCAGCCTGATCCCGCGTCCCACGACAAGGGATACAAGGAGCATGAATGCGAATATCAGGACTGCCATGGTAATGGCGGTGCCGGGTTTTTTTATGATGAGAAGTCCCAGAACCAGCCAGAGACAGGTAAAAGCGGCGCTGATGAAGATACCTGCACCGGGGCCGGGCAGCTTTAAGAATCCGTGGACAAATGACGATCCGCCGCCCCCCGGGAGGATATGCTGGAGCCCGAAGCTGCTGGTCAGGAAAGCGAGCAGGGCAAGGATTATGATGATACCCATGTCCTGCGGTGTGAAATAATCCCTGATTTTATTCAGGATACTGGTTGTTGTAGTGTCTGTCATCGAAACATCCTGGTGCGAAACGACAGGAACCGGTCCGGGCTCCCTTGTATTCTATAAGACCGGTACCAGTTTCTCCATACCTCCAAATAAGCATTTTCTTTTAACAATTCCAAAATGTTTACATAAAATTTTATTTCCCGACAGAATACGGATCAATATGATAGGAATCCAGTACACGAATCTGACGGTGACGAGTTAATGACGGATCTCGATCTCCTGCTTGCAAAGGCAAAGGCGTTCCATGGCGACCTCTGCGCCGGTATCGTGCTTGGCACCCGCATGACCATGATCGGGATGCGCGAGCTGGGTATGAACCCGCTGGAACGGAACAAGAACCTGATAGTCTACGTGGAAATTGATCGCTGTATTGCCGATGCGATCCAGGCAATCACGGGTTGTTCTCTGGGGCATCGTACCCTGAAATACCGGCCGTACGGCAAGTTCGCCGCCACGTATATCAATCTTAAAAACGGCGAAGCGGTGCGGGTTGCGGTCGTTGAGAAGAAACGCACGGAAAAGACCGGGCAGGAAGCAATGAAAGATGCATCACGGATCCTTCTTGAGGCCCCCGAGGCAGACCTTTTCCGGTTAAAGAAGGTCCGTGTTGCAATCCCCGAAGGGGATATGCCGGGTATGCCTAAATACCATGCACGGTGCAGCCGGTGCAACGATATGATCGTCGATAATAAAGAAGTAGTGGTGGACGGTGCAGTACTTTGCGGTAACTGCGCTCACGGATCCTATTATACCGAGACGGAATAGGAATCTAGTCCTCTTTTTCCCACCAGATCTTTGCCTGATAGGATGGCCCTTTCAGGACATATCTTCCGTTCTCGTACAAGAGTTTTTTTTCAAGGTACGTGCGGAGTACAGCAACCTGTTCTTCGCTTTTGAGTTTCAGGCCGCCGGCCTGATCGGCCACCGCCTCGTCAAGGCTTGCAAAACCGGTCATCTGTTCTTCTTTTGTGACCTCGACACTGGCATAGATCCCCATCTGGTTGAGCAGGTTAACGATGATGTTCGGGCGACCTTTCTTTCGGGCACACTCCCCAAAGAGCGGTTCCCAGATCTCGTGATAGTTCCGGCGCCAGGGAGACTGCATGTCGGCAAACCAGAAGATATACACATATTTCGATGAGGCCGTATTCATCTTACGGAGCGCTTCACGGAGGTCCGGCACGCCCAGGGAATAGGAAGCGACTACCACATCGTATGGCGCATCAGGATCCGCCGAAATATCCATATCCTCCCATTTTTTTGGAACAATGCGGATATTTTCAATGGATTCTTCCCGACAGTTCTCCTCCAGGCACGCGACCATGCCCGGGGCTGGTTCGACAGCGGTGACGTGCCGGACTATCTTTGCGAGAGGTACAGCAAGTGTCCCCGGGCCCGCACCGATATCGAGCACCCGGGAATCGGGCGTGAGGTTCATTGCCCCGATCCGCGCCCGGGATCCTTTCCAGTTACCTTCCTTTGCGGTGCAGCTGAACTTCCTGCACCGGGCAGGATCGGACCAGCGGTCAATACAGGAGACAAAACTCCCCGTTTTCCCGGGTGCCGATGCCTCGTGTTTCCAGGCTTCGTTCCAGTCAATATCGCTGACGTCCAGCATCATATTTCCTCCATTCAGTAACCTGCCACCGGAGATCTTCACGTAATATTAGTATTCATAGTTAACAAATTTAAAATGTTCAAATAATGTTACGTCCAAAGAATAACCTGCAGGAGAAAAGTACCGGGTGACGGTACCGATCGGACACGTGATGACATGACAAATCAGGCCCCGGGCAGTATCCTTGAAAAAGCATATGAAAAACTGGTAAGCGAATACCGGCGGCTGGATCTCCCCGATATCCGGGTAAAATGTTTCGGGCTTAACCCGGGCTGGAATGCACTTATCGGGACCGGTGGATGCTGCGGGGTTGCGATGAGCTTTCAGGACAATAATCCCCATTACGGGACAGACCAGACCCTCCAGGATACCATGTACCTGCAATCCTTTGTGGGGCAGTCCCTCTTTGAGGTTGCACGCGCGAACATGTCCGATCCCCGAGTGAGCCGTCGATCCATAGCGCTTACGGCGCTCAATGCACTCTCCCAGCCCTTTGTCACGGATGAGATGCTGGAGTCGAAGGGGTATAAAGTTGGCATTGAGGTAAAAGATCTTGTCCAAAGCGACGATTCTATGGTGATCGTAGGGTATGGCGGCCTTGTGAAGAGTTACGCCGGGCGGTGCCGTGAGCTGCATGTTACCGATCAGCGGCCGCCGGATATATTTAAAACGACCATCGTGGGAACGACCGTCAGTTACGGACCGGCCGGGATCACGGTGCATTCTGCTGAAGAGAACCGGGAAGTTTTAAAAGACGCCGATATTGCGATCATCACCGGTTCGACGCTCGTGAACGGGACGTTTGAGGAGGTTGCCGGTTATGCAAAGAATGCCCGGATCCGGGCCCTTTACGGGTCGAGCGCGCAGCTGATCCCGGACGTGCTTTTTGAGAACGGGATCAATATTGCAATGTCGGTGGCAATCAGCGATCCGGCCAAATTCGAATACGACGTACTCAATGCTCCCGATATGGAGACGGCCCTCCGAAAGCACCAGCGGAAGTACAATGCAGGGTGTATCTGAAGGGATCTGTACTCCCGATCGTATCCGGATTGTCCGGGCCTGATTGTTTTTGGAAATCTGGAGTTCTTGTTATTTTCAAATATTCAGCAACAATTTATAATTACTCAATAAATCCTCATCATGGATCCGGGGGAACATGTCCTTATCTTCTGCCCTGACCGGAACGTGCAGGCGCTCTATGCGGCGGCCCTCCGGGAGCTTGGCGGTGTCACCCACTCGTTTGTCCTCACCGATATGGATGTTGTGACAAACGTTACCGGTGAGACCGTCCAGCGGCGCGAGGAGAAACAGGCGCTCCGGAACAGCCTTGCGCAGCTCAAGGTCATTGGCGCTCCGCTCGGGATTCTGCACCAGTCCGTACTTGTTGAACCTGTCACGTTAGGGAAGGTCACTGATGCGGTGCTTACTATCCACGATACGCACCCGACTGCCCGGTTTTCCTTTGTGCTTGCAGGATCCCCCGCTGCTCCCGTTGCTCTCGGCCTTTTTAAGATGGCACTCTGGTTTTCCGGGGATCTGTATCTTGCAACCCGTAAGATGGCGCTGGAAAAACTGACCGTACCTCATATGTCGTATGAGGAATTCCGGGCTAACCCGAACTACCTGCATATCCTCACACTCCTGCACGGGAAGACCGGGACAAAATACGGGATGCCGGCCGGTGTCCCGCGCCAGGAACTTTTCCAGTCGATGAGGGATATGTATGCCCCGTTGCGGGAGACTGAAGGAAAGGGCCGGTACCGTGAACTCACGCACGGGAACTTCTCTCAGTTTCTTTCCGTACTGGAAGAGCGGGGCCTTGTGGCCGGACAATTCCTGCCGGGCAGCAGCAAGATCCGGCTCTACAACATCACGCCCGATGGCGAGATTGCGTTCCGGCTCTTTTCCGAGCGGCCTCTCTGACGTGAAGATGTTAGTAATATTACAGATATTCTGTAAAATTACAGATGTTCTGTAATATTAAGGATAGTTGGTTTGGAGCAGGAATACGATTTCTGCAGGATCGGGATCAAGAATTTTCCGGTTTTTCTAAACCTAAAGAAAAACGGGGTTAGTTATTTTTGGGTCACATCCCAGACCATCATACCGGAGAATGCTTCCGAAACTGAGGTATACTTTCCGTCAACCGCAGAATTTTTGTAATATGTCCGGATCTTCTTTTTGGCCGCTGCCGTGCACTCCCCGGTCCGTTCAAGGCTCTTGATGGCCCGGTCCGCTGCATTTTCCCACTCGACATTGTTTTTCTTTTTGGAATGGTTGATCCGAACGGTGGGACGATACCCGTTCAGGTAGAGGTACACAAAATAGTAGATGAAACCCGACATCGAACCCCGCGATGGGTGAAATGTCTCCTTTTTTAAGACTTCACGCATAAGTTCGTCGTGAGACTGGTTCCTCCCCCCGGGCAGGAAGTGGCTGTAGTAACAGAATTTCCGGGAGCATCCCATCATCTGTTCGAATGTCGCAAGATCCCGAACCGCTGGTGTGGCGGAGACCACAACGAGATCGAACTTGTTCCGCAGACCCAGTTCATCGATATCCGCAGTCCACCAGTGGCATTCAACCGGTTCTATCGAAAGCCCCTCGCGATCCGCGTTCTCCTTGAGATAGCCCAGCGCTTTATACGAGATATCAAGGGAAGTCACCTTCGCACCGGCCCGGGCCAGGGGGATGGAGATAGCTCCCGGCCCGCACCCGATATCAAGGACACGGGATCCTTTTGCATGGAATCCCGCTTCGTCAAGCATCGCGAAGATCTCATCCATCCGCTTCTGTTTTTTCCGGGGATCCAGTATCTTTGCAAAACCGTCGGCCCGCTCATTCCACAATTCAACCGAGCCAAGATGGCTCATGGGATCCGGTGACTTCTTTGACGATCTTCCGCACTGGATCCAGTTTTTTACATTGATATCCTGCTGCATGTGTGTCCGTTGTTCTATTATCGCCCTGCACCAGTTATGGTCGGGCACCATCGTTGTTCATCGGGCGATTCTCTTCAAGCATGATGCCCCCAAGGCTCGTACTGCGATCCTATTTTGCATCCATCTGGATATCTCCCCAAATTGCACTATCCTTCTCGAATTAACCCGTTTTCCTTCACCCGTCTCCTAATTCCGCTCGTTGTGCAAGTACATCATTCAGATCTTCGTCACTGAGATCGATGATCCCGTTATGTCCATTATTTCCGTCGCTCATGTCAGGGTGTTTCATATGGGCAAAAAACAGAGATTCCGGATCTCATCTGCCGAAGATCATCCCTTCCACTCTTTGCCTTCCACTCTTTGTATGACTGCCGTTGCGGCAGGATTTCCCCCGGGCAGTGCCTCGCCCTTAAACCCGGCCTCGCGGATGGTTAGGTCTGCGGGAAACACTGCAAGGATCCGGGAAGGATCCGGGACGGCCTTTGTCAGGATCGGGAGGGTTTCTGCAGTTGTCTTATTTAAGACAAAATACAGGGGCACATGCAGTTCGTCTGCCATGAGGGAAACCGTGGGTACCAGCCCTATGGATTCAAACGTTGGATCGATCACCATAATGAGGACGTCGCAGGCTTCGCCCAGTTTGCGGGCCAGATGTTCGACACCCGCATCGGAATCAATGATCACCCGTTCATTATCGGCGAGAGTAAGCCCCCCGAGGAACTGCCGCGCAAGACCCACCCAGCGGCCTTTCCCATGCTGGTTGGCATTCTGGATCTTGCCGACCCTGACCAGTTTTATCCCGCCGCTGCTCTCACAGAAGCCTTCCGGGATCGTGTCGTACGTCCATGTGCCGAGGAGCGGGGTGCCCCGGGGAATCCCTTTCTGGCGTGCCTCTCTCATAGCATCCCTCATGGATCGCTGCCCGACAAAGTACCCGGTGAGATCCGGGGGAGCATTGGTGCCAAGGATATGATGAAGCCCGGTATTCGATACATCGGTATCCACAACAACGACCCGCTTTCCCTCCAGCACGTACTGCCGGGCAAGGAGTGCGGTGATTGTACTCTTTCCGGATCCGCCTTTTCCGCAAATCATCAGTTTCATGGTTTTGTTCCTGGTGTATGTTGCCGTAATTATGTGACCGTAGCTCGATTTTTTTAGAAATTGCTGGCAATTTTTTGGGGAATGGATCAGGTCGGGCCTCTCACCTTTTCCTCAAGTGTTTTTATAACCGCACCTGTTAAGGGATAGTTCTCAGGAAGTGCCCTGCCCCCAAGACCTGCCCCGAGAAGGACCGGATCCTGCGGGATCTCTCCGATTATACGGCTCTTGTCTGTGATGACATGCCGGATTGTCCGCGAGGTGTTTTCATTGGTTTTATTTAAGACAAAATACAGGGGAATTTTTACGTTTCCCGCCATTTCGGCTGCCCGTTCTGCAAGTTGGCTGGACTCATAGGTCGGGTCGACGACCATGAGGTTCGCATCACAGACCGAGTCAATCCCCCGGCCGAAATGTTCGATTCCCGCTTCTGTATCGACAATGAGCCGCTCGTTTTCTGTCAGCTGCATACCAAGAATGAACTGCCGGGCAAGCCCCATCCACGGTGATTTGCAGGACACCGTAGTGTCCCGGAGTTTGCCGATGGTGACCAGCTGGATACCATTTTTTACCGAACCATACCCCGCAGGGATGGTGTCGTATGTCCACGTACCAAGATTCGGAACGTTTTCCGGTCTACCAGCGTGGCGCAAGGCCTTTAATTTTTCCCGGACCACGTTTTCCCCATTGAAATAGCCTATCAGGTCATCAGGGATGTCCGTGCCCAGAAGGCGGTGGGGTCCAAGCACCGTGGACACGTCCGCATCCACAACAACAACCCGTTTTTTGTCTTTTGCATAGTTTTTTGCAAGGAGCGCAGCAACGGTGCTCTTTCCTGATCCGCCTTTGCCGCTGATCATCAGTTTCATTGATTACCTCCCCTTGGAAATACCGGTATCCGGGTTGTTTCTTCCCGTCTGTGATACGTAATTATTCCCCTGTTGGTCGGGCTGCAAGCCGGGCAGTTACGTTTCCAATCACTGCTGCTGCTGCCGGGTAGCCGGACGGGAATGTCCTGCCTTCAAGTCCTGCCTCGGTAAGGGTGGGATCCAGAGGAAATTCCCCGATAATCCGGCTCTTGTCGGGGATGGTATCGCGGAGGGCCGTGGAGGTTTCTGCGTCAGTCTTGTTCAGGATAAAAAACAAGGGAACCTCGACCGATGCTGCCATCCCTGAGATTTTTCCGACCATGCACATCGATTCATATGACGGGTCGACGACCATGAGGCTGGCATCACACAGCGTGTCGATTCCCCTGCCGAAATGTTCGATCCCGGCCTCGGTATCCACGATGACCTGATCGTTCTCTGCAAGCGTCAGTCCGAGAATGAACTGCCGTGCGAGTGCGCTTATGGGACAGGTGCAGCCCTCGGATGTGTCCCGGAGTTTACCTATGGTGACCAGCTGGATACTATCCTTTATCGAACTGTAGTCTTTTGGGAGGGTATCGTATGTCCATGTGCCAAGGATTGGTTTTTCCTGTGGGAGATTTTCATCACGGGCGGTCTTCATGGCATCCATCATGCATTTCTTCCCCCCGAAATACCCGGAGAGGTCCGGGGGAATTCCAGTTCCCAGGATCCGGTGAAGCCCGGTATTCGATACGTCGGTATCCACGACGATAACACGTTTTCCTGCCGCAGCATACTGCCGGGCGAGGAGTGCGGTGACCGTACTCTTTCCGGATCCGCCTTTCCCGCAGATGAGCAGTTTCATGAAGTAAATACACCTGTCTCTCTTCAATAGTCCAATTTAGTATTACATCTTTACTTTATTAAAAATATACGTATTTTATTTTACTTTCCCGAAAGCGGGTAACATTAGGTTACAAAATTATTTTTGCTCTTTTGAAAGGGGATACTATTCCTGGAAGACCGTGCCCCTTCACTCCTCTGATCCAGACAACTCGAACTAACGTCAGCACCGGGCCATTAGTGCCGGGAGGGTACTCCAGCGATTTCGGGGCTTCTCGCCCTTTAACGGATAGCAGGTACAACCGGGCTTTTCTGTCCCTCATATATTACTCCCGGAGGAAGGTGAGAGGAGGTCTGTAAGTTCTTCATCGCTCAAATTATAATGATGATACACGGAGAAGTACTCCTTAACCTTCTGCTTTAACCAGTCCTCCGGGAAAAGGTCCGGATACAGGACATGGGCCGTCCACGACATGCCGACAATCCGGTAGAAACTTGGTGAACGGTCGAACCAGTTGCCCGGCTTGCTTGGGGTTACATAGATTCGGTGGTTCTGCACTGCCGGGATACTCTGCCAGTTCGAATCGTTATAGGCCATTGTGGTAAAATCCCTGCTGGTTGTAATGATTACATCGGGTTTCCATATCAACACGGATTCCATGGTCACAGCCGTCATACCGGAGCCTGACTGGAGTCCCTCGCAGGTTGCAACGTTATTGCCCCCGCAGAGATCGATCAGTTGTGAATGGATGGATCCGCTGGCATCGGTCGCAAGACCGTTTGCACCCTCCGCATAATACACCCGTGTCCGTTTCTCTTTTGGGATACCGGAGGTCTTGTTCTGGATCTCATCAAGGGTTCCACGGTAATATCGAATGAGTTCATCTGCCCGCTCCGGTCTGTCAAGTACATCTCCCAGGAACCGGAATACCGCTTCTGCATTGGTAACATTCTGGGTATTGTTCAGGCAGACCGCCGGGAGCGTCCCGTATTTCTCCTGCGTCAGGTTCACCGAATCGTAGCGGATGGCATTCCCGTCCCCGCAGGAGATAAAAACCAGGTCGGGGTGCATGGCGATCTGTGCCTCATAATTCTTTGAGGCACTGCTGATAACAGGGATATTTTCCGGGAGCGCAGGATAGAATTTCCTGGTGTCGCTTGTCAGGTTGGAGTCCCAGCTCACGATTTTATCCGACGCAACGTAATAGATGATAAAAGACCCGAGAACCCTTTTTACGTTAGCAGGGATCGTGACGTTACGGCCGGCCATATCCGTAATCGTACGATAGGATGCATTCAGATCTCCGTATTCCAAAGAGACAGATGAACATTCTTTGGACACAGTACCTGTAGATGTCGGGACCGTTACATTGGGGGAGTTCTGACTGAATGATCCTTCTCCTCGGGTCATATCCGCTATTTCAATGATCGCAAAGCCTGCTACGGCAATGACAAGAACTGCAAGTATGATGATACCGTAATTTTTACCATTCATGGCTGTATCTCCTCACCGGTTGAAAATTATCAAGAGTATCACTTTTCTAAAATGGCCCGTTTCCTCTCGCGTTGTCCATTTTAGTCCACCTGCCAGACCATCATACCGGAATACCCTTCGGATCGTGTGCTGTACTTTCCGTCAACGGCAGCAGCCTCGTAATATCGAAGGATCTTCTTTTTGTCTGCTGACGTGAAGTTCCCGGCATGATCGAGAAACCGGATCGTCCGGTTCGCCGCCTCTTCCCAGTCCACGGCCTTTGTTCTCATATGATGGTTAATCTTCACGAGGGGCCGGTATCCCAGCAGGTACAGATACATGAAACCATTGATGAACGGGGATGATCCTCTGCCGTTCCCGCGGCGGGACGGATCTTTCTTGAGTACCTTTTGTAAGATCCCGGTATGATCCGTCTGCATAGGCCCACCATTGCCAAGGCTGAAACTGTAATAGCAGAATTTTTTCGAGCAGCCAATCATCCGGTCAAGGCAACCTGCATCCCGCACTGCCGGGGTACTTGTGACAAACACAAGATCGAACTTTTTCTTAAGGCCAAGCTTTCTGATATCCGCAGTCCACCAGGAGGTTTCAATGGTCTTGATCGAAACTCCTTCCTTTGTTGCATGTTCGTTCAAGCGCGAAAGTGCGATGGAGGAGATATCCAGAGCTGTTACATCAGCTCCCGCTTTTGCAAACGGGATCGATGTGGCTCCCGGGCCACAGCCTACATCCAAGATACGGGCTCCCTCTACCGTACAACCTGCTTCCTGAATGAGAGCAAATATTTCTTCCATCCGTTTGTTATTTCTCATTGGTGACGGGTGCCAGCCCATATTCCCTTCAGACGGGTCCCAGCGCCGGTTCCATGACTCTGCCTGTTCGCTATCAGATACACCAGAAAAGAACTCTTTTGTTGAATCCCAGCACTCTATCCAGTTTCTAACATTTTTCCTCTGCTGCAGATTTATCGCCCTGATTGTGTTCATGATGTAAGCCTCAATTTCACCGGGAAAGCCCGATGTCAGTCCTGCTTCCGTTACCGGAATAAGAGTGTTGCCAGGTCCCGGAGTTTCTGCCGGATCGGGAACCGGCCGGAACACTTTTACCAATCATCGTTTTCTGGGAGATCCTTGATAAGGGGATAATAAACGGGATCTCGTCTGCGATCTTCACGCTTGCCCGTATACTATAGACCGTTTCGAGATTTTCTGCGGTCATGACCGTATCAGGAGTACCGGTAGCAACGATTTTTCCCTTTTTCATCATCACGATGGTGTCCGAGTACCGGGCTGCCATGTTAAGATCATGAATGGCAACAATTGCCGTCAGGTCGCGCTGTTTTACCAGATTTCTCAGGAGATCCATTACATCGATCTGGTGCCAGATATCGAGATTGCTCGTAGGTTCATCCAGGAGAATGACACCCGTTTCCTGGGCAAGGGCCCGGGCAATGAGCACCTTCTGCTGCTGACCTCCCGAGAGTTCGGTAAACGAGGACATGGCAAGATCCTCCAGACCGAGGAGCTGGAGCATCTCCCAGACCACCTGTTCGTCTCGTGTCCCACCTCTCCACCCGAGATAAGGGCGTCGTCCCATCAGGACAACATCAAAAACCGAATTCGGGAAAACACGCAGCGAGTTCTGGGGGACGTAGGCAATGTTCTGGGCCAGTTCAATACGGCTCATCTTCATCACATCGCTCCGGTCCACAAGGATTTCCCCCGATGATGGGACAAGCAGCCGGTCGATGCATTTGATCAGCGTGGATTTTCCGGATCCGTTGGGGCCGACAATGCTGACGATCCTGCCATCACCGATATCAAGACAGAAGTCGCGTAAAACCTCGTGGCTGTCGTAACTGAACCACAGGTGGTTGATTGCGAGCTTGATGATCATGACCAGTACTCCTTGCGCCTTCCCCGGAGAATGAGATACATGAAGAACGGCACTCCTATTATCGACATAATGATGCCGGTCGGTATCACAATAGAACCAAACATATTCATGGAGATAGCGTTTGCAACGAGGAGCAGGGCAGCCCCGATGCCTCCCGATGCCAGGATAAGATAGCGGTGATCGCTTCCGAGTATCATGCGGCCGATATGAGGTGCGACAAGGCCGATGAACCCTATAACCCCAATGAATGCAACAATGGCGGCGATAAGGAGGCTGGATACCACCATGACAAAGATCCGAAGCGTGTTTGCATCTACACCCATACTCTTGGCGCTGTCATCACCTACTGTCATGAGATTGAGATCCCATGCCCGGCTGTACAGCAGGGGAATACAGATGGCTGCCATAATGAGAAGGAATGAGATGCTGAGCCAGTTGAGATCGGCCAGGCTACCCATACCCCACATAGTCATCACATCCCGCTGTTCATCGGTGGCGATATAGGAGAGCAGTGAGTTTGCAGCCGAGAAGAGATAGGTAATGGCAACCCCGGCAAGGATTAGAGTCTCTGATGAAGCCCCTCGTAACGATGAAAGGGCAAGGATTGCTCCGGAGCAGAGGAGAGCGCACAGGAACGCATTGCCCACGAGAAAATACGGGCCTCCAAGGATGGTGATGCCCAGCACGGCACCGATCGAGACGCCGAACTGGGCGCCGGCCGAGATCCCGAGGGTGAACGGGCTGGCAAGCGGGTTTTTCAGGACTGCCTGCATAACACAACCACAGACACCAAGTCCGAATCCGGCAATGATTGCACCGAGGATCAACGGCATTCGGATCTGCCAGATTACGTGGGTCATCTCTTCGCTGACCGAGAAGATACCGGGCACCAGTTTATCCGCCAGCGTACAATAAACATCGGTCACGGTTATAGGGACCTGCCCCAGGGTAATGATGACGGCGGATGCAAGGATCAGGAAGACTGTAAGCGCAATAAGGAAGAGCGCTTTTTTCCAGACTGCCCGGGCATGCTCCTGTTCGGCTTTGCTGATCTTTCCTGTCCGCGTCCGCTTGACCGTCCCTGCAAGCGAGCCGGGGACCGTTCCCCTCTTCATTGGTTTCACCGGTTCATACCCTTGATACAGCCAAGCGTGGTTCCAAAGTTCTCCGTACTGTTCGTGACGACAATGAGGTTACGCTCTTTTGCGATCTCGGAGAGATTCTGGAATTCGCGGAGTTTGAGGGCGATCGGCGTCTTCTCGTAAAGCCGGGCCGCTTCGCACATCCGTTCTGACGCCTGTTGCTCCCCGTCGGCAAGGATAATACGTGCCCGTTTCTCCCGTTCTGCCTCGGCCTGGCGGGCGATGGCACGGAGCATGTTCTCCGGGAGAGAGATGTCCCGGATCGTAACGATATCGACCTGGATGCCCCAGGATTTGGTTACCTCTTCGAGACTTGTCTGGATCTTCTGGTTGAGCGATTCCCGGGCGGACAGGATTGTGTCGAGTTCGTTCTGGCCAAGGACATCCCGGAGGGTGGTCTGTGCGATCAGTGCTGTTGCAGCCTCGTAATCCTCGACTTCCACGATGGCCCTGCCTGCATCTGTTACATGGTAATAGATGATGGCATCGACATCAACGCTGATGTTGTCCTGTGTTATGATAGTCTGTTTTGGGACATCGAGCTGACGGACCCGTAGATCCACTCTTGTGATCCTGTCAACAAACGGGACGATCGAGATGATGCCGGGCCCTTTTAGGCCAATCAGCCGTCCGAACCGGAAGACGACTCCACGTTCGTACTGGCGAAGTATTTTGATGGATAGTATACCTGTTACTGTTAAAAGCACCAGGACAATAAGCGAGATAATAATCTCTATAAGTGCCATTACAAGAATCTCCTCTTATTCGTGTACTTCATTGTTTGTAAAATGGATATTTTAAACAAATACATTAAGTTAATTATTACCCCCGGTAACTGTAAAATCTTCCGTTTTGGTGGCAGTCCCTGGTTGGTTCCCCTGTTATCCGGGACCTGCATAACACCGTTCTGCCCCGGAAACATTCAGAAAAAGAGACCTGAACTTTCTATTCAGCCAGGTACAAAACGCGGGCTGTAAATACCGTACCTGTTCCAGTACCTTTTGAAGTAGTCAACTGCTTTTTTTGATTACGATCCAGAACCCGGAATCGTCATTGATGATATGGTAATCCATAATCCCTGCCCGGTGTATTGAATCCTCGATCTCGCCGGGCCGATACTTTCGGAACCTGATCCGTGCCGGATGTGCCGCATCATCGACAATGCCCCGTTCCTTGCGGCTTGCAAGCACTTCATCGCGGATCCTGCTGCTCCCGTATCCTCCTCCAATATAGGCCATGCCATCCGGTTTGAGGACACGATTAATTTCTGAAAACGCCACAACCAGATCCTCCCAGAAGTGGTAAGATCCCCGGCTTACGATGAGGTTAAATGTTGCATCTTCTGTCGGGATCGCGTGAACATCTCCGGTCATGGGTACAACCTTTTCCTCCATGTTCCTCATCTGGACGTTCTTCTTTGCCAGTTCAAACATCTCCGGTGAACTGTCAAGAGCAGTTACCCGGAGATCCGAGAGCGTGGCAAGGGCAAGGGCGAGCGACGCCGGCCCGGAGCCGATGTCGAGACAGGTGCCTTCGGTAATACCGGTCCGCTCAAGGATCTGATGGGCTATCACCGGGTAGACCCGGGCGAAATCCGTGTTGGCAAACGTGTCGTACTGTCGGGCTTCGGCAGCCGATTTCCAGAAGGGTTTGGGGAACATGGGCATAGGGAATCGATACCACGTCTGGGATTCAATTGTCACCTATTAAGAATGGCTGCGGTGTTTTTTGTATACTGAAAGTGATGAGAGGGGAGTGTGGATCATCACCTCACACCGCTGTCGCTTCATGAAGTTGAGCCTTCAACAACCACATCCTTCTCCCATACTGCCGTCCCGGTGGGGATGTAAATAAATTTAACATGGACTACATCCCCCGATCGTAGTACTTCCCAGTTATTCCCGAGAACTCCCTGAGTCTGATCTACGCTGTATGTTCGGGGATCCCAGCCCACAGGCAGCGATTCCTCATAGGGAATCCAGACATTTGGTTCAAGATCGGTTCCGTTATAGGGGAACAGCCATCCAATACCGGTGCAACCGTCAAGTTTATCTGGTGTTCCCAGACCATGCTCCATCGATAATGGCACACAATAGACCGTAGTAGTTTTCCCCGTCTTCTTGTCCTTCTTCGATGAAGAAATATTACTAACATATTGGCTGGGATCTGCATAGGTATAATGGAATCTTTGTGTTACACCATATCCGGTAGAGTACTGCATCAAAGTCCCATCAGACTGGATACTACTCCCATCAGCCTGGCCGGAATTTTGTCCGCCGAACGGCCGGGCCAGGAACATTGTCCCTGCCTGGAGCTTATAATTGCCCCACCAGGAATCATTACGTACCAGTCCATTTGCAAGCTGAATTTCACTGCCCCCGCCATCGATAGTCCAGAAGACATTTCCCCTGAATGGCGTTGCGTTTTGTCCGACTCCCACCCCGTATCCGTATGGGACGGTCAGTCGCCACAGATCATAACCTCCGCCTCCATGGGTGTCGTAGATAATGTTCGTGTTGACGACACCCGGCGTTGTTATTGCCCCTCCCTTGATTACCGAACCATTGGGGAAAGTTTTGGTCCACGATGTAATGATCTTTAAATTTTTGGTATCAACAGGAGCACTCACGGAAGTCACTTCCCCCTTGAAAAAACTTGTTGACCAAACTCCGTTGTTTGCAATATGTAAATCCATGGCAAGCGAAGGAACTTTTTGAGCGCTCCCTTTCATAAGTCCTCCGGCAAAACCGCTTACCACAGCTGCGATGATGACCACGACAATTAACATCAACATCACACCAACTACCGGTGAAACGGCGTATTCTTTTCTCTCTCTTTTTTTTCTTGTCGATTGCATCTTTATGTACCTCCATGATATTCCAAGTGTGGGGGAGCCCGGGTAATCCCAAGAGTATGTGAATAACAGGACGTTATCTCAGCCATGAACCAAAGACGATGCCGAGTTACCGTTCAGGACACTTCACCCCGGGAAGAGACGTCCCCTTTGGAAAAAAGTATAGTCTTTCCCTCCTCTGTTATGGTCCTATCTTCACATCGCTTTTTGACAGCATTTTGCCATCGGTGGAATCAATTTCAAGGGTAAACGATTTCCCGATATCCGTCGTACTAAACGATGTACCATTGTAATACATGATCTCGCCGGGTCTCCAGACCGGCAACGTTACGATACCGGTGGGTAGCATCCAGCACTTTCCTGCAGTATTGCAGGTCAGGGATTTGTTGACACTGGTTCTCGACATGGTTCCTTGATATCCACCGTTCTCCTCGTCTTTGGCGCGGATAACTACGAAAATGTTTTGGGTTGACAGTTCATCGCCACCGGCATGATACATTGTCAGAAGGCCTGCCGACTGGCTGAAGGTTCCCGTGATCGTTGCCTGGGGCACTTTGCTGTTGGAGTTGACAAGTCCCCCGGCAAAACCGCTGACAATAGCAGCGATGATGATCACAACGACAAGCATGAGCATAACACCAACAACCGGTGAAACTGCCCGATCATTTCCATTGATTTTTGCTGAATACATCATATTACCGACCCCTCCACAGGAATATCCTCCTGCCAGATTGTTTTACCTGAGGGAATGTGGATCACTTTAACGTTGACAATATCCCCCGGCCGCAGAAGATTCCATTTCTTCCCGAGGACGGCCTGCATCTCATCTGTACTATCTGTGGTGAAAACGGCATCGCTCGACGTACCGTACGTGTATAGCCATTGCTGTCCTACACCATATCCCTCAGTAAAGGCTGTGCCGTCATATTTTGCACCGAATGGTTGGGCAAACATGACCGTGCCTGCCTGGAGGTAGTAGTTACCAAACCAGGAGTAATTGGTTATCCCGGGCTTTGTCCCGATATCAGACTGATTGGTTGCACCGGTTCCCTCATAGGGCAAACCGTTTGATGTTTCCGTTCCGTTATATCCAACGCCCGGACCATCTCCCTGAGGACAGACCATTTGCCAGGAGGGAATTGACAGGAGAGAAGTCTGCCCGGATTCCGTGATATAGGTGACATTGAAATTGGTGACTCCGGGCGTTACGACGCTGCCGTCTCTGATAGTTTCCCCGCTCATATTCCCTGTGTTACTCCACGAGGTTACAATTTTCAGGTCACTCGTTTTTATGGGTGCGCTAACGGATGTAACTTCGGCCTTAAAGTAACTTGTAGGATAATACCCGTTATTTGCAATCTTGACATCCATGACCAACTGGGGTGCAGATTGTGTTCCCTTCATGAGTCCTCCGGCAAACCCGCTGACAACTGCTGCGATAATGATCACTACAATCAGCATCAGCATCACGCCGACCACCGGTGAAACTGCCGACTCACGTGAATAGTTCATAGATCCCCACTCCCTTTTTTTAACACTACCATTGTTTCATTCATGATTCTCACAAGCCCTTATGCTGTGATCGTCACTTCTGTCTTTGAGATGAGGTTGCCCCCAGTGTCACTTACCTCAAGGAAGAAGGTCTTGCCGATATTGTTGGCGTTGTTCAGGCAAAGTGTTGAATCCCCATAGGTATTGACTACCGGCTGGAGCATGCTGCAGGTGGTGTTTGCACCAGATATCCACAGCGTATCTCCTGGGAGAAAGGCAGTCTCGTTGCTGGCGAAGTTCTCCGTCCGCGTGTTGAGCATTATGGATTTATTCAGAACCTCTGCCGTCTTCTGTTCAAGACCCGTACCAAATGTGGGGCCATCCCGGATTACGAATCTGGTATTCTGGAGAGCAAGGGGATCTCCTCCTGCGTGCGTGATCTCAAATCCGTTCCCCATACTGAACTTCCCGGTGAGGGTAGCCTGAGATGTTTTCTTTGCACCTCCGACAAGCCCGCCGGCAAATGCGCTGACAATTGCAGCGATGATGATTACGACAACCAGCATCAGCATTACACCGACAACTGGTGATACTGCATGTTCGGATCTTTTAATCATTTTAGTTGCTCCCTGTGACGACTACATTCTGCTGCCAGACCGTTTTTCCGGTGGGTGTATAGATCATCCGTAATGTCACGGTATCGCCGACATTCAGGTTGTGGCAATTGGATCCAAACAGAGTGGCAATATCACTGTCAGATACTACAAGTCCTGTTCCCTGAGTCAGGGTATAATTTCCAAAAGTCTGGTTTGCATTGGGAGAGTTCAGGCTGGGGGTTCCAGACACCCCGGGACCGTATCCATAGGGAATCTTAGTGGTTGAGCTCCCGCCCCCGTATGATGATTTCCCATTTACCCAGTTTGTTGTCAGCTGCAGATTCTTCGTGGGAATTGGTTCGCTGACACTCAAAACGGTGGCTGAAAAATTCATCCCCGCCGAACTGTTCACAAGATTTACTTCCATCGTGACAGTGGGTGTCTTCTGGTTATTCCCTCCAACAAGACCCCCGGCAAAAGCGCTTACTACTGCTGCAATGATGATAGTTACTATCAGCATCAGCATCACGCCAACTACTGGCGAAACCCCACTTTCGCCATTTTTTCTCGATACTCTCTTCAGATAATGCATGTCAGTTCCTCTGGTTACAACTAACCGGATTTATGCAGTGGTGGATCAATTTCACGGGATCAAACCACCATGCCATCTTACACATAGTAAAAAACGATATTTAACTATGATCATTTTATAATGTCAAGAAATCAATTTTTTTTTATTAACTCTCTATGTGGGAATAGGGCAACGTAAACAACGAACCCGAATCATTCTGGAAGTATGCAGTTCCCGTTGTATGTCGTGCGAAAAACGAACTGTTTAAAAAAATCCCGTGAAATCAAATCCCAAATTCAACAAAGACCGTCAGAAAAAGTGATATGGATTACAAGATGCCAGCACTTTACGCTGCGTGCGGTTCGCAGGCCGGGCCGGCGGCCACCGCTTTTGCCGGTGCTTCCGGCTGAGTGTAGTGTTTTGCGCCCTTCTTTTTTGTAAGCCATATAAGTTCGCCGTTGCTGAATCCGAATGCGCTCATGGAGAGTACACGTATATGCCCGGGAATGGATGCTGCATTTGCGTCTTTGGGGACAAGCAGGTACTGGGCTTTAAGCGCGTTCCTTCCGGTATACTTTGCCGATACCGCTGCAAGTGCGGTTACCGAAGGTTCTTCGTCATATGATACACCCAGGGCAACCGTCTCCTTCTTTCCCCGGACATTCCGGGTTAGCAGAAAAACGGTGTCGCGTGTTGCCGGTGACGGTGCCTTCTGGCATTCCCAGCCATCAAAATGACTGAAATGCATGCGTATTTCCCTGTCTGCAAAGGTCTGCATGATGTCCTGTGCTGATCCCATGGTTATCATTCCGGAATAGTACCTGCATCTTTATAAGTTTTGGTAATTTTTGTTGATATACTAAATAAATAAACAATTTTTAATTAACACTTCAGTGATTTTTTTGTCGTGATGGAAATAACGGCCGATTCTTACTGTATTATATGTCTGGTAATTAATGCACAGACCCGGTTGGAAAATCTCAAACTATCTGTTCTGTACTGACTTTCGCCATCCTGGTCATACGGTATTGGTAATGTCCCCCCCGGGGAGGTCTCCAAAAATATATTTCGTCATAGCCGCTCACACAGGTTTAAGAACATGATTCACAAACATGTATAGAAAAACGTACATGGAGTGAAAAATAATGGACTTTGGAAATCTGGGAGGACTCGGCGCTTCGGCTGCCGGTTTCATTTCAACGCCTGAAGGTCAGACCGCAGTCAAGAACTTCCTTGCAACGCCCGATGGTATGGCGCTCCTCAAGAACTTTGCATCAAGCTCGCAGGGCCAGCAGGTCATCATGAGCCTCCTTCCCTCGATCGTTGACGGCATGAACCTGCCCGAGCCGGTCAAGGCAATGATCAAGAGCGCCGCACCCGCTACGCAGTAAGCCGGATCCGGCACCAGACTTTTTTTTTAATTTTTTACTCCCGGCACCCGACCGGTTACCTTATATTGTTACGGGATAGAATCTGTATCCAGAGCAAAAGGGGGCATTACTATCGAAGATACGATCCCGATTCCTGACGGGCAGGTCGCAAAGAAACAACTGCACTTCTTCTGGCTTGCCGACTGTTCCGATTCGATGCGCGGAAAGAAGATAGCCACGCTCAACCAGGCAATCCGCGAAGCCCTCCCCGAGATCCAGAAGGCCGTTGCCGCATACCCTCAGGTCGATATCCGGATGCGGGCCATCAAATTCTCCGATGATGCAGCGTGGCACGTAGGCCCCGACCCGGTCCCGCTTGCCGATTTTGTCTGGCCCGAACTTGAAACGAGTGGTCTTACCGCTACCGCAAAGGCACTCCGTCTCCTGGCCGGGGAACTCTCCATCGAACGCATGCCCCGCCGTGGCCTCCCTCCTGTCTGCATTCTCATCTCGGACGGGTTCTGCACCGATCCCCGGGAAGACTACGATGCAGCTATCGCCGAACTCGGGAAGATCCCGTGGGGGATCAAGGCGGTCCGGCTCGCCATTGCCCTCGGGGACGAATCGGACTATAATGCAGCAGAACTCCTCAAGTTCTCCAACCAGGACGCGGTCGGCCTCTTAAAAGCGCATTCCCCCGAGGAACTGGTCACCTATATCAAGTGGGCCTCGGTCAGCGCATCGGTGGCATCGTCACGCGGCAGGAGCCGGGGAGCGCCCGCGGCAGAAGAGACCTCGAACGTTGCCCTCGAATCACCGCCCCCGATGATCACGTCCAATACCGACCTGTTCTGATCCGATCATGCCGTTGCCGGAAGAGTTCTCCTGTACCTGCGATACCGGTCTTGGGTGGGCGTTCGGATGCAGCCGGACCGGGGCAGCCCATATCCGGGCGGGCCGTCCCTGCGAGGATGCCTATGCGCTCTGGAGCGGGTCTTCCGGCGCCGTGCCATGCATTGCCTGTGCAGTTGCGGACGGCCACGGCGATCCCCGGCACGACCGGAGTCGGACCGGATCGGCGCTTGCGGTGGATGCGGCGATAAGCGAGATGGTTGCGTTCCACCGTTCGTATGCGGACGGGAACATTCCCCGCCAGCAGTTCCGGGCGGGATTCAAGGCAGATTTTCCCCGGCGGGTTACCCGCCGCTGGCGCGATCTCGTGGCCCGGGACGTTGAACGCTCCGATGCAACACCGTCTCCCGAGGGAACCGTCCTCCCCGACGCAGCCTATTCCCGGTACGGCACCACGCTTATTGCCGCCCTTGTCGTCTACGACACCCTCCTTGTCGGCCAGGTCGGAGACGGCGACCTTCTCCTACTTCGTCCCGACGGCACGATCACCTTCCCCCTTCCCCGCGACCCGGTTCTTGCCGGAAACGAGACCCATTCCCTGTCCGCCCCGGACGCGCACCTGCTCTGGAGAACGGCGACAATCGATCGGGGCGAAGGCGGCGTCCTGCTTGCGGCAACCGACGGGATCTCGGACTCGTTTGCCGGCTCGGAGAGCGAGGAGTTCTCGCTCTTTGTCCACAGCCTTGTCGACCGGGTCCGGACCTACGGAACCGACAGCGTTGCTGCGGCAATGGGGGGCTGGCTGGACCGTTACTCGGCTATTGCGAGCGGCGACGACATGACGCTCGTGTACGCGTCCATCAACCCCGAACGCCCGGAGACACCGGCTGCAGATCCCCCGGAACAGGACCGGCCGGTATCGCGGGAGGAGGACTGGTAGCCAAATGACCCTTGCCATCGGCACCCGGCTCCATGCCGAACTTGCCGGGACTACCGTTACCGTGGTAAAAAAGATCGGGGAAGGTACCCAGGGGGAGGTATATCTCGTTGACGGCCCGCAGGGGCAGCAGGCGCTCAAATGGTACAAGCCCGAACAGGCAACAAGCGGCCAGCGGACGGCAATCTCCTACCTTGTCCGCACCGGCCCGCCCTACGGGGCGGCGGGGAAACGGTTTATCTGGCCGCTCGACCTGGTCACCGCCGATAACACAAAACAGTTCGGGTACCTGATGGCACGGATCGATACGCAGAAGTACGCCGAGCTCGGCGAGGTCTGGGCGCACTTAAAACCGGTTCCCTCCCTGTCGGCACTCTGCGAGATCTCGTACGAACTTGCAAACAGCTACCGGGCGCTCCACCTCTCGGGCCACTGCTACCGGGACATCTCTGCGGGGAATTTGATGTTTGACCCAATAACCGGGGACGTTCTCATCTGCGACAACGATAATGTGGGCGTGAACCACGAGTCCCGGTGCCAGGTCTGGGGCACGATGGAATACATGGCCCCGGAGCTCATCCGCGGGGAATGCGATCCCTCGACCGAGACCGATCTCCATGCGCTTGCGGTTCTCCTTTTCTATGTCTGGGTCTGGCATCACCCCTTCCATGGCGAGATGGAATACCGGTACCACTGCTGGGACATCCCGGCCAAAAAGCAGGTCTATGGGATCACCCCGGTCTTTATCTTCGATCCCGACAACCCAACAAACCGCCTGCCCGGCGATCCAGACTATGCCCTTGCCGGCAGACGGTGGGACCTGTGCCCGCCCGCACTTCGTGCAATGTTTATCAGGGCATTTACCGAAGGGCTTACGCAGCCGGCCCGGCGGGTTACCGAAGGAGAATGGCAGAACCTCTTTTTATCCTTAAAGGACCGCCTTGTCTCCTGCCCGCACTGCCGGGCCGAGAATTTCTCCTCTGTGGACGACCTCCCGATGACCTGCTGGCACTGCCGACGGGAGATCCCCCCGGCACCGAGCCTTCGTATCCAGCGCCCCTGGGGAACCATCTCTGTTACCCTGTCGCTGGGCACCACGCTCCTCTCCCGCCATATCCTGCACCCCAACGGGAGTGACGATGGTTCACGGGCGATAGGAAAGGTCGTCCCCCACCCTGCCATTCCCGGTGCGGCAGGGATCCGGAACCTTTCAAAAACCTCCTGGCAGGTGATCTTCCCGGACGGGATAACATCCGATGTCCCGCCGGGCCGGGCAGTTCCCCTGAATCCAAAAACAACCATAACGATGGAGGGCACCAGTTGCACCATCCAGTCTGCCGGTTGTGGAGATGAACCATGAACGATACCGCCCGTACCACCCTTGCCCGGCTCGTTGCCCGCTACGGTGTTTCTGTTGCCCACGATGCGAACCGGTGTGAAGGGCTGCTCCGCGATACCTGCCCGGACTGCACAAAAGAGATCTTTATCCTCACAAGCGCCGTGCGTCAGCGGGTCCCTGCGGATCTCCTTGCACCCCGCCAGACGCTTCCCCTGCCGCTGGTGCAGGGGTTTATGGTCAAGCGCCTGATGGATGAACTCGGCCTCTCCGATGATGCAGCACACTGGGCGGTTGCCAGCTGGTCGGAAGCGCTCGGACTTTCCGATCCGGCCCGGACGGTCCCGCCCGAAAAGAATACGGTCCCTCCCGGACCCGCCACCCCGGTATCCGTTTCTACTGCCAGCCCCGCCCTCCGCGAACAGTGGGCTGAAGATCTTGCACATGCCCCGGTCGCGGTACGGCTCGGCATCATCCGAAACCTCGCAACAAACCCGGATCCCGGGAATACCCGGCTCCTGGTACGGACGCTGGATAACGAAAGCGGGGTAGTACGGGCAGCAGCCTTCGATACGCTCTCGGACCCGGCACTTGGGGCAGCGGACGCGCTTATCGGGGCTCTGGGGGATCAGTCCGAGGGCATTATCTGGCGGGCCGCGCTCGTACTTGCAGACTTAAGGGAGCGCCGGGCCGTCCCGGCGCTTGTCCACCTGCTTGGCCGGCAGGGCATTGTCCGGGAATCCACGGTCTGGGCGCTGGGCGAGATCCGGTGCAGCGATGCGGTAACCCCGCTCATGAGCCTGGTAAACGATCCCGATCCTGGTATCCGCAGTGCGGCAGAAGCTGCATTAAAAAAGATCGGATCGCCGTGAATCGTATAATTTTTAAAAAAGTGCTGCCGGTGACCTGTTATTTTGCATAAGTCCGGGGTACTTTTATGTTCCGTCCCTGCAATAAGGTTGTATAGCCCTCAAAGATTTCCGCTGGTACGGGAATACCTGCATGTGCCAACGGGAACAGGACCAGGGACATGAACGCAGACCTGCTCTCCAAGACCTCCCGGCAGATCGTCCGCCACCGGCTCACCAACTACCTGGCGAGCATTGCGGTCGTGCTTATTCTCGTCCTGCTCATCGAACTCGTCAGCCGGGGAAACCACCTGCTCAGCATTATCCTCATCGAGCTCATCAGTATCGCGGTCGCCATTGCGGTCTTTGTCATTGTCTGGAACAGCAGGCGGATCGCCTCCGACTCGTTCCTCCTCGCAATCGGTCTCTCGTGCCTGTTTACTGCGTTCCTTGACACGTTGTTTACCTTTTCTTTTGTCAACCTCCCGCTCCTCCCGGGCATTGCCGGGGGCATGACCCCCCAGTTCTGGATTGCCGCCCGGTATTTCCAGGCCGCGTCCCTCCTTATTGCGGTAGCGCTCATCGGGAGATCCCTTACCCCAAAAGGAAAATATGATACCCTCATTCTGACGATTACCTGTGCCGGGATATTTCTGGCCCTTGTGGCAGGAATCGTGATCTGCCATGAGTTCCCCGACTGTTCCAATGCATTTGCCGGCCCCTCGCTGTTTAAGTCCGCGAGCGAATATCTCATCTCTGCTCTCTTCCTGATAACGGCCGGTTATCTCCTGTTCCGGCGCCGGCACCTCGATCCCGAGGTCGGGACATTCCTGGTTATCGCCATGCTCTTTTTTGGCTGGGGCGAACTGGTCTTTGCAATCTCCGGGAATGGCATTGAGCCCATGAACGTGGTTGGGTTCTTCATCAGGTTCGTGGCGGTGTACTACCTCTATCGTGCAATCGTGACTGTGGGGGTCACCCGGCCGTTCGACCTGCTCTTCTGTCAGGTGACCGAACGGGAGCACGAGCTTTGCTTAAGCGAGGAACGGTACCGGAAAATTGTCGAGACCCAGACGGAACTGATCAGCCGGTTTTTGCCGGACGGGAGGCACGTCTTTGTCAACGATGCCTACTGTCGGTTCTTCGGCCTTACCCGCGATGAAATCCTCGGGAAAAAGATGCCGGCCCATTGTGTGGTCGAGAACCTCACCGACCTTCGGGCAATCTTCTCCGGTCTTACGCCCCAGAAACCGGTAATTGCAGATACCTGCCAGGTGACCCGTTCTGACGGCTCGATCCGCTGGGTGGTATGGAACGACCAGGCGATCTTTGCTCCCGACGGGACCGTGGTTGAATTCCAGTCTGTAGGAAGGGATATCACAAAACTGCACGAGGCAAATGAGGCGCTTGAAAAGGCGCACGAGAAGCTCGCCCTCCTCTCCGGCATCACCCGGCACGATATCCTCAACCAGCTGACCGGGTTAAAAAGCCTGATCTACCTTGTCCAGAACGAGCCGGGGGACCCTGAAATTCCTGCAATGCTCAAAAAAATGCAGAATATTGCTAATGTTATCGAAGACCAGATCTCGTTTACCAAGGATTACGAGGAGATGGGGGTAAAAGCCCCGGTATGGCAGGACGTGACGGCAGGAATTGAACGGGCGGTTGCGGCGCTTCCTTTGGGAACTACCCGGGTCCAGGTTGAGACCGGGGCTGTGGAAGTCTATGCCGACCCGCTCTTTGAGAAGGTATTCTATAACCTCATCGACAATTCGCTGAAGTATGGCGGAAAAAACCTGTCGGCCATCCGCATTGTTTCCCAAAAGACTTCCGAGGGCCTGGAACTGGTGTATAGCGATAACGGCGAGGGAATCCGGGATGAGGATAAGAAAAAATTGTTTTCCAAGGGTTTCGGGAAACATACCGGGCTTGGTCTCTTCCTTGTCCGGGAGATCCTCGCTATCACCGGGATCCGGATCGAAGAGACCGGCACCTTCGGGACCGGCGTGATATTTATCATTACCGTTCCCGTTGATGGATACCGTTTTATTAAGGAATAACCGGTTAACGGCAGTACCCGCGATCTGTTTTTTGATATTTTCCCGGCAGATCCGGGCAGAATGCATATGGCAAGATTTAAGGAGTTCGATTTATTAAAAAAGCCTGATACGTATGGAGAGAACTAGTTCCTGTTTTGGAGTGTGTGTCTTCCTTCTTCTTATCGGGTGCATCGTCTTCGCGGGATGTACGGACAGTACGCCCTCACGGGTTGTATCCGCCACGCCAACAACTGCGGCGACAGCGCCCCTAACAACAACCGCCATGGTGCAAACTTCCGCTGCAACGCCGGTTACTCCTGCTGCGGCCACCGGTTTGTCCACGTATAAGAATGCACAGTATGGCATATCCCTACGGTATCCAAGTACCTGGGATGTCCAGGAGCCGGACTCCCTTGCCATGCGGGACTACGGGAAGTCCACCATCAATATCGTCAATTTCTACAGCCCGGGGAAAGAAACCTACGCGGTTTTCAGCGTTGATATCGACCCGTACTCAGCGACCGATCTCGAATCCTATTACAACCACGCGGTTCTTGCCCTCCAGTCATATTACCCCCACTGGACCATGACCAAACACAACCCCCAGATGGTAGTCTCGGAGAACAAGGCATACCGGATCGATTACAAGGTCGAACACGAGGACAGTATAAAATACGACTATGCCTACCAGGTCTATACGATCGCTGACAAGTCCCCGTATATCTTTACCTACCAGGTCCAGAACATTCCCCCTTCGGACGGTACCTATAACGAGTATCTCGATGAATCGCAGGACATGATAAAAAGTGCCACGATCACGCCCGTTTCCCTGACCGGCAAGACCCGGTAATTATTCTCTCTGGCGGGAATATCCCCCGGGCTTTTTTTTGTATCTGGGAGCAGGATCCTTAACCATCAGGCCGGGCTGACCGGCTCTTCGCGCGGGGCAATCACTTTTATTGTCAGGTGGCGCTGGAACACCTTTTCGAATGCCTTTTTCTCCGCTTCCACACCCCAGACCTCGAGCTGGGAGTCTGTTTCGGCAATGATGGCAAGCACGGCTTCGTTCTTGTCCGCTTTTACAAATTTCGTGTGCTGCACCAGGCCGGAGTGGCTGCGGTCGAGGCTCTCGCCGAGCCGGACAAACATGGCAAGGACGAGCACCATCTGCTGTTCGCTGGCATCGAGGTCCGGGATGTCCAGGTGTTTTTTCTTCGGTTTTTTCTTCCGGTGGAACCGGGCGGTATTTGCAATAATATCGATCTCTTTCTGGTCAAAACCGAGGAGCTCGGAGTTTTTTATGATATAATACGAATGCGCATGATGGTTGGTATAGGAGATGAACGAGCCGATATCGTGTAGGAATGCAGCATATTCGAGGAGTTCGCGTTCCCACTCCCCGTAATCGTGCAGTTTTGCCTCTTTTGCCGAGTCGAAGATCTCAAGCGCCAGCCGGGTGACCGTCCGGGCATGTGACTCGTTTATCCCGCAGGAACGGCCCAGCTGGAGGACGCTTGTCTCCCGGGGAGAGAGCGTCCCAAAGAGCGGGTAGTCCTCCATCCGCGAGAGGTAGTCGGCAAGGAGGCCGTCCTGGAGACCCCGGTTGGTGACGGTAAGCTGTTCGATACCGAGTTCTTTCATGAAGGTTTCGAGGATGATTGCACCGGCGATGATAATGTCCGCCCGCTCGGGGTTGATCCCCGGCACTTTCTTCCGCTCCTCGAGGGAAAGCGAACAGAGCATCTCGATGGTCTTTTTGAGATCCCGGTAGGTGAGCGTCCCGACAGGAGCGGCAGTCTCCTGCGGGGAGGTTTTTGCCGCGATCTCCGCGAGGTTCATGATGCTGCCGGAGCTGCCGATGGCAAGATCGATTCTCTGGTTTTTGATCTTCTGGACCGTATGGATGATCGCGTTTTTCACGTACTGCTGGAGGAGCCGGTACTGGTCGGGGCGGACCGGGCCGGTCTCGTCTCTGGTAAAGAACTGGTTGGTGAGGCGGATCGCGCCGAGCTTGAAACTGTCAAGAACCTGGTACTGGTGCTGGCCGCCCACCGAGATCTCCGTGCTCCCCCCGCCAATATCGATAAAAAAGGCCTGTTTTTCGCCAAGGTGGAGGCTTGCGGCAACGCCGAGATAGATGAGCCGCGCTTCCTCGCGGCCGGGGATCACCCTGACGTCCAGCTGCGCCTCTTCCCGGATCCGGCTGAGCAGTTCGGCCTGGTTCTGTGCCTCCCGTGCGGCCGAGGTTGCGACCGCCACGAACTCCTCGGCAGCAAACGTGCGGGCGAGATCGGCAAACTTCCGGCAGACCAGACAGGCCCGGTCGATTGCTTCCGGCGTGATCTCCTCGTCGTCAAACTCCCCTTCGCCAAGGCGCACCTGCTGTTTTTGCCGGGTCAGGATGCTGTAGGAGTGGTTCGGGTTGAACCGTACAACGAGCATGCGCACCGAGTTTGTACCGATATCGATGAAAGCTACGATCCGTCCGGTCGAGCCGATCTTTTTTGTCTTTATGATATCACCAGCGGTAGTGCGAAGACCTCAGCGAAGAGGTCGCCTTTTTTTATGGCCCGCTCCCTGCAGGGACCGGTATCTCCGGTTCCGGTTAGTTCGCAGAGGATTTCAGTCTCGCGTATGGTGCAGCGGAGATCCGTGACGCAGTTGTCGCGGGTATAGTCCAGGCCGTCGGCGATCCGGAGCAGCGCGGCAAGAGCAAGGACGCATTGTTTGTCTGCCTGCGGGAGGAGCCGGTAGAACCCCTTGTGCCGGATGGTAACCCCGCCGCCATGAAGCCCGACGATAAGCGCGATCATTCCCTGTTCTTTTACCGTTACCGGGAGATCGCCTGCCGCGAGGATCCTGCCCGCCCCCCGTCGCTGGTGGCCGGCCCCGCCTTCTGCCCAGCCGATATCATGGACAAGTGCGGCATACCGGAGGAGGGCGCGGTCCCGGTCCGGGAGATTATGGAGCGCAGAAAGACCATAAAACAGTTTGTCGGCGAGCCCGGCGACCTGTATGCTGTGGGCCTGCTGGTCCGGCACCTCTTCGAGCATTCGGAGGAATGCAGGCTCTTCCCCGTTTTTTTCTGGTTTTCTCTGGCGCCGGCAGGCTGAACGCTGGCCTTCGAGCGCACAGGCTTCGAGGTCTTCCCAGAAACCGGTACGGGCGAGTGCGTCCCAGCGGCGCACGAACTGCCGGTAGAGCCGGTTCCGCTCTTTCTCGCGGTTGTACTGCAGCTGGCGGAGCGGGGCGAGATCGAGAATCTTCTTTTGCAGGGAGATCGCCCGCAGAGCCTTTCGCGACCGGGCATCGAGGACTGCCTGCCCCATCTCGTTTATCCAGATGTCGCAGTCATGGATCTCGCCAAGCAGGTCCTGAAGCCGTTTGAGCTGCGCGATCTGTTTTGCCATCCCTCTCCGGTACAGCGGCGCGAAGGTTTCGAGCGTGTACCGGAGTTTTTTAAGCGCAATCCGGAGCGCATGATGTTCGGGGACCGCATCCGGGGAATGGACAATAGTGTCGTACTGCTGCGGCTGGATCAGCCGGGCGCCGATACGGTCCGCGGCAACCGGGAGGATGCCGGAAATACAGTTCTTTTTCCCCCGGATCTTCTGCATTGCGAGCGCCTGGCAGGTTCCCTTCAGTACCTGGAGTTTCCCGCCCTCTTCGATTCCATCGAGGACTGCGATCAGGTTTTCCTGCTGCTCTTTGCGTTCGTTCCGCAGTTTTTTCTGGAGGTGCACGAGCGGATTCGCATCGTTTTTTCCGTCTGCGGTTTTCTCATCATCTCTCTCTGCGGGATCAGGACGCCCGGCCTTCAGGTATTTTTTTAAAAACGCGATCCTGACATCGGTATCCCGGGCCGCCCCGAGGGCCCGTGTACATTCCTTTATCCCGCGGATTCCCTGATGCAGATCTTTTTCCGGGAAACAGGAGGAAAAGAGCGGCAGTGCAGCCCGGAGCCGGCGGGAGGCTACCCTGAGCCGGTGGACTGCTTCGGGATCGTCCGCGGACCGGGCCGGTCCGAGCTCTGAAAGGAACGCATCGAGCAGGGGCAGGAGACGCGATGCCGCAAAGGAGCATGCGCCGGGGACCGGTACTGCCGGATCATTTGGCTGCATGGTACCAGGATCCCGGGTGCGCGAGGAACCATGCCTGGGAATCGACCGGGGGTTCCCCCTGTTTTGGGAGTCTGCGGGCATACGACCCGTCCCCGGACATCAGCCGCAGCTGCTGGTTGTCCGCGAGCTCGGTGGCAAGAATGGTAGTAAGGAGCGCTTTTTTGATCGCCGGATCGGTCACCGGGAAGAGCACCTCGACCCTGCGATCAATATTTCGCGGCATGAGATCGGCGCTCCCGAGCAATACCTCGTCTTTCCCGCCATTCCGGAAATAGTAGAGCCGGGCGTGTTCGAGAAAACGGCCCACGATCGCGCTCACCGTAATGTTCTCGCTCATGCCCTTAATCCCGGGGCGCAGGCAGCAGATTCCCCGGATCTGGAGGTCGATCTTTACGCCCGCCCGTGAGGCCCGGTACAGGGCCGTGATGCACTCCAGGTCAACGAGCGCGTTCATCTTGAAGATGAGGTGGCCGCCGCCCTCTTTTTTGTGGATTGCAATCTCCCGGTCGATCCGCGAGATCATGCTGCTTCGCAGGGTGACCGGGGCGACCACGAGCTTCCGGTACTGGTCGAAACGGGCATAGCCGGTCAGGAAGTTGAAGAGGTTTGCCGCATCGTAGCCGATGTCCCGGTCGCAGGTGAACATGCCGAAATCGGTATAGATCCGGCTCGTTGTTGCATTGTAGTTGCCGGTCCCGAGGTGCATGTAGCGCCGGATCCCGTCCTTTTCCCGGCGCACGACCATGCAGAGTTTCGCGTGGACCTTGAGGCCGACGACACCGTAGACCACGTGGACGCCGGCCCGTTCGAGCGCCCGGGCCCATCCGATATTGTTCTCCTCGTCAAACCGGGCCTTGAGCTCGATCAACGCCGCTACCGCCTTCCCGTTCTCCCGGGCTTCCATGAGTGCTTTTACGATCGGCGAGTTGGAGCCCACCCGGTACAGGGTGATCTTGATGGCAAGCACGTCCGGGTCGTGGGCAGCCTGCCGGATGAAATTTATCACCGGGGTGAAGCTGTCGTACGGGTGGAAGAGGAGGATATCTTTTTTCCGGATCGCCGAGAACATATCTTTTTCCTCGGCAAGCTCGGGCGGGACGGACTGCTGGAACGGGGGATCCTTGAGCTCGGGCCGGTCGAGCGAAAGAAGCTCCATGAGGTCGGCCATCCCCACCGGGTAGCCGATCCGGTAGAGCATCTGGGGGCCGATCCCCAGTTTCTTCTCAAGCATCTGCACGGTGTTCTCGTGCATGGTCGAGTCGACCTCGATCCGTACCGGCGTCCCGCGTGCCCGCTGTTCCATGATCTCTTCGACCGTTGTCAGGAGATCGGATGCTTCGTCTACCTCGATATCGAGATCTGCATCGCGGGTGATGCGGAAGGGGTACGCCCCGACCACTTCGAGGCCCGGGAAGAGGAGATCGAGATGGGCGGCAATAAGATCTTCAAGGTAGACAAGGTGAACGTTCTTGTCGTCACGGACGCCATCAGGTGCCGGCACCCGGATGAGCCGGGGGAAAAGGCCGGTGGGCACCTTGATCCGTGCGAAGAGTTCTTTTTTGTTCTGGTCGCGGACAATGATGGCAAGGTTGAGCGAGAGGTTGGAGATGAACGGGAACGGGTGGGCGGAATCAAATGCGAGCGGGATCAGGACCGGGAAGATCTCTTCGACAAAATAGGTCTTAAGTGCCTCCTTTTGCCGGGGATCGAGGTCGCGGCAGGGCGAAATAAAGATCCCGGCGCTGGCAAGCCGGGGAAGGATCTCGCGGTTCCAGCAGTCGTACTGGAGGGAGAGTTCGGGAACGAGCGCTTTTTCTATGGCAACGAGCTGTTCTGAAGGGGTCATCCCGTCGGGAGGTGCCTTGAGGAAGCCCTGGGCTGCCTGGCGCTGGAGGCCCGAGACCCGGATCATGAAAAATTCGTCCAGGTTGTTTGCAAAGATGGAGAGGAACTTTACCCGTTCGAGCAGCGGGTGGCGTTCGTCCATGGCTTCTTCGAGCACATGGTGATTGAACCGGATCCAGCTCAGTTCGCGGTTGATATACGGGACGGGGGAATCGGGCAGAGGGAGGGCATCGGTCATGCGTTCTTCCCGGGAGATGCAGGTTCTTGGTACGGACAGGAAGCATCTCCCGCGTTATATACTGACATTGGGAGGCCGTCTTTATCAATTCCTCCCCCGGACAGAGACCTATTGGGATCACAGGAGATCCCCGTAAGAAATTTTGGGAATCTGTAAATATGATCCTCGTAAGATGATTCTGGTATGAAGTACTGGTATCTTCCTGTTGTGTTCATCGTGATCGCATTCCTGGTCTGCGCCGGCTGTACGCAGAGCACCCCTTCTGCGCAGAACAGCTCGGCAACTCCGTCATCAGATATAACCAAGAAAGTGTACGTGGTCGGTATCGACGGCGATTATTTCCCATATTCGTTCATCGATTCAAACGGTACGCCCACCGGCTTCGATGTCGAATCGATCCAGTGGATCGCTCAGGACCAGGGATTTACGGTAAAGATCCAGCCGATGGCCTGGGACGGTATCGTCCCTGCGCTCCAGACCGGTAAGATCGACATGGTCTATTCGGGTATGACCAAGACCCCCGAACGTATGGAACAGGTGAACTTCTCCAAGACCTACTGGGTGGTCAACCAGGAAGTGGCAGGCCGTAACGACACCACGCTTACCATGAATGATTTCTATGCCGGCAAAGTAAAGATCGGGACCGAGCGCGGTTCTTCGGCCAACACCTGGATCGAGAACAACCTCCTCAAGAACGGCACGCTTGCAAGTTCCAATCTGACCCTCTACGACAACTTCCCGCTTGCCGTGACCGATCTCCAGAACGGGCGCGTGGACGTGGTCATGTTCGATGAGCCGGTCATCGCCCATGCCATGAAGAACCAGCCCATGAAAAAGATCGGGATCGTTCAGACCGATGAAGAGTACGGGGTTGCCGTCCGGATGGGCGACACAGCGCTCCAGACTACCTTAAACACCGGTATCGACCACCTCATGGCCTCGGACAAGTGGCAGGAACTTATTAAGAAATACGATATGCAGTAACGAAAAAACCCTCATTTTTCCCTTTTTGTTTTTTCCGGCATTTCCCCGTACATTCCTGTGTCGACGGCACAAGGTAGCGGGATCATTTCATAACGATTAAATGGTGTAAACCGCAAAAACGAGAGTTGGATGATCAAAAAATCTGCGTATTGTGTACTCGTGCTCCTTGTGCTCGCGGGGGCATGCCTTTTTGTTGCCGGATGTACCCAGAGCGGGAATACCCCTGCTGCCACCTCCGGTAACGGCACCACGGAAAAGACCTATAAGATTGGAGTAGACGGGGCATACCCGCCCTACACGTACATTGACAAGGACGGTACCTTCCACGGCATTGACGTGGATTCCGCCCGCTGGATTGCAAAGGACAAGGGCTTTGCTGTCGAGTTCCAGGCAATCGAGTGGGACGGTATCATCCCGGCGCTCCAGGCAGGAAAGGTCGACATGGTCTACTCGGGGATGACCATCACGCCCGAACGCCAGGAACAGGTCAACTTCACCATCCCGTACCTCAAGATCAACCAGACGATCGCTGTACGGAACGACTCGGCCGTCAGCATTGACAATATCCTTGCAGGAAAAGCAATTATCGGCGCCCAGCGCGGCACTACCGGGGCAATCTGGGCGGAAAAGAACCTGGTCGAGACCGGCAAGATGTCTGCTGACCACTTAAAGGAATACGACAACTTCCCGCTTGTCATCACCGATCTCATGAACAAGAACATCGATGCATCCATCTATGACGGGCCGTCCCACCTGACCGCAATCGAGGGAAAACCCATCCGCATCATCTATAATATCGATACCGGTGAACAGTACGGCGTTGCGATACGAAAAGACAACCCGGAGCTCCTTGCCACCATGAACGCCGGCCTTGCAGACCTTCATGCGGACCCCTACTGGAAACAGCTCATCACCGCATATAACCTAACAGGTTAAACACTATCCCGTAGCAATTATTCCCGGGAACTCTTCCCGGGACCCCCTTTTCGGGGATACCACACCATGACCGAGGCTCTCCTTACCATACTCGTCGACTGGCTCCCCTACCTGCTCCAGGGTATCCTGCTCACCCTGGCGCTTGTGGTTGCAGCCCTGGGTCTTGGCCTTATTATCGGCCTGCCCATGGCGCTTGGCCAGATCTACGGGACAAAGCCGGTCCGGTATGCAATCGAGGTGTACGTCTGGTTCTTCCGGGGACTTCCGCTTCTCGTGCTCCTCTTCTTGTTCTACTTCGGTGTGTTTCCCTCGCTGGGCCTTGACATCCCCGCATTTTACATTGCCATTGTTGTCCTGGGCCTCCGGGGCTCTGCCTACCAGTCCCAGATCTTCCGGGGTGCCATCCTTTCCATATCCGAAGGCCAGATGACCGCGGCACGGTCGCTTGGCATGACCCGGTGGCAGGCAATAAAGACCATCATCCTCCCGCAGGCAATGCTCGTCGCCCTTCCCGGCTGGTCAAACGAGTACCCGACCGTGCTCACCGACACCTCGATCTGCTATGCGATCGGCGTGATGGAACTTTTAACCCGCACCTCCCAGATCGTGTCCGAGACCTACATCACCATGCCGATCTACCTGGCATGCGCCTGCGTCTATATCGCCATGAACTATGCGGGAATGAAGTGCCTCAACAAGCTTGAAGAAAAAGTGATGGTGCCCGGATTCGGCCACGCAAGTACGTGATATCATGACAGATTCAGGATGTGTTTTACAAGTCGAGAACCTCTCCAAGTCCTTTGGCGGGACAGAGGTGCTTCGCGGCATCTCGTTTACGGTGCGGCGGGGCGAGACCAAGGCGTTTATCGGCCCGTCGGGGACCGGCAAGAGCACGCTCCTGCGCTGCATCAACCAGATCACCGAGCCCGATGGCGGGCAGGTCTGGCTGGATGGCGAAGAGGTGACGAACTGCGGGACGAGGATCAACTACTTCCGGCAGAAGATGGGAATGGTCTTCCAGAACTTCAACCTCTTCGACCATTTGACCGTCCAGAAAAATGTCGAGATCGCGCTCTTGAAAGTCAGGGGGATGTCGCAGGAGGAAGCCACCAAAAAAGCCCTTTTTGAGCTCGAACGGGTCGGCCTTGCCGACAAGGCAGACTGCTACCCGGCCCAGATCTCGGGAGGGCAGGCACAGCGTGTCTCGATTGCCCGGGCGCTTGCCATGGACCCGGACGTGATGCTCTTTGACGAACCGACCTCGGCGCTCGACCCGGAGCTGACCCGCGAAGTGCTCGAAGTGATCCGGATGCTCGCAAAGCAGGGTATGACCATGCTTATCGTGACCCACGAGATGCGCTTTGCCCTCTCGGTTGCAAACGAAGTACTCTTCATGGAGAACGGGACGATCGCAGAACGGGGAACGCCGGACGATGTGCTCAACGGAGCCGGCTTTGAACGCATGAAGAAATTCATCGGAAAGATCGAGGAATACCGGTAGAGCAAGCGAGCCTGAATGCCCATGGACCAGATCACCTTCCTTACCCAGATCATTGCCCCGGCCTTTGCAAGCGGCCTTGTGATGACGGTTGCGCTCATTCTCGTAGCTGCGCCGTTTGGCTTCTTGCTGGGCTGTGCTGTTGCAGTGGGCCGGGCGTACGGGAGCCCCGGGGTAAAGCTGATCGCGAAAGGCTTTGTGATCTTCTGCAAGGGCTGTCCGCTCCTCCTCCTCCTCTTTATCCTGTACTTCGGCATGCCGTCCATCGGGATCGTGCTCACGCCGTTCGTGGCTTCGGTGATCGGTTTTATCTGTTGTAATGCGGCCTACAACTCCGAGTACATCCGGGGTGCAATCCACGCGATAAAAGACGGCCAGATGACCGCGGCGCAGGCGCTCGGGATGTCCAAGTGGCAGGCCGTCCGCTGGGTCGTCCTCCCGCAGGCACTCAGGAAGGCATTCCCGGGGATCACCAACGAGTTCATCTACCTGGTGAAATACTCGTCCCTGGCATACATGATCACGCTTATCGAGCTGACCGGTGCGGCAAAGATGATCGCAACCAAGTATTTCATGTACAACGAGACCTTCCTCTGTGTCGGTATCGTGTACCTCATGCTCGTTACCATCACGACGATCGCCGCACACTTCATCGAGAAGAAATATGCAATCCCGAGCGGGCAGGCAGCCTGCAGCCCGGTTGCTTAAACACAGGAATCTCTTTTTTTATGGTGAACCCATCACGGTCAGCAATCCGCCGTTGCGAGGGCCAGATCCAAGAAAACCATTTTCCTGATACAATCTTTTCCCGAATTGTCGCAGGAAATTTTCATTACACATTTTTTGTCTTTGTTTCCGGCACTCCCCCTAGCGAGACGGGTGAAGCGGTGCCACCCGTCGAGCGCGAGGGGGCAGGGGGGCGCGTGCTCGTTTTACCATGATATCGTCCGGTAAAGAGCTGCCATAAAAAATCGCATGGTTATTAGAAAGGATGTGTATTTTACGTCTCTAAAAAAATGAGATTATTCCCTTTGTCACGCCGACCCACAATCTCACGAATCACCCGGTGTCTTTCGCGGGTACTGGACAACCGCAAAGAGCAGGGCCGCAGCCAGTACCAGGACCGGGAAGAAGGCAAGGGTGGCAACGAGCCCGATATGATCGGCAATCACACTCGAAACCGAGACGCCGACTCCACCAGCTCCCATCGCGATACCCATGAAAAGGCCGGAGACAAAGCCGATCCGGGTTGGCATGAGTTCGTGGGCCATGGCGATCGTAACCGAGAACGATGCCCAGAGCATGAACCCGAAGCAGAGCATCGCAGCGATCTGGATCGCACCCTGCGTCAGGAGGATCGCAGCAAAGGCCGGAATGGCGCACAATGTCGTTGCAACGACAACGGGTTTACGGCCCACCCGGTCGGAGAGATATCCCCCGGTGAGCTGGCCGACAACGCCGGCAAGGAGCATGGCGCTCACCAGAAACGTGGCTGTCAGCAGCGGGTAGCCGGAGAGGACCAGGTACGTGGGAAGGAAGGTCATTGCCCCGAACGTGACCCAGGCGCGGAGCGTGGAACCGGTAAAGAGCAGGATCACCGGCTTCCAGTTCTCATCGCCACCGGATTTTTCCGGTCGTGCCGCTGCCGGGCAGGTATCGGGAATCGGGCGGACGATGAGGAGGAGTGCGCCGAGAACCGCGGGGATTATCAGCCAGGTAACTGCCGGAAGGCCGCCGGTCGTGATCACGATGCCGCCAAGGATCGGCCCGAGCGCCTGGCCCAGGTTGCCGCCCACCACAAAGAACGACGTGAGCCGGCCCCGGTTGCCCGACGCCGCGATTGCATCTACCTTGCAGAGCGCACCCGGGTGGAAGGTTGCATGGCCCACCGCGGAGATCGCAACGCAGCAGAGCATGATCGTGTAATGATCGGACAGGAAGCCCAGGAATGCGATCCCGCAGCCCGAGAGGAGGATGGAGATCGCAACGCTGACCCGGAATCCCTTCTTGTCCGCGAGGCTCCCAAAGACCGGCTGGAGCGCCGATGAGATCAGGCTGTGCATCACCGGGAGGAGCGCGGCCTGGAAGTAGCTGTACCCGAGCGTGGTGATAAGGAGCGGCTGGAGCGCCATCAGCACCGGGGCATAGATATCGTTAATCAGGTGCGCAAGCGTCAGCTGGGCGATCTCGCGTACCCGCGACGGTTCGTGTGCCGGTGCGGAATGTTCTGTGGAGGCCGGGGTCTCTTCGCTCATGCAGACCGCTTCCCGCAGTCGGACAGATCGGAGAGTTCCGCGATCCGCTCGTCGTACACCGCTTCGAACGCAGAGAAGACCCGGGCGAGAAATACCCGTTCGTCACCGGTCAACGTGCCAAGACGGTCAAAAATCCTCTCGTACATCTGTTCGTGGGTCTTCTCGTGATTGTCGTATGCGATCTTTCCTGCGGGGGTCAGGACCAGCGAGACCTCTTTTTCGTTTCTGATTCCCCGTACTTTCTTTACAAATCCTTTCTTCTTGAGCCGGGTAACGGTCTGCGATGCTGCGGACGGCGTCACGCCAAGGAGCCCGGCAATGGTCCGGATATTGTTCTCCTTTGTCCTGCCGATTGCCTGGAGCGTGTGGATCTCGGATAAGAAAAGTGGCGTCTCCACGCCAAAGGTACGGGGCATATTCTCCATAACATTCATCTTGTTCCGGATCCGCATCCAGCTGCGGTACAATTCCGGAAATTCAGGGGGGCGATTGTCTTGTTCTGGCATTTATGAATATAGTTAATGATTAAGATACTAATTAAAATTATCCGGATCCTGTTCATGGCAGCAGTTCCCCGGCTCAATACTTATCTGGGAGACCCGACAACAGAATCAGTATGACTGGCGAAGAGAGGACAGAGCGCTGCGAAAAACACCGCCACCGCCACGGCGGGGCATATATGTTTATCCCGGCCGGGATCCTGATAGGTCTTGGTGTCGGACTGCTGGTTAGCCATCCGGCTTCAGGAGTTCTGGTTGGCCTGGGTCTGGGCTTTATCGGTACGGCTCTTGCCCGGGTAAAGACTCCCCAGGCATCGGAAAACGGTGTCGGCAACCAGAATGATTATTACCGGAGATCGTCCCCGGTTCTTTTTGGCGTTCTCGGGATCTTTCTGATCTGCCTGGGCATCGGTATTGTCTGGGTACCGGCCGGCTTCTGGCCGGTCATGGCCGCGGCATTTTTGATCCTGCTCGGGGTCTGGATCCTGTACCGGGGTTTTGCTGCCGCACAGGGATAACCTCCCTTTTTCCTGTCGGCCGGTTCCTGTGCTCGGCCGGAACATCTCTTGGATAGACCGTTCCCGGGTGCCGGTGTGTTGCAGTCTGATCGTTAAAGCCCGGAAAAAATCCGGCAAAAAAAATTTCAGCGCGAAAAAAAGTTGTCAGATAGCAAGCCGATTATCGGATAATTATCCGATAATCGGATGTACATCTGACTGGCAAAATTTTTCTTTCGGCGTGAACTTTTGAAGCGATCCGGATTTTTAAAGAAAAAAACCGGATCGTCCGGGCCGGCATATTTTTTTATGGCAAAAGATCTTTGCGAAAAAAGTACGGTTTGTATTTTCTTTATTCCTTATGCTCTGCCGCTTACCGTTGTTTTCCTGCTATGGCACCGGCCAGAACGATCACAGACAGGCAGGCAATGACGGCGATTGCCGGTGACAGTGGCGCAGCTATGCCCGGAATTCCCGGAAGGGTTGGTTTTTTGAGTTCCAGTGTGGTCGTCACGGTCTGGTCTGCAACCACCCGTACCTGGTTCTCGGAGGGAAGATAGCCTTCAAGCGTTGCATTTACCGTGTGGTTGCCGGCAGCAAGCCCATTGAGGGTTACCGGTGCCGTCCCGGAGGGCGTGCCATCGATGCTGATCGCGGCCCCTGAAGGGGTTGTGTTGATGAAAAGCGATCCGGTCTTTGGCACGAGCGTTGCAGTCACTTCGGTGATCGATCCGGATTCCACCTTTGCCGGAGTGGAGAACGGCTCGTAATCGAACCGGGAAAACACAACCTGGTAGGTGCCGGGATTGAGGTTATCGACAACAACCGGCGTCTTTCCCTTGTAGTTCCCGTTCACGGTCACCGAGACATTATCCGGGACCGAACGCAGGTCGAGACTCCCCGGGACTGGCGCCGGTGTCGCGATACTGATGCTCGGGTTTCCCAACGTGACCGAGAGGGTTGTGAACTCTGCCTGGCTTAAATGTGCCTTGTCGGTCTGGCTGTTGACTGCCCAGACCGTGTAAGTGCCGGCATCGATGCTTCCGCCCGGGTTCCAGTTATATTCCCAGCGGCCATTGCTGTCCACGCTGACCGGGGTAAACCCGCCCTGGTCGGTCCCCCGGTTCAGGTTATCGAGGGCTACCCCGTTTGCCGGGAGATTCGGCCCGGTCACAAAAAGATAGACCGTTGAACTGTCCGAACAGTAGCCCGAGAGCTTCACGGTATTTCCCAGGTACGACTGCACCGAACCGCTGGCAGCGGCAAGTCCGGCAAGAACGATGAGAAGGCAGCATGCTGCAATGATATTTCTGGATTTCATCAGCATATCACTAGGAAAGGCTGGCTCTTTTGGTTATAAAAAAGGATCTGTTGGGATTTTTATCAGGATTTATGCTGTGCTGTTCGTAGCATTTGTGGCTGTGGCAGCAGTCTGGGTTGTGGTTTCGAGGGTTGCGATTGCCACCGGCGTTGCGGTGGTCGGGAGAGCAACCGCAAACTGGAGGTCGATACTTCCCTTCGGAGTTGTGGTAGACGCGGTCTTTACTACCTGTCCCGCGCTGTACACGATCACCTTGAGTTCGTCGCCGGATCCGTCCGTCTTTGCAAGCGAGACACTGACCATACCGTCCTTGGTGGGGATGATATAGTAATGGTCGCCGGTATCGGTCACGGTAACCTTCGAGCCCGGTGTCCCTACCTGGCCGGTGTAGGTCTTGTCATAGATCACTTCGGCCCATATGCCTGTCTGGGGAACAACCGGTGCTGCGGTTGTCGGGACGGTCGTTACCACGGGTGTTGCGATCGTGGTCGGAATGGTTGTATGAACCGTGGCGATTGTCGTGGGCACCGTTGTCGTGACCGGGGTGGATGCCGGGGCCTGCCCGTTCTTTAACAGCATGAATCCGCCGGCTGCAACCGCGATGATGACGATCACGATGATTGCAATCGGGAGGATGCCAAAGCGCTTCTTCTTTGGTGCGGCCGGGATGGGCGGCAGGGGTACTACGGGCGGGACTGCCGGTGCGGGTTCCCCGCCATCTGCGGGGGCTGCGGCAGTTGCCGGTGCCGGGGAGATGACCGTCTGGTCGTCCGGTGCAGCGAGCGGTGCTGCTGCAACCGGTTCAGCCGGGGCGGTCTCCGGGACAGCGGTATGCGGAGTCAGTGCGCCTTCCGGTTCCGGAACAGCATCCATCGGTGCTGCACGGGGAACGGAATCTTCAATCAGGGGCTCGATCGAGTGGATGATCTGTTCGATGGGCCGGCTCTTGCGGTCTCCGGAGACCGGTACCGCTGCCGGCGCGGTGGAGATCTGTTCCGGCGCAGCAGCTGCCGGTGCCGGGGTTTCCGGTTCGCCGGGTTCTGCCACTTTGGTCCCGCAGCGGTTGCAGAAAGTCGAGCCGGGGGGAATACGGTTGCCGCACCTGCCACAGAAGGATCCTTCCGGCAGGCTCGTGGTCTCTACGGGTTTTGGCGGGAGGTGATCGGTCTCGACCGCGATCTTTTTGATCGGGCGCGAGACTTCGATCTTCTTTTTTATGCCGGACGAACCCGCATAGTCCTGCCGCGGCGGCTGGGCCGCAGGCTGGGACGCGGGCATCATCTCTACCGGGTAGGACGAGGCCTCGGCAATGTATTTCTTTAACTCCTTGACCCATTCCCCGGCCTCGCGCCGGCGTTCCCCGCCGGTCTGCATGGCATACGTGAGCGCGAGCTCGCGGGTGTCTGCGGTATCGGTCAGGATAGTCAGCGTGATGACCGGGTCACGTATGGCGTTCTCCCCGATCATGACGTTGCGTATCGTAATTAACGGGATCTGCTGCGTAGGGACAACGTTTTTCTCGCTGTCGATGATGATGAGGCGCCGGCTGGTGAGCACCAGTTCGAACGGCACGGACTTTACCTTGACATGCTGTGCCGTCAGGATGATGGACTCGTCGCTTTTCAAATCGGGATAGCCCATAGAACCACATTCCCTGTTGTTATATCCGGTATACTGCCCGGGTGGGCAAATACCTGTTCATCTTATGTATCTTTTCCGATGTTTATAAAGAAGAGGTGGATGGCGGTCACATCAGTTCCCGGCCGCCCATATACGGGCGCAGGACTTCGGGGATCGTGACCGTGCCGTCCCGGTTCTGGTAATTCTCTAAGATGCACCGGAGCGCCCGCGAGGTGGCGATCGCGGTCGAGTTGAGCGTGTGGACGTACCGTTTCGACTCGAAGTTTTCCTTGTCCCGGACCCGGATGTTGAGGCTCGTTGCCTGGTACGCGGTGCAGTTGGAGCAGGAGACGACCTCCTTGTACGCGTTCTCGCGGGGCATCCAGGCCTCGATATCGTACTTTTTCGCAGCCACCGTGCCGATATCCCCGGTACAGATGTTGACTACATGGTAGGGGAGGCCGAGTTTTGTGAAGACTTCCTCGGCATTTGCCAGGAGTTCCTCGTGGATCGTCCAGGAGTCCTCGGGTTTGCAGTACACAAACTGCTCGATCTTCGTGAACTGGTGGACGCGGAAGAGCCCTTTGGTGTCAAGACCATGGGCACCGATCTCGCGCCGGAAGCAGGGCGAGAGGCCGCAGAGGCGTAAGGGAAGATCCTTTTCCTCGAAGATCTCGTCCTGGTACATTGCGGCGATGGGGTGCTCGCTTGTTGCAATCAGGTACGCGTCGTCGCCATCGATCTTGTACATGACCTTCTCGAAATCGTCGAGATCGGTAACGCCCTCGTACGAGCTCCGGTTGATCATGAACGGCGGGACGACCGGGGTAAACCCTTTTTTGATGAGGAGGTCGAGCGCAAAGTGCTGGAGCGCGAGGTCGAGCATGACAAGGGGACCTTTGAGGAAATAGAATCCGGCACCGGAGGTCTTTGTCGCCCGCTCGAAGTCCGCCCAGCCGTTGTCTGCGGCAAGCTGGCCGTGGTTTTTGAGCTCGAAGTCGAAGGTGCGCGGGGTGCCGACGCGCTTGATCTCGAAGTTTTCGGTATCGTCTTTTCCCTGCGGCACGCTCTCGTGCAGGATATTGGGGAGGCGCATGAGCCGGGTATGGATGATTTTTGTGATCTCTTCCTGCTCGGCATCGTTCTCCTTGATCTTTTTGGGGAGCTCTGCGGCCTCTTTCATCAAAGGCGCCGGGTCGCTGCCAGCCTTCCTGGCCTCGTTGATCTCCCGCGCGATTGTGTTTCGCCGGCGCCGGAGCTCATCGGTCTGCACCTTGAGTTCGCGTGACCGGGCGTCTTTAGAGAGTATCTCATCCACCCATGCGATCTTATCTGTGGCGTTCCGTTTCGTGAGATCGGCTTTGACAATCTCGGGGCTCGCCCGTACAAACCTGATATCCAGCATCTGGCACAACCTCGGGAGAATATCCCCGGGAACAACCTTCCCCTGAGACATCCCTCCCGTTCTCTATTACTATATTGGCGTGTTTTCCTTTATTATGTTTGAAGGCGCCGGTACACGTACACGGATATGATGCTCTACCCCGAACGCTGATTCGGCCAGAGCATCCTCCAAAAAAAAGATGTGTTGCCGATGCCTGCCCCTGCCACGAATCCCTGGGAGACCGAGTATGCCCGGAAAGGCCGGGTCTGGGGCGGAGCGGTGCATAACCTCCCGGCGCTTGGGCCGGGAGAGAAGGTTCTTGAACTCGGCTGCGGGAACGGCAAGACCTTTGGCGCGCTGCGGGAACGGGGCTGCATTGTTACCGGTATCGATATCTCGGCATCCGCAGCAGCATTGTGCCGGCACCAGGTTCCCGGTACGGGGGCCGGAGAAGTTGCCGTTGCCGATGCCTGCTGCCTGCCGTTTTTGGCCGGGGCGTTCGATGCCGTGGTGGCGTTTCACGTCATCGGGCATCTTCCGGGACAGGACCGTGCCCGGGCAATGGAAGAGATCGCCCGCGTGCTGCGGCCCGGCGGGAACCTGTACTTCTCGGCATTCTCCCGGGAAGACTTCCGTGCCGGGCAGGGCACGGAATGCGAGCCCGGGACATTTGCGCGCAAAAACGGGATCGCGACCCATTATTTTACCGAGGACGAAGTGCGCTCCCTTGCCGGCAGCCGGTTTGGCGGGGAGTGCAGGACGCATACCTGGTATCTTGCCGTGCGGGGAGAGCGGTTTTTACGGGCGGAGATTAGCGGACGGTTCAGCCGGTTATATCCATGATGAGGAGTCCCCACATGCCAGATCTATTAGGATTTTCGGTGTTTTAGAAAAATTGAGATTCTCGCACTTACCTGCCCAAACGATAGCCCCCGCCGCCCCCGAAGGGGCGCCCCCGCGGCGGATCAAATGAGATAGGTGGGCACTCATTTGCCCGAGCAGAGGGCCCGGCAAGAAGCCCGAGCGACTCCGAGCATCAGCGAGGAGGGGGAGAATCGCTCATCGTATGAAATCAGGCTTACCTTCAGAATCAGAACGCCATAAAAAATCCGATGCTTACCGCACGAAACTAAAAAATAGAAATATCATTTCCGGCGCAGGGCGATTACCCCGCAGACCGCCACCGCCCCGGCAAGCGCGGCAATCCCGGTCCCGGAGACTCCTGCCTTTTTGGTCGGTGTCGGCGCCAGGTCGAGCGATTCAAAGACCGTGACGGTGTTCCCTGCGGTGACCGTTACCGTCTTTGTCCGGGTCACATAGCCGTCCGCTTCCAGGCTTACCGTATGCGATCCCGGGGCGATCCCGGCAAACGTGTCCGGGCTCTCGCCGGCGTACACGGAATCGATATACACGTGGACCGCTGCCGGCGAGGTGCTGACCTTTATTGCGCCGAGTGCCGAGGCGTTCACGGTCGGGACCGCTGCGGCCTTAGCCGGATCGATCACGGTATGCTTCAGGCTCGGGAGCGCGGAAGAGTCGGCAAGCGTCCGCGCATAGCCGTCCGGGAAGGTTACCGTGATCGTTTTCGGGGAAAAGTCCGCGGAGATCACCGTGCTCACCGCAGAATTCTGGAGGGCAACCTGTGCTTTCTTGAAATCCATTGGAGCGGTCTGGTATTCTGTGCCGGTCGCGACGTCGTTTGTCACTGCAAAGTTCTTGAGAATCAGGGATGCCTGCGATTTGTCAAAGGAGACGACCTGCGGCGGATCGGAACTGGTGGCGAGCCCTTTTACCAGCTGTTCCTGGAGCACAGACTCGGGGATGGCATTCTCAATCACCCCTTCGAGCGTGTACCGGAACGTGGCTGAGGCATCGCCGTTTTTGTCCACCGTAATACTGAGGGAATCTGCGGTAAAGGCCTGCACCGGCAGGATCAGGAACAGGGCGGTCAAAAAAATGCACAGCAGGATAACCGGCCGGGCCGGCAGGAAGGAACGCGTCATGGGAATCACACGGGCACAAAGTGTAAGGAATATTTGTACTGGGAAATGTAGCTTCTTTCCTGCGATATAGGTTTCATACATCCCGTCCGGTATCCGTGACCCGGGGCCGGTACCACATCCATGTTGATATACGCCCCTGTCACAAATACTGTACCAGCAATGATAGAGTCGATCCTCGGTATCATCCTCCACCTTGACCAGAACCTTGCCGGCATTGTTCATACCTATGGCCTCTGGACGTATCTCATCCTCTTTATCATCATCTTCTGCGAGACAGGTTTTGTCATAACGCCGTTTTTGCCCGGGGATTCCCTGCTCTTTGTATCGGGAGCCCTGGCCGCGAGCGGGATCTTAAACCTCGAACTGCTGATCGCCGTGTACATCCTCGGGGCGGTCATCGGGGATACGGTCAACTACTGGCTGGGGAACTATCTCGGCCTCAAAGTCTTTGTCGAAAAGTTCCCGGGCCTTGTGAAAAAAGAGTACATCGATCGGACCCACTGCTTCTATGACCGGTGGGGCGGGGCAACGATCTTTGTTGCCCGGTTCGTCCCCTTTGTCCGGACCTTTGCGCCGTTTCTGGCCGGTGTCGGGTCGATGAAGTACCGCAGGTTCCTCTTCTACAATGTCCTTGGTGCAGTGGCCTGGACGCTGCTTCTCGTGCTCGGCGGGTATTACCTGGGCGCGCTTTCCGTAGTAAAAGAGAACATGAGCCTGATGCTCCTTGGCGTCTTTATCCTTACTGCGGGGGCGATCCTGCTCATCATCGCCGGCCTCATCTCCTCATGCCGGAGAAAAAAGCCGGACTGTGACTAACCAATTTTTGTTTAAAAAAGGCTCTGTAGAACACTTTAAGTGACACTTTGAAATTTATTGCGAGGGAACCACGGGTGTTCGCCGCCTCGTCGGGGCTCGCCCCGTGGAGCAAAACCGTACATGAGAAACACAATTGAAATATTTTCATTTGGCAGGGGGGGTCAAGGGGTTTGCCCCCCTTGGGCTGCCTCCCCCTCTGGGGGAGAGAGGGGGTCACACTCTCAAATGCGGTTTGGTGAAGGGAAATGATTTCTACAGAACCAAAAAAGGAGAAAACCCGGGGCGCATATCCGGCGCTTATGCCCGGTGGGTAACCTTCATGCCCGCGTTATCGACCTTTGTCTCGATGGCGATCTCGAGGCCGATGGGTTTGAGGATCTTCGCTAGAGCCTTTTTATCCCGTTCGGTGATGATCGCGATCGCGGGCCCCACCGAGCTCATGCCGACAAATTCGAGGCCGGCCTCCCGGAGCATGCTCATGTACTGGTAGATACGGTAGCTGTGGTGCTCGACCTCTGCACGCTTCGAGCCGCGGAACTCGATCTCCCAGATGATGTCGCCGATCTTTTTGAGATCTGCGCGTTCGAGTGCCGGGATAAGGTCCATCATGAAGAAATACGCCTTGAGTTCCCGGTCCCGGTAATCGAGCGTCCGCGCCCGGTTCATCAGGAGATCGAACTCTTTAGTTCCCGCAGACGAGATGTCCGAAGGCGGGAGGACGATAAAGACGTTTTTTCCTTCCGCGAACGGGTGGTGGTACACGAGCACGAGCTCGTCGCCCATCACGGCCATGCCGCCATGGGTGCTCGCGGCCGGCCCGACCCCGGTCTCGAAGCCGAACGCGATCTTCCCGTCCGAGGTCTCCTCGACATAGTTGTGGCCGATGAGCCGGCGCAGCTCGGCATTGGTGAGCGGCGCGCCGACCGCTTCGTTGATCGCAGTCGCGACCGCGATCATCACCGTGCTTGTCGACCCGAGGCCCACGTGTTTTTTCTGGTGATCTGCGGCCTTGATCTTAAATCCGCCGGTGTATCCCACGGTCTTGGAAAATACGGCAACAAAGTTCTCGATGATGGCCGACCGGTTGTAATCGATCACGAGCCCCTGCTTCGTGCACTCGGCTTCCGCCGTGCAGTAGCACTGGATGGCAAACCCGATCCCGCCGCCGCCCGCATGGTCCGGTGCAAACCGGTTCATATCGAGAACGGACAGATGGATCCGGGCCGGTGCTTTTACCAGCACCTTTCCCTTCCGGGGAGCCAGTTTGTATTTCTTCTTCTCAAGCCCGAGCGTCTTTTGGATCTCTCCCGGGAGAAACGACCTGAACTCGTATTCCACGAGATCCAGGTCACCGCCGCGTATCATCATGACCGGCATGGTCTGTCAGTGGTTATCCACTCTCCCGGAAAGAAAAGGTTTCGCTCTTGATTTTTTTAAAAAAAGAAAAAGGGAATGAGGAAAAAAATTATTTCCCGGTGCCGGCCTGGTTTGCAACCGAGGCCGTTGCCTGCTCGATCTCTTTTTGGTCGCCCAGGTAGTAGTGCCGGACCGGGCGCAGGTTATCGTCGAGTTCGTACACGAGCGGGAAGCCGGTGGGGATGTTGACTTCAGTTATCACATCGTCCGGCACATGGTCGAGGTACTTGACGAGCGCCCGGATACTGTTCCCGTGGGCTGCGATAATGACCTTCCTGCCGCTTTTTATGGAGGGGGCGATCGTTCCTTCCCAGTAGGGCACGACCCGCGCGAGCGTATCGGCAAGCGACTCGGTTGCCGGCTGTGCCTCTGCGCCCAGCCCCGCGTACCGGGGATCGAAACGCGGGTGCCGCGCGTCGTCCGCGGGAAGTGCCGGGGGGCGCACGGCATATCCCCGGCGCCAGAGCAGGACCTGATCTTTGCCGAACTTCTCGGTGGTCTCGCGCTTGTCAAGGCCCTGCAGGGCGCCGTAGTGGCGCTCGTTGAGCCTCCACGAGTGCTCGACCGGGAGATACATCAGGTCCATATGATCGAGCACGATCCAGAGCGTCCGGATCGCCCGGCGGAGCATGGAGGTATAACAGAGATCAAAGGACAGGCCGGCCTCCGTGATGAGCCGGGCGGCCCGTTCTGCCTCCGTTCTTCCTTTCTCCGAGAGGTCGACATCGGTCCAGCCGGTAAACCGGTTCTCCTTGTTCCAGGTACTCTCGCCATGACGGAGCAGGACAATCGTGTACATGAAAAATCCCGGTTAGTACTGGCGCTGCCGTACCATAAAAGGGCGGTTTTCCCCCGCGAAAAAAAAAGTTTGGACTCCCGGTTACTTTGGCCAGATCCGGTCAAAGAAGACATTTTTGCCGGTTGCCGAAAGCGGGATCGCGTAGGCAACCGTGCAGTCTTTGCCGAGCAGGCCGAGCGCAATCGCGATGGAGCCGGCGCTGAACATGATCCGGTTGTCCGCATTGTGGATCTGTGCGATCTTTGCCGCGGAACCGACCGCAATCCCGAGGTCGGCCATCTTGATCGCGCAGTTGGGCCCCGGGTAAGGCCGGCGTTCCTTTTTTGCCTTGTTCTTCTGAACGGCTTTTTGGAACTCCGCGCAGCCTGCATACCCGCACGCCCCGCAGTTGATGCCCGCAACGTCCCGTCCGGCGGCGCCGACAAGCACGCAGGCATCGCCCGCGGCAATGTTTGCGGCATCGCGCAGGAAGAACCTGTACGGCTCGTGGGCTTCGCCGTAAGTCTTCATTGCGGCCACGAGTTTTTTTATCTCCGCTTTCGTGAGCACTTTTATCACGATCGAGTCAACGCCCCTTCCTTTCGGGGCGGTCCGGGCCGCAAGCGCCATGAGCCCGGCAACCGTTTGCAGGGCATCCTTTTCCGCAGTCATACACAGGGTATGGGAAGCTGCGGTGCAATAAACCGGGCGGTTACCGAAACGAAAGAAAGGAACCGATCACGGCAAGACCCGGAACGCGGTACCGTAAAAGAGTGCTACCGTGCGCCCGGATCCATCAATGACCGTTACGGTAAAGATATCGCAGGTCTCGTTTTTGGCCGTGCGTTCTGCAACGGCGGCAATCCGGCCCCGGGCCGGCGCCAGGTACTGGATGTGCACGGAAATTGCGGTGTACTGCACCGGGCCGCAGTTCGAAGCGATCCCGAATGCATGGTCGGCAAGGGAGAAGACCGCGCCCCCGTGGGCTGCGCCGTGCGGATTGAGTTTTCCTGTACAGTCCATCTCCACCCGGGCATAACCGTCGCGGGCGTCCGTGATATGCATGCCCAGCAGCCGGGCAAAATCATTGGTTTCGAAAAGTTCGACCGGACCGGGTGCCGGAGATTTGTCTGCTGCAGGATTCATCGGCACCTTCCCGGCATCTGCGCCCCTTTTACTTGTACTGCTTTTTCGAGTACGCATACTTCTGGGTTTCCCCGCCGTGTGCAACGATATAGAACCATTCGTAGAGCGACTTTGCTGTCCCGAACTGCTGGTAGCGGCGCATGGAGAAGCCGACTTTGAGGCTGCCCAAAAACCGGACCCTGCCGACATCCTTCATCCGCATGGCAATTTCGAGATCGTCACCGGCATCGATGCAGCGGTACATGCCGGCTTTAACAAACAACTCTTTCCGGAACGCGGTGTTGCAGCCGAGCGTGTAATAGAACGTCCTGCTGTAGTACCCGATCCGGGAGAAGGTGTTTGCCAGGAAAAGCGAGAACCGGTTCCCGATGCTGTCTTCGATCGGGTATACCGGGCCGTACACCTGCGCGAGCTCCGGTTCTTTGAGGAACGCGTCCCGGATCTGTTCGAGCCAGTCCGAAGGAAGGATGCAGTCAGCATCGGTAGTTGCGACGATATCCCCTTTTGCGGCTTCGACCCCGTCGTTGCGGGCCCCGCCGACCTTCTTGCTCTTCTGGATAAAGACCATATCGGCATATTTCCGGGCTATCTCGCAGGTCTTGTCGGTCGAACCGCCGTCAACCACAATGACCTCGTACTCGTTTCTGGCGAGCGTCTGGTGCGAGAGCGAGACAAGACACTGGGCGATATTTGCCTCTTCGTTAAATGACGGGACAATGACCGATATCATGGGAAAAAACGGACTCCTGTACTTTTTTTGGATTCTCGGATAATAAGCGTGATGCAGGATTTTTATGCCGGGTACTGCCGGACAAAATCGAGCACGCTTCTTATGCAGCCGTCCATGTTGAGGTACTCGAACTCTGAGAACCGGCCCACGAGCGGGATGCCGGCCGAGGTACAATAATCCTTTACGACTTTGATATTTTCCTGGTACCGGATATCGTAGACCACATAGGCAAACGGCTGGCGCACGACCGAGGTATAGGAAATCTTATCCGGTGTGGCAAGACCCATTGCCGCGAGCGTACCGGTCACTTCATCGACAAGCTCCGCATCGCTCATGCGGGAGACGGCATCGCCCGGCTGGTGCGTGATCTCGGCAAGGATTGCGGAGTGGCCGGGCGGCGCAACGTGCCGGCTGTACTGCGAGGGGCACGAGACCCGGTTGGTCTTCCCGAGCGCCGGGTCGGGAATGTAGAGCCAGGAATAGTCCGGCAGGCTTCCCGTGATGCCGACATTGACGCAGACCAGGGAATTGTAGACCAGCGCATCGCAGGCAGCCCTGACATCGGCCGGCACACCGGGAAGCGCTGCAAGCAGGTGCTGGACCGGGATCGTGGAGATGATCCGGTCGGCTTCTATTGTTTCCGCACCATTGCCGATCTGCCAGCGGTCTCCTTTCCGGGAAACCGAGGTGATCCGGAAGTTTGTCCGGATGAACGGTTCTATAGGCCGGGCAATGGCCCGTACGAGCGCCTCGATCCCGCCATCGAGCGGATAGGAGAAGACCGACTGGTGGGTGTAGCCTTCGGTCGCGATCCCGACCGCGGACTTGATCACATCGTCCACCGGCGGCCGGGGGATGCGTCCGTCCACCCAGTGCAGGGACATCTTATCGGTCGGGTACTTCCAGATCTTCTCGTTGTAGGGCACCATGTAGCACTCGGCAATCCCTTTCCCGAAGGTGTAATAGATCCATTCGCGGAAATTTTCCGGCGCTTTTACCCCGCCCTTTTCCACGGCAATCAGGGTTTTGACAAACTCGCTGATGCAGAAAAACCGGTCTTCCGGAGAAAGATCGAAGAGGCCGTTCTCGAACGGGTACTTCACGTACCGGCCCTTGTAGAAGATCTTCGTGTTCCGGTTGTTCCTCTGCTCGTTTCCTTCGATCATCTTCTCCATGAAGGAGAGGACTTCCTTATCGCGCGAAAAAACAATATGCGAGCCGCCGATATCGAACGTATATCCCTTATCGGTCCGGGAACGGCACAGGCCGCCGTAGCGCTCTTCTGCCTCAAGGACCACAACCTCGTCGCCCCGCTCGTGCAGGAGCCGGGCAAGGGTAAGGCCGGAGAGTCCGCCGCCAAGGATTGCTGTTGTCACTTCCCATCTGTTGGCAGCCGGATGTAATAAAAATGCAGGAAAAAAGGGGATTTACTGTTTTGAGATGTACCAGCCGGTCTGGGTCTCGTCCAGGATCTTCTCGTGCGTCTTTGTGGTCACCATGCTCACGGCAATCATGACAACGACCGAGATAACGAGCGGGATAAACGAGAAGTGGACCGGGAGGTTGGCAAAGTTGTAGCCGAGGATGGTCACCTTGAAGTAGTTCAGGGCCCCGAAGATGACGGCCGATACGAGGCCAAGCGACATGCTGGCAAGTGCCCCCTCTTTTGTTGCGCCCCGCCAGTACAGGCCGGCAAGGAGCGGGACGGCAAAGGTTGCGAGCATGATGCCGATTCCCATCCAGATGAGGCTTGCAAGCGCCTCGGGCGGGTTGATGGCAAGGATCATCGTGCCGATTGCGGAGATTACGACAATCACTTTGGAGAGCAGCAGGACTTTCTTGTCGTCTGCATCCGGTTTTAAGACTTTTTTATAGAGATCCCACGAGCACATGGCGCCGATCGTGAGCATCAGCCGGTCGGTCGTGGACATGACGGCCGCAAGCACGATCACGGCAAAGACCGCCCAGAGCGCCATGACGGGCAGCGCGTACTGGATGCCGTAGAGGATCACAAAGTCCGAGGCATTCGAGACGGCCGGCAGGGTAAAGACGCCTTCTTTTACCATCACAAGGCCGGCAAGCCCGGTGAATTTTAAGAGGAACATGGCCGCGCCGTAGATCAGGAATGCAACGATCGGTGCCCACTTGAAATATTTCACATCCTTTACCGCGAGCACGTTGTTGATCACGTGCGGTGCGCAGGCAAGGCCGACCATGAGCATGATGGCAAACGAGACAACGTAGGCCGGGGCGAAAGCTCCTGCGGGCATCCAGGGCTGGACAAGGTTCGGGTTGATCGTACAGAGGTACTCGTTGACGTGCGCAAATCCGCCGGCATAGAAGATGATGATCGGGGCCATCACAAAGATCCCGACAATGAGGATGATGGACTGGATGAGCGAAGCCCATGCAACGGCGTACAGGCCGCCGATGGTGGTATAGACCATGGTGACGAGCGTTGCTATGACGAGTGCGAGCCAGAGCGGGATCCCAAAGAGCCACATGAGCACGATCGCGATCGCGGAATACTGCCCGACAAGGTAGATGAGCGAAACGATGATGCCGGCAACCGCGGAGAGCGAGCGCAGCGCGGTCGGGCTCTCGTACCGGTGGGCAAGGTAGTCCTGCACGGTGATGTAACCGGCACTTTTTGCAACATTGTGGAGCTTGACCCCAAAGAAGATGACACAGAACGCAATGGAGAGCGGGACAAAGATCTGCTCCCACATGGTGGGCCAGCCGGCCCGGTACCCGAGCCCGGAGACTCCGAGAAGCGACATGCCCGAGCAGACCGCCCCGATCATTAACAGGATAAAGACCCAGAAGCCGAGCGAGCGGCCGGCAACGAGATAATCCTCAGTGGTCTTGATCTTCTTTGATGCCCACACCCCGATACCGATCAGGAGAAGAAGATACACTGCAATGACAGAGACCGTGACAAGATCGGTCATTTAATCGTGCCCCCCAAACGTCAGGCCCCAGTACAGCAGCGCGACAATGGCCACCAGGGTCACGCCGGCGAAAACGATAATCGTTACATCAGGCAATCCGAACATGTTACCTTGTTAATTTGCAGCATGCTAACATATAACACAATCGAAAACAGTTCGGGAGAATGGTGGATGCAAACGGTGCGGGAATTTAACCATTCTTTTGGGAAATGTTGCACAGATCTGTGCTTTTAGCCGCGGTTTTCCCGGTGGTTAGGGCGACCCGATGATCCCGAGAAGATCGTCCATACGGTCGATCACAAAATCCGCTTCGATCTCCTGCCGGGTGCCAGAAAACCGGTCGCCGTACCGGGCATAGACCGTGCGGATCCCCAGTTTTTTGCAGGGCGCAATGTCCCTGCGCAGGCTGTCGCCGATAAAGAGCGTCTCGTAAGGAGCGGTCCCTGTTGCATCGAGCGCTGCAAGGAACGGGGCGGGTGCCGGTTTCTTCTCTTTAACCAGGTCAAACGAGATCGTCCGGTCGAAATAGGAGGAAAGACCGGATTTGTCAAGGCGCATACGGGCATCCGGCGCTTCTGCATCCGTGACAATAATCATGGGAAGGCCGAGTGCCCGCACCGCTTTCACGGTCTCCTCCACCCCCGGGTAGGGCACGATCTGCCGGAGTTTCTCGTCCGCATAGATCCGGCAGGCTTCATGGTACAGGCCGTAGGCCGGGATGCTGCGGTCCGCCATGTACTGCCGGATATTCTCCGTTGACTCAAAACCGTATCTGCCGGAGAGGAAATACCGGAAGAGCTCGTCCCCGTCATCGTATCCGAGGTGCCGGACTACCTGATGGCAGGCTGCTGCCTGCGCCCCGACCAGGTCAAAGAGCGTGTTGTCCATATCGAAAAGGAATGCCCGGACGGGTTCCCGGGTAAGTTTCTGCTGGACATGACGCCGCGGCTGCACGGATCAGTATCTGAATTTTTATGCTAAAGCCTCATCGATGGCGGCATTTTTTTTAAAACATCGCCATTTTTTTAAGCCGTTCTGCCAATATTCACCTGCGCGCGGGCGAGGCAGTCATGGCAGAGACGTACCTGGTCGAGATCCGGCTTGCCCGGACCCGGTGGAAGATCAAGGAACTGACCCGGGTAATCACGGAAAATGCCGGGATCGGCGGGTTCCGGGAACGCCATCCCCACCTCACCCTGTACGGGCCCTTTACGCTTCCCGGCCCGGCACACGAACAGCGGCTGCTCGATACCATTGCTGCGGCAGCAAAATCCGCCGGCCCCCTTCCCTTCATGATTGCCGGGTGGGAGTGCCGCGAAGGAATGCACGGCGGCGTTGTTGCTTTTTCCCTGCGGCCCTCCCAGGAACTTGCCGGTCTCGTGCGGGAGATTGCCCGGACGCTTGCACTTTTTACGGAAAGCCTGAATGCCTGGGACGGCCGGCCGGACGAGAAATGGTTCCATGCAACGATCGCAAACCGCCTGCCTCCCGGAAAAGCTCAGGAGACCCTTGCGATGATGGACCGGATGGCGGCCCGCGCGGCCGATCCTGCCTCCCGGCCCTCACCGGCAGAACGGATAGCATCCCTTGTGCGGCGCGTGCTCTTTTTGCACCGGCATTATACCATCCCGGTCCGGCCGGTGCTCCTTGACGATGCCGGCCTCCGGATCACGGTCATGCACAACGAGGATATCCTGGGCGAGTTCGATCTCCTGGCGCAGCGCTGGCTTACCCGGGCAGAGATCGAGAGCCCGGCCGCATGGCAGCAGTCGATGGCCTCGTACCGGAGATCTGCCGGTTTTGAGATTGCCGCGCCCGTTTCCCATGCCCCGGACGACATCCTCCTCATCTCCGATCTCCATTTCGGCCACGCAAATATCATCCGGTACTGTGCCCGCCCGTTCGTGGAGAGCGATCCGGGGGAGATGGACCGGGTGCTGGTACACAACTGGAACGCGTGCGTGGGGCGGGACGATCGGGTCTGTTTCCTTGGCGATCTCTCGTACTGGAAAGACCGGACCCCGGACTCCGTGTACCGGGGAATGCTCAACGGCAGGATCACGTATGTTGCGGGAAACCACGACCGGCAGCTGGCCGGAACCGTGCCATCCGTCCGGCTCGCGTATGGCGGGCGGGAGTTTTTGCTTGTCCACGATCCGGCCGATGCAGACCCGGCCTTTGGCGGCTGGGTGATCCACGGCCACTATCACAACAACGAGCTTGCCCGGTATCCCTTTATCGACTTTGGCGCCCGCCGCATCAACGTGAGCGCCGAAGTTGTCGGCTATGCCCCGGTGGGGCTCGCAGAGATCAGCCGGATCCTTGACGGGCCGGAGCACGAGAAGAGAATGCCGCTTTTGCTGCGCTATCCCTACGTGCGATAATCGTTTCCCCCCTTTCCTGCACGCCAAAGTATATACAACGTGGCGCGAGATTGTCAGCAAAAGGGCTGAACAGTATGTGGTTCGAACGGATTGTTTCCGAGGGCCTTGCACACAACTCGTGGATCTTCGGGACCGGCGGCGTGGCAGCGGTCGTCGATCCCCGGCGGGACTGCGAAGCATATCTCGATCTCGCGCGGCAGCACGATGCCGTCATCACGCACATCTTCGAGACGCACCGGAACGAGGACTATGTGACCGGAGGGCCCGAGCTTGCTGCACGGTCGGGAGCGCGGGTCTTCCATGGGGCACGGATGGCGTTTGCCTTCGGGGTCCCGGTACGGGACGGGGACCGGATCAAGCTCGGGCCGCTTGCGATCCGGATCCTCGAAACACCCGGCCATACGGAAGAGAGCATCACGGTTGTCGTGGCAGACACCGAAGTATCCGACGAACCCTATCTTGTCTTCTCCGGCGATTCGCTCTTTATTGGTGATATTGCGCGGACGGATTTTTTCGGGCAGGAAAGAAAGGCGGAGATGGCCGCAACGATTCACGACAGCATCACCAAAAAGATCCTTTTTCTCGGGAAAGGCACGATACTCTGTCCCGCCCACGGGGCCGGCTCGGTCTGCGGCGGCGATATCGCCGACCTGCCGCTTTCAACGCTTGGCTTTGAAGAGAAGACCAATCCGCTGCTTGCGATCCCAAAAGAGGAGTTCGTAAAAAAGAGGGTTCATGAATCCCCCTACCTGCCCCCGTACTTCCGGCAGATGGAACGGCTCAACCAGGACGGCCCGGCGCTCCTGACTTCCCTTCCCGCGCCCCGTCCGCTCCAGCCTGAAAACGTACAGGAGTCAATCCGGTCCGGGTGCCAGCTTGTCGATATCCGATCGCCGACCGCGTTTGCTGCCGGCCACATCCCGGGCAGCATCTCGATCTGGCGCGAAGGGCTCCCCGCATTTGCCGGCTGGGTGCTCGATTATGCCCGGCCGATCGTCATCATCGATGACTTCAACTGCGAGATCCCGCGGGCCCTCCCGCACTTTGTCCGGCTCGGGTACGATAACGTGGCCGGCTGGCTTGCCGGGGGATTTCCCGCATGGTTCCGCGCCGCGCTGCCGGTGGAGACCACCGGGACCTGCACCGTGCAGGAGCTTTTCCGGGATCTGGAACAGGGCGGTTTTTTCCTGCTCGATGTCCGGGATATCAAGAAGCGCTTGGTACAGGGATATATCCGGGGATCGCAGCACATCTATGCCGGGGAGATCCCGGTGCGTAGTGAAGAGATCCAAAAAGACCTCCCGATCTGCGTCTATTGCGATGCCGGGTATAAGGGAAGTCTTGCTGCAAGCCTGCTTGCCATGCGCGGGTACCGGCCGGTGACCAATGTCCTTGGCGGGATGCAGGCATGGCTCCGTGCCGGTTTCCCGGTAACGCACGATTAGCTGTACGCGGGTATACCCCATCGCAGGAATTTAAGAAGCTTTATCATCTCTCTGTTTAGAAAGCAGAATGTTGTGAGTTTATGGAGATTGTCAAGATCCCCAGGATGGAAAAGGCAGAGTACGACCAGCTCATAGAAAAGGGCTATATCTGCCGGATCGCCTTCCAGGGCGAAAAATATCCCTATATCGCCCCGTTCCTCTACGTTTTCGACGGCTCGTTCCTGTACTTCCTCTCGACCAAGTACGGGAAAAAACTGGAATATTTCCGGAAAAGCCCGCATGTTTCCGTGGAGATCGAGAAGTACACAAAAGATCTCTCGTCGTACACTTTTGTCACGCTCCAGGGATACCTCGAAGAAGTCGAGGACTCTATCGAGAAAAAGATCATCCGCGACAAGTTTGTAGACCTGATAGTTGAGCGCAAACTCTCCTGCAATATCCTTGCGGCCCTCGGCCATTCACCTGCCGATCCCCCGGCAAAGATCGCAGAAGAGGAGCGATCGCTTGTCTGGAAACTGGTGGGCGTCCGCGATCTTGTGGCGCTCAAAAATCTCTAGAACTTTTTTTCCTGCGGTTTCATTGGCGGGCAGGCTTGTTTGAGTGATTTGAAACCTTTTACATTGGAATCTGGAACCGATCAGCAGAGCGAACACTCGCCCCCCGCCCCCTCGCGCTCAACGGGCGGCACCGCATCGCCTGTCTCGCTAGGGGGTGTTCCCGGACGAGAACCGGCGAGACGAGCCGGCTTTGCGATATACGCCAGCGGATAGGAGCGCAAGCCCCCCTGATTCCCCCTACCCAATAAAAATTTTTCATGCCATTTTCCATGCGCGGCCTTGCCACGGGGCGAGCCCCGACGAGGCGGCGAGCACCCGTGGGTCCCTCGCACTCATATTCAGGAGATCTAGTAAGAATCTCACCAGAGCCAGTTTTTTAAAAATGCATCACCGTTTGTCGGGCTATCGCCCGATCTTCTCCAGCATCCACCGGAGTTCTTCGGGATCCTGGACCGGGGGCCGGCAGGTATGGCCTCCGCAGACATACGCGGTGGCCCGGCCGGCCTGCATAACCCGGCCGCGTGCGGCCGGGACGAGCGCATCGATCGCCTCCCCTGCATTTCCCGGGGGCTTCAGGATCGTGATGAGCCCGGGCAGGTACCGGCTCCTTGCCGCAGTAATCAGGGCGCGGGTGTCCGCTGATGCGGGATCGCCGGCGATTACGAGATCGATCTGCTCTGCTGCATCTTCAGAAAAACGGGCAAGTTCCGCAAGGTAGGCAGCGGTTGCCGCAGGGGCCCGCCCTGCGGCCCCGGCAAGAAACATTGCAGAGGCTTGTGCCGATGCCCGGATATCCGGATCCCGCGTTGTCCGGGCAAGCCAGGAAAGGGCGCCGTAAGCCGTGGCATTTGCTGAAGGATACGCACCGTCGTACCACTCTTTTTTGCGGGCAAAAAGCTCGCCTGTTCCCTCTGCGACCGTGAAAAAACCCCCTTCGCGAGGATCTCCGTACCTGTTCCGGAGGATGCCGGTATACTGCCGGGCTTTCGTGAGATATACAGGGTCGAACGTCGCCTCGTAGAGCGCAATAAGCGCAGCTATCACCTGCGCGTAATCGTCGGCAAAGGCCGGCACCGCCCGCTCCCCGTCACGGTACCGGTGGAAGAGCGTTCCATCCTCGCCGGCAAGGTGCGCCAGGAGGAAACCCATCGCTGCCTCCGCGGCCCGGGTATATTCCGGCTCGTCAAATGCCCGCCCGGCCCGGGCGAGCGCCTGGCAGAAGAGCGCGTTTGTGTCCGTGAGGATCTTGTCGTCCCGGGCAGGGCGCGCGCGTTTTTCACGGATTGCACGGAGTTGTTCCCGGACCGGATCCGGGATGGCCGGGTTGTTCGGACTGCTCCGGGAGAGGATGAACCGGGGCTCTTTACGGTCGCGGCCATCCGCCGGCAGGGGCGTCAGGGTAAAAAGGGACCCGGCTCCGGTAGCATCGAGCTCGTCCCTTGTCCACGTGTAATACGCCCCTTCGCCACCGGGGCTGTCCGCATCTTCTGCTGTGTAAAACGCGCCGCCCGGATCCCGCAGGTTGCAAAACACGTACGCAATGCACTCCCCGGCCATCCTGCGGAAGCGCTCGTTCTTTGTCGCTTCGTATGCTTCGGTGCAGGCAAGCACAAAGAGCGCCTGATCGTAGAGCATCTTCTCGAAATGCGGGATGCGCCAGCCGGCATCGGTTGCATACCGGTGGAGCCCGCCGCCCACATGGTCCCACGTCCCGCCGGCATAGATTGCATCGAGCGTCCGTTCCGCCATCAAACGGGCGTCAGGTTTTTTTGCAAGGTGTCCGTACCGGAGTAAAAAGATCAGGATGTGGGGTGCCGGGAACTTCGGGGCGTTCCCGAACCCGGCGTTTTTCTTATCGAACTGCGCTGCAAGGGCCCGGTACCCGTTTTCGAGCAGCGCCCGGCCCGGGGTATCCGCTGCCACAACGAACGGGAGCGTCCCGGCAAAAGTACTGATCTCCTTTGCGGACCGGGCGAGCTCGTCGCGGTTACTGTGCCAGACCTCCGCGACCCGTTCGAGGATGGCGGTGAGCCCGGGCATGGCGGGCGTTGAATCCCTAGGAAAGTACGTCCCGGCAAAGAACGGCAGTTTGTCCGGGGTCATGATAATGGTGAGCGGCCAGCCGCCCTGTCCGGTCATCTGCTGGCAGATCTCCATGTACACGCTGTCGATATCGGGCCGCTCCTCGCGGTCTACCTTGATGCTGACAAAATCCCGGTTGAGGATCGCGGCGACCCCTTCGTCTTCGAAACACTCGTGCGCCATCACGTGGCACCAGTGGCAGGTGGAGTAGCCGATCGAAAGAAAGACCGGCTTGTCTTCGCTTTTTGCGCGGAGAAACGCCTCGTCCCCCCACGGGTACCAGTCGACCGGGTTATGCGCATGCTGGAGCAGGTACGGGCTCTTCTCGCGGGCGAGCCGGTTTGCCGGCCGGCCTGTTTTCGGCGTCGCTGTGCCGGGCATATAAGGGAAAAATAGCGTGCCCGGAGGATAAGCCTGCCGGAGGGGGCACTCCGCACGTTTTTTGCCTGCGGTGCCAGACATACTTCCCGATGAATGGTGATTTGCCCCCCGGGAGCATGGCATTTCTTGTTGTCATTGCGCTCGGCATCGTGGTCATGGCCCTTTCAAAAGTCCTCGACCATGTCTGGGCGCGCGTTCTCAAACGACCCTGGCTCTATCTTGCCGTTGCCGGCCCGGGGATCGTTGTCCACGAGTGCGCGCACATCCTCGGCTGTCTTGTTACCGGTGCGCAGATCACAAAAGTTGTCCTGCTCTCCCGGGACGGGGGCAGTGTCTCGTATACAAAGCCCAGACTCCCGGTGATAGGAAACGTGATCATCAGCACGGCGCCGCTCTTCTGCCTCCCGCTCGTGCTCGCCGGCCTTTCGTGGCTCTTTGCCGCATTTGCCGGCTGCCGGTTCTCCACCGTGTTTCCAAATTTCGGTTTTGCCGCCCCGGTGCCCATGCTCTTTGCCGGTATCGGGCAGACGCTGTACGACAACCTGATCGGGTCGTTCAATCCCTGGTTTGTCCTGTACCTTTACCTGGTCGTAAGTCTCGTCCTCTCGGTTGCACCGAGCCGGCAGGATCTTAAAAATGCCCTGGCCGGTCTTGTCGTGCTCGTCCTTGCCGGGCTGCTCATCCTCGTTCTTAATATCCCGGCTGTCACGTCCCTCTTCCTCGAACTCGTGGCCCTGCTCGGCACCGGGCTCTCCACCGGCCTCGGGTTTGCGTGCATTGCGCTCATGGTCACGATCCCGTTCCTTCTTTTTTATAAGGCATCGGGCTAACGGGCCCGCACGATCAGCACGGTTAATTTCCCGCCAGCGACAACAGTATGCTGATGAAAGGGACGCCCGGTTGCGATACCGGTACGGCAGCCGATGATACCAGGAACCTCACCCCGGGGATGCGGCAGTACCGGGAGATCAAGGCACAGTACCCGGATGCTATCCTCTTTTTCCATATCGGGGACTTCTTCGAGACGCTCGAAGACGATGCGATCGTTGTCTCGCGCGAACTCGATCTCGTGCTCACCTCCCGGTCCAAAAACGGCGACCAGAAGATCCCGCTCGCGGGTGTCCCGCACCATGCCGGCGAGGGCTACATTGCCCGGCTCGTGGCAAAGGGTTACAAGGTTGCGATCTGCGAGCAGATGGAGGACCCGAAGACCGCAAAGGGCCTGGTGAAGCGCGGGGTTGTCCGGGTGATAACCCCCGGGACCGTGATCGACCCGGGGATGCTCCCGTCCGCAGCGGCAGCGTATCTCATGGCGCTCTTTCCCGGTGAAAAGGGAAAGGACGGGGGGATCGCCCTTCTCGATATCTCGACCGGCGAGTTCTTCGTGCTCGGGCTTCCGGCAGAGGGGATGCTTGACAATATCCGTTCGGAGATTGCCCGCTACCGCCCGGCCGAGTGCGTGATCCCGGCATCCGCCGACGCGGCCCTCCGCGAATTGCTCACAAGAAATGGCGTGGTGGTGACGCCCCGTCCGGACGACCGGTTCGTGACGGGCCGGGCGGCCCGCACGCTCATGGACCATTTCGGCGTCTCGTCCCTGGACGGCTTTGGCTGCGGGGAGATGCCGGCCGCAGTTGCCGCAGCAGGAGCGGCCTTATCGTACGCAGAGGAGACCCAGCAGTCCGCGCTCCCGCAGGTGAGTTCGCTTTCCACCCGCACGTCTTCGCAGGGCATGATGCTCGATGCCGTGACCCTGCGCAACCTTGAAGTCCACGAATGTATCCGGGCGGGGAGCAAAGGAGCCACGCTCTTTTCGGTGCTCGACCGGACAAAAACGCCGATGGGGAGCCGGCTGCTGCGCCGCATGATCACCCGTCCCCTCACGGACGTTTCGCAGATCGATGCCCGGCTCGATGCCGTGGAGTACCTGGTAAAGGATACGACCCTGCGCCTCTCGCTTTCTGGCCGCTTCTCGAAACATGCCGACATCGAACGGATCACGGCCCGGATCGCGTACGGGAATGCCGGGCCCCGGGACCTGGTGGCGCTTGCCGAGTCGCTTGGAACCTTCCCGGAGGTAAAAAAACTCCTTGCCTCCCCGGCTGCCGGGACGCTTCCGGCAACTATTGCTGCTGCCCGCGACCAGGTCCGGGAACTGCCCGATGTCATCGATCTTATTTTGCGGGCAATCATCGACGACCCGCCGGCGCTTGCAAAGAACGGCGGCGTGATCCGGCCGGGATTCTCAAAAGAGCTTGACGAGATCAACGGCGTCCTGCACTCCGGGAAGAACTGGATAGCAGAACTCCAGACCGCCGAGCGGGAGAAGACCGGGATAAAATCGCTCAAGATCGGGTACAACCGGATCTTCGGGTACTACATCGATGTGAGCAAACCAAACCTCGCCCTTGTCCCGGAGCGGTACGAGCGCCGGCAGACCACGGCAAACGGCGAGCGCTACACCATCCCCGCGCTCCGGGAAAAGGAGGCGCTCATCACGAACGCAGACGAGCGGGTGCTTGCGCTCGAACGTTCGCTCTACACGGGCCTGATAGAAACGCTGCGCGAAAAGATCCCGGACCTCCAGCAGGCAGCCGCCGGGATCGCGGCGCTCGATGTCACGGTGGCGCTTGCAGACGTTGCGCAGGCAAACGATTACTGCCGCCCGCAGCTGGACGGCGGCGATGCCATTGCCTGCCGGGACGTGCGCCACCCGGTTGTCGAGCAGTCCCTTCCCGCGGGCTTTGTCCCCAATGACTGCGATCTTTCTGGCCACGGCACGCAGATCATGGTAATCACCGGCGCAAACATGGCCGGAAAGTCCACGTACATGCGCTCGGTCGCGCTCTGCTGCATCATGGCGCAGGCCGGCAGCTTTGTCCCGGCCCGTGCGGCCCGGATCGGGATCATCGACCGGATCTTTACCCGGGTCGGGGCGTTCGACGATCTTGCGAGCGGCCAGAGCACATTCTTTGTCGAGATGCTCGAACTCGCCAATATCTTAAACAACATGACCGACCGGAGCCTGGTCATCCTCGACGAGATCGGGCGCGGGACGAGCACGGCGGACGGCTGCTCGATCGCAAAGGCCGTGCTCGAATACCTGCACGGGAAATCATCGGCCGGCCCAAAGACGCTCTTTGCCACCCACTTCCACGAGATCATCGGGACCGAGGGCGAATTAAAACGGGTGAAGAATTACCATTTCGCGGTACAGGAGACAAAAAAGGAGGTCGTTTTCTTAAGAAAGCTCATCCCCGGCGCAACCGACAAAAGCTACGGTATCCACGTGGCCCGGCTCGCGGGGATCCCAAGGAAGGTGACCGAACGGGCCGATGTCCTGCTTGAAGAATTTTTGAACCGGGCAACCGGCCCGGGCACAAAAGCGCAGCGCTATACCCAGCTCCTGCTCGTAGACGAGAGCGCCCCGGCCCGCGAAACCTCTACGGTGCCCGACCCGGTGCACACGGAACTTGCCCGGCTCTCGCCCGATGAGATGACGCCGATACAGGCCCTTGCAAAACTTGCCGAGCTCAAAAAGATGGCGGGAGATGCCGGTACGGGGGCGGACCGCCCGTGAGCGACAAGACCGCTGTCCCGCGGATCCGGGTGCTCGATACTGCGACCGTGAACCAGATCGCGGCCGGCGAGGTTGTGGAGCGCCCGGCATCGGTGGTAAAGGAGCTCGTGGAGAATGCGATCGATGCCGGTGCCCGCACGGTCCGGATCGATATCACGTCCGTACAGGGCGGGATATCGGCAATCCGCGTGACCGATGACGGCTGCGGGATGTCGCCGGCCGACGCGGAACTTGCATTTATTCCGCATGCAACGAGCAAGATTGCAACCATCGACGATATTTTCTCGGTGCGGACGCTCGGGTTCCGGGGCGAGGCGCTCGCAAGCATTGCTGCGGTAGCAAAAGTGACGCTCGTTACCCGGGAGCGTGCGGGTGCGGCACTTGCCGGGACAAAGATCGTGGTGCTCGGGGGAAAAATCCTTGAGAGAGGGAGCACCGGGGCGCCGGAGGGGACGGGCGTGCTGGTCGAGGAACTCTTCTATAATACCCCGGCGCGGAAGAAGTTCCAGAAGAATCTCAACACGGAGCTTGCCCGGATCCATGCGATCCTCGAAGGGATCGTGCTCGCGTACCCGCAGGTTGCGTTCCGTTTCTCGCACAACAACCGCGAGCAGCTGGCCACGGCCCGGGCAGAAAGCCCGCTCGATACGATCGCCCGGCTCTTTGGGAGCGACTGCGCCCGCGAGCTGCTCCCTGCCGCGTACGAACACCCGCTTGTCGCGGTCAGCGGATACGTCTCCCGGCCCGGCCTCTCGCGCAAGGGCCACGACCGGATCCTTGTTGCGATCAACAACCGGTTTGTCTCAACGCCCGCGATCACCGGGGCGATAAAAGAGGGGTACGGCACGCTCCTCCCCCGGGACCGGTACCCGGTTGCGTTTCTCAGTCTGGCGATCGATACCCGGCTCGTGGACGTGAACGTCCACCCGACCAAAAAGGAGGTGCGCCTGACTAAAGAGCGCGAGATTGCAGAGGCCGTGCGGGAAGCGGTGCGCCGGGCCTTAAAGGAGCAGGACCTGATCCCGGAGGTCCGGGCCGACATCCCCCGCGACCGGGTTCTCGAAAACGCGGTGGCACCCGCTGCTGAGAAACCCTCCGCGGTTGCCGAACCGGTGGCTGCGTACTGCACGGGAACGCTTTCGCCCGGCCCTGAAACGGTAACCGCTCCCCTGACCGAGCCGACCCATACCGGGACGGCATCGACCGATCACCGGCTCCGGCAGACCGAGCTTGTAAGCGGCGTTCTCCCGGTCACCGCTGCCGTGCCGCCCCTTGAGGTGATCGGGCAGGTGGGCGGGTGTTACATCCTTGCCGCTGCACCCGATGGCGAACTCATCATCATCGACCAGCACGCAGCCCACGAGCGGGTCTTCTACGAGCAGGTGCAGAAGAGTACGGCAGCCCGCCATGCGCAGGAGCTCATCGTCCCTGCGGTGATCCACCGCTCGCCCAAGGATTCCGCGATCCTCCGCAACCTTATCCCGGTGCTTGCGCGGGAAGGGGTTGTCATCGAGGAGTTCGGGACCGGGTCGTTTCTGGTCCGGGCCGTGCCTGCGATCATGGGAAAGATCGAGGGGACCGAGCAGATCGACGACCTGGTGACCGATCTGGTGGAAAGCGATCCCACCCGGCCGGTGACCGACCGCGAGCGGATAACAAGGATCGTTGCCTGCCGGAGCGCGATAAAGGCCGGCACGGTCTGCACGCTCGAACAGTGCCGGCGCCTTGTCGCCCAGCTCCGGGCAGCGGAGTGTCCTTTCACCTGCCCGCACGGCCGGCCCACGATGATCCGGTTCTCCCGGGCAAAGCTGGACGAGATGTTTTTGAGGACGTGAAAAACAGTTCTCTTACCTGTCGGGAAATTAGGGGCGGTTCCTGAACTATCCCCCGCTGCATCAGGGGCTTTTGTATTTTCGGCTCTGTAGAAAACCATAACAGAAATCCGGAAATTTTGTTGCGATGGAACCACGGGTGCTCGCCGCCTCATCGGGGCTCGCCCCGTGGAGTAGGCCCGTGAAATGTACATGGCACGATTTTTTTTATTCGGTTGGGGGGGTCAAGGGAGCCACCGCACCATCCGGATCCTGATGCTGCCGGAAAAACCGTATCACAAACAAGCCCGATACGGCCCCGGATTGCTCTTTTCGGGTCTTGCCCCTTCCCGGGAAACCCCGTAAACCGCCCCGTTTTGTTTCGTGTGGAAAACACCCTCAAATCAGGCTCGGTTTGCCGAAATACGCCCGCTTTCGATGCCCGAGAACGGGTCACCATGCCCCTGCAACAAAGGGAAATTTTGCCACATCCAGTCACCCTTGCGACCCCGGGATCGGCCAAAAGAACGCGGCTAAATACGTCCGCTTAAAAACCGGTATTTCTCTGACGTGAAGCCGGGTGCTGACCACAAAAAAACGGGCAAAACCGGCCGGTATGAGCGGGTCCGGGAGATACCCGGGAACCATGCTTTCAATGGATTTTTGGCAGTATGTGATCTTTTCCCGGCCCGGAGATCGAACCGGCAAAGGCCCCGCACATATCATCGCGCGCGAGCCGATCCACCCCGCATTCCCTCCGGATCAGATGGTTGCTGTGCCTCACGCAATCACGCGCGCAACCTCCATCCTGTGTTCGCCCGAACCCTTTCCTCCGGGTCATCGCCGGTATTCCTGTAACAATCCGCACCATTATACCTCTGCCAGAAAAGATCCGGTACAGATTTCCCCCATGAAAAAATCCGTCCAGCAGCCCCTTGTCCCGCCCGGCCCGGCGCGATCGGACCCGCCCTCCGATGCAGAGATCGCCGGGTTCAAAAAACAGGTGCTCGCGTTCTACAAAAAGCACGGCCGGCACGACATGCCCTGGCGCCACACAAAGGACCCGTACCGGATCCTTGTCTCCGAGATCATGCTCCAGCAGACGCAGGTCGGCCGGGTTACCGAAAAATACCCGGAGTTCCTTGCTGCATTCCCGGATTTTCCGGCGCTTGCCCGGGCCCCGCAGAGCGCGGTTGTTGCCGCGTGGCAGGGAATGGGATACAACAGGCGGGCCCTTGCGCTCAAAAAGTGTGCGGAAAACGTGGTCGGCGGGTATGGCGGAACGCTCCCCCCCGATCCCGCCATCCTTGCAACGTTACCCGGCATCGGCCCGGCCACCGCCGCGTCCATCTGCGCATTTGCGTTCAATCTCCCGGTCGTCTTTATCGAGACAAACATCCGCCGGGTCTTCATCCACGCATTCTTTCCCGGCAGGGATCGCGTGGACGACCGCGAGCTCCTCCCGCTCGTAACGCGTGCCCTTGACAAAGACCATCCCCGGGAATGGTACTGGGCCTTAATGGATTACGGCACGGCGCTCAAAAATACCGTCCCGAACCCGAACCGGAGGAGCGCCGCGTACGTGAAACAGGCGCCCTTTACCGGATCCGACCGGGAGATCCGGGGAAGGATCCTCAAAATGCTGGTCGGCCGCAACCGGATTGCACGAACGGAGATCCTCGCAGGTCTTGGCGGCGACCCGGACCGGGCAGGCCGGATCCTCTCTGCCCTTGAAAGCGAAGGCTTCCTGGCAAAGGACCGGCGGGGCTACCGGCTTAAGGAGTAGTCCGACGGCACCGGCGTTGTCACGCTCAGAAAGCATTTAAAACAAAATGTAAAACATAATTTACGTGGTGCCCATAAAAAAAAGGGCATCTGCAGGAACAACAAGAACAATCCGGAGAACCAGGAATGAAAACCCCGATAGTATACTATGCCGCACTCTTCGTCTTTAGTTTCGCGGTACTTTCTGTCGGGATGGCTGCGGGCCTCCACTAAAATTCCCGCAGTCCCTGCCGGCTCCGGCAGCAGGAAAAGAAACGACAAAAAAGGAGATGATAAAAAAATCGGGACAACGATTACCATCATGTTTCCTCTGGCCTGCGTTCCATCATGGCAGGCAGCAGACATTTCAAAGGACATTGCAGCCCCAAATGTCTCCGTTCCCGGTTAACCTGTAAAAAAACAGGCAGGACCCGGCCGGCATACCACCCCGCCGGCCAGGGCAAAAACCGGGCAGTGAACGGATCCGGCAGGAGGACCTTGTCCGGACAATGCGGGAAGAAACAGGACCCTTCCCGGCATTGTCTATTATTCTATAGACCCCACAAGTGAATCCATCAGGAATCCACCACCTCTAAAACGGGGAGTACGTCTGCTCCCCGTATTTTTTTTATTTTGCCGTTACCTACGCACCACCCTGTGTCACGGTCGCCAGATTGATAAGATCCCGGTTCAAATTCCCGTAGTATCATGGCAGATATCCGGGAGATCCCCGACCGGGTAAAATGGCGGTCTGCCGCACAATGTCTGGCAACCCTTCCGGCCCTGTACGATATTGCATTCCGCGAAGCGCTCCGGGACAGATACGGCCCGCTCGAACAGGAGATCTGGATGGAGCTTGCACGCTCGCTTGCCAGTATCGCGCACGACTGTTCGCTTCCGGTGCGGAATGCAGAAGAGATCGCAGATGCGGTGCAGGCCGGCCTGTACGTGCTCTTTGGCCCGGACCTCGGTGCCGAAACGATTGCGTTCTCGGACGACCGGGCCGTGATCGTAATCAAACGCTGCCCGTTTCTCATTCACAGTTCCGCGCTTGCAACCGACTGCGGGAATTCCTTTGGCCGGTGCATGGCCCTTGTCCTGACTGCCGTCCCGCTGCTCAACAAAGAGTTCGAAGGCCGGTTTGTGCGGGCAGCCTGCACCGGCGACCGGCAGTGCGAGATCATGATCGGGAAAACTCCTCCGGCAAAAAAACCCGGTGGTTCGTGATACTATGAGTACCGGAAGGGCGGGGAAAAGGATCCCGGGGAATCACCCCGCATTTTTTTAATAAAATGAAAAAGGGAGCCGGTACCGAACCGGTAATAGGTCAGATTGATAAGATTCTTGGGAAATATAGGTACCACGAGCAAACAACCGATGACTGCACATATCCTTTTTCTCTCTGCTGCGCTCTCAACGGAACGGTTGTCCGTTATTGAAGAGATGTTTAAGGCGCGCCAGGGAACCCGGCCGGACCCGGCCGCAGCACCGGATCCGGGTGCGTCCGATACCTGCAGGATCTTCCTTACCGGGGATGCCGTGTACAGCCTGGGCGAGGGTGAATTGCAGCAGACCTGGCGGAGCATCCTCTCGTTTTCCGGTGTACGGGTAATCTGCGATCCCGAGGCTCTCGGAATCCGCGGGTACTCTGCCGAATCTCTCCGCGGGCTGTATCCGCCGCAGACCGGGGCAAAAATAGATTGTTGCGAAAACAGCGCTGCCCGGTTCTGGGAGAGCCTGGCGGCATCCGGCGTACCGCCCGTTACGGAGGTGCCGCCGCGGGTGGGCTGGCTGGAGATCTCGTCGCCGTACATGCACGCATCCCCGGGGTACGGGATCCGCACCCTGTCCGCAGCCCTCGATGCCGGCTGTGCCACAAGCCTGTATGCATTCCTTGACGGCTGCCATATCAGCCATACCGGCCAGAGACCGGAGGAGTGCGCAAACATCGGGGAAGCGCTGGCAGATCTTGCCCGGCGTGCCGGGAAAAAGAACCTCCCGTTCACGATCATGGTCAACCGGAACTGTGCAGCTGCGCGGGGATATGCTACCTGGGACGACGGGCAGGGAACGGTTGTCTCGCTCTTTGCGGTAAAAAATGCGCACATCCGCGATCTCGAAAGTATGGTGCAGCATATCGGCAGGTGTTCCGTACTTCTCGGGGAAAATGCCGGGAGTGTCAGGTTCTCTTCCGCACCGTCTCGCGGGGCAGGAAGCGGGGAACCAGGGGAACTTCCCGTTGTCCCGCTTCTCCTGTTTGTCACGCATCCGCCGTACGGGACAGAGCATATGTACGGGGCGCTCACCCTGGCCGCTGCGTGTGCCCACCAGGGAATACCGGTACGTGTGGTCTTTTGCGAAGACGGCGTGTATGCCCTTGCCGGGGAACAGCGTCCGCTGCCGGGTTCCGATGCCTATCTTGCAACCGACCTGATCGGACTCCTCTCGGGAGACAAAAACATCCGGTTCTATGCGCTTGCCCCCTCCATCCAGAAGAGAGGATTTACCAAGAATGCAAAGGCCGGATCGGTCACGGAGATCGGGTATGCCGAACTGGCCGGTCTCGCCTTTACTCCCCCGGTCCCTGAAAAGTGCGGCGACCGGCAACGGATCCTCATGTTTTAAAAAATTCCCGGTACCGGCAGTAAACCCGGGAATTTTTTTTCCTTCGTACGGAACAGTACCCACGGTTTTCGAGTTTCCTGACCGGAATATCTCCTGAACTCCATCAACAATAATTAAAAGAAATTGACTTTTTTATCGTATCTACGAAATCTGTTTAATTGCGGCGCTTTTGGCGTATCGCCCCCCAAATAAGGGCAGGTTTCGCGCGTTTCAGGGATTTTACCGGATCCCGGGAGTTGCCGGGCCGGACATTTATTTTACGGGGAAAATATTTTCCCGATCGTTTACCGTGATTGTGCAAAAAATGGCCCTGGGGGGATCACCGAAGGTCAACATCATAGAAAACCGGAGACCCTCAGTTAACTACATGAAAAATCAAAATCTGTGCATTAAGAAGTTCCATTTTACCGTCTGTGACTATAACAATGTTTAATTACTGTATCGCAGCAACGAGTGAATTAGGAATCGGATTTCCGAAAAAAAGTTTGTGTGTGATTAGATATGGCGTTTGCAGTACATGTGAACATGAACCGGTGCACCGGGTGCGGAAACTGTGTTACCGCATGCCCGGTCAATGCGCTGGAACTGTACTCGCTCGATCCTGTAACCAAGGAAAAGATCTACCAGGTACAGGACGGCGTGTCGGTCAGTCTCGATGTGAAGACGGAATTATGTGCCGGATGCGGTGTCTGTGTTGAGGCATGTCCGTACGATGTCATCCAGCTCACCGGAACAGAGCTGAGATCGGCCTCCCCGATGAAGGCCTGACGTATACATGCGAGGAGATACCATGGCAGAGAAGAAAATTACCGTCAACATCATCACGTGCCGGACCATCCAGCAGGGTGTCGGCATGGAAGCAGGCAAGACTTCCCAGAAGTATTACGATGCCTGCACGATCATCCAGCTCCACCCGGAGGATTTCAAGAGACTCGGTGTCTGGAAGAATACTAACGTCAAGGTCACCAGTTCTGTCGGCAGCGTTATTTTAAAGGCTGTCGAGACCCGCGAAGACCTTGTCCCGGGCCTTGCCCACATCCCGATGGGACCATGGGCAAACCGGATCGTTCCCGCGTACACCTTCTCGACCGGCGAACCCTGCTTCAAGGGATTCCCGGCAGACATCGAGGTTGCTGCAAACGAACGGATCATGGGAGCAGTAGAAGTGCTGCAGGACGCCTGCGGACTTATCAGGAAGTGACGAGCAATGCCAAAAGAAGTAAAAGATGTAATCTGCCCGTTCTGCGGTACGCTGTGCGATGATCTCATCATCACCGTATCCGACGACAACAAGACGATTCTCGGGGTCAAGAACGCGTGCGCAATCGGCTCAGAGAAGTTCAACCACCAGCGCCTCCCGGGCCGTGTCAAGCGCCCGAGGATGAGGCAGGCTGACGGCAGCTTCAAGGAAGTTACCTACGATGAGGCAATCGACTGGACCGCAAAGATGCTGGTCAAGTCCCGTAAGACCCTGATGTACGGCTGGGCATCCACCAGCTGCCAGGCAATGGCCATCGGCCACGACATTGCAGAAAAGGTCGGCGGTATTGTCGACAACTGTGCAACGGTCTGCCACGGCTCCTCGCTTATTGCCATCGAAGATGTCGGTGTCCCGAGCTGCACGCTCGGTGAGGTCAAGAACCGTGCCGACCGCGTGGTCTTCTGGGGCTGCAACCCGGCACACGCCCACCCCCGGCATATGTCCCGGTACTCTATCTTCCCCCGCGGTTTCTTCACCGTAAAAGGTCACAAGGGCCGGAAGATCTACTGCGTTGACTGCCGGTACACCGATACCGCAAAATGCGCCGACGAGTTCATCCAGGTAGCCCAGGGGTTCGACTACGAGCTCTTGAATGCCTTCAGGGCAGCAGCCCGGGGCCAGCCGATCCCGGATACGATTGGCGGCGTACCGAAAGAAAAGATCATTGAAGTCGTCGAGGACCTCAAGCAGGGCCGGTTCGTTATCATCTTCTTTGGCATGGGCCTTACCCACACCATGGGCAGGAACCACAACATCGATATCGCCATCAACCTGACCCGCGACATGAACGACTTTACGAAATGCGCGATCATGGCAATGCGCGGCCACTGGAACGTTACCGGCTCCGGCCAGGTGCTCGGCTGGCAGTACGGGTTCCCGTATGCAGTCGATCTCTCCAGGAGAGACCAGGCCCGCCACCAGACCGGCGAGACGACCTCGGTCGATCTCTTAAACCGGAGCGAAGTCGAGGCCTGCTTCTATATTGCAACCGACCCGGGCGCACACTTCCCGGTCAATGCAATGATCAGCAGCTCGAGAAAGCCCACGGTCTGTATCGACCCGCACATCAACTGCACGACCGAGATCTCGGATCTCCACATCCCGGTCGCCCTTGTCGGTGTTGAAGTCGAGGGCTGTGCCTATCGTATGGACAATGTCCCGATCGAGACCCGCAAGGTAGTAGACCCGCCCGAAGGCGTGCTCTCCGATGTCGAGCTCTTAACTAAGATCAACCAGCGCGTTGACGAGCTCATGGCTGCGGAAAGCGCGGCAGCCAAGGCCGGGCAGCCGGCAAAGGCAACCGCCAAGGGAGGCGCGTAAATGTCGGAATTTATCATCAAGAACGGACACGTCTTTGACCCGGTCCAGGGAATCAAGGGCGACAAGAAGGATATTGCCATCAAAGACGGCAAGATTGTAGACAAGGTCGGGTCCTCCGCGAAAGTCATCGATGCCAAGGGCAAGACGGTCATGGCCGGGGCGCTCGATATCCACTCCCATGTGGCAGGCCCCAAGGTCAACGCCGGCCGCTGGTACCGCCCCGAAGACAAACATTTCGACTCCCACAAGGTGCCCGGCATCACCCGTATCGAGGGCGGCAAGTCCATCCCGACCGTCTTTAAGACCGGGTACACCTATGCCCGCATGGGCTTTGGCTTTGTCATGGAAGCGGCAATGCCCCCGATGTACGCCCGCCACGTGCACGAAGAGATCCACGACACCCCCATCATCGATGAGGCAGCTCTCCCGGTCTTCGGGAACAACTGGTTCATCCTCGAATACCTGAAAAACCAGGAGATCGAGAACGCAGCGGCATACATTGCCTGGATCCTCAAACAGACCAAGGGGTACGGTATCAAGTGCGTCAACCCCGGCGGCACGGAAGCATGGGCATGGGGTCTGAACTGCCTGACCATCCACGACCCGGTGCCGTACTTCGACATCACCCCGGCAGAGATCGTCACCGGCCTGATGAAGGCAAACGAGTATCTCGGCCTTCCGCACTCGTTCCATGTCCACCAGAACGATCTCGGTAACCCCGGGAACTACACGGTGACCATGGACACCCTCAAGCTCGCCGAAGGCATCAAGCCCAGAAACAACTTCGGCCGCGAGCAGGTCCTGCACTCCACGCACCTCCAGTTCCACTCCTATGGCGGGGACAGCTTTGCCAACATCTGTTCGAAGGCAAAGGAGGTCATGGACGTCTTTAACAAGAACAAGAACCTGACCATGGATACCGGTAACGTCACGATGGACGAGACGACAACGATGACTGCCGACGGCCCGTTCGAGCACCACCTCCACGCATTAAACCACCTCAAGTGGTTCAACGTGGATGTCGAACTCGAGACCGGCGCAGGTGTCGTGCCCTACATCTACAGCCCGAACGTTACGGTCAACTGTATCCAGTGGGCCATCGGTCTTGAGCTTGCGCTCTATGCAAAGGACCCGATGCGCTGCTTTATCACCACCGACCACCCGAACGCCGGCCCGTTCACCCGCTACCCGCGTGTGTACTCCTGGCTGATGAGTAAGAAGATCCGTGACGCGTACCTGAACTCGTTCAAGCACGCAGACAAGGTCATCGATGCAACGACCCTTGCAGAACTCGACCGCGAGATCACGCTCTACGAGCTCGCCCAGATGACCCGCGCCGGCCCGGCAAAGGCACTCGGCCTTGGCACAGACTACGGCGGCTTAAAACCCGGCATGACTGCCGATGTCGCAATCTACAACATCGACCCGGACAACTTCCCCACGAGCGGTCCCGAGATCGAGAAGGCATTTGCAAACGTTGCCTGGTTCTTCAAGAACGGCACGATCTGTGTCGAGAACGGCAAGGTCGTCGATATGGGCCACAAGGAGACCTTCTGGGTCGATGTCAAGATGCCCGAGAACAAGCAGGTCATGCACGATGTCAGGGAAAAGTTCCTCAAGTATTACAGCTTAAACGAGGCCAACTACCCCGTACCCGAGAGCTATGCACCGCACCAGCACATCATCGCAATCGATGGGGTTCAGGGATAGGTGAAGAACATGAACACGGTTACACTCACAGTAAAAAAGCAGCCGGAACTCTACCTTGAACTCGAAAAGGTAAACCCTGACGAATTTGCCGGCAAGACTGCCGCAGAGATCGAGAAGCTCCCGGTCTACATGGGTAAGGAGACGGACACCATCGGCGACTTCTTCACGGTCGCCGGGAATGCCGGGGCAACCGCCGCAGAGACAAAGATTGTCATCAACGGCGACTGCACCAAGATGAAGTACATCGGCGCCAAGATGACCGACGGCGAAGTTGTCGTCAACTCGTCCTGCGACATGTACACGGGCTCCTGGATGAAAGGCGGCAAACTCACCGTCAACGGCGACGTGCATTCGTTCTGCGGCCTTGCCCTGAAAGGCGGGGAGTTCACCGTCAACGGCAATGCCGGAAACTATCTCGGCGCCGCATACCGTGGCGACTGGAGAGGCATGAGCGGCGGCGTCCTTCGCGTCAAGGGCAATGCCGGCTCGGATGTTGCCAGCTTCATGACCGGCGGCACGCTGATCGTGGAAGGCGATGTCGATATCCACCTCGGCACCCACATGGAAGGCGGCACGATCATCCTCAAGGGCAATGCAAACCGCCGTGTCGGCGGCCAGCTGGTCAAGGGCACCATCTATGTCTTTGGCACCATCAATGTCATGATGCCCGGCTACAAGCCGGTCGGCGACGTTGAGCTCGAAGTCGATGGCACCAAGGCAACGTTCACCGATTATATCGGCGACCTTGGCGAGAGACACCCGAAAAGCAAGGGAAATATTGTCTACGGCCACCTGTACATGAAAAAATAATTAAAAAAAGCCAGTCACGCACAAGGCGGGGGGATTCTTCCCGCCGCTCTTTTTTTTGGTTTTTTCCGGCAGCAGTTCAGAAAACGCCGGCGTTACGAATCCCTAAAAAAAAAAGATCGCTTTATTCGCGTTCCTGCGGCAGTTCCGGGCACCATGAGGGTAATTGCATGGCCCGGTTTTTCCCCCTGCGGCAGGGCCGCTGGTGGTCCGATATCGGGCATCGAAAACAAGCTTATTTTGGCAAACAGCGTCCGATTATTGGCCGGTTTCCACACGAAACAAAAAGAAGCGTTTTTAGGGAACGTTCAGGGCAGTCCCGGGATCCTGATTACGGGATCCGGGCCCGAATCAGGCCCGGATTGATCAGGGTACACGTTCCTTGTCTTCCGGGGGGAGCCGGACCTTCATCTTTTCCCGGATCGATCCGGCAATACCGAGCATCTTTGCTTTTCCCGGGTCTCCCTCCCGGAAATAGTAAAGCAGGAGATGGAAATAGTCCCCGGTCAGGCCGATCCCTTCTTTTTTGTACCGCACTTCAATGCTCGTATCGCCGGAAAAACCCTTGATGGAGAGAAAGTGTTCCTGCTCAAAGGAGAAGTAGGGCCGTTTCATGTGGGGGTATTCCTTTACGGTCCCGAACGCCTGCAAAAAGATAAGGAACCCGGGGGTGAGCGGCTCGTCAAGCACGAACTCTTTTAAGAGGGACCCGTCGACACAGGTCTTTGTCTCGTTCGATCTAACGATCCGCATTCTCCGCCACCTCCCGGATTGCCCCGGCCGCGGCACGGCATTCTTCTTCTGTATTGAGGTACGACATGCTCGCCCGGACACATCCCGATCCCCCGTCAATCCGTTCGTGGACAAGAGGGGCACAGTGAAGACCGGTCCGGGTGATAATGTTGTACGCTTTTGCGAGGATGTACCCGGTCTCGTCGTTGTCCAGGTTCCTGATATTGAACGGGACGACCGGGAGTTCGGGAGCCGGCGCATAGAGAACGATATTTTTGTCCCGTGATAATTCCCGGACAAAGGTGGCGGTAAGATCCCGGCATCTCCGGGCAACCTTCTCCTGGCCTTCCTCTCTGATGAACCTGATACCGGCAAGGAGCGAAGCGAGGCCGGGATAATTGTGGGTGCCGGCCTCGAACTTCTGCGGCATTCCCTCCGGCTGGAAGAGCGATCGCGAGTCCGTGCCGGTCCCGCCCTGCTGGACCGGATCGATTGCCTCCGGATCGTCCAGGTAAAACCCGCCCGTGCCGGGCAGTCCAAAGAGCGCCTTGTGCCCGGTAAAGACAAATGCCCCGGCCGGGATCTCTGAAATGTCGATGGGGATCTGCCCGGCGGTCTGTGCCCCGTCAACGATAAGGAAGAGATCGTTTGCCCGGCAGTATTCCGCAATGGGCCGTATATCCTGGAGGGAGCCAAGCACATTGCTCCCGTGGCTCATCACGACAAGCCGGGTCTCCGGGCAGACGGCAGCTTTTATTGCCGAAAGAGAGACGTGCCCCTCAGAAAACGGCACAACGGAGAGGGTAATCTTTCCTTTTGCTGCAAGGGTATGGAGCGGACGGAGTACCGAATTATGCTCCAGTTCGGTGGTAATCGCGTGGAAGGGCCGGTTCTCGTGGCTGACAAAACCGTGGATGAGGAGGTTTAAGGAATCCGTGGCACTCCGGGTGAAGATCATATGGTCCGGCCGTTCTGCACGAAAAAGGCCGGCCAGGGCTTCCCGTGCAGCAGCGAGATAGTCGATCGCGGACCCGGCAGTTGACCGGCCCTGCTCAAAGAAGGGAGTGCGCAGGCATTCTTCCACCGCTGACAGGACCCCGCGGGGTTTTGGCCAGGTGGTTGCGGCATTGTTGAGGTAAACGAGGGGAGTTGCGGAATCCCTGCCGGACGCGTTCCCCGGATCCTCCCTCTGCATAGGTAATGATAGCGTTTTTCCCGTACTTTAAGGAGATGGAAACGGGAACCTGTCTCCCGTAAGGGCAGGGGCCGGAAATAAAAAAGAGATCTCTGTTTTTTTATTATTCCTGGGACCGGTTGTTTACTGACGGAATTACCGGTTCGGGCAATTGCCCGGGCAGGGGAGCCGGTACATCCCGCTTTCCTGCCGGGTGCAGGGCATGTTTTTTCACGCACGGGAAAAATCAAAAAAAATTGGTGGAAAAATTACCATTTAATTCAATACGCTAATAAGGGGTAAACGATAATAGTGATATATACCTGACAAGCAGGGAATATACGAGGTTATCACGATGGCAAAGTATGTGTGCATGATGTGCGGTCATATCTATGACGAGGCAGTTGGAGAGACCAAGGCGTTTAACAACACCATTCTCGTCAACACCGACCGTATGGAAGAGTACGAGGGCAAGGTCATGGCAGCAGAGCCGATAAAAGCCGGCACGGCCTTTGCCGATCTCCCCGCAGACTGGAAATGCCCCTCCTGCGGCCACCCCAAGTCCTACTTCCGCGTCATGGAGCCCGACACCCTCCGTGCCATGCGGACGATCAGCTACTAAATCGGAATAATCAAAAATCTTTTTCTCTCTTCCGGGCGTTGCAGTAAAAGATCGACGCACCGTTGTTCCGGCATGAAAAATTTCTGCACGTGACTGCGTTAAAAAAAAGGAATACGTTCGCCAATCAGACCTGGTCGTACCCGGTTACGGTAATGCGGGGCACCTTTCCTTCAATCGTGTCCCGGTACATCCGCTCGGGAAACGATGCCCCGCTGATCGCGGCATACTGTTCGTAGGAAACCGGGGCATAGTATTTCCGTTCGCCCCCGGGAACGACCACGATCAGCCGTTTGGTCATGATATCGTATCCCAGTTCCGTGATCCTGTTTGAAAAATGCCTGTCCCAGACAATACTCATGCAAGAACATCCTCCTTTTTCACAACCGGCACGCACCGGTTATGACTGCGTGAACTTCCGCGTACGGGATAATATACTTACTGCCGGATGATTCCGGTAAAAAAAAGAGCCGGGGTTTATCCTTCGATCATCTTCACGATCGATTTCTTGAATTCGTCAAATTCAAGATCGTCGAGCTGTTCGGGAAGCATCTGGCCGCTCGATGCCTGGCGGTAGATCCAGTAGACTATCCGGTCCACGACTCGTAAGACATCCTCATGGGATTTTACCGTGATCAGGTGCCGGCCGAACTTCGGGTGCCGGCCTCTTCTCCCGCCGACCGTAATCTTGTACTCGGGAGGTTCTGCCGAGATGAGCTTGAACGGGCAGGGCATGATGCAGAACCCGCACTCCATGCAGAGATCCTTGTGGAGGAGGATCACGCCGTTATCGACCTCGATTGCCTTCTCCCGGCAGTAATGCGTACAGGTGCCGCATCCCGTGCAGAGACCGGGGTCCCGGACCGGGCGCTGTGTCCCGGTGATGCCGATCTCGTTTAGGCGTTCGCTCTCGCAGCTGTTCGGGCAGGAGGATATGGCAATCCTGACCTTGACCGGAAGTTCGCGGCCGAAAAATTTCCTGTCGATCTCCTGGGCGAGCCCGACACTGTCGATGATACCGTATTTGCAGTAGCGGGTTCCAAGGCAGGAGGTCACGTTGACGATCTCCTCGCGTTCGGCACCGAGGGGGGTACCGTTCTTCTCCAGATCCGCGACCAGTTCCCCTAACCGGTCCGGATCCATGTGGGGCAGCTCGATAGTCTGCCGGGTGGTAAGGTGCAGCTCTTTTGCACCGTAGCGTTTTGCAATCTCCCCGAGCCCCAGCATCTGTTCCGGGGTAATCATCCCGGCCGGCATGCGGAGCCGAACGATAACAAAGTCGGGATCGCGTTCCGTGATGATCCCGCCCCGGGTATAAAGTGCCTGATCAGCCGGCGATCGTAGATGGGACATAGCAACAGTATGATTCGCTGCCGCCGCAAAAAGAGGTTGCGAAGCAGGCACCTGCATTTCTCTTCGTATGTAAAGTACAAATGTTTTATAACACTCCATCGCGAAGTATGTACCATGCCAAAGCATTCTGAATACATGGAGGCTTTTTTTGGCGTAGAGCTCAACCAGAAATTTGAGGATACGATAGGGGACCTCAAAGACGTGGAGATAGACCTCAAGGACTTATCCCAGCAGATCGCAAAACTCGAAGAGATAAAAGGAGCCGAGGAGTTCAGCGAAGCTCTCAAGGAATGCCGGGCGGTGGCATATGAAAACGCCCAGCAGGTAAAAGACGTGCGTACCTTCCTTGATTTTTACTTAAAGTCTGACAAGACCTCCTCCCATATCATTCTCGAACGGGACGCGTACATGAAGATTTACCAGATCTTCAAGTGGGATGGTTCAGATGTGCGTGACCTCAAACGCTGGATAAAAGAGCTCACCGAGATCTGCGATAAGATCGGGCTCAACATGCGTGACCTCATCAACTTCAAGAAACTGACCGCTCAGCCCGTGCCGGAAGAACTGGTCAGGTTCCCGGTCTATGCCCTGGACAAGCAGGGGTACTGCCTTACCGGCCCGGCGTTCGATATGGTCATGCATATCGATGAGGTCCGGGAAAAAATTGCTGAAAAATCCTCATAACTATCCTCCCCCTCCATAACATTTTTTTTTACTTTTTTTGGCCTGTACCAGCACCCGCTCTTTTCAGGCAAATTAAACATGCGCGTTTTTAAAAAAAATCTGTTAATTTTAAATTATTTACCCCATGAAAAATTTCGTCACGTTTATTTATTCCGGGGCTGCACCGGTAGGTATGGCCGAAACAAAGGCTGATAAAAATGAAAAAGTGTCGTGTCTGGACACTCTTGCAAAGAACCCGCTCTATGTCGGGCTTGCAATCGGTATCCTTGCGGCACTCGTACAGGTCCTGTTGATCAGCGCCGGCGGCCCGGAAGCCTATGGGTTCTGCGTTGCCTGCCATACCCGTGATGTTGTAAACGTTGCCGTAAACGATATTGCCGGGACAAAACTTGCCGTGGCTGCGATCTCGCAGAACGCAATCCTGCCGGTCCTCACCGTTATCGGCGTCCTTATCGGGGCGTTTATATCGGCCCGGTACTACCGGGAGTTCCGCGCAAAGACCGGCAAAGCGGTCTCGTATGTCTGGTACCTCGCGGGCGGGATCTTCTTTATGATCTTCGCGCTTTTCATGGGCGGCTGCCCCTATCGCCTGGGCCTGCGCATCGGGTACGGCGATGTGGTGGCACTCATCGGTGTCATCGCGATCATTGCCGGTGTCCTTGCCGGGATAAAAATTGCAACAGCTCTTGCGGAGCGTGAGGGATAATCATGGTCGCAGCAGGCTGGCTCTCAAAGGACGTTGCCATTATTGCCGTCCCCATCGTAACGCTCATCCTCGGCCTTATTATCGGCTGGCTCGGCCAGCGTTCCGGGTTCTGCTCCATCGGGGGATTCCGGGACTTCTTCATGTTCAAACACACCCGGCTCCTGTTCGGGTACCTTGCGCTCATAGTCGGGGCATTTATCGGCTACCTCGTCTTCTGGCTCATCACCCCGTCGGCATTCACGAACTTCTTCTGGCTTCTCCACAACGGCCTCATGCCCGTGCCCGGTGCACCGGCAGGCCTGACCGTGGCCGCGTACGTGATCCTTGCAGTCATCGGCGGGATTGCGGTCGGGCTTATCGGGGTCCTTCTTGGCGGCTGCCCGCTCCGGCAGTGCGTCATGACCTCGGAAGGCAACCTGAAATCCCTCTGGTTTGTAATCGGGATGTGCGTGGGTGCGGTTGTCTATACCATGTGGATCTCCGGCTGGGGCGTAGCGCTCCTGAAAGCCGCAGGGATTGCGTAAAAGGAGGGAAAAACAGGTATGACCACAACAAATCTCGACATAACCGGGAAAGTCTGTCCCTACTGCCTGCTCGCCGTGCAGAAAGCTGCGGCCGGCATGAAATCATCGGACGTGCTGGTGATCCGCTGCGATCACCCGCCGGCAGCAACGGCCACGATCCCGAAATTTGCAGAAGATGCCGGTATGGCGATCGATTCAAAGAAGATCGAGTCGGGTCTCTGGGAGATCCGGCTTACCAAAAAATAAAAAAAATCGCGGGTAACATAATTCATAAATATTCCTGTCGGTGTAACTTTATGAGAGATACACGGCATGAACCCGCATTTTTTTCTGTTGAGCAGCCCTGTCACCCAGGAACGGCTCACGTGGATCGGGGAATGTCTGCGCTATTATTTTATCAAACTCAATCCCGAGAATTTCCTGCACCACGCAAAGGCCGATGAAGGAACGTTTACGTTCCTCCTGACCGGGGATGCGCTCTACAGCCTTCACGACCCGGCAACGGTCCGGCTCTGGGAAAACCTCCTGGCACTGCCTTCGGTAATTCTGATCTGCGACCGGCAGGAGCTGTCGCTCCGGGGCATCTCGATCGAGGGCCTGAAACGAAAACTTCCCGACCAGGTGATCGACCACAACCGGCTGGGCATCAACGGGCAGCAGTCGTTCTGGAACGATGTGGCAAAGATCGCACGCCAGCACGAACAGCCGATCCCGAGCATCATCGGGTACCTGCAGCTGGACTCTCCCTACATGAACCGCTCCCCGCTCTATTGCGTGAAATGCCTCCAGGCCGCAGTCGAGGTCCATGCCTCGGTCGAACTGTATGCCTACCTTGACGGGATCCACTGCGGGCATATCAGCCAGTCTCCTTCGGATTTCGACAATATCGGCGACCGGCTCGAAGATATCGCGGAAAAGGCGGCAAAACGCGGGCTCCAGTCCCTCATGCTCTCGTGCAGCCGCTGCGCCCTTGCCCGGGGGTACAGCACCTGGGACGAGGGGGAGGGAGAACTCGTTTCGTCCTGTACCATCCGGCCATACCGGATCCGCAATCTCAATGAGATGGTGGAACGCTTCGGGCGCAACCATATCATTTTAGCGGAAAATTCCGCATCCCTCCAGATTAAAAAAGAAGGGTCGTCGTCTTCGTTCTCACGTGCCGAACCCGGCCGGGCCACACCGTTACTTATCCTCGTGACCGGTACCCCGTACGGGTCCGAACGTGCATTCGGGGCGGTCTCCTTTGCGGTGGCCTGCGCCGGCCAGGGGATCCTGACTAGGGTGGTCTTTATCGAGAACGGCGTTTACTGCCTGACCGGAAGTCCTGTACCGGCAGCAAAAAACATCTGGTTTTTCAATCTCCAGGAAGTGATCGATGCCGTTGCCGGCAGTGCGGATCTCCAGTTCTTCTCCTACCAGCCGTCGTTAACCAAGCGTGGAATGGCAAAAAACCCGAAGATGAACGCTGTACTGGATATCGGCACGTCCGAACTCGGGCAGATGCTCTTTACCGTACCAAAGGGACACCTGGCAGGGCACCAGCGGGTACTGTTCTTTTAAAAAAACACCGGGGCGATCGTTTACGGAAACCACTGATACCATTCCGGATTTTTCCGACCTGACCTGCACGAACCTGATGATCCGGCTCAAGATGCTGTTAAAGAAAACACCTGCCGATATGCCGGTCGCATTTTTTGTCCGCCGTGACCAGAAGGACACCGTGGAGGTCCCGTTCTCACGGTCCGGGTACGAAGTAGGGGTAGAACCGGCCGGTACAAACCGGTACCGGATTGTCATGACAAAGAAAGGAGCCGGCAGATGACGCATCAGGATCCCGTGATCGGGAAGATCCACGATACGTTCTCGCGCCACGACCGGAAGTACTGCCTCTTTTCGGTTGCGGGAAGAGATGACGATCTCCTTTACTACTCCCACCGGTCAAAACCCCTCCGGTCGCTGATGTTCGGGAAGGATTTTACCGGCCGTATCCCGGCTCTCATCCGGGAGAACGATTCTCTCTGTATTGAATGCGGCCTCGGGCTTGCCGTTGCCGGGGGCGTGGCACTTGACAACGGGGATCTCCTTGCATGGAATTTTTCCACAGAAGAGGCAAACCGGATCCTTGCTGCGCTCAGGGACCGGCTGGGAAAAGAGGGCAGCTGGATCGTCCTGTTCTGATCGTTTCGCTGCTTACGTGGGAGGACCGGCCCGGTACCGGGACAAAAACATTTTTTATAATCCGGCCTGGCGTTCCCGCAGGATTATCCTTGCCGTCTCCTCGGCCACTTCCCCGGTCAGGGAAACGCATTTTTTAAGATGTTCCGGGGATTTTAAGATCAGGCCCCGGGTCAGGGAACGGCAGCAGGCGCACCCGTGGCGTGCGGTAAACCGCTCGTGAAGTTCCCGGGAGAGCATAAGGCACCGCTCTACCGCAGGGTCGCGGGGATCTTTGCGGCCAAAGGCCATGCCAAGCGCCATGACGCCCCCGGTCACCGCCCCGCAGGAGCAGCCGGCCCCGCCCATTCCTATCGGGAACCCGGAAGCACACCGGATCACATCTTCCGGGTAGCCGAGCCTGAACTCATCGTTGATGGTCTTAACGATGGCCTCGGAACAATAGAAACGGCCGGACCGGTAGTAATCCTCTGCGATCTCCCGGATTTTGCGGGGATCCGGTTCACCGGTCGTAGCCGGCATTTTCCGGGACGGGACGGCAGGTTCCATGCTGTTAACCACAATAAACCCTCTAAAAAGATATAATCAGAGCGGATCCGATGCCACAAGAGCTGCCCCGACTGCCCCGACAATCTGGGGATCGGGCGGGACGATGACGTGCCGGTGTGTCTCCTTTTCAAGAAGGACTCTCATGCAGGGATTGAGCGCAACTCCCCCGGCAAAAAAGATCTTCCCGTCCGTTGCAACCCGGCGCAGCAGGCCGGCCGAGCGGCTGGCAATTGCCTTGTGGATGCCCAGCGCCACATCGTTTCTTGTTGCACCCTGGTTGATGAGGGAGACGACTTCTGACTCGGCAAAGACCGTGCACATGCTGTTGATCTTTTCCGGCTTCTGTGCGGTAAGGGCGGCCGCTGCGAACTCTTCGAGCGTAAAACCGAGCGCGGTTGCCATGACTTCAAGGAACCGGCCGGTCCCGGCGGCGCACCGGTCGTTCATCTCGAACTTTTTTAAATTGCCGTTCTCGTCAAGCGAGATGGCTTTTGTGTCCTGCCCGCCGATATCGAGAACCGCCCTGCATTCCGTTGAAAAAAAACGGGATCCCCGGACAAAGGCCGTGATCTCGGTTACCACCGGGCAGTCGAGATGTCCTTTGATCAGGTGGCGCCCGTATCCGGTGGCCACCGCCCGGTCGTATTCCACGCCCTTCAAAAGATCGCGTGCGATCCCAAGGGGATTGTGGGACGTGGCCGATGTGCGGGAGGAGACCAGCCTGCCGTCTTCAAGTACGGCAAGCTTGACGGTCCGTGAGCCTACATCGATTCCCGCGTATCTCATTTCTTCTTCAGGCGCTCGTTGAACGCTTCGATCCGGGTCTTGAGCTGCCCGGCATCTTCCTGGCTGTAATCGGTCTCCAGGCGCAGGGTCGGGATGTGCGAGTTCTCCAGCTCCTTTTCCACCGGCCCGCTCTCGATGATATAAGGCTGGCAGAACTGGAGGCTGTAATGGAGGACGCCGTCCGCGTGGAGGTTCTTTGCCATCTCCTTTACATGGTTTACCCGCGACGGGTTGGGGGTAAAGACCGCACAGTCGACATTGAAGTAACGGTCGGTGATTGCATCGAGCAGTTCTTCGACCGTGTTCCCCTTGATCTCGGTGAGCCAGCGGGTACCGCGTTCTCCCACGCAGGACTCTTCGCCGACGATGACGGCATTACTGGTCTCAATGAGCATGGGGAGCTTCCAGTTCGGGACCGCCATCGGGCAACCCGAGACAATGATACGGGTGGTCCCTTTGGGCATTACGCCCTTGTGCTCTTTTACGCGGGTTTCGAGCTCGTCGCAGAGCTTGTTGACCGAGTCGGTAAACCGGGCCGGGTCATCGTGGAAGAAGACCTGGTTGATGAGCAGTGCGTCAAGGCCGGAGATCGGCGCCGGGTCTGCTGCCCTGAGGGCGGCAAGCCGGATCATTGCCTTGCGCTTTGCATTGACCGTCTCGATGGCTTTTTTAAGCGACTGGACCGTGATCTTCTTCCCGGTCTCCTGTTCGAGTTTTGCAATGAACTTGCGGTACTCTTCCTTGAGCATCAGCCGGCCGGCATCGCTCTTGGTCTGCGGGAGATCCATGACATAGAGATCTTTAACAAGCGGCCGGAAGATCTCGTATGCCTTCTTTTTGCCATCGCAGGTATTCTCGCCGACAATGACATCGCACGACTCAACGTACGGGCAGAGCTTCCCGAGCTTGAACCCGAACATGGACTTAATGAGCGAGCACGTGTTCCGCGGGAGGAGTTCCTCGGCAGCTTCAAAGCCGAGCTCCGCGCCGGCACAGAGACCGACCGCAACGCCGTCGACTGCAAGCACGAGTTCTTCCGGGACAAAGACGCAGTACGAGCCGATCACTTTTTTGCCCTGCGCCTTTGCATCCATAATCTCCTTGATCCGCAGCCCGTGAACCTCGCTTACCACAAAGTCGAAGTACTTCATGCCCTCGGGCCGGTTCTTCTGGGAGAGGAAGATATCGGTATATGCCTGACCCAGGCCGGCTAGCAGGGCATTGTGGTTCTCGACATCGATGCCCAGTGATTTCCACATTTCCGTATAATCTGCCATGATGTACAACCGCTCCGGAAAAATTCAGACCTTTTTTACTTCGGCTTTTAAGGGAAGTGCGTGCTGGACGGAGTACATGCCCATGCAGTGCGTGACCGCATATTCCCTGAGTTCTTCAATCTGTGATGCGGAAATGTCCCCGCCGACATCCATGAAGACACGGACGGCACCCACGAGGGGCTGCTTGCCGAGATCGAACTGGGCGGTGTAATCCAGGTCTGCCTCGACCCGGGTCTTCACGTGGGTCAGCCGGATATTCCGCATCGACGCTTCGGTGACAAAGGTGCTCGAGAAACAGGCTGCATACCAGAAGAGCCCGAAAGCCATGGGGCCCGGGCGGCTGCAGGGACCGGCAAAGTTCGGGTGACAGGCTTCCATGGTGTAGCTGCCGTCCTTTACCTTAACGACAGACCGGAACTGCGGCCCGCCTTCGGTAAAGAGCCAGTCGCCCTCGATCTTTGCCGTGAACCGGGCATCGGCGGGATTCTTCTCGATCTCCTTTTTGTACTCAATGACCTGCTTGGTATCGATGTTGTTGAGGCTCATACGTTAATACCCAAAGAAAATTGGCCACCACTGGTAAAAATAGTATAGCCTTTGACAAACTCAAAGAAATCTTTTTAGTTTAACTTTAAAAAAATCCGGTGCAGACCTGATTACAGTTTCCCTGAACCGCCAAAAAAGTACACACGGGATTTTTCCCGAACCTGAGTACGGCAATGATATTCCGGACGGGAGCCGGAAAAAAAAGAACCGGCCCGGTCTTTTACCGGAGCCAGTACCCGATGATCACGCAGGCAAGTCCCGGGTAGAAGACCACCGAAAAATACTGGCGGATCTCGTACGGGACGAACCCGAGCCCGTTGAGCTCCGGTATGAGGAGCATGATAAGGCCCGCGATGAAGAAGAGGTAACTGAACTGGGTTTTTGTTGCTTTATCCATCTAAAACCTCCGTATCTACCGTGGAGGGGCAAAAAAGAAAAATCTTTGTCCGGTGGTTTTGTGTGCGGGAGGGACGATCTACCGGGGCAGCGCATGGCCCGACGGGTCTTCGAATTCGCCGATGGTAAGGGTGTAGAGGTCCGATTCCGGGACCGGGGGGGCGGAAAGATCGTCAACGGTGATCCGTTCGTCCGGGTACCCGAGGTTCTCACAGACCGCGACCCTGATCTCCGGCGGGAGGACGGCAGCACCGAGCCTGCGGTAGAGTTCGTGCACGTTAAACTTCGGGTCGGCAATCAAAAAGACGATCCGGCCGCGCCGGAGTTCGTCAAGAGTATCGTGCATTGCCTTCTCGTGGCCCCGGCCATGGGCAACGATCACGATCACCCGGGAGAGCGGGATATGAAGTTTGGAGGTCGCGACCTGGAGGGACGAGATCCCGGGGATTACCTCCCCGGGAAGATACCCGAGGCCGGCAAGCATCGGGTCGCCGGTCGAGAGGATGACGGCATTCTCGGGCAGCTGGGCGAGGTTGCGGTAGTCCGAGATCGGGCGGACCAGGCTGTGTTTGGGGATATATTTCCGCGCCAGTTCAATGGCCCGGCCCGACCCGTAGATACTCTTTGCCGTTTTTATTGCCTGGATTGCCTGCTCCGTGAGCATGCCCGGCCCGCACCCGACTCCAACGATCTTCATGGCGATTCTCCTATGATCTCCCCGTCCCGGTTCACCAGTACCACCCGCACCTGCGGGCTTCTGGCCTTATATGCCAGGAGGGCCCGGCCGGCAATTTTTTTAAAATCCGGCGAAGCCGCGAGTTCTTCCACGGTAGCATACCCGGTCCGTACCAGAATATCGGGTTCGATATATTTTAAGATCAGCGCCGGCAGGCCGCAGAGAACAACGCTCCCGCCTGCGGCTGCAAGCGCTTCTTTGATCTTCCCGCCGGCAAGCACGACCTCGCGGTCGGGAAAGAGGAGGCGCGAGTACCGGAGCCCGACCCGGCCGGTGGTGATGACCGGGTTCTCTGCCCCGGCAACCCGGGCCTGCACCGATTCTTCCAGGTGGTCGTCCCAGGGCTCGACAAGCCCGGTTGTACCGAGCACCGAGATCCCGCCTTTAACACCGATCTTCGGGTTGAGGGTCAGGTTCCCGACCCGCTCCCCTGCCGGGATTTCGAGCGTGACCGTGGCACCGGCCCGGCCGGTTCCGGCGAGCGCCTCTTCCATGCCGGCAAGGATGCAGGCAAGCGGCGCTTCGCTGATCGCCGGCGCGCCTTTTTTGTAGCGCGGGGTGTCCCGCACGAACCGGCCTATGCCGGCACCGGGGACAAGCCGGATTCCTTCCGGTGCGGGGACCGCGGTTGCAACGAATTCAATCCCCGCGGTCACATCGGACGGGTAGTCGCCGGAGTATTTTTTTGCGAAAGCCCGTCCGGCCCGGGCAGTCACCGGGACTTCGGCCACAAGGCCGCAGGGCAGCCGGACGCTGACGCGGTCGATCCCGCGATCGAGCGAGAGGACTGCTGCCTTGCAGGCCGCGGCCGCGGTAGTCCCGGTCGTGTTTCCCCGGAGAAGAACGGTACCGGACGCGGTCAGGACGGCAAATCCCTGCCCGACCCGGGCAAGTCCCGCAGGGTCGGTGCATTTTGCAATCCAGCCGGGGGGATAGACAAAGCCGGTGACCGGGTCCCTCATTGCGCGGATTCCTCAGAAAGGATCGTGATACACTCGTTTATCGCTGCAACAGCGACCGGCGTACCTCCCCGGGTCCCTTCGGTCGAGATCGAGGGGATATCGATCGTGCGCAGCAGGGCCTTGGACTCTGCGGCATTCACAAAGCCGACCGGGATGCCGATCACGACTGCCGGGCGCACGCCCTCCCGGATAAGATCGCAGATAACGAGAAGCGCGGAAGGTGCGTTCCCGATCACCAGTATGGAGCCGGGGAGCCGGTCGCGGAGTGCGAGGATTCCGGCCGAGCTCCGCGTGATCTCCCGGGCCTTTGCAATATCGCTGCCATAATCCAGAGCACAGAGCACTTCGGACCGGTGCCCTTTTTTCTGGATGCCGACCTGCACCATCCGGATATCGGTGATCACCGGGGCGCCGGCTTTGAGGGCCATGATTGCCGCGCTGACCGGATCGTGACTAAAGCGCAGCAGGTCTGCCATGGCAAAATCCCCGACCGCGATCGAGCACCGCTGGCGCACCCGGTCCTCGGGAGTGTTGTTCCCCAGTTTTTTCCGGGCAAGTGCCCGCGAAGTCTTTGAGATCCGGTAGGCCTCGCCGGTCGTTGCGCCGAGGTCAATATACGTATTTGCGCTGATATCCCCGTGGCGTGATGATTCCTCTGACATGGTCTCCCATCCTCCAGATCCTGCTCTCCAGTCCCCCGATAATAACGGTCGTGTGCATATCGATGAGATCAATGGATCGTTCGATCTCCCCAAGTGTAGTTATCACCGGGTCGGCCTGTCCTTCCCGCAGGGCGTTTTTTACGATCGCTACCGGCACGGTTGCCGGGTAAAACTTCCGTGCGTGCTCGATGGCAAGCGCGAAGTTGTGGGGCCGGCCATTGCTCCGCGGGTTGTAGAGCACGACCGGGATCCCGACCGAGAAGACCGCATCGAGCCGTTTCTCGATCACTTCGAGCGGGGTTAAGAGATCGGAAAGGCTGATCGTGGCATAATCGCCCGAGAACGGCGAGCCGATAAGCGAGGCTGCTGCCTGCGCCGCGGTGACCCCCGGGACAACTTCGACCGGAACTTCCGCACCCGAATGTTCGAGCACTTCGAGCACGATCCCCGCCATGCCGTACACGCCCGCATCGCCTCCCGAGACGATCGCCACCCGGTGCGATGCTGCGAGTTCGATGGCTTTCTTCGCCCGCTCGACTTCTTTGCCCATCGAGCTCTTAATCACGTTCTTTCCCGCAATGAGCGGGGCGAGCGGGACAAGGTAACTGTCGTTCCCGATAATGTACTCTGCCCCGGCAAGCGCGGCAATGGCGCGGCCGGTCATGTACTCCTGCTTCCCGGGTCCGCACCCGACAATCCAGAGGCCGTTTTTGGTATCTTCAGCGGGCAATGGCAATGGTCACCTTCCCGAAAACTTTCTTTTTCATAACGAGCTCGCGGTGCCGGGCCGTTGCAAGCGCACACGGCTCGGCTACCCCCACGAGGCCGATCCGGCCTGCTCCCGATGGCGACTGGGGGGACTGCGCGTTAATAGTGTCATCATCAAGGAATATTAAATTGGCAGGGATTGCGGCAACCCCTTCGATAAGTCCGGTCTCGCCAAGTTTTTTTGCGGTGGTTGCACAGCACAGGAGATCCTTTGTCTCAATTTTTGCCTCTTTCAGAGCGGCGCGGACGGCTGCCGTGACCTCGCCGGCCTCCACGCCTTTGCGGCACCCGATGCCAATCGTACAGGTGCCGGATTCGAGGAGCACCGAGACATCCGGGCCGGCTATTACCATGCCCGGCCCCGGGACCGGCCAGACCCGGCTCTTCCCGTCGAGGATTCCCGCATTGACCGCCCGGGTCGAGGCCCGGTTGAGGATCTCGCAGCCGTTCCGTTCGGCAATCGCCTCGACCGAGTCGTGGCCGAACGCTTCGGTAGCGGTCGAGATGACCGGGACAATCCCGATGCCGGCAAGTTCTTTTGCCAGGTCGTTTGCCCCGTGGTGGCCGCCGAGGATCGGGATCGCGTACGCAAGATCCGGGGTCACGACAACCACGGCCGGGTCGTCCCACTTGTCCGAGAGGAGCGGTGCGATACTCCGCACTACGATCCCGGCCGACATCAGGGCAACGATCCGTTGTGCCGAGAGGAAACACTCGGCAAAGACCCCCTTGTGGTACTCGTAGTATTCCCCGTCAAGGAAGAGCGCGATCCGTTCGGCATTGTGCCGGAACCGGGCCAGGGCAATGACAGCGGTACCGTTCATGAGTAGAGGTGCGAGCGGGTGTGGCCGTGTTTTGTCTCGCCGGCAATCCCCCCGATAACAAGGAGTGCCGTGTGTTCGATACCGGCCGCTGCTGCTTTCTCTGCGATATCGGCAACGGTGCCCCGGACAACCTTCTGGTCCGGCCAGGACGCATGGTACACGACCGCGGCCGGGGTCTCTTTGGGGCATTCGAGCTTTTGCGTGATCTCGCTGAATTTCTCGGTGCCAAGGAAGACGACCATGGTCTGGCCCATGCGGGAGAACTCCCGGATCTGATCGGATTCAAGGGTCTTTCCCGCCGGCCGGGTCACGATCACGGATTCCGAGACGCCCCGGAGCGTGAGCTGGGTTTTGAGAGCCGCCGCTGCCGCAAAGAGCGATGAGACGCCGGGCACGATCTGTACCGATACTCCCCGCGCTTCGAGCAGTTCGATCTGCTCGACAATTGCGCCATAGAGCGAAGGGTCGCCCGAGTGGAGCCGGACAACTTTCTTCCCGGCTTCAGCCTCGCGGACCATCACGTCCACCATCTCCGGCAGGTGCATGCCCCAGCTGTCGAGCTTGAGCGGTGCTTTCGATGCCGCGACAAGGTCGGGGTTCACGAGCGATCCCGCGTAGATGAGGACATCAGCATCGTGTACGAGCCGCTGCCCTTTTACGGTGATAAGCTCCGGGTCGCCCGGGCCGGCGCCGACAAACCAGACTACCGGCCCGTGCGTCCCGTTCTCTTTTTTTGCGGTCATGATCAGCGCCCCGCGTACAGCACGCTCATGTAATCGGTCTTCTCCGGGATCTCATCGTTCCGGTACACTTTCATATCGGAAAAGAACATCCGCTCGACAAGCACGAACTCGCGATAGCCTTCGCGCCGGAGATCGGAAACTATCTTTTGGGGGTGCCGTGCCTTTAGCCGGATCAGGGCCGACGGATCCTTGTTCCCGTCCGAGACGATAAAACTCCCGGCAAGCGGGACGTCTGCTGCGGACGCAAATGCGGTAATGGCACTGATGCCCGGTTCGGTCCGGCACGCGATCCCCGGGTGGCGCTCTGCAAGGATTGCGGTAAGCCGGGAGAAGGTGGAGAAAAAGTTCGGGTCGCCGAGGATACCAAAGACGGCAAGGCCGGTCTTTGCCACCGGCGCGATCTTTTCCGCATTTGCTTCAAGGCACGCACGGATCCGGTCCTCGTCACCGGTCATGGGAAAGTCGAGCATCACGGACTCGCGGTACGGGGCGACAAGGTCTGCCGCGATCCGGCCCGGGACAAAGACCGTGTCCGCCTCTTTGAGCAGTCGGACGGCGCGGAGCGTCAAAAGCTCCGGGTTTCCCGGCCCGAGACCCAGACCTACGAGCATGCCGTTCCCCTCCCCACGATGATATAGACCGGATCGATCGGGACAAACATGAAACTCTTCCCGAGCGGGTGCGAGCGCGAGACCTGGACCTGCACGGCTCCGGAGAAGATCCCGAGCGTCTGCATGGCATCCGTTACTGTGGCAAGCGTGGAGACAAGAACCGCGTTTACCACGATCGTCCGCTTCACGGTTCTGGCAAGTGCCGGCAGGAACGATTCGATCTCCCGCGAACCCCCGACAAAAGCGCAGTCCGCAGCGGGTGCGGTCGGAAGGAAATCCGCAGCTTCGCCGCAGAAAAATTCTATATTGGTTACCCCTGCCTTTTCTGCCGCAGCGGTTGCACAGGCAATCGCTTCCGGGCGCCGGTCAATGGCCCAGACCTTCTTTGCCCGGCCGGCCATGGCGATCGCGACCTTCCCGGTTCCGCAGCCGATATCGAAAACCAGATCTCCGGGCCGGATCCCGAGCTTAAAGAGCGAGACCGCCATGATCTCGTCCTGTGTGGGACCGCCGGCAAGTGCTTTCTCTCCCATCTTCTCAACTCTTGTTGCGTTATGGTATTAAGACTTGTTTTGGGCAACCGGGCGTGATGAACGGGGGCATCTTTCCGGCCCGGATCCGGGCTCAATTCCAAAAAATTCCGGGCGGTACCCGGGCGTTTTTTAGATCCGCGAGTATTCATGAGGGAGCTGCAAGGTAATCGATTATAGTATACATATCCGGCAAGTCAAACCAGATCATTAGGTATATCAGGGAATTTTGCGCATATGTGGAGTATGAAATCATTACGAAGTATCGGCATCCTTGCCATCCTGGTTGTCTGCCTGCTTATTGCGGCAGGCTGCACGTCGACCTCCTCCGGCTCTGCCGGGACCGCTGCAACCCCGGCAGTATCCGGGACTGCGGCCGCATCGCAGGGAACCTCCATCCTTGTGTATGCCGGCGCCGGCCTCAAGGCCCCGCTCGATGAGATCGGCACGGTATTTAACAAAAAGACCGGCATTGTCGTCCAGTACAATTACGGCGGCGCGGGAACGCTCGTCCCGCAGATGAACCTCTCGAAGAAAGGCGATGTCTTCATGCCCGGCTCGACCGTTGAATTTGGCACGGCAAAGAGCCAGGGACTGGTAAACGACAGCCAGTATGTTGCCTACCACATACCGGTGATCGTTGTCCAGAAGGGCAACCCGAAGAATATCACCTCGCTTTCTGACTTTGCCCAGCCCAACCTCAAGGTCGGCCTTGGCGATGCGAATGCAACCGCAATCGGGAAGGCTGCCGCAAAGATGTTCAAGGCGCTCAACATCACCGCCGCAGTAGAGAAGAATGTCGTGACCCGGACCCCGACCGTGAACGAACTCACCACCGCGGTCAAGACCGGCCAGGTCGATGCTGCCGTCCTCACGCTCGACCAGTATGACCCGGCAACCATGGACAAGATCGATATCCCGCTCGCACAGAACGTTGTTTTGATCGTCCCGATTGGCACGACCACGTTCTCGCAGAACACCGATGCGGCAAACCAGTTCGTCAACTTCGTCGCATCCGATGAGGGTAAGGCAATCTTTGCTGCGCACGGATTCGTATCCTACCCGAACGCCACCTACGCAAACGTCAAGCCGTAAGCAGGGAGATACTGCTGCATGACCGTAGCGTTTACCCCCGTTGGCGTTATCCACAGCGGACTGTGTACGCCCGGGGCCCCTCCCATCCAGAGCCGGTTTTCCCGGTGTAAGGGAACCATCGAAGTCTTCCCGGAGTTTGCGGCAGGATTAAAGAACCTGGAGGGATTCTCCCACCTTATTTTGATCTGCCACTTCAACCGCTCAAAAAAGCAGGCGCTCTGTGAAAAACCGCTCATGGACGGCAGCATGGAGCACGGCATCTTTGCCACCCGGCACTTCAATCGCCCCAACCCGATCGGGATCGGCTATGTGGCGCTCGAACGTATCGAAGGAAACATCCTGCACGTAACAGGTCTCGACCTCCTTGACGGGACGCCGATCCTCGACATCAAGCCGTACATCCCGGCGTTCGATTCGATCCCGGATGCAAAGACCGGCTGGGTGACAAAAGAGCACCTGTCACGGCTGGCCGAAGCTTCCGCGCAGGTATCGGGGACACCGGATACAACCGGACACCACGCGTGACCGGTTCGTCCCGGAGGGCAGAAGACCGATGAGACGCTGGTTTCTGGCCCTCACCGGCATCGTCTTTTTTATTATCGTAGTTATCCTTGCAGAGCTGGTTCTCTATCCTCCGCTCCCGGCGCTTGCCGCAAGCCTCGCGAGCCCCGAGATCGAATTTGCCATCACCTTAAGCGTGGTAACGAGCACGATCTCGACTGCCATCTGCGTTGCGCTTGCCATCCCGGCGGCCTATGCGCTGGCGCGCTACGATTTCCCGGCAAAAAAGATCGTAAGCCTCCTTCTCACCGTGCCGCTCGCGCTTCCCCCGCTTGTTGCCGGCATTGCGCTCCTGCTCTTTTTCGGGACAACGCCCTGGGGAAAGGCACTCGATGCGGCGGGCTTTGGCGTGGTCTTTACGCCTCTTGGGATCATCGTTGCAGAGGTCTTTGTGAACCTCCCGTACATGATACGGATCCTCAAAAGTTCCTTTGTGGCGGTGAACCCGCGGTACGAGAACGTGGCAAAGACACTGGGCTGTACGGATGCCGGCGCGTTCGTGCAGGTGACCCTGCCGCTTGCACGCCCGGGCCTTGTCGCGGGCACGACGATTACCTGGGCAAAGGCGATGGGCGAGTTCGGGGCAGTCCTGATGCTTGCCGGGGCAACCATGATGCGGACCGAGACCCTGCCCATTGCGCTGTACCTCAATCTCTCGACCGGCGACCTCGACCTTGCGGTTGCGGCAGCGGTCATCCTGATCCTGATCTCGCTTGCCGCCATCTGTATTGTCGAGGACTTTGCCGATGAGGTGCATGTCTTTTAGGGGGATGATGCCGTGACGCTGACCGTTGAATCCGTAACTAAAACGCTCGGGAACTTTTCGGTAAGGGAGATCAGTTTTACGATCCGGACCGGGGAATACTTCATGCTCCTTGGGCCCACCGGTGCGGGAAAGACGATCGTGCTTGAAACGATTGCCGGTATCCATACCCCGGATGCCGGGCGGATCTGCTGGGACGGCGAAGATATCACGCATGCCGAACCGCGCGACCGCCATATCGCGGTCGTGTACCAGGACTACATGCTCTTCCCCCACCTTACAATCCGGGAAAACATCGGGTTTGGCCTTACACAGAAAAAAACGGACCCGTCAGCAAAGGAAGCAGCCGTGCGTGTGACCGCGGGGATGCTCGGAATCCTTCCCCTGCTCGACCGGTACCCGGAAACATTGAGCGGCGGCGAACAGCAGCGCGTGGCCCTTGCCCGGGCGCTCGTCTTGAAACCCCGGGTGCTCCTGCTCGATGAACCCACGAACGCGCTTGACTCCGCAATGCGCGAGCACATGCGCCAGGAGCTCGCGCGTATTCACCGGATCACGGGTACGACCGTGATCCAGATCACGCACCATTTCGAGGAGGTCTTTGCCCTTGCCGACCGGGTCGCGGTGATGCGGGACGGTCAGATCGTCCAGACCGGGACGCCGGACGAGGTCTTCTGGCACCCGCGGGATACCTTTGTTGCGGACTTTGTGGGAATAAAAAACCAGATCCGGGGTACGGCGCGGCGGGCCGGGGACCTTACCGAGATCGTAACGGGATCGGGCGCGGTCATTGTCGCGGCGGAGGCAGAGGAGGGCCCGGCAGTCGCCACGCTGCATGCCGAAGACATCATCGTCTCACGGGAACCGTTCGTGTCGAGTGCGAGAAACCGGCTCGAAGGTACGATCGTCGCGATCGTCCCGTCCGGGAGCACGGTCCGGGTCATGATCGATGCCGGCTTCCCGCTCTGTGCGCTGCTCACCCGGGAGAGCGCAAGCGAGCTCTGCCTTACCGAAGGCTGCACGGTCTATGCGACGTTCAAGGCCTCGGCCGTCCACGTGATTCCGGAGAAAGCGCCCGATCTGCCGGCAGGATCAAAAGAGAAGACGGTTCAGGAGTACGGGTAATTCCGCACTATTGCTATCGGGAATGCCCCTGCGGCGGAGCGAATCCCCGGGACCGTTCCACTTTTTGGAATGAGTGCAGGGAAACAAAAAACCTTAATCTGTTCCGGCAGAAGGTTCCGGTATGCAGATGACCCTGTGCCCCATCGGGTACGTGCGCTCGCCCTACAAGCTACCAAAGGACGCCCCCCGCCAGGGCCGGCTTTCGGACACGGTCTCGGAGATCGTGATTGACGAACAGTACCTTCCCGGTCTCCGCGACCTTGCCGCAAAAAAGCACGTGATCGTCCTCTCCTGGTTCGACCGGGCCGACCGTTCGGCGCTCGTTGCAACCCCGCCCGGCAGCAGCACGGACCACGGCGTCTTTGCCACCCGCTCGCCGAACCGTCCCAACCCGATCGGACTCTGCGTGGTAGACCTCATAAAAACGGAAGGTCCGGTCCTTACCGTCCGGGGCCTCGACTCGCTCGATGGCACACCGGTCCTTGACCTCAAGCCGTATTCGCCCGAGATAGACTGTGTCCGGTAAAACCGTGGGGTTACGTAACAGTATATTTCCCAATTTATAAACGGACGGTTTTTTGAACAGATTTCCAAGCCTATATATCGCAGTATGTGGCATTTTTCCGGGTAATTTTGCGAGGAAACCAGGTGATCCGTACCCCGAGCAATCCGCCGGCGTGGTGGCTGGATATCTCCGCCCAGCCCCGTCTTCTCATTTTCATTGCCCTCGTTACTGCCGGTCTGATCCTTGAAATAGTCCTCCATCTCGGGTACGGGATATCGGTAGTCTATACCCATTTCTTCTACCTGATCGTTGTCGCAGCCGGGGTCTGGTTCGGGAAACGGGCAGTCTGGGTTGCGCTCTTTTTCGGCGGACTGCATGTTGCCGTGAGCTGTCTTGTTGCCCCGGGCATTCCGGTCGATGCTCTGCTCCGGGCCACGATGCTCGTCATTGTTGCAGCGGTGATCGGGACCGTGGTCGACCAGATGAATGCCTATTACGAGCAGGTGCTTGCAAAGAACCGGGAGCTCACCGAGATGAACAGCCGGCTCGATACCTCCCAGAGAGCTATCGTGCTCGCGAACAAGAAACTCAACCTGCTCTCTTCCATTACCCGGCACGACATCACCAACCAGCTTACCGCGCTCCTTGCTTATATCGAACTCTCGAATATGATGGCCACGGACGACGAGATGAAAAGAACGATCGCAAAGGAGGAGACCGTGGCAGGAAATATCCTCCGCCAGATCGAGTTCACGAAAACCTACGAGGATATAGGGGTAAAAGAACCGCAGTGGCAGAACGTGGCCGGTCTGCTCTCCTCCTTAAAACCGGCAATCGAAGGGACCGGCATCGCCCTGTCTGCCCCGCCCAAAAGCCTGGAGATCTATGCCGACCCGCTCCTTGCAAAAGTTTTTGAAAATCTTCTCGACAACTCGATCCGGCACGGCGAGCATGTCCGGCGTATCGCGGTCCGGTACGAGATGCGCGGCGAAGCCTGCCTGCTCCTCTATACCGATGACGGGGCGGGAGTCCCGGCAAAGGACAAGCAGCGGATCTTCGAGCGAGGCTTTGGGAAACATACCGGCCTTGGCCTGTTCCTGACCCGCGAGATCCTCTCGATAACCGGTATTACCATTGCCGAGACCGGCCTGTATGGCGGGGGCGTGCAGTTCGAACTGTGTATCCCGGCCGGATCCTTCCGGTGCTAAAAAAATTTTACCGGGTTCCTGTTTTCGCGTGCCGTTTCCACAGGTTTTAATTGTTTTTGCGCATATGTGTAATATAAGACCGGCCTTCCCCGTATGCCCGTATGAGGGAACGGGAGCCGGGAGGTTTGAAAAAAACCCATGAACGGACGCGACCCCTTCTTCCCGGACCTGCTTGCACGCTTTATGCATACGCAGGCAAAACGGGAATGCTGGATCACGGTCGAGGAGTTCCGCGATCTATTTGGCCTGGACAAGTCGTTCTCCTGTGCACTCTCGGGATTTTTCCGCCGGATGTACAACAGCCCGTCCATCCCCGGCCCGTATACGGTCGTGAGGATCGAGACCGTGGCCGCCCCGGAGATGCCCGGCAGGATGATCCGGCGCTACCTTATCCGGGTCCGCCCGGTAAAAAGAGCCCGGCCGGATGCGGAACCTGCCGGTGCCGCTGCACACCCGGGTGCGGCTATAGTTAAATCCCGGCAGCAGGGAATTATATAATCACAGGATATATGGAGCCAGACGAGACAGTTGCCCCGGCTGAATGCCGGCGGCGCGGCCGGCCGCGGGTCCGGAGAATTATCGAGGGGAGAGCGGATGCCCGCTGCTATGAGCCGCGGTGCTGCCCGGAAAAGGACGGGGCCAATGTCACCCTGACCCCCGAGGAGCTCGAACTGCTGCGGCTGATCGATATCGAAGGGCTCGAACAGGAGGAAGCAGCAACCCGGCTCGGCGTCTCGCGCAAAACCGCATGGCGCGACCTGCACGAGACAAGGAAAAAGATCACGGATGCCCTTGTCAACGGCAAGGGGATCGAGATGACCGGCTGCCGCCGCGCTGCCGAAGGCCGGTGCCCGTGTTGTCCCCGGGCACAATCACCGGATACGGAAAACCTGTCCTGAAAAACCGCTCCCGTCCCGGTTATCTTCTGCCGGGCATACCGCCGACCCACCATCTTTTAAGTAGTTCTGCTCATATGGGTAATTAAGGCCCGCCCGACAGGCAGCGGCGCCGCGAGGTTATACGATGACAGACGAACCCTTAAAGATCGCAGTGGATTTTAAGGAATCCGCTGAAGTCCTCACAAAATACCTTGGCCTTGAAGGCTCCCCGGTTGCCTTCAAGTTCGCGACAAAAAAGGAGGATATCCCGGCCGGCATGCCCGAGATCGACAAGGTCATGAGGCACTGCACCATGGTCATGGTTGCAAGAAAAGAGAACAAGGCCTTCTATGCAACAGCCGACCGCCACGAGTGCAATGGCGGTGCATGGGCGCTCGGGTTAAAGGACATCACGCAAACGCTCAAGACCGGTGAGTTCTACTTCAAGCTCGGCAAGTTTGCGAGCGCTCCTTCGTGCAAGCGCACGATCGAACACATCCCGCACCTGGGCCTTAAGGAGACGTACGCAACACTGTATGCGCCGCTTGAAAACGCGCCCTTCGTCCCGCAGGTTGTCTTTATCATTGCAAGCCCCCGCACCATGCTCAAGCTCGCCCAGGCCACGCTCTTTACGCTCGGCGGCCGGATCCACGCGGAGTTCTCCGGCATCCAGTCGGTCTGCGCCGATGCAGCCGCACAGACATATCTTACCGGCCACCCCAACTTCTCGCTCGGGTGCGACGGGTCGCGGCGCTACTCCGGTATTGCCGAAGGCGAGATGGTGATGGGCCTGCCCGCGGAGATGCTGCCGGAACTTACTGCGGCAATAAAAGTCGTTGTCGCTGCACCGGGTTCAAAGTAATCAGCGGTATTATCGTTGTCTTTTTTAAAACGGGGGCCGATCTTCCAGCGGCCGGCCCCCGCCCGTACCTTTTTTTCCTGCCGCATTTATCGCTGGTATCCGGGTATGGTGCGGTCAAAAAGGGTTTATACTATCCTATAAAGAATACGCCCTGTTAACATGCCTGGTGTGATATGCCATGGGAGACGAAGAACCAAAACCCGTACTGGTGCGGGAAAGGCTCGATGTCTGCGAGCTTGACCGCGCCCGAATGTCCCTTTTGAACCCGGCACTTGTCGCGCAGAAACGCGAGGAGCGCACAATCGACGAAGTCGCCAAACCGCTTATCGAGATGGCGTTAAAAGAAGGTCTCGAAACGGTCTGGGACCGGTTCGAAATGCAGCAGCCGCCTTGTAAATTCTGCGAGGCCGGGATCTCGTGCTCCCGGTGCACGATGGGGCCGTGCCGGATCATCCCGCCCCACCGGATCCGCGGCGTCTGCGGTGCCGATGCCGATCTCATCGTTGCACGGAACCTGCTGGATGCAATCGCGACCGGGGCTGCCGCCCATTCCGATCATGGCCGGGATATTGTCGAGACGCTGTACCTGGTCGGGACCGGGAAAACTACCGATTACGGCATCGCCGATCCGGAAAAGCTCCGCCGGCTCTGCCGGGAGTACGGCATCAGTACCGAAGGAGCGGACGATAAAAAATGTGCCGGCGAACTCGGGCGGGCCATGATCGAAGAGTACGGCATGGCAAAGAACCTGCTCCAGCTTACGGCCCGGGCGCCAAAGGCCACCCGGGATCTCTGGGACGCCGCCGGCATCGCGCCCCGGGGAATCGACCGCGAAGTCGTGGACTGTATGCACCGGATCCAGATGGGGGTGGGTGCGGACTATGTCAATATCCTGCTCCAGGGCCTGCGCTGCAGCCTTTCCGATGGCTGGGGCGGTTCGATGATCGGGACCGACATCTCCGATGTCCTCTTTGGCACGCCGGAGATCCGCACGTCGTCCGTGAACCTGGGGGTGCTCAAAAAAGAATACGTCAACATCGCGGTCCACGGCCACAACCCGGTGCTCTCCGAGATGATTGTCCGGGCGGTTGCCGACCCGGAGCTCGTCGCCCTTGCCCGGGCAAACGGCGCAGAAGGGATCAACCTTGTCGGGCTCTGCTGCACGGGAAGCGAACTTTTGATGCGCAAGGGCGTCCCGATGGCGGGCAACCACCTCAACCAGGAGCTGGTCATCATGACCGGGGCGCTCGAGGCAATGGTCGTGGATTACCAGTGCATCTTCCCCTCGCTCCCGCGCACGGCGAGCTGTTTCCACACGCTGGTTATCTCAACAAGCCCCAAGGCGAAGATCCCGGGTTCCTATTACTTCGGTTTTACTCCGGAGAACGGGTATGCCACGGCAAAGGCTATCGTGAAAATGGCAGTCGGGAATTTCAAAAACCGCAACCCGCAGCGCGTGCTCATCCCGGGCGAACCGGTACCGCTCATGTCCGGTTTTTCCAACGAAGCCATCAAAAAAGCGCTCGGCGGATCGTTTAAGCCGCTCATCGATCTCATCGCGGCCGGGAAGATCCGGGGAGCGGTCGGGATTGTCGGCTGCAACAACCCCCATATCCAACATGACTCCGCCCATGTGGCGCTCACAAAAGCGCTTATTAAGAAAAACATCCTCTGCGTCGAGACCGGCTGCGCCGCAATCGCTACGGGAAAAGCCGGCCTCCTGATGCCGGAGGCAGCGGCCCTTGCCGGTGACGACCTGCGGGCGGTCTGCGAATCCTTAAAGATCCCGCCCGTGCTCCACATGGGCTCGTGCGTAGACAATTCAAGGATCCTTGTCCTTGCAGCGGAGCTGGGTAATGCCCTCAACGTCCCGATCCACAAACTGCCGATAGCCGGTGCCGCGCCGGAATGGTACTCGCAGAAGGCGGTCTCTATCGGCGCCTATTTCGTTGCTTCGGGAGTGTATACCGTGCTTGGCGTGATGCCGCACATTTCAGGAAGCCCGCCGGTCGTCTCGCTCCTGACAACCGGCCTCACAAACGTGACCGGGGCAAATTTCGCTGTCGAACCAGACCCGGTAAAAGCCGCGGACCTGATCGCAAACCACATCGAACAGAAACGGACGGGACTGGGAATATGAGTATGCCGGAAGACGGCGGGGCCGGTATCCGGGTCGTCATCACCGGGAAAGGCGGGGTGGGGAAGACCACGGTTGCCGCCCTGCTCGCCCATATCTTTGCCCGCAAGGGAAAACGGGTGCTTGCCGTGGACGGCGATCCCCAGCAGAACCTTGCAGCAGCCCTCGGGCTTTCCCCGGATGCCGCCGCCCGGATCGTCCCGGTTGCAGAGAGCCGGGAGTATATCCGGGAAAAAACCGGGGCGGGGCCCGGGGTTACGCCCGGCGGGTTCTTTGCGCTCAACCCGGACGTGCGCGATGTTACCGACCGGTTCTCCGTTGAGGTCGCGCCCGGTCTTCGCCTGCTCGTGATGGGGAGCGTGAACCAGGCCGGTGCCGGGTGCCTCTGCCCGGAGTATGCCCTGCTTGCCGCAATTCTCCGGCACATGCGCCTCTCACCTGACGATATCGTCATCCTCGATACCCCGGCCGGCCTCGAACATTTCGGGAGGGCGGTTGCAGACGGCTTCTCCTGTGCGGTAGTGATCGCGGATCCCTCGTTCAATGCAGTAGCGGTTGCACGGGAATCCGCCCGGCTTGCCGGTGAACTCGGGATCCCGAAAATTATCTTCGCGGTGAACAGGGTCCGCGGCGATGAAGATGTGGCAAAGGTTTGCGGGAGCGACCGCTGCCGGCCCGCGTTTCCGACAGCAGTCTTCCTGCCGTACGATCCGGAAGTAATGGCCGCCGATCCTGCGGTTGCCGGGCTCCTTGACCGCGACTCCGTGTTCGGCGAGGGGGTCCGGGCGCTTGCCGCGGCCCTCCTGCAGACCGGCGGCACATAAGGTTCTGCCCGGCTCCGGCACCCCTGCCGGGAACCAATAGCTCTGCCCTTTTTTTAACGTCAAATCCGCACTTATTTATGCTCATATGGGAAATAATTCCACATACTACGAGGTTGATGCGAGATGCCAGATTTTGACGGGACCGGCCCCTTAAAGCGCGGCCGGATCATCGGGAGGGGGCGCGGGCCCTGCAGGAAACCGGCCCGTGCGGATCCCGCTCCCAAAAAAGAAGAATCGGACCCGGAAAAAGAACCAGCACTCAAATAACCTGCGAACCGATACCATGACCCAGCCATTTGTCAGTGTACGCGATCTCTGTATGGATTACAGCGGTAACCGGGTGCTCGACCATGTCTCGTTCGAGATTCCCGAAGGAGAGATTGTCGGCATCATCGGAAGGAGCGGTGCCGGAAAAAGCGTTCTCATGCACCTGCTGCGTGGCGTCGAGGACCCGCCCACCGGCGGCTCGATCGTTTACCATGTTGCTGCCTGCCCGGACTGCGAATACGTGGATGTCCCGAGCCGGGTAAAAACGGCCTGCCCGAAATGCGGCGGCACGCTCGCGGCGCTCGATGTAGACTTCTGGAACCCTAAAAACGAGGCCCTGAAGTCCCGGGTAATGCACCGGACCGCGATCATGTTCCAGCGGACGTTTGCGCTCTATGGCGACGACCGGGTGATAGAAAACGTGCTGCGTGCGCTCGACGACATCGGGTACCCGTCCGACAATGCGGTGAACCGGGCCGCTGACCTTATCGACCAGGTCCGGCTCTCCCACCGGATGATGCATATTGCCCGCGACCTCTCGGGCGGCGAGAAGCAGCGGGTGGTGCTTGCCCGGCAGCTGGCAAAAGATCCCGCGCTCCTCTTTGCGGACGAACCCACCGGCACGCTCGATCCCGAGACTGCAAAAATCGTCCACGCCATGCTCTCCGAAGCCGCGAAAGCAAACACGATGGGCATGGTTGTCACCTCGCACTTTTCGCAGGTGATCGAGGACATGGCGCATACCGCGATCCTCCTTGTCGACGGGAAGATCGCAGCCATGGGCGAGCCGAGAAAGATCGTGCGGGAGTTCACCCGCAATGCAGCGGAAGACGAGCGCGAGGAAGTACCGGAGTTCGGCAGGACGATCCTTTCGGCACGCGACGTAGCAAAACGGTACATCTCCGCGGACCGCGGCGTTGTGCGGGCAGTCAACCTCGTTACCTTCGATGTAGCGGAAAAGGAGATCTTCGGGATCATCGGCAAAAGCGGCGCCGGTAAGACTACGCTCTCGCGGATTATTGCCGGGATAATCGAGCCCACGAGCGGCGAGATGAACGTGCGGATCGGGGACGAATGGGTGGACATGACCAAACCCGGGATCAACGAGCGCGGCCGGGCAAAGGAGTACATCGGCCTGCTGCACCAGGAGTACGACCTGTACCCGCACCGGACCGTGATCGACAACCTGACCGATGCGATCGGCTTGGAATTCCCCAAAGAACTTGCCATACGCAAAGCCGTGATCACGCTTGGCATGGCCGGGTTCACGCCGGAAAAATCAAAGGCGATCCTAAACCGGCTCCCCTCCGAACTTTCCGACGGGGAGCGGCACCGGGTTGCGCTCGCGCAGGTGCTCATCCGCGAACCGCGCCTCGTCATCCTCGACGAGCCGACCGGGACCATGGACCCCCTCACCAAAAAAGACGTAAAGCATTCGATCCTGCACTCGCGGGACGAGATGGACGAGACCTTTGTGATAGTCTCGCACGATATGGACTTTGTCGAGGAGATCTGCGACCGCGTAGCCCTCATGCGGGGCGGAAAGATCGTCAGTATCGGAAAGACCAAAGAGATCCTCGCACAGGTCACCGCAGAAGAGAGAAAGGACTAACCGTACCGTTTTTTCCCCGATTTATCATGACCCAGACTACAAACACCCCAAATCCCGCACAGAATACCGAATGCAGCGGCAGCTGCGACAGCTGTTCTTCGGCGCAGAAGACCCCGCAGCCAAAGGGCCTCCCTCCAAAAGTAAAGGTCAATATCCGGCACGTCATCCTCGTCCTCTCGGGCAAGGGCGGGGTCGGGAAATCGACCGTTGCCGTCAACCTCGCGACCGCGTTTGCCAACCGCGGGAAGAACACCGGGCTCCTCGACCTCGATATCCACGGCCCGAGCATCCCCAAAATGCTCGGGATCGAAAAGGAGCGCCCGGCCGTGCTTGCAAAATGCATCCAGCCGGTCATGGTAGCGCCGAACCTTGCCGTGATGTCGATGGCGTTTCTCCTTCCCGACACGAGCACGCCGGTGGTCTGGCGCGGCCCCATGAAGATGGGCGCAATCCAGCAGTTCCTTGCCGAGGTTAACTGGGGCGCACTCGATTACCTGGTCGTAGACCTGCCCCCGGGCACGGGCGACGAGGTGCTCTCGATCGCGCAGCTGGCCCCGAACGTCCGCGGTGCCGTGATCGTTACAACCCCGCAGGACGTTGCGGTCCTCGACGCGACAAAGGCCATCGAGTTTATCAAAAAGATGGACCTGCCCGTGATCGGCGTTGTCGAGAACATGAGCGGCATGGTCTGCCCTCACTGCCACGAAGTCCTCGACCTCTTCGGGAAAGGCGGCGGGAAGAAGGCAGCGGAGAAGTTCGGTGTCCCGTTCCTCGGCGCAATCCCGCTCGATCCCGCCATGGTTACCGCGGGCGATGCAGGAAAACCCTTCATCAATGCCGATCCCGGATCCCCCACGGCAAAAGCCGTGGATGCGGTCATGGAAAAGATCCTTTTTGCCATTGAGCAGGATCCCGGGGCTTCGACATAAGGTACCGGAACAGGATGGCAAAATACGCAGCAGTCCCGGATCTTGTCGCCCGGTTCATGGAAGAGTCCGGGGAGCCCGAGCAGTGGGTGACCGTGCGGGAGATCCGGGAGCGCTACGGTCTCCCGCGGTACCAGTCCGGGACCATTGCCGGGTTTTTGCACCGTCTCGAATTTTCCTCGTACGGGGAGTTTCCCTATATTGTAAAAAAGGTCGAGATGCTGGAGCGCGAGGGCCGTTCATCCCCCCTGCGGTACCGGTATCTTCTTGCCCGCCGCACCGGCCGGTGCACCGGCCGCGACCCGTCCCGGTATGCCGGCGGGATCCCCGCCGGGACCGCAGCGACCGGGTGCGGGACGGGAAAAGCATAATGGTAGAATAACCGAAAGGAAGGAACAACCATGAAGATCACTGCTGTTGCCGATATCGTGCCGGGCCCCAACCCCCACCATGTTGATGCGAGGAAAATTTACGACACCCCCCATGCCCAGGCCGTTGTTATCCTGCTCCGGCCCGCGGAGTCGCTAAAAAAACATATCACGTCGGTCGATGTCTTCTTTTTTGTGCTCGAAGGATCCGGCACGGTCGAGATCGGGGACGAACAGAAGTCCGTTGGTAAAGACTGCATTGTCGAGAGCCCGGCACGGATCCCGCACCGCTGGATAAACACCAGCAGCGCAGACCTCCGGATCCTGGTCGTCAAGGTGCCACGACCGACCGAAGAGACAAAACTGCTCTGAAATTTCCCGCCAACGGTACGCCCCTATATAAGCGCCACCTTTTAAGACCCGGCAGGTCAAGAGAAGACCGATGGCAGAGAGCCGGGTCGATCCCGACCGTATCCGGGTGATCACCAGCGCACCGCCGCGTTCAAAAGACTATGTCCTGTACTGGATGCAGTCCTCGCACCGTGCGGACGATAACCCGGCGCTTATGTATGCCATTGACCGGGCGGATGCCCTGCACCTCCCGGTGGTCGCATACTTCGGCTTTTTTCCCAAATACCCGGAGGCAAACCTCCGCCATCTCACATTCATGCTCGAAGGGCTTCATGCAGCCGGCCGTGCGCTTGAGGCGCTTGGGATCCGGTTTGTGCTCGCGGTTCAGGATCCGGCGGACGGCATCCTCTCCCTTGCAGGAAACGCTGCGCTTCTTGTCGCCGACCGGGGCTACCTCCGGCCCGAACAGGAATGGTACGAGCGTGTTGCGGCCCGCTGCCCGTGCCCGTTTTTGCAGGTCGAGGCAAACGTGGCAGTCCCGGTCCGGACCGCATCGGACAAGGAGGAGTACTCGGCAGCAACGATCCGGAAAAAGATTGCCGGACAGCTCGACCGGTTCCTTGTTCAGGTGCCGGCCCGGGCCCCGGCCCGGGCCCCGGCCCGGTCCTCGCTCTCCCTTGATATCCCTGCCCCTGCCGGCGAACCGGTCTCCACAGTCCCTGACGGGCAAAAAATCGACCGGAGCGTACCGCCATCGCCGGCGTTTCGGGGCGGCACGGACGAGGCCCTGCGCCGTTTCGACGCGTTCCTTGCTACGGGCCTCGACCGTTTTGGCGAGAGAAGGAACGACCCGGGCACCGGTATTGCATCCGGCATGAGCCCGTACCTCCACTTCGGGCAGGTCTCGCCGGTCACGCTCGCCCTCAAGGCCCGGGAGCACGGCGGCCCGGGTGTTCCGGCATTTCTCGAAGAGCTCATCGTGCGCCGGGAACTCGCAATCAACTTCGTGACCTATAACAACCGGTACGATTCAATTGCCTGCCTTCCCGCGTGGGCGGGGCGTACTCTTGCCGCCCATGCCGGCGACCGGCGGGAGTACCTGTACACCCGGGACGAACTCGAACGGGCCGCCACCCACGACCCGTACTGGAACGCAGCACAGAAGGAGATGGTCCGGACCGGGAAGATGCAGGGCTACCTGCGGATGTACTGGGGAAAGAAGATCCTCGAATGGTCGCCGACCCCAAAGGAAGCATACGAAACTGCCCTGTATCTCAACAACAAGTACGAGATCGACGGGCGCGACCCGAACGGCTATGCCGGGGTTGCTTGGTGTTTTGGCAAGCACGACCGGCCCTGGAAGGAACGGCCGGTCTTTGGCATGGTGCGGTACATGAACGCGGCAGGGCTCGAACGGAAATTTTCCATGGACGCATACCTGGAAAAGAACCGGTGATCTTCGGAATCTTTTAAAAAATATAAATAATGCTAATATACTATCGGCCGCATTGTATTTCCCTGAGAACCCGCGTTCCTGCACGCGGGATTTGTTCCCCGGAGCAACACCATGCAAAAAAAATGGCGCATCAACCTTATCCTGCTCGTCATTTTCGGGTGCGGGATGCTCTGCATCTTCTTGTCCGGGATCATTCCCCTGCCCAAAACCCCGCTCTCCGTACGGTTCGAGCAGCAGGGACCGCCCGGCGGGGATATCGTGTTCCGGGCCCGGGATGCAAAAAACCAGACGCCGCTTGAGGGCGTGTCCTATTATATCGACGATACGTTTGCCGGCGTTTCCGGCAGCGACGGGATCTTTGTCCTGCGGGAAGGATCGTATCCGGTAGGGACGGTCATGTTCCGGGCAGCCCGGCAGGGCTACCGGGACTGGATCTCGCAAATCGATCTTGCCGAGATATGTTCGCTGGACCTCGACTTCGAGGAGTCCTCGATCCACCCGGTGCTCATAAACGGCCCCCCGGACCGGAAGATCGATGTGGTCTTTGTGCCCTCAGACACCGCGTTCAACGGTTCCACCCGGACAAAGCTCCGGTATGCCGGCTATCCCGGCGGCCGGGAACAGTTTGCGGCCGATGTATCCCGGTTTATCAACCGCACGTTCCTTGCAAGCCCTTCCCTCATGTACGAAAACGCGTCGGCTGCAAATGCCTACCCTGGTAAGTTCAACTTCTACTATTTCTGGGACGGGCAGACATTCGGCGATGCCTTTGACGGGTGTGCGGGCACCATCCCGGAACGGTACTGGGAGGAGGTAACGTTTGGCGATCTCACCATCCTGCTCTACCCGAAATATTACGGACGGTACCTCGATCCGGCCAGCCAGCCGATCGGCTGCACCAATACCAACGGCCTCGGGAACGTGTACCTCAAGATTGCCGCGGACCAGTATTCCCTGGGCATACACGAGACCGGCCACGGGCTGTACAGTCTCATGGACACGTACTGCGGGAACACCTACTACCGCGAGAACGATCCCAATCCCAATATCTGGAGCTCGGAGGAGAAGTGCCGCGAGGATGCGGTACGGCGCGTCCGTGACCCGGACGGCTGCCGCCGGATCAGCGATGATTCGGCAGGATGCCGGAAGGACTTCTGGCGCTGGGATCCGGATCCGGATATCATGAACGAGGCATATTACGGGAAGTTCGGGAGCGCATCGACGGACCGGATCCAGGGAATCCTGGCGGGGTACTAACCCGGGTGGCAGACGATGAGAAAAAAATTGTCCTGGGCTGCGGTTGCGGGAGTGGCGCTCGCGCTCCTCCTGCTCTGTACGCCCGCTGCCGCGGAGAGCTTCGGCGCATGGCAGAAGATCTTTATCGTGGATTTTATCTTTGACGATCACGGGGTGACCGAGGAATCGTCGGGGATCTGGTACGGGACCGCGCCCGACCCGGGTATCCAGGCCGGGCCGATCGAAGGCACCCTTGCCGATTCCGGCAACCGCGCCCTGACAAAATTCTATCTCCGCGATCCCCGGTACCAGGTAGGCGATGCCCTGATCGAGCATGACGATGGCACGGTCTCGGTTGCTGAGTATACCCAGTATACACCGGCCGTGGAGATCCGGGTGGTCCTCCCGTACTCCCCGGATGCACGGACCCTTACGCTGGTCGATACCGGCACCGGGACCACCCTGGCAACGGTCGACATGGTGCAGGCCGGGTCCCGGCTGGCAGAGACTGCTCCGGAGGAACTGGAATTCTACGAGCATGCCACGTTTGTCCATCGCCCGGGAAGCGGTACCTCCGGGAGCATTATTCCCCCGTGGCTGTTCCTCGGTGCGGGACTTGTCCTGATTGCCGGGGCCGTTCTCTTTACCCTGCGCTCTGCCCGCCGGCCCGACCCTGCCGGCAGGGCGGCACTCTGGAGCCGGGCAGGGGCCGTTACCCGGCTGGCCGGATCGGCTGTACGTGCACGGGCGGCAGGCTTTGCCGGCTTTTGCAAGCGCGCCGTGGATGCACTCTACCATACCTCGGTGCTCATCAACTTCGCCCTGATCTTTGCCATGATCTTTGTCATGCTCCAGGGATCCTTTGTCATTGCCGGTCACAATGGTGAGGAAATCCTGCTTGTCGTTCTTGTCTGCCTCGAAATACCGGCACTTCTCCTTCTCGATGTCTCGCTGATTACCACGTACCGTTCGCTCGTGAATAATGCGTGATCATCATTAACCGTTTTTTTTAAAGGGTAATGTACTGTTTCAGCCCCTAACGACAAGAAAGATTTACGGAATGATTATGAGTGAAAATTGCATGCCCAAAATGTAATGCGAAAAAGTTCATCCGTTTTGGACCGGAAAATGCTGACGCTCCAGGGGCTTCGCCCCGCACGCTCGTGGCGCCCCATTTGCGATAGTGCTGTATTACCTGAATCGGGATTTAAGGTAATACAGAGGAATCGCTGCGCCCCCGCCCCCTATGGGGGCAGGGTTGGCGCGAAGGGGGGTGGATGATTGTGAAAAATAGAGGGCAGTGGCTAGATTGGCACTTTACCCGGACTGATTTCTGGGTCCGTGCGAAAACATCGGACGTAAAATTTTCTGGCCGTCAGGGGCCATAAAAAAAGATTACAAACCAAAAATTGTTTTTTCCTTCAGCCGGTGGGGATACCGGGAAACGACAGGGTCTTACCCGCTCTTTTCCGGGACCGCGGCCTCTTTTTCTGCGGGCTCTTTATTCTTCGGTGTCCCGAGGGTAAAGCCTGCCTTCCGCAAGAGATAGTAGGATGCGGCAAGCCCGATGATGATGATGCCGATGCCGATCAGTTCAATACCGTCGGTCTCCGCAGGATCGAGCAGGATCACTTTCCGGGCGATCGCGATGATCGCAAGAAGCACCACGATCTCCACGTGGATCACGTTCTCCTCGATATATGCCTTCATCGTATCCAGGAGTTCGACCGCGATGAGCACTAAGAGGAAGGTACCGAGCACCGAGGTCAGTTCGTGGTTTTCCAGGAGTCCGACGGGAGCGTTCGATACCGAAACCCACAGGTACCAGAACATCTCCCCCAGCGCAAAGATAAGGACGATCACCAGCAGTGCGATGAGGAGCATGTAGACAAGCCGTTCAAAACGGTTGATGAAATCGAGCATCATTTTCCTCCGTACGGGATCAGATCGGGGCGGTTCTTGTCGTAGAGCCGTACGACATCGCCGATCACAATTACCGCAGGCGGTTTAACGCCAGCCTGTGCGGCGATTGCACCAATCCTTGCAAGTGGCCCGGTGGTGACGCGGCGGTCCTTTCGGAGGCCCCGCTCGATCACGGCGACCGGCGTCTGTGCATCCTTGCCGTTTGCAATCAGGGCCTCTGCAATGCCCGGCAGGTTTGCAACGCCCATCAGGATCACGATTGTGCCGCGCCCCCGGGCAAGCAGTTTCCAGTCAAGGGCCGATGCGGCCTTTGTCGGATCCTCGTGGCCGGTGAGGATCGTGACCTGCGAGGCGTACTTCCGGTGCGTGACCGGGATCCCGACCGAGGCGGGAACGGCAAGGGCGCTGGTGACTCCCGGCACCATCTCGACCTCAATGCCCGCCTCGCGGAGGGTTTCGAGCTCCTCGCCGCCCCGGCCAAAGAGGAACGGGTCGCCGCCCTTGAGCCGGACGATCGTCTTTCCCTGTTTTGCCCGGGCCACCATCTCGTTTTCGATCTCGTGCTGTTCGAGCGTATGCTTCCCGCCGAACTTCCCGCAGTCGATCTTCTCGGCCCGCTCCGGCAGGGTGGCGAGAATTTCCTCGCCCGGGAGCTGGTCGTAGAAGACCACATCGGCTTTTTCGATGAGATCTGCTGCACGCTGCGTTAAAAGACCGGTCCCGCCCGGGCCGGATCCGACAAGGTAGACTTTCCCGGTCATAAGGAGATCCCCAGTGTTTTGTATGCTTCCTCGATGAGGCCGCCGGCCTTTTCACGGAGGTCTTTACCGATCGCCCGCGCCTCTTCGAGCGTACCGATATCTTTCTCTATGCGCTCCACGCGCTTCCCGTCAAGGGAGAGTACCTCGGCAACCAGGTGGCCGGCCTTACAGTAGATCCCCATGGGCGTAAAGCACCCCGCGCCCACCTGCTCCATCACGGCCCGCTCTATGGCAACGTCTTTCCTGGTGCCCGGGTGGTCGAGCACGGAGAGCACTTCCATGAGCGAGGGGTCGGCCCGGCTTACGACCGCGATCGTGCCCTGATTGGGGGTGGGCACGAACTTCTCGGGGGGCAGGCGCTCGCCCGGGATGCGGACGCCGAGACGCTGGAGGCCGGCCTCCGCGAGCACGATTGCATTGTACTGGCCTTCGCGGAGCTTGCGCATCCTCGTATCCACGTTCCCCCGCAGGTCGCGGATCTCGAGGTCCGGGTCGTGGCGGAGGAGCTGGGCCTTTCTCCGTGTGCTCGACGTTCCCACGACTTTTACGGCCGAGACCGCGCCAAAGTAGGCAAGGTAGTCGGCCGGGGAATCGCGGGGAAGGATGGCGGCGATCACGAGGCCCGAGGGCCGGATCGCGGGGATGTCTTTCATGCTGTGGACCGCGCAATCGATCTCGCCGTCGAGGATTGCATCGTCAAGGGCTTTTACAAAGACGCCCTGCTTCCCGATCTCATGGAGCGGGACGCCGGTCACTTCGTCTCCTTGAGTGCTGATGATCTTCTGCTCTACCTTGATCCCGAGCCCGGCCAGTTTTTTACCTACGATCTCTGCCTGGGCGAGCGCGAGCTTGCTTCCCCGGGTGCCGATCCGGACCGTCATGCCAGGTACCCTCCTGCAATCGTCTCGATGTCCTGCGGGGTGTGAGCCACCGAGAGGAAATTGGTCTCGAACTGGGAGGGCGGGATAAAGACGCCGCGGTCAAGCATCTTCTGCCAGAACGCACCGAATGCCTGCGTGTCGCATTCCTTTACTTCCGTGTAGTTCTGCGGGGCATCTTTGCGGAAGAAGTACTTGAACATCGAACCGAGCCGGACAAACGATCCGGTATCGAGCTTCTCCTCCGGGAGCGACTCTTCGATCACCCGGGTCTTCTCCGCGAGATCCGCATACGTCTTCGGGTGGTCGTGGAGCCAGCGGATGGTGGCAATCCCGGCCGTAAGCGAGAGCGGGTTTCCCGAGAAGGTGCCGGCCTGGTACACCGGCCCCTCGGGGACGGTAAGCGACATTATCTCGCGCTTCCCGCAGAAGGCGCCGATGGGGAGGCCGCCGCCGATGATCTTCCCGAGCGTGGTAAGGTCGGGCTTGATACCGTACATCTTCTGCGCCCCGCCTATCCCGAGCCGGTAGCCGGTGATTACCTCGTCGAAGATGAGGAGTACGTCATGGGCCTGTGTGATCTCCCGGACGCTCCTGAGGTACCCGTCCTGCGGGACCACCGGGCCGATATTCCCGAGAACCGGTTCGATGATGAGCGCCGCGATATCGTTGTTCTTCGCAAGAAGCGTTTCGAGCGCCTCGGCATCGTTGTATGGAACCTGCCGGGTGTGGGCTACGAGATCGGGGAGCACGCCGGCCGAGTCCGGGACGCCCATCGTGGTTGCGCCCGAGCCGGCCTTTACGAGCACCGCATCGTGAGCGCCGTGGAACCCGCCCTCGATCTTCACGATATCGGACTTCCCGGTAAAACCCCGGGCGAGCCGGATCGCGGCCATCGTGGCTTCCGAACCGCTCGAAACGAACCGGGCCATATCCATGCCCGGGTGGTCGCCGGTGATGAGCTTTGCGAACTCCGGCTCCTCCGGGATCGGCGTGCCGTACAGCCAGCCCTTTTCGAGCCGGTCCGCGATCGCTTTTTTGATCTCCGGGCGGGCGTGGCCTAACAGGAGCGGGCCATAGCCCATGCAGCAGTCGATAAGGGCTGCACCGTCAACCGTATAGAGGTGCGAGCCTTCGGCCCGTGCCGTGTAAAAAGGATAGGGTTTTATTGCCCGGACGGGACTGGAGACCCCGCCGGGGATCAAAGTTTTTGCTGCCGAGAAGAGTTCTTCGCTCTTCATTTACAGCCACCCGCACACGTCGCGTGCAAAATACGTGATGATAAGGTCGGCACCGGCCCTTTTGATACACATGAGCGATTCAAGCACGGTCTCTTTTTCCTTTATCCAGCCGCGCTCCGCCGCGGCCTTGATCATCGCGTACTCGCCGCTCACCTGGTACGCGGCAACCGGGATCCCGATGGTTGCGATATTCGCGAGCACGTCGAGGTACGGCCCCGCGGGCTTGACCATCAAAATGTCGGCGCCCTCCTCGTAGTCGAGCTGCGATTCGAGAAATGCCTCGCGGCCGTTTGCCGGGTTCATCTGGTACGTGCTGCGGTCCCCAAACGAGAACCCGGACTCCGCTGCCTCGCGGAACGGGCCGTAGAGGGCAGAGGAGAATTTTGTCGAATAGGACATGATGAGCACGTCGCCGTAGCCTTCCGCATCGAGCGCACCGCGGATCGAGGCTACCATGCCGTCGAGCATGCAGGACGGGGCAACGATATCCGCCCCGGCCTCCGCATGGCTTATCGCAATCCGGTTCATCAAAAGGAGCGACTCGTCGTTTAAGAGATCCTTCTCCCCGCACCGGGTGCTGCCCACGATCCCGCAGTGGCCGTGACTCGTGTACTCGCATGCACAGACATCGGTGATGACCACCATCTTCGGGTACGCGGCTTTCACCCGGCGGACTGCCTGCTGCACGATCCCGTCGGGATCGTAGGCGCTTGTCGCCGCCTCGTCCTTAAAGGCCGGGATCCCAAAGAGGAGGACTGCCCGGCAGCCCCGCTCGTACAGGTCGCCGGCAACGGCCGCGATCATGTCGACCGGGTAGCGCGACTGGCCCGGCATGGACGCGATCGCGACAGGGGCTTTTACAGTCTCATCCACAAACAGGGGGGCAACGAGATCGTTTTTGGAAAGCGTTGTCTCGCATAAAAGAGGCTGGATCGTGCGGGACCTGACCCGCCTCATGCGTCGCTCGGGAAACATACGCAACATTACCTCGGAGAATACTAATTACCATGTGCTGGGTTATCGTATATATGGTTGTATCCCCGGTACGGGCCAAAAAACAAAAACACTTCGTTTTTTAGGGGAACGGGTACTACCGGGTACGATATGCAGCATTATTCCTGGTCTGTACCGGTCATTATCATGGCCGCTCTCATCCTCTGCGCCGGGTGTACTTCCGCGCCTGCCGCACCGCAGGCCGCAGTAACGCCGGCCCCTGCAACCCCTGCGCTTTCCGCATACGCGCTCGCACCCTCCGACCTGCCCGCCACCTGGACCCCGGTCTCGTCCCGCGAGAAGACCGCTGCCGAGATGGGCACGGCTGCCCGCGAACTCGGCTGGCAGGACGGGTACGTTGTCGTCTATACGCTGCCTGCCGGTAACGCGGCCGGCACCTGCACGCTCACCCAGACCGTGACGCGCTATTCGGGGCAGAACATGTCCTCGCTCGTCCCGCTCGTTATCGCAAACGAACGCAAAGTCGGGGGCCTTGCCTTTACCGATCTTGCCGCACCGGCAACCGGGCCCGATACCCGGGCGCTTTCGGCAGTGCTCGTGAATGCAACGCCGACAGAAATCTCGGCCGGCGGCATGTCCCCGCTCTCATTTGAGAGCAGCGCCCCCGTTGCAACCGAAGGCTATACCGAAGTGGTCTTTGGGAAAGGCGATATTCTCGATGTGATCCGGATGAGCGGGACCTGCCCGTCCTACGACACGCTCGCCTCCCTCTCGCAGACCGCGTTTATAAAACAGGGATAACCCTTTTTTTTAGCAGGTCCGCTTCATGATGAACCGGTCCTCGCCATTGCCAAAATAGGCCGGGACAAGCGATTCTTTATTAAACCCTTCCCGGGTGTAGAGCCGGACCGCCGGCTCGTTCTTTGGCGAGACCGTAAGGAAGATCTCGCGCACGCCCCGGCCGGCAAGCAGCCGGCACATCTCGCGCAGGAGCCCGGTCCCGATCCCGCAGTGGCGGAACCCGTTGCCTACCATCATGCGGAGGATCCAGGCCGTATTGGGACGGTCGTGGACAATGGCGGCAACGGTAAACCCGACGATCGTTTCCTCTTCGACCCCGACCAGGAAGGTGTCCGGGGAGAGGGCGACCTGCTGCCGGACAAAGACCGCGGACCGGTACGGCTCGTGGATGCCGTTGATCTCCAGCGCCACGACCGCGGAAAAGTCCTCGTCTGCATACGGGCGGACACGGAGTTTTTCGGGAGGCTCTGCGGTCATGGTGCCCTCCCGGCTATTCCCGGACTTCCCCTTTCTTTTTTTGCGGCACGGTGCCCCGGGTAAGGGCGGCAACGAGCGCTTCGGCCGCGGCCCGGTCGCCGGCATGGGCGTTCTCCCGGATCGAGGCGGTTGCATCGGCAAGGATCTTTTTGGTGAGCACCCGCGAGAGGTCGTCGAGGATCTCCGCGGTCCTCTCGTCGCATGTCCCAAGCCGGGTAAGCGCCCGGTCCCGCTCACGGATCCGCACTTCCTCTGCCCATGCATGGAGAACGGCAATGCAGTCGTCGGAGGACTGGCGCCGGAGCTGCGAGAGGAAGACCGAGAGCTCTTCTTCGACAAACGCAGAGGCCCGTTCCGCCTCCGCCTTGCGGGTCGCCATGTTCTTCTCGTTTACCTCGCGCAGGTTGTCGATGGTAAAGAGCCGGACGCCCGCTATCTCCCCCGCGGCCTCTTCCACGTCCCGGGGCTGGGCGATATCGATGATGATGAGCGGCTTTGGAGAGCCGTCCGCGAGCTTTGGCCGTGCCTGTACGGCCTGGTCCAGTTCCGCTGCACGGATCACCGCGTGCGGGGCGGCGGTGCAGGAGATGACCACATCGGAGAGCGCGATATAGTGGTAGAGCTCGGAGAACTTTACCGCATTCCCGCCGATCTTTTCCGCGAGCTGGACGGCGCGGCCGAATGTGCGGTTTGCCACGTACATGGCGGTGAGCTGCTTTGCGGCAAGCGCCTGGGCCACAAGAAGGCCCATCTCGCCGCTCCCTACCACGAGGATGTGCCGGCCGGCAAGCGACCCGAGCTCGGACTCGGCAAGGATCACGGCAGCCGAGCCGACCGAGACCGACCCCCGGTTGATCCGGGTGCGTTTCCGCGCTTCGATCCCTACGTGGACGGCCTTTGTCACGCACTGCGCAACAAAACAGCCGGCGCTTCCCGCCGCCTCGGCGTCCGCAAGGCTTTTCTTGAGCTGGCCGATGATCTGGTCCTCGCCCACGATCATCGATTCTATGCCGGCGGCAAGCGAGAAGAGGTGGCGCAGTGCATCGCGGCCGTCAAGGAGAAAGAACCCGTTCCGTCCCTGGCTGCACAGGAAATCCCGGAGATCCGCTGCGTTGCCTTCCACCATCACTTCGACCCGGTTGCAGGTTTGGAGGAGGAGCACGCCGCCGAACTGTTTTTTTGCAGCGGCAAGGAACGCGGGTTCGTCCGGGAACCGGAACGCTTCGAGCGCCGTGACATCAGCGGTCTGGTGGCTGACGCCGGCAATGGCAAGACCCGCCTCGCGGCCGGTCATGCAAGATACCTCTCCGCCACCCGGTCCCACGCCCGGCCGGGGGACTTCTTTAAGAGCGACCAGAGGGTCTTGTCGTGGAGCACCTCCCAGAGGATCCGGCGCCTGCCCGCGGGCGTGGTGTCTCGTTTCTTTAACTCCACGCGGAGCCGGTGCTGGAGGGCGATCATGGCATCGAGCGCCGGGTAGCGCTTCTCGAGGTCCTCGCGGATGAACCGGGAGACCGCGGGGCTCTCGCCAAGGGTGCTGACCGCAACCCCGTAATGCGCCCCCTGCGTGATTGCCGGGATGATCACGTCCCCGGCCTCGCCGTTTGCATTGTTGAAGAGCACGCCGTAGTCTTTGCAGAGCGCACCGATCCGGTTGTTCTCTTCCTTGTCGGAGAGGGCGCCGATCACAAGGAACGCGTGCTCGATGATCCGGTTGAGCTCCTCGTCGCTTGCGGCCCGGGTGTCGAGCGTCTGGATCTGGACGGGAAGCGCTTTTGATTCGGGATTGAAGGTTTTGCTGACCATGAGCACCTCGGCCTCGTAGGCAAAGTGCCCGGCCTTGCGTGCGGCAACCACCCCTCCTCCAAAGATCACGACCTGTTTTCCCGTGCAGTCCACGAAGAGGGGTATCATTGATCAGTTATTAGGGCGCACGCGTTACATTAAGGTATAGGATTCGGGTCGGGGCCCTTACCGGCAGGCGCATGAAACGGGGCCGGTCCCGTTGTTTTTTACGGCATACGCAGAAAACCCGGGGATATCCGGTTTTTTTTGACTGAAAAATCCATTTCGGTCAAGCGTATCCTTATCATTTCCGGCACGAGAGGGATGGTATCGACCGGTGGTGCAGGGTCTGTCCGGACCCCGTCACCACGCCCGGGGACGTATTTTATGACCAGACGAACCGCCATTGGAATCGGGATGGGCCCGGATGCAGAGAAGATCATCCAGAGTGCGTGCCGGGCGGAGATCCCGTACGATATTATCTGTTATTCGCGGCCGGGCACCGCACAGCTCCCGCCCGGTACCGCCCGCGTGAGGATTGCCGAAGAGAGCGATCCGGACGCTGCCCTTGTCTATGCTTTGAAGACAGGAACGATCGCGGCAGCGGTACGCGGGAACCTGCCGGGCGAGATCACGTTAAAGCTGCTCGCGGCAGCGGCTGGCGTCTTGCACCTTGAACGCGTTGCGCTCCTTGAGACGGCCGGAAAAAAGAAGTTCCTGTTTGCGCCGGTCGGGATTGCCGAAGGCTGGACCATCACGGAGAAGCTCGCGCTGATAGAAAAAGGCCGGGCACTTGCCGTAAAGTTCGGCCTCCCCGAAAAAGTGGGCGTGCTCTCGGGCGGCCGGTTCGGCGGCATTGGCTGGAATGCGGCCGTGGACCGGAGCATGGCCGATGCCGAGCTCGTGGCAAAGCTCGCGGGTGCCGAGCATTTCGAGTTCCGCATCGAGGATGCCATCCAGTCCTGCGGACTTATCATTGCGCCGGACGGCATCACGGGAAACTTTGTGTTCCGGACGCTCGAACACCTGGGGGCCGGACGCGGCCACGGGGCACCGGTCGTCAACATCGACAAGATCTTTGTCGACACTTCGCGCTCCCAGAAGGACTACACGTATGCCCTCAGGCTTGCGGCGGCGATGATAGAATAACCCGGGAGACCGGGCGGGGGCAGGAAGCCGGTGCAGAAGCGACAACGAAGGCCGCCCGGCTCGCGGCCGGTCGCGGTCGCCGGGCCGGGAACCGCCATAAATCCGCGGGAAGAACCGGAGGGAAGAATCCGAAAAGCGGCATCCGGACAATCCGCAGGTATGCGAGCGTACCTGCACGGAAACATTCCTCCGACGGAACCATCCGGCAAATGCGCCCGTTTCATGCCTGAAAGCACGATATACTTAAATCATATGAGTGCCTACTTTTTAGAGCGCATTGCGCCGATAGTGTAGTGGTTATCACTAGGCGTTGCCAACGCCTAAACTCGGGTTCGAGTCCCGATCGGCGCATTTTTCTTTTTGGTTTTAAATTAGACATTTCTAAAAATTATTCCTTTGAACGTTCCTTACAATATGTTTCTCATTTTTGAAATACGAGCTGATCACATCATTAAATTCTAAAATTAGTTTATCTGCACTTTTATTTGACTCATCATACAACATGCGATTTCTAACAGGGAGATTGTCTTTTGGAGAGTTTTTTTCAAATTGAGAGAAATCGATACCCTCCCTTGCAGATAAAAATGATAAAGGAATACTATACACTCTATCTTTTGTATCCTCGAATCTTCTCTTTAAGCAGAGATCTCTCAATTTATCTTTTATCAAACCAGATTTTTGATGCACGTAAAAGAAATACTCTGGAATTTCTTGTTTAGATAAAATAAATTTGTCACAATTGATAAATTGTAAACAATTGATTGAATCAATATCCTGTTCTTTAGAAAGTTCTATGACAGAATCCCCTGATGTTAAGAGATCATATAATTCTGAATGTATTAGTAACAAACAGAGCGTGTCAGAAAGAGGACAGATAACTTGAATGCCTGGAGTATATAATCCATATACACCCAAATCTTGATAAAAATAATTATTGAGAACAACAGGATAATCACTTGAAATAAATGGGCGTTTTGTTGTATTTTTTAGTAAAAATAATTTTAAATCCGAAAGGAGAAGGGAATCTTTAGATATTAATTTTATGTAATATTCAAAAATGACACTTCCATACTTTTTTTTATCTCTACGCAGTATTCTCAATTCATTAGGATATTTTTTACTAGGTCGGAGAAGAAAATTTTGCATTATCCTTTTTGAGGATTCTGTACGAATAGATTGTAAACGTAAAAAAAGACCAATCTTCTTTAACTGGGATTCATCAATTTTTTCATTTTTTATTATACTGGCGATAGGAATTGAAGTTTTTTCATCTAATCCTTTTAGAAATGTGGATTCAAATATTCCATCGACCCCATAAAAATTTTTAATCATCGCAGTTTTTTTTATTGTACCTGTAATAACTTTCTTTTTTTTGAGCAAGTAGAGAAAAATATCCCCATCCTTTTGGTATTTATTATAGTTCGGAGAAAAATTTCGTAAATACCATCTAGGAATAAAATGCTGATTTACATATGCCGTCATAATTCACCAATTTTTTTATGATTTCGCTTTTCATTATATATTTATTGAAATTGCTCGCAATTCTTACAAAGTCAAAATTTTGTATTTAATAATATTTGTATCATTCATTATCTTATCTTCTAGAATATACCTCAACCTCCCACCGATAACAATCACATTCCTCATTTGTAGGGGTATTCAGGAGACCCCCAGCTTCTTACGATGTCCTCAAACCCTCTACATCCCATAATGAGTTCCCCCCTCCTCGCTTCGGCTCGGAGTCGCTCGGGCGCCTCGTCGGGCCCTCGCTGGGCAAGTGAGTGTACGATCTCTCTAGAATCTCACTGCGGCCAAAGATCCCGGTAAGTGCGTAGCGGGAAAACCCGACGAGGCGTTTTCCCGCGTCTGGCATCGTTTTGTTCCAGCTGTCCGAACACGTTTGTTTCCTCAGCACGGCCAAACGGAATGACGATCCGTAATCCCGGCCTCATGATAGAATAAAGACACCCTCCGGTCAACCATGAAAGCAGAAAAGATGAAGATCCTCGGAATTATCGCAAGTCCGCGAAAAGATGGCAATACCGCGTGGACCGTGAACAAGATACTCGAAGGCGCGAAAGAACAGGGAGCCGAGACCCGGTCCTGGTACTTCAGCGGGCATGATATCGAACCGTGCCGGGGCTGCCTGTGCTGTCATGACGGAAAGGACTCCGGTTGTATAATCGATGACGATATGCAGGAGCTGTATGACGCGATTGACAAGGCCGACGCCATTGTCCTTGGCTCGCCCGTGTACATGGGGCAGATGAGCGCCCAGGCAAAGATCATCACCGACCGGTTGTTTGCGCAGATCTCCCCGCGTTTCTCACCGCATTACAAGGAAAAAGTATCAAAAAAGAAGCTGCTCCTTGTGTTCACGCAGGGCAATCCCGATCCCGGCATGTTCCGGGAATATTTTGATTACACGAGAAAAATGTTTCAGATGCTGGAGTTCGATACCCGGGATGTTGTTGTCGTTGCCGGTATGCGGGACAAACCAGCGCATGAAAGAAAAGATCTGGACAGGGTCATGAAAGATACCGGTTCGTTGCTGGTCCGGGAATAAATCCCGGCCCGTTCCCCCCACCCCTCCCCAAAAGTTCCGGGCGACAAGGCGTTTTCCCGCGTCGGGTATCGCATTGTTTTATCAAAAAGGGATTCCGGTTTTATTCCACAACCCCGCGTTCCACCAGCAGCGCGAGATACTCTTCCCCGGACAAAGGACATGCGATAAGATTCTCAAACTCTTTTCCCGAGAGGTGCAGCTGGGTCCGCATCTTTGCCAGAAGATCCGCAGGATATTCCCGGAGACCGTGGCTCATGAACGTGTGGACGCCGGTGATCTTCCCGGCATTTGTGAGATAAAAGAGTCTGTGGTGGGAGTCCTTTGCCAGGAACCCTTTCTTGAGTAACGCTGCTTCGATATCCCGGGCCTTGCAGGTCTTCACAGGCTGACCCCGGCCGGCACAAGCGAGGTCAGGTTGCTGCGGAGCCGCAGGGCATCTGCGGTAAGGTTGGCCGGATCTTCATCGACATAGACTTCCCAGAGTGCTGCGAGCTCTCCGGAAAGACCGGCAATTCCTTCTTCCAGCGTTTCCGCAGAGACAACGAGGCCGAACTCTTCATTGAAAAGTGTCAGCCGGTCGTCTTCGTGTTCCACGGTAACGATCAGCTTCCGGGCAAGACGGCAGATGCGGCCGTTGATCCTGATACGGTCGAGACTGATTGTCTGGTCTGCCATCTTAAGCATATTATACATACGTTCCGTTTCCGGTGTAATAGTGTTTCTGTTAAGGGAACCCGGATATTTCCGGCTTGTTCCCCCAGCCGATGCCGGCCCGTGACCCCCCACACCTCCCCAAAAGTTCCGGGCGGGGGGGTGGCCTTTAAAAAATATTGCTACCCCCCTCCCCCTGGTTTTATTTTTTCGCGAACAGACCCCCCCCCGTACTGCACAAAAGAGGGGACTACCCCCCCCATCGTTCCAGTTCCAGAAGGTGTGTTTCGTGTGGAGTGTCCGGCGATCGGGGGAGGGGAGACCACCCCCTCCGGTTACGAACGGGAGGGTGGAGTGATCGCATGGTGGGGGAGGGGGTGTCCCCCACTCCATAAAAATGAATGAGGCCCTCCGGCCCCGGATCAAATTTTTTTGTCCGGCCCCTCACCCCTCCTGCCACGAAAAGATGTGGGGGGGAGTCTTCCCGCCCGGTAGTGATCAGTCAATCCACTGGGATGCCGAGCTCATTTCATCCGTGCTGGTACAGCAATCCGTATAGCAGCAGACCGATTCCCAGCGATTATTCTCATACTCATACGTACAGTCCCCATGCGTGTATGCACAACCATTTGTCGGCGCATGCACGCTCTGCTGCTGCGGGAGATCGACTGCGTAATACTGCACACCGGCCATGAACAACCCGACAACCGATAAACAGATCATGAAGAGCACGAGCCGTGCAAGGGGCGATTTTATTGATTCAGACATGATAAAAAACCATCCGGGCCAGGCAGCAAACGCGGCCGTGGATCGTTCCCCGGCCGGGACTGATCGTCTGGTCTGCCCTTTTGGGCATGATGGTAGATACGTACCGTTTTTAGTGTAATAGTGTTTTCCGTTCAGGGAAAACCCGGGTCTTCTCCCCGACCAAGCGTTTATCAGGGCTCGTCCCGAACAGTGAATCTAACGATCCCGAGGATGAAACGAGAATGAAACAGACTCCCGTCATTATTGTGCTTGCCGTCATTGCGATCATGGTTCTTGCCGCCGGCTGCACCGGCACCGGGCCGGCCACTGCCAGCCCGTCACCATCGGCACCGGCAATGTATAAACCGGTCTCCATTGCCAATACGCCGGTCGAATACAAGGACGTCAATGGCGTCCGGCTCGCATACTGGGAATGGGGATCCGGCGAACCCGTTCTCCTCATCGAAGGATTCGCGAGCGAGGTCGCGAACGATACTCCCGCGCAGGCCCCGTGGAACGAGACATTCCTTTCGATCCTCTCCTCCAAATACCATGTCTATGCCTACGATCACCGGGGAATGGGATACAGCAGCATGAACAACGTGACCCCCACAATCCCCCTCTATGCGGACGATGCGGCAGGTCTGATCAAAGCCCTCGGGTACGACAGCATGAACGTGTACGGGGAGTCCATGGGCTCGACAACCGCACAGCAGCTGGTCATTACCCACCCCGAGCTCGTGAAAAAGCTGGTCCTCGATTCCAATTCGTACAATGCAAACATCCCCGCGTGCCAGACCCTGCACGCGACCCTCATTGCGGTTGCAAACGATACGACCGCGAGCCCGGGCCTCCGGGCCGAGGCAAACGCGAACCTTGCCTTTAACGGGACCTGGAACGGTCTTGCCGGCATCAACAAGACCGTCATGCTCGTTGTCGGCACGGGCGACGTGATCACGCCCCAGGCGGTCTCGGCCCAGATGGCCGGGCAGATCAACGGCTCCTGGCTCGTGAGGTTCCAGGGGCTCCCCCATATCGGGAACCGGAATGCACCGGTCCAGTATGGCGAGAACGCGGTGTACTTCCTCGATACGAACGAAGCCCCGCTTGCATCCCTGTAACGGTACGGGGATCAGACTTTTTTTTAACCAACCGGTCCGGGAATAATTCCCGGTACCGTTTGCTCCATGGGCCCGACCACAAACGCTTCAATTCCCGGCCTATAAAAAATCCTTATGACCCGGGGGAAGAAGCCGACCGCCACGATAAACGAAGCAAAAAAGTTTGCAGAGCGGATGGGATACCGCTGGCAGGAAAACACTCATGAAGACCTCGGGTACGATCTCTTCATCTTCAAGCGCGAGACGGCCTGCATGGTCCGGGTCCGGCAGACTGCATACCGGATCGACCCGGATATCTTTTATGAAGAACTCTTACGGGACGATCTTGGCGCGGTCCGCTCGCTCCCGCTTCCTTCGTGGTTCCCAAAAGAGATCTGGCTGCGTACCCGGCACGAACGGGCCTGGCGCCGGCTCCGGGTCCTGCCCGATCTCGTAGCCGAGATTGAATGGTGGCAGCCGGACGGGTACATCAACCCCTATGCGAAACAGGCCCCCTATACCAAAAGAGGGGGGTAGCCGGACCTACGGTCACCATGGATCGTTTCTCCGACGGAGAGGTTGCAGGGCCGGATCGCGGCCGGAAAGTTCCAGTGGAAACGGTGCCAATCCACTCCACGATTTTTGTTTTAAATGGTTATTTTCAATAACAGGGCATTTTAAATGAGATTTGACCGGCGTCTTTAGCGGCCTTCCTGCAGGGGCCAAAAATGGGACAATGAATTGCCTTACCCTGCCCTGTACAGATGAAAGAAACGCATTGCGGGCCGAAAATTTACAGGGTTCCCGGGCAGGAAAAAACGGATCGGTTTTGAGAGGGTTTACGGGAGATTAGCGGCCGGTGCCCGTTTGTACCACTACCGGGGGCATTATATACCGGAGATACTGTCAGGACCGCTGAAATGAGGGTGTTTTTGGGGTAAGTACTGCCCGCACCGGCCCCGGCCGGCCCGGCAGGATCCGGGAAAATTATTTTTCCTGCAATCCGGGCGGCAGGATTTTTTTCGGGCGCAAAGGCGATCCGGGTCACCGGAAGATCGGCAGCTCATGCATGTCCGGCAAAGGTTGCCATGAGGGTGACCGCTGCAAGGGACAGTACGAGAATTGCCCGGGTTATCCATACCGGATGAAAAGGGAGATCCATGCTGGGTTCCGCCACCGTTTTATTTTGAGCCGCTGGTTTGGAGACAACGGCCATGAACCACCGGGACCGGGAACATTTCCCGCGGTTTTTTTCCGGCACCCGGGTCCCGGCGGCCCTGTTTTTTATTTTTGGCGGCCGGGGATTATAGCCCCGGGGTTAACGAAAAAATTTTTTGCACCAACGATCCCGGCCGATCGTTCCCGTCCCGGATATTTTGCCGGTCTCCCGGGACCGTGCAACGCCCCCGCCCCAACGAACATCTATCTCGTATGGCCGCAAAGATCACACTGAAAGACCATAAAATACTGTCCCGAATGCGGCAAGCCTCTGGCAAACGAAGCCGCGAACTTCTGCGACAACTGCGGGGCAAAACTCCAGGCAGCCCCGACCATCACGGTCCAGCCACCGGAAGGCAGCGGGGCCGGGTCATCGTCCCCCGCCCCGGAACCCGTGACCCTTGTCCAGCCGGACGAGGAGAAGAGCACGGCGATTGCAGCCATCTGCTCGCTCGTGATCCCCGGGCTCGGGCAGGTCTATGACGGCAAGCTCGAACGCGGTTTTTTGATCTTCTTTGGAACAATTATCGGGTTCTTTATCTTCATCATCCCCGGCCTGTGCGTCTGGGCATTTGGGATCTACGATGCTTACGAGATCGCGTGCAAAATGAATAACAATGAGATCCCGTTCCTCCCGACAAAAACCTCACACCTGCTCCTCTTTATCATCCTTGCCATCGTCACGGTGCTCATAGCGTTTATTCTCCTGTTACTGCTCTCGTTTGCGATGTTCGTGAGCCCTGCGACAATGCACATGGTGTGAGCCGGGACTCAGCCGCTCTTTTTTCGCCATCCCTTTTTGTAACCGGGAAGAGCGATGGGGCGATTGCCGGTCCCCTGTCGTGGAATGCATCGGGTTTTCCCGGCACCCGGCCAACCGGGTACATCACGGCCGGCTCCCTGCGCCAGTATCCGAAAAAACAAAAAAGATCCGGGCAAAAACCGAACAAGGATTTTCCCGTTCCCTGCCCCGCGGGCGGTTATGGCGACAAAAACTTCATGACCTCAGTATCGATGTCGCCGAAATTCCTGGTGTTGAGCATCTGCACGTGCGAGCCGGTCACCTGTTCGTAGGTTGTGGTGTACAGGTCGCGGAACGTGATGTGCGGATTGTTCCGTACGGCGATAAGGACGTTCTGGGTAAACTCGTCCGAGAGCCACTGGCGGATGTTTGGATCGTAAACCGCCCCGAGCGAGGGTTCGTTCCGGTTTGCACCGGTAAAGTACAGGAGTCCTTTTGCCGTCGCATTCGTGGCAACGCTCTCCCCAAAGCAGGTGTCCACGAAAAAGACCATCTGCCGGTATCTCCCTTCCCGGGCCATCGTGTCGGTGAGCGTGGCAAACTCGCCGGCCGATAACGAGGTATCCGGAGTAGGGAAGAGAATGCTGCCCGGGGAACCGTGGCTTGCGATATAGACAAAGACATCGGTACTGGCATTGGATTCGAGGACCACCGGGGTCTGTGCAGACCTGTTGCCGGTAAGGACCGCCGCAAGCGTTGCTGCGGTCACATTTGCGCCCCGGTAATCCACCCGGGCCTCGGACCGGAGGTTTGCCCCGCCCACCATGTTGTGGACATCCCCGCGGACAGGGTTCTGCGGAGAGGTGGGGACATCATCGTAGAGCATGAGGATGATGTGGTCGTCGGGAACCCCGTTGTCCTTAAGGAGCGTGTACATGGCAAGGGCATCGGATTCGTGCCGGTAGTTTGTCCAGCCCGGGGACGGGCCGACAATAACCGCCTCAAAGCCGGTCCGGTTTACCCGGGGAACATAATTCCCGTTTCCGGTATCGGGTGCACCTGCCGGTGTGTTCAGGGTCATGAATCCTTGCGAGGCCTGCGAGAGCCCTCCCGATTCCGCGATCAGCTTGGACGCGCCGGATTTTTCCGAACCAAGCGTACCAAGAGACACATAGGTCCCGTTCCTTATGACCCAGTGGGAGTAGTAGGTGATCACCGGGTCCACCCCGTATTCCGTATCGTAGATGAATGGCTGGCTGGCGCCGGTAACGTACGGGCTCTGGCCTTTTACCAGGCCGTCAATCGCATCATGGGACTGCTGTGGGGTCCAGTCCTCCACGGTATCGTTGCCGTCCACAACGTACCGGAAGGAATCCGGCGGTGATTCAAACGGTGCCGCCTCCTGACGTGCTGCGGTATAGGCGGCAAGGAGAACGGCATCGTACGCGGGCGCTGCATAATCGGTAGGGGCGGTCCCGAATTTTTCCGTATATGCGGTTGCAAATCCGCTCGTCGGGTCGGCTGTCGGAGACGTGCCTTCGAGGCCCTCTGCACTGCTCCCGAGCGTTGAGACAAGCACCGGCGTTGCCGCAGCATCGGTAAGGATCAGCTTCGTGGACGATCCGGACCGGTCGATAGCCTTTTTTATGGTTGCCGCATCCTCCGGGCCGCAGGCCGCGATGATATATTCCGGACGGGTGGCAAGGGCTGCATTCACCTCCGCATCGAGCGTGGCGGAGCCGGGTTCAAACTCCTGAATAGACGTGAGATCGATACCGGATTCCGTGGCAAAGAACCCGGTCCAGTCATAGAACGTGCTGCCATAGGTCGTGTTCTCGGTAAGGAGGGCTGCATGTTTCACGCCTTTTGCGTGGAGGATAGTGACCAGCGCTTCATCCTGTGCCACATCGCCCTGGACCGTCCGCCAGAAATACCCGGTCTTCCCGAACGCCCGGATGATATCGCCCGATGTTGCAAGCGGGCTGATGAGGAGTTTCTTTTTATTGGCAAATTCCGGCGCGAGCGTATAGACATCGTCGCTGGTCGGCGGCCCGATCACCATGTGGATGGAATCGTCGGCAAGCAGTTCGCGGGCAAGCTGTGTGGTATTGCCGGAGCCGGTATCCCTGTACACGAGTTCAACCTGCCGTCCCCCGATTCCCCCCCGGGCATTGATATTGTCCTTTGCCCATTCGAGCGGGTCTTTGAGATCCACATCGCCGGTTATGGGGAGCAGGACTCCGATACGGACCGGCGTATGGGCATGGACCCAGAAATATCCTGTATATGCCGCGCCAATGGCCAGCAGGATGAGCGCAAGTATCAGTGCAAATTTCTTTTTGTCGATGATGATCACCCGGGATTTCAGGAGATACTACCGGTCAGGGGGTTTACCGGATATATGTATCCGCACGTTTTGTTAACCGTTTTTTTCAAAGCTTTATGAAGCACATGTACTCGATCCTGAAAATTGCCGAATCCCGATAAAAAGAGTACCGGGTAGTGATCATGCCAGTACCGGCACGACAGGAATCCTAAAAAAAAGAGAGCCCTTATACGGGAACAATTCCCACCGGGAAAATCATGCAAAAGACCGGCGCGATCCTGCTTCTTCTCTGCATCCTTGCGGTATCCGCCGGCTGTACCGGGACAGCCCCCGCGGTTGCAGGAACTCCCGCACCGTCACCGGCGCCGTTCCTTTCCCCGGCCGCTCCTGCCATAACTGCGACCCCTGCGCCCGCGCCGGCCCTCAGGAATCTCTCGGTCTTTTTCATCCCGGTCGGGCAGGGCGACTCGATCCTTGTTATCACACCGAACCAGAAGGCCATACTGATCGATGCCGGTCTCGCGGATGCTGCGCCGGACGTGATCCGTCTCCTGCGGCGCGAGAATGTCTCGGCGCTCGATATTGCGCTTGCCACCCATGCGCACGGCGACCATATCGGGGGGATGCCGGAGGTGCTTGAAAATTTCCCGGTCCATGAGTTTGTCTGGAACGGGCACCCGCGAAAGGCATCGCCCTACACGAAACTGATGGCAGAGATCGGGAAAAAGAAGATCCCGCTGACTGCAGTAAAGGCCGGGGATACCCTCAGCCTCGATCCGGACCTCTCCATTGAGGTCCTCAACCCGCCAGCGCCGGGCTTTGACGACCCGAACAACAACAGCATCGTGCTGCGCATGACCTACCGTAATGTCTCGTTCTTGTTTACCGGCGATGCAGCGCAGGCATCCGAGGCGTCCATGCTTGCCGGGAATATGACGCTCTCTGCCGATATCCTCAAGGTCGGCCACCACGGGAACGTGCACTCAACGAGCGCCGCATTCCTAGCCGCGGTCCACCCCTCGCTTGCCATCATCGAAGTGGGCGCTGCAAGCGAAGGCCACCACCCCTCGGACAAGACGCTTGCCCGGCTGGCACAGGAGAATGTTACCGTCTACCGGACCGACCGGGACGGGATCGTTGAGGTCTCGACTAACGGGACCGGCTATGCGGTCACTGCGCTTTCTCCCACAGTGTACACATCAGCGGGACGGGCATCCGCATAAAGGAAAGCACAGGAAAGTCCTGGAAGATGGAAACATGGCGGAGGTTCCGGTACCGGGCCGGTTTTAATTCTCCGGTTCGTGCACGAGATCGTTACGGGTGGTGGCGGTCGGTGATATCCCGGAGGGAGACCAGTATCGCGGGTGCATCCTGGAACGTGATCATCTTCCCGATACATTCGACCAGCATCCCCTCGTGTTTCAGGTTGAAGATATGATACCGGGAGATGTATCCTTCAGTGCCCTGCCGTACCATTTCGTAGTCGTGAAGGACCACCTCCTTTGACAACGGTGCAACGAACTCCATCACGTTCTTTTTCCCGATAATTTCTTCAACCGATTCTGCTCCGGCCATCTCCTTTGCCGCATTGTTGGCAAAGAGAATATCTCCGGTGGGAGAGGTAATGATAATCCCGTCAAAAGAGTTATCCACCAGCATCCGGAATTTCCTCTCGCTGTCGTGGAGATCGTGCAGCGCCTTTTTGAGCTCTATTGCTTTTTTTATCTTGTGGGCAAGCTCGGCAAACTGCGCCTTCTGGGCCCCGCCCTTCTGGAGATAGAAGTCCGCCCCGGCATTGATCGCCTCGATGACAATCTCTTCCCGGCCCTGGCCGGTAAAGATGATGAACGGGATCAGGTTGTTGTCAGCCCGGATCTTTTTGAGAAAGGTAAGGCCGTTTGTTACCGGCATCTGATAATCGGAGATGATGGCGTCGAAGTGCTGTGCGGTCATTTCAGAGAGCGCAGATTCGACGGAAGGTACCGTGGTAACTACAAATTCCCCCGAAGCTTCAAGGAACACCTTTCCAATATCGAGGAGTGCCGGTTCGTCGTCAACATAGAGCACGGAATAGGTCACGGAAAATCTTCCAATCGTTTTGAAAAGTTATTGCCGGGAAATATTTTAATCGATGAATCATGTTATAGTGATCTACAAATATAAAAACATTGTTTATTGTATCAAATAATGATTTGAGCCCCGTTAACCAAAGGCAAGGATATTCTGATGCCGTTTGGATTCTGCCGGTATTTTCACCGGGCCCAAAAGAATGCTAATGCATGGCATATGGTTAAAAGATCTCCCGTGCAACCGCTGCGCGGCCCGTACCCGCCCGGTTATCCCCGGGTTATCCCGGCAGGAGGATTGCGGGGCCGGTGAACAATCGCAGAATAGGATCGACGTGAGTCGGGGCAGCGGACGCCCGGCCGGTCAGGGAACAGGAAAAACAGGATATGCCGGAAAGTAACCGGGGAAACAGCAGCCAAAAACGGGGAGAACTGTAATGAGAGCCTAAGGCGAGATTCGAACTCGCGACTTCCTCCTTACCAAGGAGGTACTCTACCGGGCTGAGTCACTTAGGCATAACACATTCTGCATATATGAGAATCCGGGACTACCGGATTTTACTTCACAGGCAGATTGCCTAGATACATTGTAGGTTTACCTTATAAAATATTACGGAAAAAACGGGAATTTTCCTGCGGCAGGCCGGGCAGAAAAGCCGGTCGTGCCGCACGAAACGATCAGGGTTTCATCTTTACTTCGAGCTGCGGGAACGGGATCTCGATGCCCTCTTCCGCGAAGCGGCGGGCAATCCGGGTATTGATCGCATCTTTCACCTCGTCCGGCACATTGTAGGCCTTTGCCCAGATATAGATCACGAACTTCAGGCTCGAATCCCCGAACTCCTGGAAAAAGACCTTCGGGCCGGGCTCGCTCAAAAAGAAGTCCGTATTCTTGATGGCATCGTCGGCTATCCCGGCAAGCACCGATTTTACCTTTGCGATATCGGAACCGTACGCAACCGTGATAGGGATGGTGTACCGGAGCATCGGGTCGGGCTCGGAATAGTTCATCACGCTGTTGGAGGTGATCTTGCTGTTCGGGATCGTGACCAGTTTCCCGTCGATGGTCCGGATGCGGGTGCTCCGGGTCCCGATCATGAGCACGTCGCCGTAATAGGTATCGACCATGATCCGGTCGCCGACCTTAAACGGCTTGTCGATGGTGATGACCACGCCGCCAAGGAAGTTGGAGAGGAAGTCCTGCGATGCGAGGGCGAGGGCCGCGCCCGCGATGCCTGCGCCGGCCAAAAAGGGAGTGATGTTGATGTCGAGGTTGACAAACACCAGCATGATGCCGGCAAACCAGATGATGTAGCGTGCCGCCAGTTCGAGCAGATCGACCAGCCGGTCGTCGGTATCGCCTTCGGTCTTTGCGGCCCATTCATGGCCGTAGATCTTGATGATATCGTGGAGCAGCGATGAGACGATCCAGGTCCCGAGCAGGATATAGATCGAGTTGAGTACATCGTCGGAGATGATCCAGGCAAACTGGTCCGGCACGATGCTGAAAAATTTCAGCGCAATATAGAACGAGACCGCGATGATGCCGACCTGGACCGGCGTGCCGATGGCGGCAACGATGATATCGTCCCACTTGGTCTCGGTGGTCTCTGCATATTTTTCCAGCCACCTGACAATAATCCGCGCGATCCCGGCGATGGCAAACCCGACAAGGATCACCACGACAGCGAAGAGGAGGTTGTCACTCATATACGTATACTTATGACAGCGGCCAGTAAATAACTATGAGATAGCATGGCGACGGGAAAAGAGATCGCGGAGACGCTTCGCGGACTGGTGGACCGGAATATGACTTTCATGCACATCTGCGGTACGCACGAGGCCGCGATTGCACGGACCGGCCTGCGCAGTATCCTGCCGCCGCAGCTCAAGATCGTCATGGGCCCGGGCTGCCCGGTCTGCATTACGCCGCAGGGCGAGATCGATGCAGCGCTCGATCTCGTGGACAAGGACTGCATCATCGCTACCTACGGCGATCTTTTGCGGGTGCCCGGCTCGAAAGGGTCGTTAGAGTCCTGCGGCGGGGACGTGCGGATCGTGCAGGGCGTCCACAAGGCCGTGGAGATAGCTGAAAAGACCGACAAGGAAGTGGTCTTTATCTCGGTCGGCTTTGAAACGACCGCACCCACGGTTGCCGCAACCATCCTCTCCCGCCCGCCCAAAAACTTCTCGATCCTCTCCTGCCACCGGCTCGTCCCGCCCGCCATGAAGTGGATGCTCGAACAGGGCGAGGCAAAGCTCGACGGGTTCGTGCTCCCCGGCCATGTCTGTGCGATCATGGGGTACGAGGAGTACGAGCAGTTTGCGGTGCCGCAGGTCGTTGCCGGTTTCGAGGCCGACGATATTCTCCTTGGCCTGCTCATGCTCGCAGAACAGCTCCGCGAGGGAAAAGCCCGGGTCGACAATGCCTACCCGAGAGTCGTTACCCGGGAAGGAAATGTCAAGGCAAAGAAGATCATGTACGAGGTCTTCGAGCCGTCCGATGTCGAGTGGCGCGGTTTCCCGGTCATCCCGAAGTCGGGGCTGAAGCTCAAGCCCGAGTTCGAGCAGTATGATGCGCAGAAGAAGTTCGATCTCGTGTACAAAAAAGTAAGCAAGCACTCGGCCTGCATCTGCGACAAGGTCCTGCGCGGCATTGCCGAGCCCAGCGACTGCAAGCTCTTCGGGAAGGTCTGCACGCCCCGGACACCGGTTGGGCCCTGCATGGTCAGCCACGAGGGCGCCTGCAAGATCTGGCACATGTACCAGGTAAAGAAACTCTAAAACCGCTTCCGGGGCCCGGACCATCCTTCTCTTTTATAAGGAAGTACACAAGATTAAGTAAGGTAAAATTTGCCTCGGTAGGGTAGTGGACATCCTAGAAGCCTCCGGAGCTTTTGACCCGGGTTCAAGTCCCGGCCGGGGCGTTTTGTTGTTTTTCCGGATCGTTTCCTGTGACCGCAGGTTTTTTCGCGCTGTTCCTGCGGAAGTAAAATGATCCGCAAAAGATCCCGGCAGAACGGGTGCATTTTTTTTAGAAGAATTCTCTTGTACCGGATCCCCGGCCGACAACTGGTGGTGTAAACTTTAAATTACATTAAGTCTCATTGTAGTTACAAATACGCCGGCAGTGCTTGCAAAGAGTACGTGGTACCGGTCCCGGGATGCGGGGGCAAAGGGCCTGTGCGTTACCGCACGACCGGATGCCCGGCACTTCCCGGGAATACCGTTCCCGTACCCGTGCACTGCCGGATCTTCCTGATTACAAAAAAAATCCCTTGGCATGCAGGTTGTCTCACCCATGGTTTCCCGGAGAATTTTATGAAAGCAAAGCTTGGATTTTTGTGCATTTTCCTCGTCGCCCTGCTGGTCCCGTTTGCATATGCAGCGGGTACTGACAGCAGCAGTTCCAGTACCAGTTCGACAAGCAGTAGTACGAGCACCGGTTCGAGCAGCAGTTCGACCTCGAGCATCGATGCTTCCGCGCTCGTGTACGTATCGAATGTCACCCTGTCGCCGGATGTCTTCTTCCCGTACGAACAGGGCACCATTGCCGTTACGCTGACCAATGCCGGTACATCCGCGATGGGTCTCTCCGGCCCGGACATCATCAGCGACAAGGTCCATATCGTAAAACAGGTTGACTGGGGCACCATGACGTATGTTGGTGCCGGATCGACCGTCACCTACAAGTTTGTCGTAACGGTCGATCCACCGGACGGGACGGACTACGCCCTCTTTACGGTCGGCACCAAGACCGGGAGCGCCATCCACTACCCGCTGACGATCAAGGTGGACTCCGATCCCCTGCGGGCAGTCATCGCAGACAAGCCGGATACCTTTTCCCTGGACGGCACATCCAACGTAACGATGAGGCTTATCAACACCCGGGGCGGGATGGTAAAGAACATCGTGATCAGTACCGAAGGCAGCGGGATTGAAGTCACGCCGGTCCAGGCATACGTCCAGTCCCTGGATGCAGACAACTCTGTCGATATCCCCTTTACCCTCACCACCCACCAGGCATCGAACCTGACCTTCGATGTTTCCTACCAGAACGGCGACAACGATCATATGGTAACAGTTGTTCTCCCCATCGAACTGGGAAGCGACAAGACCATTGCCGTACCGGTTCTCAACAACGTTGAGCTGACCAGTAAAGGCGGCTACTACGATATCACGGGCGATATCACCAATGCCGGTATCTCGGATGCCAAAGGCGTGGTCGTAACTGTCGGCGACCCGGCAGTAGCGACCGGCACCTACCCGGAGTACGGCATCGGGAGCATTGCCTCCGATGACTCCGGGAGTTTCGAAGTAACATTCTCGGCCCGCAACCTCTCCGCGGTCCCGGTGATCATATCCTGGAAAGATTCCACCGGGAATAATTATAAGATCACAAAAACCGTCGACCTCTCGAATTCAGCCGGCGCCTCGATAGAATCCGATGGCAGCAGTTCCGCATCCGCGGTCCGGAGCGTTGCCGGGGCCCAGGGCCAGTACAGCAGTGCCTATCCCGGCGGCATGAGCCGTACCGGTTACAGCAGCCGGAGCTCGCCCTCGATCTTCTCCGGCAGCGGCCATGGCATCAGTTCGTTCTACCTCCCGATAGCGGTCGGGATCATCGCGGTGGCAGGTATCGTCCTGTACACCAAACGAAAATGGATCCTCGCAAAAGTAAAAAAACAGCAGTAAGGGGCACGGCATGACCGAGACCCCCCTGATCCGGCTGGCCGGCGTGACCAAGACCTATCACCTGGAGAGCGGGGATTTTACCGCGCTCAGAGATGTCTCGCTCGATATCCCCGAGAACGATTTCGTGGCGATCATGGGCCCGTCGGGATCCGGGAAATCCACGATGATGAACCAGCTCGGGCTCCTGGATGTCCCGACTACCGGGAAGCTCTGCATCTCCGGGAGAGACGTCTCTTTTATGTCGAACCTGGAGCGCACGCACATGCGCCGGGACCTGATCGGGTACATCTTCCAGAAATTCTACCTGATCCCGCTGCTCTCCGCCTACGAGAACGTGGAGTATCCGCTGATCCTCAGGTACAAACAACGGGACACCTCGGGAAAAGCCGCGGAGCTCCTTGCCCGGGTGGGGATCGATGCCGAAATGAGCTTGCACCGGCCCAGCCAGCTGTCCGGCGGCCAGCAGCAGCGGGTAGCCATTGCCCGGGCGCTCGTGAACGATCCGAAGATCCTGCTCTGCGACGAGCCGACCGGGAACCTCGACAAAAAGACCGGGCTCCAGATCATGGATATCCTCTGTACCCTCCATAACGAGGGAAGGACCGTGATCCTTGTTACCCACGACCCGAAGATTGCGGAATACGCTTCACGGATCATCCGTCTCGATGACGGGCAGATCGTGGAGGAATCATGAAGTTCGGCGATATCTTCTTCGAGCTCTCGCTGCGGAGCGTGCGGCTGAACTTTACCCGGTCCATGCTTGCCGCCATCGGGATCGTGATCGGCGTTGTCGCGATCTCGTCCATGGGAATGCTCGGCACCAACATGCAGCTCGAAGTAAAAGAGCAGCTCTCGTCCAGCGCCAATACGATCGTCCTTTCCCCGGATTCGGTCCGGATGGGCGCACCCGGGACGGCACCGTCATCATCGGCAAACTCCGCCATCACAAAGACGCAGCTGACCAAGATCACGACCGTTACCGGCCAGAACGGCACGGTTGTCCCGATCTATTCGACGTCCTCGCAGTTCACCATCAATTCCCTCCCGGGAAGGGGTATGGTCTATGGCCTGGATACGAGCGACATCCCGGCGTTTTTGACGTTAAACGACACCTATGGGAAAGGAACAACCAACCTCGGCGTGAACGAGGTGCTCGTAGGATCCTCAATCGCCTCGAATTTCGGGGTCACGGTCGGGGACCGGATCAAGATCGGGTCGGTCTCCTCCTCTGCCCGGCCCGAGCTCCGGATCGCCGGCGTCCTCAATGCCCGGGGAACGGTAGCCGATGGCGTATCCACCGATAACGCGATTGTGGTCAACAGCAAGTGGTACACCAGCCAGTACGGCGGGAAGGACGAGTACAACCAGGTCAATATCATTGTAAAAGATACCGACAATATTCCCGATATCGAAGCCGCGGTCGATGAAAAGATCAACACGAACCCAAAGAAGCCGGCCATCCGGATCCGGGATGCCTCGACCCTGCTTGCCACAACCACCTCGACGTTGAGTACGGTGACCACGTTTATTATGGCAATCGGCGGGATCTCTCTTGTGGTCGCAGCCGTGAGCATCTTCAACGTGATGATGATGTCGGTAAACGAGCGGATCCAGGAGATCGGGATTTTGCTCTCCATCGGGACGGAACGCGGCGAAGTCCGCCGGATGTTTTTGTACGAAGCCTTCATCCTCGGGCTGCTCGGTGCCACCATCGGGGGGATATGCAGCCTGCTCATCGGGTACTCCGTGGTGGATTCGATGATCGGGACAACGCAGTATTTCTTTATGTTCGACAGTATCGTGTACGTCCCGCTGGGGATGGCAATCGGGATCGTGGTCTGCATTATATCCGGGGTGTACCCGGCATGGAAGGCCTCCAACATGGACCCGATCGATGCCCTGCGGAGCGAGTGAGCGAAAAAAAACGTAATTTTTTTAATTTTCCGCGAGGACTTATCGCAAACGCTCCCCCTCCTTCTGATGCAGGTCTGGCAAAACGGGAACCCCTGCGTTTTTTAATAAAGACCGGCATGACCGGTAAAAAACAATTGCTCTGGAGAATTCATTTCCCCTGCACGGCCCTGCCACGGGGCGAGCCCCGACGAGGCGGCGAGCGCCCGTGGATCCCTCGCTATAAAGATCCGGATGATCCGTCACGTCAATAGAACTGCACAATTTTCCGTGGCATGGCATCCGGTGGTCTGTCGGGAAAAACAAAATAGAAAAAGTGTTTTTAAAAGACCAGCGCCGGCAGTGCAAAGGCAACGATGCCGAACAGGGCTGCCGTACCGCAGAGCCCGGAGATCATTGCATAGTCCCCGCCGGAGAACGTCCGCTCCCGGATCCGGGTCCGGACGCCCGTGCGGTAGCCCCGCATGTCGATAGTGAGGCCGAGCACGTTCGAGCGCAAAAGAGCGTTCGAGACGAGCGGGATCACGATGGGCGCAACGCTCTTTACTTTCCCGATCATGCCGGTCCCCGGGTTGTAGCCCCGGGCGAGCTGGGCCTCGTGGATCCGCTGCCCCTCGATCTGGAGAGTCGGGATGAACCGGAGCGCGATGATGAACATGAGGATGTAATCGATGGGCATGCGGAGTTTCTCCATTGCATGCACCAGGTCGCGGGGCTGGGTGGAGATCAAAAAGAGCTGGAATGCAAAGATCAGGACCATGAACCGGAGCGCGAGGACCAGGCCAACGCTGATGGCGCCGGTCGTGATGGGGATTGCCCCGCCGATCACCGGCACTGACTGCGGGATAAGGTACCCGATTGTGTCGCCGCCCGGCATCGTGAGCACCGTGATTACCACAAAGACAACGCTCATTACGAGCACGAGCTTGAGCTGCTGGATCACTTCGCGGTGGAGGTGGCCGATGAAGGCAAGGACGAGCATTGCCACGACCATCAAAAGAAGGACCGGGATGCTCGTGACAAGGATACAGATGATGCTTGCGACAATGATGAAGAGGATCTTCGAGAACGGGTGGAGCCGGTGGAAGAAGCCGTCCTTGTGCACGTACTGGAGGATCTCGGCCATATCAGTTCACCGCCCGCACATCCGACACGATCCGGCCCTGGTCCATGGCAATGATCCGGTCGGCGCACCGCTCTGCTATCTCCCGGTTGTGGGTGATCACGATCACCGTGTGGCCCTGCTGCTGGAGTTTCTTTAGTGTCGCCATCACGAGGCGCGCCTCGTCGCCGTCGAGCCCGGTAGTGGGCTCGTCGAGCACGATCACCTCCGGCTGCATGGCAACCACGCAGGCAATGGCAAGCCTCTGGCGCTCGCCCCGGGAGAGCCAGCGGGGATAGAGGTTTTTGGTGGCGAGAAGGCCGACCTCGCCGAGCGCCGCATCGATGACTTTCTCCGGATCCGCGATACCGAGATTTGCAAGGCCGAACGCCACTTCATCGTGGACGGTATCGGCAAAGAACATGTGGTCGGGGTTCTGGAAGACAAGCCCCACATCCTTTGCCAGTTGTGCAATGGTGCAGTTCTTCGTGTTCTTTGCGAGGATCTCGACATCTCCCGACGTGGGAGTGAGGAGCCCGTTGAACTGCTTGACAAGCGTAGTCTTGCCAGAACCGTTCTCCCCCACAATGGCGACAAACTCGCCGCGGTTAACCGTGAGGCTGACGCTATTGAGCGCACAGACCTCCTCGTAGGAGTACGAGAGGTTCGTAACGGTAATGGCCGGGCCGGCCTCTTTTGGCACGGGGGCCGGGCCATCCCGGATCCCGGTAAAGTCCGGGATTACGATCCGCTGTATCCGCTCGTCCCGGAGAACCTCTTCGGGCGTCCCGATGGCAGAGATCCGGCCGTGCTCCATGACAACGATCGTATCGGCAAGTTCCCGGAAGTGGGCGTACTTGTGCTCGACAATGAGGAGGGTCTTGCCCTGCTTTTTCAGGTTTGCAAGGATAGAGACGATCCGGCGGGTTGCGTGCTCGTCGAGTTCCGATGTCGGTTCATCGAGGATGACGATATCGTTCCCGAGCGCAAGCGTTGCGGCAAGGGCAACGCGCTGCTTCTGGCCCCCCGAGAGATGGTGGGGGGAGCGGTCTTTTAATGCGGAAAGGTAGGTCAGGTCCAGGATCGAGGCAAGCCGTTTTTCGATCTCTTCGGGGGAAAGGCCGCGGTATTCGAGCGCGGAGAGGATCTCCTCTTCCACGGTCGTAAAGATCATCTGGGCCTCGGGGTCGTCGAATACGATCCCGATATCCTTTGCAATCTCCGAGAGCCCCGTATATGCGGAGACATCCCGGCCGTTGATGGTGACGATGCCCGCCTTCTTTCCGCCGTATTCGTGGAAGAGGATCCCGCAGGCGGCAAGGCAGAGCGTGGTCTTGCCGGCCCCCGACGGACCGGTCACCATGATGCACCGGCCCGGTGCGAGCTCTAACGAGAGGTGGCTTAATGCCTCCTGCACCGTGCGGGGGTACGTATAACTGACGTCTGCGAGCTCGATCATTCCTGTCCCCGTACCAGTACCCTGCTTGAGGGAAGGTAGAGGATCTGGACGATGATTGCATTAAATACTGCCGTTATCACGACAATCGGGACAAAGACGATCACGAAGTCCCCGATATTACCGTTGTACTTGGAAAGGACGGTTGCGCCGACACAGAGGATGGCGATCGCGGCAAAGGAGAACCCGCTCACGAGCGTTGCAAGGAATGTCGTGACCGTGGGCGCAAGTTTTGTCCGGGATTTCAGGAGCGCATAGATGCCAAAGCAGGCAAGGGCGCCGAGCGGTTCGCTTACCAGGTTCGCCGGCGGGAACATGGAACTCGATATCAGCATCGAGAGAAGACCGGCAACGATACCGATCCCGAGCGCCTCGTACACCTTGGGCTGGATGAGGATGATCGCAAGGCAGTAGAATGCGATGATCATGTTGGGCGTAAGCGGCGTATGGAGCATGGCAAGGAAGTACCGCAGGATAGCGCCGACCGCAAGCAGGATTCCGACTATGGCAATGTCTTTACTTTTCATGAGGATATCACACCAGTAATCATTCGTGGGGTATTGCTAAGGGCACGGACCGGTGCCCGGATCCGGATTGGGGATCATACCTTGATGTATAATTCTGTTCATTGTTGTATTAAAATGTAACTTTATGCCGGGCCGGGCGTGCGGCAAGATTGATTATCCCCTGCTGTAATCTCCACAGTACAGGATTGGGACCATGATCCGCAGATCCGGCAGGGACGATATCTACCGGGAGTCGCTCGCGCTCCATGCACAGCACCGGGGAAAACTGGAGATCCGGCCCAAAGTCCCGTTCAGGACCCGGGCCGATCTCTCGAAAGCATATACCCCGGGCGTTGCCGAGGTCTGCCGGAGGATTGCAAAAGACCCGGCGCTTGCGTACCGCTACACGCTCAAGGCAAACACGGTCGCGATCGTAACGGACGGTTCGGCTGTGCTCGGTCTCGGGAATATCGGCGGCCATGCAGCGATCCCGGTGATGGAGGGGAAAGCCATCCTCTTTAAGGAATTCGCCGGGATCGATGCATTCCCCATCTGTTTTGAGAACTACGAGACCGATTTTACCGACCAGGTACGAAACATTGCGCCGGTCTTTGGGGGGATCAATCTCGAAGACATCGCTGCCCCGAAATGCTTTGAGGTGGAAGACGCCCTCCAGGACCTCGGGATCCCGGTCATGCACGACGACCAGCATGGCACCGCGGTCGTTGTACTTGCCGCGCTCTTAAATGCCTGCCGGGTAACGAAACGGAAGTACGAGGACCTCAACATCGTGGTCTGCGGGGCCGGGGCGGCCGGGTATTCGATCTCCCGGCTCCTCCGCTGCATAGGCTACGACCCGCAGGTCTGCACCATGGTGCACGAGATCACGGTCTGCGATACGGAGGGGATCATCCACCGCGGCCGGGATGGCCTGTACACCAACAAGTACAAGTTTATTTTGAGTGAAGAGACCAACCGCGCCGGAAGGACCGGGGCGCTTGCCGATGCGGTGAAAGGCGCAGACGTGGTGATCGGCGTCTCTGCGCCCGGCATCATCACAAAGGAGATGGTCCGGTCGATGAACCGCGACCCCATCGTCTTTGCCATGGCAAACCCGGTCCCGGAGATCTGGCCGGATGCCGCACGCGAAGCCGGGGCGGCCGTGGTCGGGACCGGCCGCAGCGATTTCCCGAACCAGATCAACAACGTGCTTGCCTTCCCGGGAATCTTCCGGGGAGCGCTCGATGCGAGAGCCACGCGTATCACGGACGGGATGAAGATCGCAGCGGCCCATGCAATTGCGGATTATGTAAAAAAGCCCGGCCGAAACCGGATCATGCCCAGCATCCTGGACAAAGGGGTGACCCGGGCGGTTGCAAAGGCCGTGGCTGCTGCGGCGTCTGCCGGCTAAAAAAAGGGCACTCTTTCCAAACGGGTCGATCGTTTTTCCTGCACTGAGTACTGCAGTCCACGTTCCCTATCTTCCGGGCCCTGCGAAAAACTCCGACGATAATTTAATACTTCACTATGCATTTTCACAAGGTTTATTAATTATGATAAACCACCGGATCCTTAGTTAAAAAGTAATTTAACAAACCCTCTGTGAGTGTGATGTGTGCATGGCGTTTTCAATGCATGTAAACCCGAACCGTTGCACCGGGTGCGGAAACTGCGTGGTTTCCTGCCCGGTGAATGCCCTCGAGCTTTACACGATAGATCCGATCACCAAGGAGAAGATCTACCGGGTAGTGAACGGGAAGTCGATCAGCCTGGATGTGAACATGGAGCTCTGCGCCGGGTGCGGCGTCTGCGTAAAGGCATGCCCCTACCATGTGATTACCCTGTCCGGCAGGGGAGAGATGGGTGCGCTTGCACCGGTCTGACGGGGTGGCGGAGATGACAAAGATCAACCTCAATATGATCACCCAGCGCTCCGTTGAGGAAGGCGCTGCAATGGAGAAGGGAAAGACCAATCCCGACTATTTTGAAGCGTGCTCCATTATCGAGATGAACCCCGAGGACATGAAGAAAGCCGGGATCTGGGTAAACTCGAATGTCAGGGTCACCAGCGAGTGCGGTACGGTTGTTGTCAAGTGCATCAACTCAACCCAGTACTGCCCCCCGGGCCTCGCCCACATCCGGCAGGGCGTCTGGGCAAACCAGGTTGTCCCGCCCCGGACCCAGTCCACCGGCACACCACAATACAGCGGTTTCCCGGTCACCATAGAACCGGCATTTGAGGAAAAACGCAAGACTGCGCTCCAGCTCGTGCAGGGTGCGGTCGGTCTCTGGAAAGGAGGGAACTAGATCATGCCCAAACTGATCACCCAGGTAGGGTGCCCGTACTGCGGGTCGTCCTGCGACGATATCGAAGTACTGGTCTCCGACGACAACAAGAAGATCCTCGAAGTCCACAATGCATGCATCATCGGAACGAACCTGTTCTTCCATGCAAACGACCCGACCCGTCCGAAGCTTCCGCGCCAGCGCCAGCCCGACGGTTCGATGAAGGAGATCACGTACCCCGAAGCCATCGACTGGATGGCAAAGACCCTGCTTGCCGCAAAAAAGCCGCTCATCTATGGCTTTGGCTCCACCAACTGCGAAGGCATGTCCGCGGTAGCCCGGATTGCGGAGAAGTCCGGGGCGGTCCTTGACAACTGCGCAACCATCTGCCACGGCCCGTCGTTTTTGGCCATGTTCGACAACGGCTACCCGAGCTGCACGCTCGGCGAGGCCAAGAACCGTGCCGATGTCGTGGTCTTCTGGGGCTGCAACCCGATGCACGCCCACCCGCGCCACACCTCCCGGTACTCGATCTTCCCCCGGGGCTACTTTACGAACAAGGGCCAGATGCAGCGGACGATCATCTCGGTCGACCCGCGCCAGACCGACACCGCAAAGCTTGCAGATGTCCACCTGATGCTCGACCAGGGCCACGACTACGAACTCTTCGATGCGTTCCGTACCGTGCTCAAAGGCTACGACATCCCCGATGTCGTTGCCGGTATCAAGAAGGAGACGATCGTAAAGTCTGTCGAGATCATGAAGAAGGCACGTTTCTGCATGATCTTCTTCGGCATGGGATGCACCCACACGGATGGCCGCAACCACAACATCGATGCGGCGATCAGCCTGACCCGCGATCTCAACAACCATACCAAGTGCTCGATCATGGCGATGAGAGGGCACTATAACATTGCCGGGCCCGGTCAGGTCTGGTCCTGGATCTTCGGGTTCCCGTACTGTATCGATCTCAGCAAGGGCACCCACGCCCACATGAACCCGGGCGAGACCAGTTCGGTCGACCTTGCGATGCGCGACGAAGTCGACTGCTTTGTCAATGTCGGGGCCGATGCAGGTGCACACTTCCCGATCCAGGCGGTCCAGCACTTAAAGAAACACCCGTTCATTACCATCGACCCCAACTTCAACATGGCAAGCGAGATCGCCGATCTCCATATCCCGGTCCGGATTGCCGGTGTCGACGAGCCGGGTGTTGTCTACCGTATGGACAATGTCCCGATCCAGTTCAAATCAGTCATTGACGGCCTGCCGGGTGTCCCGAGCGACGAGGAACTTTTCGATATGGTGTACGAGCGCATGTGCGAACTCACGAAGACCGAGCCGGTCTGGCTCACGGCAAAGGAAGATCGCAAGCACCCCACCAATATCTCGGCGGTGAATGAAGCATGAGCGAGATCCACGGTGAAATTTTAATCAAGGGCGGGTTTATTGTTGACCCGGCCCAGAAGATCGACGGGGATGTTGGCGATATTGCCATAAAAGACGGCAAGATTGTCGACAAGGTCAGCAATGCGGCAAAAGTGATCGATGCAAAAGGCAAGGTCGTCATGGCCGGCGGTGTGGATGTCCACTCCCACGTTGCCGGGCCCAAGGTCAATGTCGGCCGCCTCTTCCGCCCCGAAGACAAGCTCTTTAAGAGCGGCGTTGCCCACGCCCCCACCCGGATGGAGATGGGATTCTCCATCCCCAGTGTCCTCAAAACCGGATACGATTATGCCCGCATGGGATACGGCTTTGTCATGGAGGCAGCAATGCCCCCGATTCACGCCCCCCACGTGCACGAAGAGATCCACGACACCCCCATCATCGATGAGGCAGCACTCCCGGTATTCGGGAACAACTGGTTTGTCATGGAGTATCTCAAGAAGGGTGAGGTCGAGAATACCGCTGCCTACATTGCCTGGTTACTCAGAGTGACAAAAGGCTTCGGTGTCAAGGTTGTCAATCCCGGCGGCACTGCAGCATGGGCGTGGGGCATGAACTGCCTTGGCCTCGAAGACAATGTGCCGTACTTCGATATCACCCCCCACGAGATCATCACCGGTCTCATGGCGGCAAACGAGTACCTCGGCCTGCCCCATTCGATCCACCTCCACCAGAACGATCTCGGGAACCCCGGGAACTACCCGGTTACCCTTGCCTCGCTCAAGCTTGCCGAAGGTGTCAAGACGCACAACAAATTCGGCCGCGAACAGGTCATGCACTCGACCCACCTCCAGTTCCACTCCTATGGCGGGGACGGCTGGGCGACCTTCTGCTCGAAGGCAAAAGAGGTCATGGACTACGTCAACAAGCAAAAGAACATCACCATCGATCTCGGCTGCGTAACCCTTGACGAGACCACCACGATGACCGCCGACGGCCCGTTCGAACACCACCTCCATGCCTTAAACCACCTCAAGTGGGTGAATGTGGATGTCGAAATGGAGACCGCTGCCGGTGTCGTACCCTATATCTACGACAAGGATGTGGTCCCGAACGGTATCCAGTGGGCGACCGGTCTCGAACTCGCGCTCTATGCAAAGGATCCGATGCGGACCTTTATTACCACCGACCACCCGAACGCCGGCCCGTTCACCCGGTACCCGCGGGTCATCAAGTGGCTCATGAACAAGAAGTCGCGTGAAGCGGTCCTCGCCTCCATGAAGAAGATGGACAAGGTCATCGATGCAACGACCATCCACACCCTCGACCGCGAGCTCACGCTTTATGAGATTGCCGCCATGACCCGTACCGGCCCGGCAAAGTGCCTCGGTCTCTCCAGTTACTACGGCAGCCTCAAGCCCGGTATGATTGCCGATGTTGCGGTCTACGACCTCAACTACAAGAATATGCCCAGCGACCCCGAGAAGATCGAGTCTGCATTCTTACGTTCCGCGGCATTTGTCAAGTCCGGCGAGATTGTTGTCCGCGACGGGGAAGTCCTCAGCCACGGCCACAAGAAGACCGTCTGGGTCAACCCGAAGATGAAAGAGAACCCGCAGGTGAAACGCGATATTGCCGAGAGTTTCGCCAAAGACTACACCGTCGGGCTCACCAACTACCCGGTCCGCGAATACCTTGCTCCGCACCCGTTCGTGATCGATGTCGATGTGGAGGCCTGAAGGTCAGGTGCAGCAAAAATGGCAACCGTTACCTTAACCCCCACGAAAACCCCCGAGCTCATGCTCGAGGCAAACTCGATCACCCCGGATGCATTTGCCGGGAAGAACGCAGAGCAGATTGCAAAACTCGAATGCCGGGAAGGCAAGACCTACGTTACCATCGGTGACTTCTTTACCGTTGCCGGCAATGCCGGAGCAACCGCAGCAGAGACCGACATCGTCATTGCCGGCGACTGCACCCGGGTCAAGTACATCGGCAGCAAGATGACTGCCGGGACCGTGACCGTGAACGGCAATGCCGATATGTATGTCGGCGGCTGGATGAAAGGCGGCAAGATCCACATCACCGGCAACGTTGACTCCTTCTGTGGTATCGCCATGGAAGGCGGAGAGATCCTTGTCGACGGCAGGGCCCAGAACCATGTCGGCTGCGCATACCGCGGCGACTGGAGGGGCATGAGGGGCGGCACGATCCGTATTCGGGGCGATGCCGGCAACGATATCGGGACCTTCATGCTCGGCGGGACCATCATCATCGAGGGCAACGCCTTTATCCACGTCTCCACCCACGCAGAGGGCGGCACCGTTATCATCAAGGGCAATGTCGAAGGACGTGTCGGCGGCCAGATGGTCAAGGGCACGATCTATGTCTTTGGCGAGATCAAGTTCATGATGCCCGGCTTCAAGAAAGTCGACAGCATCGAGCTCGAAGTAGACGGCACGAAAGCGAACTTCGACCACTACATCGGGGATCTCGGGGAACGCCACCCCAAGAGCAAGGGCAAGCTCGTCTTTGCCGACCTCTATGTCAAGGCATAACCCGCACACATTTTTCCCGGTATTCCGGGACGGGCCGGCAGTATCTGTACCTGCGGTCCGTTCCGGGACAATCCCGGATCCTTTTTACGGAGCAGAACCATGACCGATATCGGCACTGAATTTATCAGGGGCACAAAGTATCCGGACTTCTCGACCGTGGACCTTGTCCTGCGCAAACCCGAACCTCCAAGCGAACTCCCGGTTCCCGAGGGGGCCACGGTCATCCCGCTCCCGGATCCAAAAAAGATCAAGGTACCCAAAAAGGCTGCTGCCGATATCATAAAAACCTGGGAACCGACCGCGTTTTTAGCCCGGTCCTCTGTTACGCTCGACGAGCTCTCCGCCCTTCTCTGGTATACGCAGGGGTTCCGTATGAGGGTCAACGAAACGCTCGTATTAAAGAATGTACCCTCCAGCGGCTCGCGGTTCCCGCTCGAAACCTACTTTGTTGCCGGGGAAGTAGAGGGGCTCGAATCCGGGCTGTACCGGTATATCCCGAGCACCCACAGCATCATTGCCCTCAAAGTCGATTCCGGGCTGCCCCTTGAAATGGCAACGGCCAGCATGAATTTCAAGATCGTTACCCGGGCTGCGGTCACCTTTATCTGGGTCGCGGTCCCGTACCGCTCGGTCTGGGCCCTCGGGAAACGCGGGTACCGGAGCGCTTTCTTCGAGGCCGGCCATACCTGCCAGGAGCTGATCATGATCGGCAGCTGTTTCGGGTACGATGTCCAGCCCATCGATACCTTCCATGATGATATGGTAGCCCAGATTACCGGCATCGACCCGGACACCCAGTGGGCGCTCTACCTGGCCGCGGTCGGTCAGCGCCAGCGCGAGATAGAATAAAAAATGTTATTGCTTTTATTTTAACGTACCCGGTGTTATAAGCGAATTCTTTATTGAGGATTACCGGGATAGGGTACCTGACAGATTTCCCCCCGGATAACACCGGGCCGTGCCGGTACAAAAGGTGGTTTGGGATGTAGTTCCCGCCAGGGCAGTCTTTTTGCGGTGATGGAGCCATGGTGAAACGCTATCTCTCGTTATGTTCGTTCGATGAAGCCCTGCGCCAGCTCCGCACATCGTTTCCCTCCCCGGGTCGGACCGAGACCGTGCATGTGGCCGCGGCGCTCGGCCGTGCCGTTGCCGCCCCGCTCTATGCCCGGTACTCGGTGCCCGAAGTCAACCTTGCCGCAATGGACGGCATTGCGGTAAAGAGCCGGGACACGTTCGGCGCCTCCGACCAGAACCCGGTCACCCTCCGCGATTATGCCCGGGTCAATACCGGCAATGTCATCCCGGACTCATTCGATGCCGTCATCATGATCGAGGACACCTGGGAGGATGGCGACGCCTTCCAGATCCGGAAAGCCGCCGCACCCTGGCAGCATGTGCGCCCGGCCGGGGAGGATATCCGGGAGGGCAGGCTCGTCCTCCCCCGGGGCCACGTGATACGGGCGTTCGATATCGGGGCGCTCGCAACCTACGGGATCGACCGGCTTGACGTGACCACGGCAAATGTCGGGATCATCCCCACGGGAAGCGAACTTGTCCCGCTGGGCGAGCGGCCCCGGCCCGGCCAGGTCGTGGAGAGCAACACGGTCATGGCGCAGGTCCTTTTAGGGTCCATGGGCGCCCACTGCACCCGCCTTCCCATAGTAAAAGACGAACCGGAGCTGGTGAAGAACGCCCTTGTACAGGCTGCCAGTGCAAACGATCTCGTGATAATCTCCGCCGGTTCCTCGGCAGGAACCCGGGATTATACGGCCGGCGCGATCGCGGCCGCGGGCGAGCTGCTCTTCCACGGTGTCGCGGTCAAGCCGGGAAAGCCCATGATGCTCGGGAAGATCGGCAGTACCCCGGTGATCGGCCTGCCGGGCTATCCTTTGGCTGCCCAGACCGTGCTCCGCGAGTTTGCCGTCCCCCTTCTTGAAACCTGGGGACTTGCCCCGGTCCCGAAATACCCGGTAAAAGCCCGGCTCGCCACCCCGCTCGCCTCCGATCTCGGCTTTGACGAGTTCGTGCCGGTCTCGGTCGGGAGGATCGGCGACCGGTACTGGGGCATGCCCCGGTCGCGGGGCGCGGTCGTGCAGATGGCAAGCGTCCGGTCAAACGGCTATACCCACATCCCCGCCTCAATAGAAGGATACGAGGCCGGCCACGAGCTCGAAGTCTTTCTGACCACCGACCCGGCAAATATCGAGCGGACGCTGATCTTCTCCGGCGCCATCGACCCGATCCTCGAAGAACTGGGAAACATTGCCCACGACCAGGGGCTCTTCATCCACACGGGAAGCGCCGGTAACACCGGGGCCATCCTCTCGCTCGAACGCAATGCCTGCCACGCAGCACCGATGAGCCTGCCGGCGTTTTCGCTCATAAAAGAGTGCCGGTTTATCCGTCCCGGCCTTGCCAGCCTCGATCTCGTCTTTGTCAATGTTGCATCGCAGGAGCAGGGGATTGCCTCGGTAAAAGAGGTCTCGTTAGACCATCTCGATGCTCTCTGCTGGATCAATGCGCGGAAGGATTCGCCGGCCCGGATCCTCTTTGATTCCCTGCTCTCGTCCCGCAATATCCCCCCATCCAGGATCCGGGGCTACGGGAACGAAGCTGCCACGCCCGGCGCGGTTGCAGCGGCCATCAAAGCGGGGCAGGCGGATGCCGGGATCTGTTCTAAAGCCCTTGCCGCCTCCCACAATCTCCGGTTCTACCCGGTGGCAAAAGAGCACTACGAGCTCGTGATGCGCCGGGAGATGCTTGCCGATCCCCGCATGGTCACCCTTATCTCCCTGATAAAAAGCCCTGAGTTTACGGCCCATCTCGAACGCTCGGGCGCTTATGATACGAGTCTTACCGGCCAGATCCGGGACGCATCCGCGAAAACGATCGAGATTGCCGGCGCCCGCCCCGTGACACCGTAGCCGCCAGCTCCGGTACCACCGCTGGCATTTTATAGTGCGCCTGCGGACAGTTCCACAACGGTCCACCGGACCACACGTAGTAATAACGGGAGTTTTTACCATGGACATGCTCATCAACGGTGCCGCCGCTCAGGCAGCTGAAAATTCCTGGATCGATGTCACCAATCCGGCAACCGGCGAAGTGATCGACCGGGTCCCGGACGGATCCCGGGAAGAGATAAACGCTGCCGTGGAAGCCGCGGATGCAGCGTTTGCGGGCTGGTCGGAGACCACGATGCGGGAACGGGGGCTCCTCCTGTACCGTGCCGCCGGCCTGATCCGGCGGGACTATAAGGATCTCGGCCGGCTCCTCACGAACGAGCAGGGAAAACCGCTCCGCGAAGCAACCGACGAGGTCCGGGGCTGCGCCAATATCCTTGAATATTATGCTGCAATTGCCGGCCAGCCCGCGGGTGAATCGGTCTCCTTAGGGAAAGCCGGGGACTGTCTTGTCAACCGGGTCCCGCTTGGAGTCTGTGGGGCGATCATCCCGTGGAACATGCCGGTGATCATCATGGGCTGGAAGGTGGGTCCTGCGCTTCTTGCAGGAAACACGCTTGTCCTCAAACCGGCGTCTGCCACGCCGCTCACGAACCTGAAGATCGCGGCACTCCTCCAGGAGGCGGGCCTGCCCGCAGGAGTACTCAACGTAGTTACCGGCCCGGGGGAGACCGCCGGCGCTGCGCTTGCCGGCCACACATTGGTAAAAAAGCTCTCCTTTACCGGCAACTACGTCACCGGAAAGAAGATCCGCGAACTGGCAGGCAGCCATCTCTCCTCGCTCACGCTCGAACTGGGAGGTTCCGACCCGATGATCGTCATGGCCGATGCTGATATCGACAAGGCGGTCGAAGGGGCGGTCCGGGGCCGGTTTTATAATGCCGGCCAGATCTGCACCGCGGTAAAACGGCTCTTCCTCCACGAGAAGATCGCCGGGGAGTTCATGCAAAAACTCACTGTAAAACTGGAGGGCATGAAGGTAGGAAACGGCCTCCTGCCGCATATCGACATGGGCCCGCTCAACAGCAGCGAGCAGCTCGCAAGAACGGTATCTGCTGTCGAGACCACGAAAGAACGGGAGGAAGGAACCGTCCGTTCGGGCGGGTGCAGGCTTGCCGGCCCCGGGTTCGATACCGGGTTCTTCTATTCCCCGACCCTCATTGCGGACGTTGCACCGGATGCCGCGATCCTGCAAGACGAGGTTTTCGGCCCGGTTCTTCCGGTCGTGACCGTTCCCGACCTTGCCTCCGCGATCCGGGAAGCGAACCGGTCGAAGTACGGTCTCGGGGCTTCGGTCTGGACTAAAGATCTCGGTACGGTCAAACAGGTGTACCGCGATATCCATGCGGGAATTGTCTGGGTCAACCGCCACCTTACGGTGCCGCCCGAGGTCCCGTTCGGGGGAACGGAAGAGAGCGGGGTCGGGCGCGAAAACGGGTACAAAGCCCTTGACAGTTACACCCAGTCAAAGACGCTCTACCTGGGCTGGTAGGTCTGCCGGCCCGTCCCGCACATTTTTTTAAGCCTGCCGGTCTTTTTGGCCGGACAAAAGATCCGGCAATTTTTTTTTTAGCGCGAAAAAAGGTTGTCAGTTGACCAGCCGATTATCGGATAATTATCCGATAATCGGATGTACAACTTACTATAATTTTTCAGCTTCGACGTGAATTTTTCGGCAGTCCCGGATTTTTCTATAAAATTTCCGGATCGCCCGGGCCGGCAAAAATTTTTCGGGCCAAAAAAGATCCGGGTTTTTTCTTTTCGCAAAAGAAAAAACCGGATCGGAACCGTAAGAAAAATTCCTGGATGAATCTCCAGTACTGCATTGCTCCTGCACGTGGAGCCTTCGCTTTTTCCGGGAGAATCTGTGAAAAGAAGAAGGTTTGTAAAAAGGGATTCTGGCAGGCAGGGCCTAGTCTTTCTTAAACAACGCTACTGCCAGTACGAGACCGGCTATGCCGATGACTGCCGGCAGGGAAGCCTTCTGCGTGGTTGCCGGGACCGTTGTCTGCGCCGGCTGGGCGGTAGTCACCGGTGCCATTGAGACCGTCTGGTTCGCGGTAACTGTCGCTGCCGTTGTAGTCGCGGGAGTAGTTATTACGGGCAGCCCGCAGGTGTCCCCGCTGCCGGCGCAAACTACATTGAACGTGGTCGATGCCGTTGCGGCCTGCTTCACGCCCGAGACCTTCACGATATACTCATCCGGGGTAAACGTGGAGGTATCGACATCGAACGACCAGGTGTTCTTTCCCCCGCTGCCGGCAACGACCTTGACCATGCCGCTCGCCCCGGAGAATCCGGAGGGCTGGTTCTTCGTGGTGGGCTGGTAGGAAGACGAGACGATCTCTACCTGGAGATTATCGCCCGGGGCAAGGCTCGTAGTCCCGTTGATGGTGAAGACATCACCGGTGTGCTTGTCGCCGATCGGGGCGATGACAACGGTCGGGTTGCTCACAAAGAACGAGACCGTGGCGAACGTGTCGTCGATATTCTGGTTTGCCACTGCCTGGATGAGTGCCGCAGCGGCATTCGTGCTCTGGAGGCTGCTGCTGCCGGTCATCTTAAAGAGCGTCTGGCCGGAGATCTGGTTTTTGACCGAGCCGGTGGCCGAATCGTAGGTAACATCGAACTGCCCGTTCATCATCGGGTGCTGGACAAGGACAAAGTACTGGCCCGTGGCAAGGTTTGCAGTGTCGGCTTTTGAAAGCTCGTACTCATAGGAATTATCCGAATTGACCTGCACGTTGGAGATCTTGACAAAATTGTACCCGATAAACCAGATCTGGAGGCCGGCCTGCGGGTGGCCGGTGGCGATGCCCCGGATATAGACCGGGTCGCCCTGCGAGATCGTGGTTGTTGTCGCAGAACTCCCCGGGGTAAGGGTGACCGCGGATACTGCGGGGACTGCGGCCAGAAAACCGATAAGCAGGAGGCAGAGCAGGGGGACGGTATGTCCCGTATGGGAAAGGCGAACCATGAAATTACACCTGGTATACAGGCATTTTTGCGTGCCCGCTAGAAAAGCATGCGGGTAAACCGGCTTTTGCCGGGTGTTCATCCACGGGGCCGGCAAAAAAGTTACCGGGGAAGCGGGTTGAACACGTTCTCGTAGATCATGTCGCTGCCGGTGTTTGCGAGCCGGGCACGTTCTGCCCGTTCTTCCACGAACGCATGGGGCGGGAGTTCCCGGTCAACTCCCGGCACATACCCGAACATCTTCTCAAGCTCCACATGCTGGGCATGCATAAAAAGGCTGTTTGGGATCTCCATGGGGCAGACATCCTCGCACTGCCCGCAGTTCACGCAGGAGTCCGCAATGTGGGCGAAACGGATGAGGTGGAACATGAAACTGACCGGAAGCTCGCCCGGCGGGACATAGACCGGGTTTTTCGTACTGCAGTCCACACAGTAGCAGATCGGGCACTGGCTGATGCACTGGTAGCACTTGATGCACCGCGAGGTCTCTTTCATGATAACCTGTAAACGGTCCCTTCCCTCGCCAAGACCCTCGAAGTCGCGCCTGCGCCACATCTGGCCAAGCCTGAGCATCGCATCCTCGATTTTCGCCCGGATCCCGATCCCTTTCGGGTCCGGGGCTTCGGTGGCAAGGATGCCGGTTTTTACCGCCCCGTCGAGAAGAGCTGCACCTTTTTCGGAACAGACTTCTACAAAGGTTGCTTTTCCTGCACGGGAACCGATAACACCCCAGTTTCCGCAGGCGAGATCGGCCTGGCGCGGGATCTTCATCGTACAGCGGCGGCAGTTTGGCCTGCGGCCGAATCCGGCCTCTTCGAGTTCGTCCACGGAGATGCCCTTGTGGCCCCCCGTATACCCGATGATGAACTGGCCCTTATCGATCTCTTCCCTGTACACTGTGTTCGGGTCAATCCCGTACTTTTCGGCGATCATGGTGCGGGCGGTCACCGGGTTAACCGATCCCCCGCAGTTGACGCCGATCATGATAATCCGGTCAAGGTCGAGCTGCCTGCGCTTGGCCAGCTCATAGAATGCCATTGCATCGCAGCCCTTGACCGTGACGCCGATCCTTGTGTGCTTTGAACCCCCCAGGTACTTTTTTATGAGTTTTGGCAGGAGGAGCGTACCGCAGTGGAGCGAGCCGGCAGTCTTTGCAAGATCGTCCGGGTCGGTGATGATGACCGGTTTTGCATCGTAGAGGTCCACGCCTTTGGTGACCGCAAGTACTGCATCGACCGTCTTTGACGCGAGCGCATATTTCCAGAGCGCCGTGACAGCTCCGCCGAGCTCGGCCTTCTCCCGGATTCCGGCGTCCGTGGTCCATGCATAGAGCAGGTCGCCTTTCTTTGTCACACTTCAGGCCTCCCGGATCTTCTCGACTGCAACCGCACAGTGCTTGAGCTCCGGCATCTTCGAGAGCGGGTCAAGGGCGGTGTTCGTCAGGTTGTTGGCACCCTCATTAAAGTGCATGGCCATGTACAGCACTTTTGGGGCAACCTCATCGGTAACGCGGGCTTTTGTAATGGTCTCGCCACGGCGGCTCTTCACCCGGATCTTCTCGCCGTTTTTGATGCCCAGCTCCTTTGCATCCTGCGGATTGATCTGGATATATGATTCAGGCACTTCGTAGTGCAGGACCTCGCAGCGGCCGGTCTGGGTCCGGGTGTGGTAGTGGAAGATGACACGGCCGGTCATGAGGGTGAACGGGTAGTCCCTGTCGGCCACTTCTGCCGGCGGGCGGTACTCGATCCCAAAAAAGTTCCCGAGACCGTCGGCACAGGCAAACTTCTCGCAGTGGAGGATGGGGGTTCCCGGGTGTTCCTCGGTCGGGCAGGGCCAGTGGACGGATTCCGGTTTTTCCATCTTTTCGTACGTCACGCCGCGCATGCTCGGGGTGCATGCCCGCATGTCGTCCCAGACGTCTTTACCGGTCTTCCAGTCAAATCCTGCAAGACCCATCTTCTTTGCCAGTTCGGTAAAGATCAGGTAGTCGATCTTTGCTTCACCCGGGGCTTCGACCGCCTTTCTGACGCGGTTGACCCGCCGTTCGCCGCTGGTGAACGTACCGTCTTTCTCGGCAAAACACGCGCCGGGCAGGACAACATCGGCATACTCGCAGGTCTCGGTCCAGAAGATATCCTGCACCACCAGGAAGTCGAGCCTGTCAAGGGACGCCCTGACATGGTTTGAGTCTGGATATGAGACCGCCGGGTTGAGGCCGAGGATATACATTGCCCTGATCGGATCGCCGCACTGGTCGATCTGCTCGGTCAGGGTCACGCCGTACCAGTCGGGCAGGCTCCCTGCGGGCATTCCCCAGGATTTTTCCATGCCTGCCCGGATATCGGCGGCTTCGCATTTCTGGTAGCCGGAGTATACATTCGGGTACGCGCCCATGTCGCAGGCACCCTGCACATTGTTCTGGCCGCGGAGCGGGTTGACACCGGTGCCCGGGCGGCCGATGTTACCCGTGAGCATCGCGAGGTTGCCCATGGAACGGACATTGTCGGTGCCGGTGGTCAGCTCGGTGATGCCGAGGCAGTAGATGATGACTGCACTCTTCGCGTTTGCATACTCGCGGGCAAACTCCCGGACCTTCCCGGTCGGGACGCCGGTAATGCTCTCTGCATCGGCGTATCTTTCCACGGTCTTTTTGAGATCTTCGAAGCCTTTCGTCCGATTCCTGATAAATTCCCGGTCCTCAAGGCCCTCTTTGATGATCCAGTACATTATGGAGTTTGCAAGGGCAATGTGGGTGGATGGAGTAAGACGGATCCACTCATCGGCAAGCCGGGCGGTCGGGCTGTACCGCGGGTCGAGGACAATGACCCGGGCTCCTTTCTTTTGTGCCTGGACAATGCGCCGTGCAGCAAGCGCGTGTGCCTCGACTGCGTTTGAGCCCCACAGGAGGATGAGATCGGAGTTGAGGACATCATCGAACGGGTTGGTGGCCGCACCGGACCCGAAACAGAGCGAGAGGCCGGCAACCGATGGCCCGTGGCAGATCCGGGCGCAGTTGTCGATGTTGTTGGTCTTAAACGCGACCCGAGCCCACTTCTGCATTGCATAGCAGTCTTCATTGACCGTACGGCAGGAGACCTGGAAGCCGAGAGCTTTTGGGCCGAACGCGTCGGAAGTCTCCACGAACTTCTTTACTATCAGGTCAAGCGCTTCGTCCCAGCTGGCCTTCTCGAATGTATCTCCTTTCCGGATCAGGGGTGTTGTCAGCCGGTCGGGGCTGTGTACCGGTTCCCAGCAGGTGGCGCCCTTGGGGCAGAGTTTTCCCTCGTTTACCGGGCTGCGCTTATACGGTTCGACACCTACGCATTTCCCATTCCGGACAACCAGGTTAAGCCCACAGCCCACACCGCAGTACGGGCATGTGGTTGCCACGTATTCTAAGTCTGTCTTTGCATCACGCATGCATGTTCACCGGATTTACCCCCGCGTTCAATCCTCCCGGGCTCATGCCATTACCGGAAACAGAGGATACCTGAAATGTTTTATTGACCTGCCGGGGGTTATAAAATGGTTATACCCCTTATTGGCAGCAAAGGATTTGTAATGATATCTTCCATAAAAAAAAATCCGGGAAAATTTCCCGGGAAGCACGCTCATATCCGTTTTCTCACTTATGCCGCCCCAACGAGAGATCCTGCTTACCGGCACTGAGGTATGGCCGGGAAAAACCCTGCCGGCAGGTGGATCCACAGGTTCGTGCAGATCGCGGACTGACCGTACCCCTGGGGATTACCCCTTCCCATAACCATTTGTTGGGGAAACGGGAAAACCTACTATCAGGATTATCATGACCGATACTACCTATGGTGCAAAACTCCAGAAAGACGGGAAGACCTATGCGATCCAGACCCGGATCCCGGCCGGTGCGGTCACTCCTGAAATCCTGGAAACCTTTGCCCGGGTTGCCCGGACCTACCATATTCCGCTTGTCAAGATCACCTCCGGCCAGCGGTTCCTGCTCGTGGGGGTAAAAGAAGAGGATATCCCGGCGGTCCGCCGGGAACTCGGGGATCTGGGCTCGGCATCGATCACCCCGGGCGTCCGCTATGTCCAGTCCTGCCCGGGCAGTGCGTTCTGCAAGAACGGGTTGCAGGACTCGCTCGGGCTCGCAAAAAAGATCTCCGATGAGTATGCAGGCCAGGAGTTCCCGGCAAAGATTAAGATCGGGATTTCGGGATGTCCCCGGTGCTGCGGTGAGAGCAAGGTCCGGGATATCGGGCTCATGGGCTCGGCAAAAGGCTGGACGGTCTTTTTTGGCGGGCACAGTGCCTTCCACGTCCGCGAGGGAGACGAGGTTGCGTCGGGCCTTTCTTCAGAAAAGGCACAGGCGCTCGTGAGCCGGCTGCTCGCCTATGTCCGGGCACATGCAAAGCCCAAAGAGCGGACCGCCCGGTTTATCGAACGCGTCGGCACCGGCTGGTTTAAGGAGATCTGATCCGGACCCCTGCCGATTTTTGTTTTTGTCGTTCTGTCCCGTCAGCATCTGGTTACAAACCAACATGTTTATTTCCGGGACGCCAACCGGTGCGTATGGATACGGGACATCGTCGCGCGGATGAACAGGGTTTTGGCGAACGGATAGCGGCTGCCGGGGTAAAGGAACCGGTAAAGACCTACCTTCTCCGGTGTGCGGAGTTCCATTCCTCACCGGCACCGGGCCTTTTGATCGGTGCGTTCATGGTGGACTATGCCCTCGATCTCCTGCATGCCACGCCCGATGAAAAACTCTTTGCGGTCTGCGAGACCCCGAAATGCCTTCCCGACGCCCCGCAGGTGATAGCCCATATCACGACCGGGAACGGCCGGCTCAAGGTGCTGCCCATCGGGCGGTTTGCCGTCACGGTCAACCGGGTCTCCGAGAACCCGACTGCCGAAGCGGTCCGGGTCTATGTGGACCTGGAAAAGATCAAGAATTTCCCGGTTATTGACAAATGGTTCTCCAACAGTCCCGAGTTTCACAAGCATACCATGGGCGTTGCACTCCAGGAGGCAATCTTTAAGGCCGGCCGGGGCTTCCTCTCGTACGAGCGGGTCCGGGTGCCGGTAAAAATAAAAGAGGCCTGGAAACCGGTGACCTGCCCCACCTGCGGCGAGACCGTTCCCGATTACATGGTGGTGGACGGGAAGTGCGGGGCCTGCGGTTCGATGAAGTATTATGAGAAGATCTAAACCCCGTATTTTTGCGGGTTTTTGATGTTTCTGCACCAACTTTCCGGGATTACCCCGCCACCACTAAATTTTAACGATACCTCCCTGTTTTTTATTTATCTCCCCATACCGTGCAGATCACGCTCCGTTCCCGGCCGGCATTGACGTCCAGTTCCAGAAGAACGATCTGCTGCCAGGTCCCGCAGCAGGGTTTTCCCCCGGCAACGGGAATCGTGAGGGAGGGGCCGACAAGCGCTGCTTTGACATGGGATCGCCCGTTGCCATCGCCCCATTTCGTGTTGTGGGCATATTCCTGATTGTCGGGCGCCAAAACCGAGAGCGCCCGGGCCAGATCCGCGAGCACGCCGGGTTCGTACTCGATTGTCGTGAGGGCCGCAGTGGAATGCTGCACGAAGAGATGAACAAGACCTTCCTGTACGGCGCTCTCCCGGATAACCCCGGCTACTGCTGGTGTCAGATCGATAATCTCCCCCTCATGGCTGGTGGATACGGGAATAACCTTCCGGAACATTGTGCTCACAGCATCCTGTTTGCCGCGTATGCCTCATAAGCATTTACCGGGGATAATGACGCAGCCGGTGCCGGTCTGTAATCAAATCCTGGGACGGGTGTAAAAAAAGAGACGACCTCCTCCCACTCCCGGGAGGGGCCAACGGGAAAAAAGAGCCGGGGGTTATGGCGCCGGCGGCGCTGTCGGGGTATCCGGTTCGGTGCCGGCTTCAGGTGCATCTTCAGCTTCAGGCTGGACGATTGCAACGCCGACTACCTTATCTTTTTCGTCGAGGCGCATGATCCGGACACCTTTGGTGCCCCTTCCTATGATCCGCACTTCGCTTACCCGGGTGCGTATGACAATGCCGGCCGCGGTCATCACCACGATCTCATCGGTATCCGAGACCGCACGGGACATAATAACCACGGCATCGCGTTCGAGCGAGATGTTCCGGACACCCCTCGTGCCCCGCCCGTGCCCGCGGAATTCGTCGAACTCGGTACGTTTCCCGAAACCGACATCGGAGATGGTAAGGAGGTGGTCCTTTTCAAGCAGGGTAACTGCCACAACGGTGTCCCCGCCTATCAGGTTCATCCCTTTGACACCCAGCGCACCGCGTCCTACCGTCCGCACCGTCTCTTCGTGGAACCGGAGGCTCTGGCCGAACCGGGAGGTCAGCACGAGCTCGTTGTTGCCGTTTGTTGAGATTACCTCGACCAGCTGGTCGCCTTCCCGGAGCCTGATGGCGTTTGTACCGATCGACCGGGGGTTGGAGAACTCGGTCTGCGGGATCTTTATAACCTGCCCGAGTTTTGTTGCAAAGAGGAGGAACCGGTCCTCGCGGAACTCGCGGATGGGGATTACGGCGGTTACGATCTCCTCTTTTAAGTTCAGGAGGTTTACGATCGGTTTGCCCTTTGCCACCCGGGAACTCTCGGGGATCTCGTACACCTTGAGCCAGTACACCCGGCCGAGGTTCGTGAAGCAGAGCAGGAAATCCTTCATGCCGGCGACAAAGACCGAATCGACAAAATCCTCTTCCTTTGTCGTCATGCCGGTGATGCCCCGTCCGCCCCGCCGCTGTTTGCGGTAGGTGTCGAGATCCATGCGCTTGATGTAATTTGCCGTTGTGATAGAGACGAGCACCGTCTTATCCTCGATCAGGTCCTCGGTGGAGATATCGCCGACGGCATTTGCAATCTTTGTCCTTCTCGCGTCGCCGAACTTTGCGGCAACCTCGGCAGTCTCCCGCCGGATCTCGTCCTTGATGTTAGATTCGTTCGAGAGGAGCGTTGTAAGCCGGTTGATCTCTGTGACCAGGCCCGCCTTCTCGTCATTGATCTTCTGCTGCTCAAGGGCCGCGAGACGACGCAGCTGCATCTGGAGGATCGCGTTTGCCTGCAGCTCGTCAAGCCCGAACCGGGAAATAAGCGTGAGCCGGGCATTGTCCACCGTGTCGGACCCCCGGATCGCAGCGATAACCTCATCGATCCGTGAGAGGGCTAGAAGCAGCCCTTCGAGGATGTGAACTTTCTCCCGCGCCTTTTTCAGATCGAACTCGGACCGGCGCCGGATCACTTCGATCCGGTGCTGGACAAAGTGGCCAAGGAGGCCGTGAAGGTTGAGGATCTTGGGCTGGCCATCGACAATCGCAAGGTTCGATGTCCAGAAACTGGATTCCAGTGCGGTGTTCTTGTACAGGTTGTTCAAGATAACCGGCGCCATCGTGCCTTTACGGAGCTCGAAGACAACCCGTATGCCTTCCTTGTCGGACTCATCGCGGATATCGGTGATGCCATCGATCCTCTTTTCCTTGACCATATCGGCGATGCCGCTGATCCACTGGGCCTTGTTCACCTGGTACGGGAGTTCGGTGACAATGATCCGGTCGCCCCGGTTGCCCCCCTCCGATTCCTCGATCTCCGCGACACCGCGGACAACGACCCGGCCCTGGCCGGTGGCGTAGATGTTCTTCACACCCTCGACGCCCATCATGATGCCGCCGGTCGGGAAGTCCGGGCCGGGCATGATCCGCAGGAGTTCCTCGACCGGAACGTCCGGGTTATCGAGATAGGCCGAAACCGCCGCGCAGACCTCCCGGAGGTTGTGCGGGGGCATCTTTGTAGCCATACCTACCGCAATACCGTCAGTTCCGTTGACAAGAAGGTTCGGGATCTTTGCCGGAAGGACGGTGGGCTCCTTGAGCGATTCATCGTAGTTTGGTACAAAATCCACGGTTTCCTTGTCCAGATCCTCAAGGAGGGCTTCCGCGTACGGGAAGAGCCGGACTTCGGTGTACCTGCTCGCTGCCGCAGAATCCCCGTCAATGGACCCGAAGTTGCCCTGTCCCTGCACAAGCATGTGGCGGTAACTGAATGGCTGGGCCATCTTGACGATGGTATCGTAGATGGAGGAATCGCCGTGCGGGTGGTACTTACCCATCACGTCACCGACCACCCTTGCGCTCTTTTTTGTAGGCTTGTCGGAGGTGTTCCCCATGTCCCACATGCCATAGAGCGAGCGGCGGTGGACCGGCTTAAGGCCGTCCCGGACATCAGGAATAGCCCGGCTGATGATGACCGACATCGCGTAGTTGATAAACGAGGTCTTCATCTCGTGCTCGATGCTGATCGGCTCGACACGGTGGGTCTGCGGGGCTTCGGCCGGGGGGTTCTTGTTATCAGATGTCAAGGTTTGTCACCTCCTTTGCATGGCGGATGATGAACTCTTTTCGTATCTCCACATCCTTCCCCATCAGGGTCTTAAAGATCTCGTTAGCATCCATCGCATCCTCGATGGTCACCTGCAGGAAAATGCGGTTTGCCGGAGACATGGTCGTATCCCAGAGCTGCTGGGCATTCATCTCACCCAGACCCTTGTACCGCTGGACGGAGACGCCCTTGTCACCCATGGCAGCAGAGACTTTCTTCATCTCCTCTTCCTTGTACAACCACTTCTCTTCTTTTCCTTTTGAGACACGGAACAGGGGAGGCTGGGCGATATACACATACCCGGCCTCGATAATTTTTGGCATGTACCGGTAGAAGAACGTCAAAAGCAGTGTCCTGATATGCGCACCATCCACATCGGCATCGGTCATGATCACGACATGGTGGTACCGGGCCCGCTCGATATCGAACTTGTCCCCGATGCCGGTCCCAATCGCTGATATCAGCGTCTGGATCTCGGCGTTCTTTAAGATCTGGTGTTCGCCTGCTTTTTCCACGTTCAGGATCTTGCCCCGCAGGGGGAGGATGGCCTGGAACTTGCGGTCCCGGCCCTGCTTGGCGCTGCCGCCTGCCGAATCCCCTTCCACGATATAGATCTCGCTCTTTGCCGGGTCGCGTTCCGAGCAGTCGGCAAGTTTCCCGGGAAGACCTGAGCTTTCGAGAGAGCTCTTGCGCCGTGCGAGTTCCCTCGCATTCCTCGCTGCCTCGCGTGCCTTTGCTGCCGAGAGGGATTTCTCGATAATGATGGCAAGCACTTTCGGGTTCTCGTCAAAGTACTGGTTGAGCGCTGCATATACAAGCGAATCCACAATGCCCTTGATGTTGCTGTTGCCAAGGCGCATCTTGGTCTGGCCCTCGAACTGGGGGTTTGCCATCTTAACCGAGATCACCGAGGTCAGGCCCTCGCGGACATCCTCGCCGCGGAGGGAGATGGTCGCATTCTCTTTTATAAGGTTGTTGCGTTTCCCGACCGTATTGATGGCCCGGGTAATGGCGCTCCGGAACCCTTCGAGATGGGTGCCGCCCTCGCGGGTATTGACGCTGTTGACGTACGAATACGTCTTCTCATCGTAGCCGGTGGTGTACTGGAGGGCGATCTCGATCTCCACCTTGTTCTCGGGATCTTTCTGGGTGATATCGATGGGAACCGCATGGAGGCACTCGGATCCCTCGTTTAAGTATCTCACGAACTCCGAGAGCCCGCCCGTACAGTACGAAGCACGGGTGCCGGTCCGCTCATCGGTGATCCGGATGGTGAGGCCGGCATTTAGGAAGGCAAGCTCGCGGAGCCGGGATGCCAGGATATCGTAGTCGAACGTGACCGTTTCAAAGATGGTCGGGTCCGGCTTGAAGGTGATTAATGTACCGGTGAGTTTTGTGCCGGTTTCCGCAAAGAACCGCACGCGATCCTCGGCCGTGCCCTGGGACGGATCGCCCGGTTCCGGGAGGCTCTGCTGGCCGCCGGAAGTTCCGGTGCTCCGTACGAAAGGTGCCGGCTCGCCGTACCACTGCTGGTACCGGATCACTGCTTCGGCAAGTGTCTCCTCCCGCTGCGTGAGCGGGCCGGCAGGGATGCCCCGGGCAAAGTGCATCTCGTAGATATTGCCGTCGCGGTACACCCGGGCGGAAAGGTTGGTGGAGAGGGCATTGACCACGGATACCCCGACCCCGTGGAGACCTCCCGAGACCTGGTAGGTGGCCTTGTCAAACTTGCCCCCGGCATGGAGAACGGTGAGCACCACTTCGAGCGCACTCTTATGGTTCTTCTCCATCGTATCGACCGGGATGCCCCGGCCATTATCCACAACGGACAGCGACCCGTCCCCGTTGATAACGACCGAGATTAAGGTGCAGAAGCCGGCAAGTGCCTCATCGATCGAGTTGTCCACGACTTCGTACACAAGGTGGTGGAGCCCCCGGGTATCGGTGCTCCCGATATACATGGCCGGGCGTTCACGAACCGGTGTGAGCCCTTCAAGTATCGTGATGTGGGATGCATCGTAGGAATCAGTCAAAGGTAACCTCCCTTAAAAAATCATTAAAAAAAATTCCTGAATTTATCACAATAAATATTGGATTTTGGGGAGAAAAACCCTTTTGATCTCAAGAGAACCAGACTGGCTGCCTGTTGGCAGTACGCCTCTTCAGGGCCCCCTATCTTATACTTGGAACCGGTACCCGTCTTTTGGGACCCGTATGATGAACCGGAGCATTCCGGCATCGCCGTTCTCGGCTATCGAAATCCCGGTCATATCGAGGATCTCTTTGGTGAAGAACAGGTTCGGCCCCGAGGTCTTTGCAGGCGCCCAGACAAACACCGATTCCCGCTGTTCGGGCGGGAGCCCGGTCCCGGTTTTGAGAAAGGTAAGGGTAAGTCCTTCGTCTACCTCTTCGTGGGAGAGCTGGACCGGCACCGTCATCCCGCCATGGGCATACATGAATTCCATTAAATGGGTGAGGCCCTTTTCGAGCAGGGGGTCCGAGAGGATCTCAAGCCGGTCCATATCCGTACACCGGGTGATGGGGATAGGGGGGAGGTGCGAGATCGCATAGAGCAGTACCCCGGAAAAGTTCTGCCACCGGGGATGATGGACACCGAGTTTCTGGTAGTTCTCTGCAAGTTCGATATGGTTCTGGATATCGAGGGTGGTCCCGGCCAGTTTTTCAAGGATGGTGATCTCTTCGGGATGTTTTGCTATCTGCCTGAGCACATCCAGGTATGCCCGGACAATAAAGATCTGGCTCTTGATATCGTTCCTTGTCAGGGAATTGATCAGGTTGAGCTTTTTCTGGGTAGCCACGAGCGCCCGCTCGTACCGGAGCCGCTCGCTGATATCGCGGGCAACGATAACCCCGTACTTCTGCTGATCGATGGTCACGAAATGAATGGAGAGTTCGGCAGGGATCATCCGTCCCTGCGCCGAACACAGGGTGGTCTCGATCTTTTCCTGCGCCCCGGATTCGGCAGCATGCAACAGGAGCACCTGGAACTGTTCGCGTTTTTCCGGGACAACGAGGGCTGCAATCTCCAGGTTCGCAAGCTGTTCCGGGGAGAATCCGAGCCGGGCACTTCCTGCATGGTTTACCTCAACGCAGGTGTTCTCCGGGGTTTTTATCACGAGGATCATATCGTGGGTCTCGTCAATGAGCGCCCGGAACCGCTCCAGTTCCGATAACCTCTGCTGGAGAAGCGGGTAATAGCTTTTATGAACGGACGACTCTCCCATCCCGATGATCCGTTCGCGGAGGGATTCCCGGTCCTCCGGCTGATCAGAGGAGGGATTCATACAGCGCCTCGATCTCTTCTGTTTTCGGGTCCCTGGGGTTGGTGGCCATGCAGACATCGTGCATGGCATGTCCGGCAAGTAACGGGATAACCTCTTTTTTCACGCCAAGGGATCCGAGCGTTGCCGTGATCCCAAGAGCCGTGCGGAGCCGGCAGATCTCAGCGCAGATCAGATCGCACCGCTCCTCCGGCAAGACGTTCCAGACCGGAAGTCCCATTGCCTCGCCAATAGCATTGTACCGGTCCGGTGCCGATGGATAGTTGTACCGTATGACCGTATCGAGCAGCAGGGCGTTGCATTTCCCGTGGGGAAGGTCGAGGTAGCCCCCGAGACTGTGTGCCATTGCATGGACTGCACCGAGGCTCGCATTCGAAAAGGCAAGGCCTGCATTGAGGCTTGCAAGCATCATCCCGCTGCGGAATGCAATGTCATGCGGGGACTCGACGGACGCTTCGAGGTTTTTTACCACAAGCATTATCGCTTCCCGGGCATGGAGATCGGTGAGCGGAGAACTGGCATTGGACACGTACGCTTCGATTGCATGGGTCAGTACGTCCAGCCCGGTATAGATAGTAAGATTCCGCGGGAGGGAGAGCAGGGTCTCGGGGTCGATGAGCGCAATATCGGGTACCAGGGTCTTTGATATGAGGGCGATCTTGACCATCCGGTCGGTATCGTTGATGATGGCAAACTGCGAGACATCGGCGCTCGATCCTGCGGTCGTGGGGATACAGATCAGGGGGGGCGGGGGAACGATCACCCGGTCGACGCCTTCGAACGCGGTGATGGGACGGCCATTGGACGAGACAATCCCGATGCCTTTTGCACAATCGATGACCGAGCCCCCGCCTACCGCCACCAGCGCAGAACAACCGGCAGTCTTAAAACAGGCCGCCCCTGCCATCACGTTTTCCGCACGCGGGTTCGGCATAACCTCGGAAAATATTTCGGCGCTTACTCCTGCCTGGAGGAGATCGTTCAGGATTTCATCGACAAGCCCGGTCTTTCTGACACCCGCGTCGGTGACCAGCAGCACCTTTGCAGCCCCGAAGTTCTTTGCATACCTGCCGGCCAGGTGCCGGGCTCCGGCGCCAAAGACAATCTCGGGTGCAAGGAACTTGCGTAACTCTGACGGATTCATGGTATCGGCTCGTGCCCCCGTATGATCACATGGCCCGATACGGGATTGGGGTAACCGTTTGGTGGTTCATCATGGTTAATAAACCATCTGAACATGCAGCATCTATAAAAATCCGGATATTATGTCACGGTATTGAATGTACAGGCTGGCGTGTTTGTATACCTGGTCTAGATTGGGCAGGATCTTCAGAATCCCGGAATCCGGGCACACCCGGTACCGGCTGCGGGACTTGTGTCTCGCCGGGAAAGATGCAAAAAAATGTTGATTGACCAGAGCCGGTAAGATCCAGATATATTACAACAATTACCTCCAGGGTTATCAATATTATAAATAACCACCATTTTGTCAAATCAATTCGAATCATTATTTCAATGGATCATAGTTGTTGCTACGAAATAGGCAGTTTTTTATAACAATAACAAAGTATCATTACTCCGGTGAAAAGATGCATATTCCTGATGGATATCTTGGACCAACAACATTTATCCTTCTGTATATTGTGATGATTCCGATCTGGCTGTACGCCGGATACTGGGTGCAGAAGCATCTCCGCTCGCGGCAGGTACCGTACCTTGCCCTGGCCGCTGCATTCTCGTTTGTCATCATGATGTTCAATGTCCCGGTCCCCGGGGGAAGCTCGGGACATGCCGTGGGCAGCGCCCTTGTGGCCATCATCCTTGGCCCCTGGGCAGCAGTCGTGACAACATCGGTCGCGCTTCTTATCCAGTGCCTCCTGTTCGGTGACGGCGGCGTCACCGCGTTCGGGGCGAACTGTTTCAACATGGGCGTTGTGATCCCGTTTGTCGGGTTCTATGCCTATAAACTGATCAGCGGGAACTCCCCGATCACCTCGAACCTCAGGATTGCCGCAGCAGCAGTAGCCGGCTATGTCGGCTTAACGGTTGCCGCTGGTGTTGCCGGCTTTGAGATGGGTATGCAGCCGGTTCTCGAACATACTGCCGCGGGCGTGCCTCTCTATATGCCTTACGGGCTGAACGTGACGATCCCGGCAATGCTGATCGAGCATATGGTATTCTTCAGCTTTGTCGAGGCGATTATCACCGCGCTGGCATTTGCGTACATAGCGCGGAACAGTCCGGAGATCATCTTTGACTACAAACCGGAAAACGACAAAAATGCAGATGCCGGAAAAGGAGCGCCTACTGCGTAAATGAGGGGTGAAAAAGATGGACAAGACCCTTAAGGTATTAATTATCGCGATGGCAGTACTCGTGGTCATCGTTCCAATCGGCCTGATTGCAACAGGAACGGCTTTTGGGGAGTGGGGCCCCGATGAGCTCCAGGAATCAATCGGGTACGTGCCGGCCGGGCTCCAGCAGCTCTCGACACTCTGGAGTCCGCTCCTGCCGGACTATGATTTTGCCGGTGGAGAGCATGACACCCTCCCGACACAGGCACCGGGCTATTATGTCTCCGCCATTATCGGCGTCCTTCTCTGTGCCGGTGTAGGATACGTGCTCGGAAAGGCAATTATCAAGCGGACCGATTAAGGTCTCTGAAAAATTTTCTTTTTTTATTATGCTCTTCCGGCAGCCGGGCGTTGACCGGGTTTTATCAGATCGAAATGTCCAGATGATCATGACAAAGTAAAAGGGGAGGCATCAGTATGGCAAAAAAACGATCCGTCCCGGTCACACAACCGTCCCATACAATACTCAATGGTATACAGCGGGTTATCGATCTCGTAAATGAGAACAAGAACTGGTTTTATATTGCTATTATCGGGTTCTGCCTTTCCATAACTCTCCTCTACAATCTCGGCCGGTTCTGGGGCTGGTGGACTGCCTGATCCCGGGTATCCCGGTCAGATAAAATGCAGATATCGGGATCCGATCAATTGAAAATATGAAAATATCCCGGGCAGGAACCGCAGAATTTTGCAGGTAGAAGAACATCCTCTTTTGAGAGACTGATGAGATATATACCACCATTCCGGGGGAAATGGACTGGATACTGCTAACCAGAACCATCAAAGTAATTTAAATACGAAGCTGTCGTTTTCCATGGATAAGGAAAACCATGTTTCAGAATTTCTGCACGAGGGGGGAACGGAAACTGAGGCGCCATGGTGTCGCACGAAAAGCTGCGGCCCGGTTCGCGAAGTTTTTCTCTGTCTCCGTGATCCCCCCATGCAGACTTTTCTGGCGGTTTTTTGGTATCCCACAGGAATTGTTTGAGTCGATCGCCATTGCCGGGAAGATACACGCGGACACCCGGCATGGTACTCTTCTGCCCGCTGTTTTTATCATACGTCGGTGACCGCCGGTCCGGGCGCTGAAGTATAATCCTACACGATACGGATGCATTAGCCTGCTGTCCGTTTCGTGACAAAAAAATTGTGGCTTGCACTACATCGCTCCCGGGCTGGCGTTAAACGGACAATTGCGGTACGGGGCAGCAGGTCCCGGGAGCCGGAAAAAAAGGATGGAGGTACGATCAAAAAAACCCATGAAATGGTGATGAATGAATGGAAGTACCAGCAACAAACAGGAAAACTGCGGCTGGTCCGGATGCAACAGCAACCGGTGCGGCCGGAACTGTGAGTGAGAACGAAGAACTGGAATGGGGGAAGCGCCATATCCCGAGAGGACCGCCGGTGTATCTGGCGGACCGGGTAACTGAACTTCACGATATTCCCCTGGCGCCGGGCCTCTCTGCACTGCCACGCCGGCGACCGCACCGGAAGATCGTACGGCCGCAACCGGCATGTTGTGCAGAACACGTGCCGGATGACAGGGATGATGTGGCATGACAAGGGGTCCGCTCCCCAAAAAAGCGATCGATGAGGCCCTGCCCGTTGCTCAGGCCCGGGGTATGGTTATTCTCTGCAAACCCGGCGCAGGGAGCGTGTGCGACTTTGCGATCGCGGGCTTGGCCCTGACTTCGCTTGTTCGGGTGAAACGGAGCCGGAGGATCCACTGCCCGTTGCCGGAGATAGAGTTGCAGTTTGCCGAACCGCTCGCACGGCTCCGGCTCGTGCCCGCCACAAGCGAACGGTGCCGGGAACTCTGGGTCTGCGGGCAGTACGGGACCATGCGGTTCTTCCGCGTAAATGATAACGGTCTTTGCGAGATCAACCGGGACGGCAGACCCCTGGCGGGTACCTGACAGGTGATGACCGGCGGGAGGAAGATTCGCTGCCCCCGAAGACCTCAGTATGACGGATCCTGTGGGAGTACCTCCCGGATCTCTTCATTTCAGGCCCCATTTACCTCTTTTTGGAACAAAAACAAGTCATTTTTTCAAAAAACCAAGTCTGTTTCCCGGGTTTTTCATCATTTTTCCCAGAATTTATACCGAAAAATTCCGAACGGACACCAAGCGTATTCAGGCTTGTTTGGAGGGAGGATCGAAGAGGGAGATGAAGGGCAGCACAGAGGAAAAACAGAGGGCATAAAACGGGCGCTATACTCCGACAAAAGGGAGTCGGGAACAAAAAAAGATCAATCCTGACAAGGGGTACTGCAGTACCCCGACCCACACCCTCATCCCGGATACATAGGTGTGTCGGGCCCTGAAGGGAGATACTATCAGATCTCATCATTTCAGGCCCCGTTTACCTCTTTTGGGGACAAAAACAAGTCAGTTTCTTTAAAAACCAAGTCAGTTTCCCGGATTTTTTACCATTTTTCCCGGAATTAACGCCGGAAGATCCTGAACCGGCACCAAGCGTATTTAGGCTCGTTTGGAGGGAGTGGCAAAGAGGGAGATGAAGGGCAGCACAGAGGAAAAACAGGGGGCATTTAACGGGCACTATGCCTCATGCAAGGGGCGTCATGGAAAAGTGCCCATTTTCAAATCGGGGCATCTCAAATAAAAATTGATCACAGGATCGGTACTGAATTATACAACACCGGGCCCGTGCATATGATCGTGTTCCTTTGAATGGGCATGCAGGTGCTCATGAAGAAGTTTTCCGTGACGGTGCATGTGCCGGTGGATGAGGTTTGCCTCCATCAGTAAATCCAGGTTGCCCATAACGCTGGCACAGTCCGAATCAACATGTATCGTATGATCTTCCCCGACAACAATTGCCCGGGTGCTGATCTGTTCGACAATATCGAGGTCATGGGTGGCAGTGATAATGGTTTTTCCGCACTTCGCGAGTTCCTGGATGAGCTCGATCAGCCAGATCTGGCTGCGCGGGTCAAGGCCCCCGGTAGGTTCGTCAAGGAGCAGGACATCGGGATTTGTCGACAGGATCGCGGCAATGCAGACCTTCTTTTTCTCGCCACCGCTCAACATGTGAGGCGCCCGGTCGCGGAGGTTCTCGATACCGAGCATGGCGATAACCTCTTCGGTGCGCTTCTGCACTTCCTCGGGGGGCAGGTCCAGCTGGAGCGGACCAAAGGCAATCTCGTCAAAGACCGTTGACGAGAAGAGCTGGATATCCGGGTTCTGGAACAAAAATCCTACTTTTTTCCGGAACGACCGGTTGAATTCATTGTCCTCAAGGGTGTCGAACATCTCTTCCTTTACCAGGTTCCCGAATGCGTAAAATTCTCCCGAGGTGGGGTACGTCAGTGCATTCAGGATCGAAAGAAGCGTAGATTTCCCGCTCCCGTTCGCCCCGAGGATAGCGACCTGCTCACCGGCTCGGACTGAAAGGGTCACTCCCTTCAGTGCTTTAAACCGTCTCAGGTACGTATAGGAAACGTCACGCAGATCGAAGATGGGTTCCATGAGAAGCCTCGTATTTTTTTTTTAGTTAAATCCGTATCAGGTTCTGGGACGCAAGCATCAGGAATATACTGAGCGCCACCACACTCACGCACGCCACATAGTCCCTTCGGTGTATCGAGTACCGGTGCATAATTTTGATGTCGCCGTTAAATCCCCGTGACATCATAGCCCCGTGTACCTTCTCGCTCATATTAAGTGATTTTATCAGCGTATAGCCGACACGGCCCCCCACCCATTTCTGTTCTTCTATCAGCGGCAGGGTCTTGATCGACCGGCTTTTTTTTGCCGTATAAAAGCCCCGGACCATATCGGTGAAGAGGAAGATGTACCGGTAGCACATGTCCAGCGTAAGGACATAGACCTTGGGGACTTTGAGCGAGCGGAGGGATTTGAAGAGAAGATCCCGGGGTGTGGTGAGGAACAGGAGGACGGCTGCCGATACGCAGGTTGCAACCCGCAGGACAAAAAGGATGGCGAGCATCACACCCTGGTACGTGATGGTGATGACCGGCGGCAGCGCAAACGGCCCGAAATGTGCATCCGGGCCTAACGTTGCAACCGTGATCAGCGTATCGCCGGGCATAAAGACGTTGAACATGATCGGGATCATGATGATTCCGGCAAAGATCGGGATGAAGACCCAGACCCGTTTCAGGAAAAAACCCAGTTCTATCCTGCTTGCCCAGGCAAAGAAGAGTGTCAGCACGTACACGATGGCAAGGAGCCGGATATCGCGCGTCATTGCGATGGCAAAAATGAGGACAACCATCGAGACCAGTTTTACCCGGGGGTCCAGGCTTTGCAGCAGGCCTTTGCGTTTGGCAATGCTGTCGTTAACCAGGCATTCCTCAAAGAAGGTGAAGATGTCAGAGATCGCCTTCTGGACAAAACTTTTCTTTTTGCCAAAACTTGCCGTGCAGCAGGGACAGGGGCCGGCTTCGATCTTCTGCATCCATTCCGGTATCATGGGATCTCTCATCCTGGAGCGCCCGGTGGTTTAAAAAAAGCAGGAACGGATTGCTTCCTGAGCGCCGGGCATTATTACGGTTACGATATATTGTGATATCCAGTAGTTAAAAAGTATTGGTATTTGCGATTCTGTCTGATCTGTTCAGCGGATTGCGATACAAGATATTCCGGAAACGAGCGGGAACGAATAATTACGGATATATTATTTATTGAATTTACTATCCCTGCCAGAAGAACGGCTGATTGTCCCGATTCAGTAAAAAATCACTCAAATGCAGAATCCCTGCACGTATTCAGGCCGCTCACGTAATAAAAAAGACAAACATAACCACGGTAGCAATCAGGAGAATGATACTGTGCTTGAAGCCGGAAAGGATACTGTTAGATGAGAACTGGCCGGCCATGACCCCGGAGAATGCCCCGAGGATGATCCCGATCCGGAACATCTCCGTGGTGTTGCCGGCAATATCCATGGTCACGTTCTGGCCCTTGAAACTGGCAAGGAACGGGACATTGAGCTGGTATGCAGTATAAAGGTAGATCCCGAACGAAAGGTAGATGATCATCACGTACACGATGGTGGTGTTCTCCCGTTCGCTCTTGAGCTTGAGATAATGCTCGAAATCGGTGATGGCTATCATGAATATCTGGCGCAGGTTCGTGGTGATCTCGCTGGCCCGGACCAAGAGGGAGATCGCACGTTTGACCGAGACCAGGCCGATACGCTCTTCCATGCGCACCAGTGCCGAGTTCACGTTGGTCCCGGCCCGGATATCCCGGGACGCGCTGGACAGTTCGGAACTGAGCAGCCCCAGTTTTGCTCCTGAGATCCGGTGAATGGCGTCCTGGATGGTAAGACCGATATCCTTCATATCCGAAAGTTCGCGCAGGAATTCCGGCAGGTGGGCTTCAACGTTTCGTACATACCAGCGCCGGCCTTCGTAGGCAACGGCCACGGGCGCCATGAAACCGATGATGAGCAGGCAGATCACCGATTCAAAGACATTATGCGGGAAGATACCGTCAAATATTCCCATTATCCAGAAAAGGACAAGGATGCAGTCGATAATCCCCCCCGCAATGATACTGTAATCATAGGTTTTAATGTAGGCCTGCAGAGGATGGCGGATAATATTGTAAATGCGGTTCCGTTCCTTCTGTGCCTTGATCCGTTTAAAAAAGGTCTCATCGTCACGAGTTTTTTCCGGGGAATCTGCAACAGATTTTTCAGGAATGGAAGAGCCGAAATCGTATTCGGCGATCTCCTTGTGGCTGACTTCCAGGTTCTCCGGGGGGAGCATGATGGAAAGAAGCCAGATCATCACGATTGCACCGGCCGGGATCATGATATACATCAGGGGAAGGATCCAGTCCATGCCGCTCTGGTTGGTCATGCCCTGCGCAACGATCATGATGATGAGCGCTATGGGCCCGGCCACGAAGGCAGAGACATAGACCTCCGCCATGATCTCGATGGTCTTTAACACAAGCTCCAGTTCCCGTTTTGCCTGCTCCCGGTAAAACTCGGTCTTTGCCGCAAGATAGGATGATACATCGCCCCCGCTGTCAAAGACAATCCCCAGATCGTTTAAGAAATCCCGGAGATTATTCGAAGGCGTGACATGCTGGAGATCCCGCATGGCCGAGATCAGGTCGTCGCCAAATACCTCGACATTTCGGACAATCACCCCGAACTCCTTGGATACTTCCCCGAACATGTCCTGTTCCTCGTACACCTTGCGGATCATCTCGAACGGGGGCATGGTCGTGGAGAGGGCCTGCATAAACGAGATCGCGTACGGCAGATCCAGTTCGATCTTGCTCTTGCGTCCCTGGGCAACAATTGCCGGGTGATAGATCTGGATCACGTAGATTCCCGGGACCAGTATGCAGAAGAGCAGCAGCCAGAAGATGAGGTCGCTGGTAGTAAACGGCCCGAGATTGAGAGTAAATCCCGAGACCGAGAAAAATACCAGAAGTACCCCGTAGACTGCAAGCGATGCAACAAGATTGATATGAATGGAATGAAGGTAGGTTTCCAGGGTTACCGGCATATGGGCGGCACGCAGGGACTTTCGCAGGTCCGCGCCAAACGAGATCGTTTCGTACGAGGAGATCCGCTCTTCGAGCCGGGCGAGCGGGGGAAAAGAGAGACCCCTCATGGTCAGTCACTCATGTTGTGAATCGCGTTTGCAAGATCCTGGATATCCGGCGGCCGGACTTCGATGGCCCAGGTAAAGAACTCCTGACGTTTCTGGAGCTGCCGGGATACTTCCTCGTCAGACCATCCGCGATGGGCTGCGATATCGGCAAGCACCCGGGATTTTTCGGTTTTCTTAAGGAAGGTATCGCTCTCCATATCCCATTCATAGAGAGGATACGACTGGATCTCCCCGTTTTTGTCCACTTCGATCTCGTTAATAGAAACACAGCGCCGTATACGTGTGTTCCCGAACGAGTAGAGCGACTGGATGACAATCAGGTTGAGCGCCGTAAACATGACCGGCGATACGTTGATCGGATCGTGGGTAAGCCGGTTGACCGCTTCCTGGACACTGCCGGCATGGATGGTCGAGAGCGTGGCATGGCCGGTATTCATGGCCTGGAAGAGTGTCTGGGCTTCGCGCCCCCGCACTTCTCCCACTATGATGTACTCCGGCCGCTGCCGCATGCAGGCTTTCAGTAATGAGAAAAGGTCGATATCGTCCCCTTTGACTCCGCTTGAAGTGAGTTCGCGGGTCTGGGTAGGCAGCCAGTTCTTGTGAGGAAGCTGGATCTCACGGGTATCTTCCAGCGACACAATCTTTGCATTCTGCGGGATGAAGATCGAGACCGCGTTCATGGTCGAGGTCTTGCCGCTCGCAGTGCCTCCTGCAATGATCATGCTCTTGTGATGCTCGATCGCAAGCCAGAGGAAAGCAAGGATCTCGGAGTTATATGTTTTGAGACTGAGCAGATCGAGCGGGGTCATGGGCTCTTCGCGGAACTTGCGGATGGTAAACGAGCTCCCCTTGGTGGAGACTACCTCGCTGTAGGTGAGCTGGATACGTGCCCCATCGGGAAGCGTGGCATCGACCATCGGGTTCGAGAGAGAGACCTGCTTGTTTGCTTTCTGTGCAAGTTTTAACACGAACTGGTTGAGTTCCCCTTCAGAGAATACCACGCTTGTCGGGAGGCTGCCGTAAACCCGATGGAAGATAAAGACCGGAAGCTCCTGGCCGTTGCAGCTCATATCTTCAATCGCAGAATCGTGCATCAGGACATCGAGCGGGCCATACCCGGAAAGATCGCGCCTGAGGTAATAGTAAAGGATGCCCAGCCGCTCGTCAGTCAGTGCCGGGTCGAACTGGCGAAAGATGGGATAGATGGTATCGGGATTGATGTGCTTGTCCACCGTATTTTCCGGATCGTCATAGATGATCACGTCACGGAGCCTGCCATAGGTCTCCTGGAGGATGATCTTTTCCCGGGCGGTGATGGCAGGTTCGATGATCACATACGTGAATCCGGCATTCCCCTGCCGTACGATCTTAACCGATGAAAAGGGGGGCGTCACCGGGTATTTCGTGAGCAGGCCATGCTCGGGTTTCTCCGAAGCGTCCGGATCGGCAGAAGCCACCGTCATATCCGGCTGTACCGGTTCCGGTCTTTCTGTCGGGGGAACATATTCAGGTTCCGGAAAGACCGGGGATGGGGATTCAGCAGCCGGAACAACCGACCGGGGGAAAAATCGTGTTTTTGCCGCTGCAATCCCGGTTATTAAGGTGGCAAGCGAAACCACCGAAAGGACGATTACCAAAAAAAGCGGCATATCCACCAAAAGAACCAGGGTGCCGGTTACAAGGGCGATACAAAAGACGCCATAAAAGAGAGCCTCACCGGTCTGTCCGGGCCGGGTAAGTGCAGACATCAGTTTCCGGAACGGCACCTGATACTTCTCCGGTACAATGCCGGATACGGTGAATTTTGCGGTAGCGCGGGGCGGATTCTCCCGGGGTGCTGATTCATCATGGGGGACACTTCCGGTATCACTATGGAAGACCCGGGACAGGCGCGATGAAATGCTGCCCTGAAACAGGACCAATACCCCGATAATTCCCCAGATAAGTGTCAGTGATCTTCCCCCTGCTTGTCAATAACGATCGAACGGGTGCCAGGTTGTTTAAGGTGGCGCACATGGGTGAAAAGTGCGTATATACAACAGATATACACATTTCACGTAACCGATAAAATAGTATTCGATCCTACCCCCCGAATTTGTTCATTTTTTTTAATTTACATAATCAATTAGTCAAAATTTTATAATTAATAGATCCCGGTATTTTTTATACTCTTTGTTAAAATTCGTATTACATTATCTTACACAAATTTGATGATATATCCTTTGTTAATCAATTCAAACTGAATTCAGGTACCAATTGTCGTAAACAACTAAAAAAGTTCTTTCTCATGAAACCCCGGTTTTACTAAAAAAATACCGTTGTTCTGCAAACAATCAAAAAAGGAAAACCGGCAGATCAATTCCTGCCTCTCTGTTTGTAAGGCGGGTGAACGATGGCCCCAGGAGAGGTGTCGATGGTCTTTGTAAAAAAGGGCTGACATCCCCCAAAATTAAAAAAAATGTTGTTTCCCGAATTGGAAAATCCTTACAGCTTCTTTAACGCCTGCACTAACTTCCCGACGGTTTCCTGTGCATCGCCGTAGAGCATTCTCGTGTTGTCCCGGTAGAACAGGTCGTTTTCTATACCGGCAAAACCCCTGCCCTGCCCGCGTTTTAAGACAACCACGTTCTTTGCCTGCTCCACATCGAGAATCGGCATCCCAAAGAGCGGGCTGCCCTCGCGGTGCGCTGCGGGGTTCACCGTATCGTTTGCGCCGATCACAAGGACAACGTCCGTGCTCTCGAACTCCGGGTTGATCTCGTCCCGATCAAAGAGGTGATCGTAGCTGACACCGGCTTCTGCAAGGAGCACGTTCATGTGCCCGGGCATGCGTCCGGCAACCGGGTGGATGGCGTATTTCACGGTGATGTTCTTTGCTTCGAGGAGGTCTGCAAGTTCTTTTACCTTCTGCTGGGCCTGGGCAACGGCCATGCCGTAGCCCGGCGCAATAATGACCTTGTCGGCATAGGCGAGCATGACCGCGACATCGTCGGCTTCGATCGCCTTCATGCTGCCCTGGATCTTCACGTCCGATTCCTCGGTTGCGCCAAAGGCGCCAAAGAAGACGTTTGTGATCGAGCGGTTCATCGCCTTTGCCATGTTAAGCGTCAGGAGCGAACCCGCCGCCCCGACAATGATACCGGCAACGACCATCGCGTAGTTGGGGGTTGCAAAGGAGAACCCGTCAAGGGCGACTGCAAGGCCGGTAAAGGCATTGTACATTGATATGACGACCGGCATGTCCGCGCCGCCTATGGGGAGCGTCATCAGGAGGCCAAAGCCAAGGGCGAGCACAAAGAAGAGCGGGAGGAAAACCGCAACGCTGACCGGTACCCAGGCCGGCTGGAGGATGATGCAGATCCCTGAGAAGACCGCGAACACGAGGACTGCCATGTTGACGATCTGCTGGCCGGGGAAGGTGATCGGCCGGGGCCGGAGCCATCCCTGGAGCTTCATGAACGCGATAATACTCCCCGAGAAGGAGATGGCGCCGATGAGCCCGCCGATGATGGCAACGGAGCCTTCCGCTGCACTGGCAGAACCGAGAAGCGCGATTGCAGAGATTGCTGCTGCCGCGCCGCCACCCATTCCGTTAAAGAGGGCGACCATCTGGGGCATCCCGGTCATCTCGACGCGCTTTGCCGCAAAGTAGCCAAACCCGCCGCCAATCACAATGGCGATTGCCATTAAGGCAAAATTTGTCAGGTTCGGGGTGAGGAAGGTCACGAGCGTTGCAATGAGCATCGCTGCGCCGGCCCAGACAATGCCGCTCCGTGCGGTAAGCGGGTGGCTCATCCGGTGCATGCCAATGATAAAGAAGAAGACCGTCACGATGTAGATCGGGTCGATAAGCCACGAGAGGTCGATCATTTCTTCGCCTCCGCTTTTTGCTTCTTGTTCGAACGGTCAAACATCTGGAGGATCCTTTCTGTGACCACGTACCCGCCGGTCACGTTGGCAGCGCCGAGGACAACCGCGATAAAACCGATGAGCTGTTCAAGCGGGGTCGTGGCAAGGCCGAGCGCAACCATGGCGCCGACCAGCACAATCCCGTGGATGAAGTTCGAGCCGCTCATGAGCGGCGTGTGGAGCAGTGTCGGGACGCGGCTGATGATCACATAGCCGGTAAAGGCGGCAAGCATCACGATGTAGACCGCAGTCCAGAACGTAGTAGAGTCGATCATGCCTTTCCTCCCTTTAAGAGATCAGCCGCGGGCTGGTAGGTGACCGTGCCGGCATGGACAAGCATGCTTGCCTTGAGGATCTCGTCTGCATATTCGGTGACAAGTGCACCCTCCTTGGTAAAGAGCAGGCCGAGAAATGCCTGGAGGTTCTTTGCGAGCATCTGGCTTGCATGGAACGGGACCCGGGCCGGCAGATTCGACGGCCCGATGATGGTGACGCCATGGATGTGAACCGTCTTTCCTGCCTCGGTAAGTTCGCAGTTGCCGCCGGTCTCTGCTGCCATGTCGATGATGACTGCGCCCGGCTTCATCTTTGCGACCGTCTCCTTTGTCACGAGCACCGGGGCTTTCCGTCCCGGGATTGCGGCCGTGGTGATGACAATATCGGCACGGGCAACGGCAGCGGAGACCATCTCCTGCTCCATGACCTTCTCTTCGGCCGTGAGCTCGCGGGCGTACCCGCCCTGTCCCTCGGCGTTAATTTCGAGCTCGATGAACTTTGCCCCAAGGCTCCGCACCTGTTCGCCGGCTGCGCGCCGGACATCGTAGGCCTCAACAAGGGCGCCGAGCCTCTTTGCCGTTGCAATCGCCATGAGACCTGCAACACCGGCACCGAGGATGAGCACGGTTGCCGGCCGGATCGTGCCGGCTGCGGTCGTGAGCATCGGTAAAAACTTCGGGCAGTTGTTGGCGCCGAGCACGGCTGCCACGTACCCGCCGGCAGTTGCCTGCGAGCTGAGCGCGTCCATGCTCTGGGCACGGGTGATCCTTGGGACGAGTTCGAGCGCAAATGCGGTGATTTTCCGGTCCCGCATCCGCGAGATCGCGTCGAGGTTCCGGGTCGGGTTCATGAATCCGACAGCTATTGTTCCCTCGGGAAGCTCTGCGACAACATCAACGGTGGGGGGCTGGACAAAGAGCACGATATCTGCACCGTAAAAAAGCTCGTGCCTGCCCGCTACAACCGTTGCCCCGGCGGCAGTATAGAGCGCATCGGGATAAAATGCAGCGGTTCCTGCATCGTGTTCGATCCGGACCGCATGGCCGGCCTTTACGAGTTTCTGGACAACCTCAGGAACGGTTGCCACGCGCTGTTCCCCGACAATAGTTTCCTTTGGGACGGCAATGACGACCGGGTTTTTCTCCGGTACGCCGGTGCCTGCGGGAGCAGTCATGTTATGCCCACGCTCCCGTTTGGGCGCAAATGCAATACGACAACGTCTTCACTCCATCAATAAAACTGCACGTGTATCGTATACATTAGACTGCTGACTTCTTTACTTTACGCACCCGCACCGCAACCCCGCGCTTTGATCGTTTCATCTCTGCCGCGGTCATTGCGGCCCGGCCGGTGGCAACGGCCATCTTTCCTACCACGAGCACCTCGTCACCCTCGCGGATCTCAGGGTCTGCGTCCACAATGCCCGGGACGAGCACGTCGCCCTCGGGAACAAAGTCGCTGATCTGTACCCGGTAGCCCTCCGGGATAAGGTCCCAGCCCTCGAACGTCGGCCGGAGGAGACCGTAGCCGGTGTCAATGGAGAAGAGCTGCTGGTTGTTTCTCGTGTAGAAGATCTCCGGGAAGTGGCCACGGAAGAGCATGCCCCGGGTATCCACATCGCAGCCGAACTGGTACGAAAGCATCCCGTGGAGCCGGTCGTCTTTTACCTTCCGCTCGCAGTCAAGGGCGTGACTCAGCTGCGAAAGCGCTGCCTCACCGGTCGGGTGCTCGCGGCAGGTATACTCAAGCGTGATCCCGCAGGCTTCTGCTGCCATCTCTGCCACTTTGAGCGCCCCGCCTTCGAGATGGGCGATCACCCGGTCGTACTTGTTTTTCGTGAGGTACTTTGCAAGGATGTCTGCAATGTACGCGCACTCCTCAGCATCCCAGTAGCCGGTGACCGGGACATCGTAGTGCATGGCCGGGTACACGCATTCGAGCTCCCGGGGGACAAGGCCGAGAGGGGAGGTGACGATCAGCTCGTGGGCCCGGCCGGCAATTGCCATCTGGAAACGCCGGTGGCTCTGGGAGAGCGAGTAGGGTTTTTTCGCCGAGCAGGGCAGGAGCACGGCAACCGTGGCCTTCGGGGGAATGTAGCGAGAGATGAGCCGTTCGGCAAAACGCCGGACCTCGACCCGCTGCATGGACTCTCCCGAGTTTGCCCGCATCACGCCGCTCCTGGCTATGGGTGCATACGGCTCGGACCAGGCATAGTCATGGTCGATGTGGCGCATGATGGCCACATGGTTCGCATTCATCCGGCACCGGGCCTCGACCAGTTCGCGGAGTTTTGCCTGGCCGATGAAATACCGGACAAGCCCGGTCTCTCCTTCGAGCGCGAGCCGGTTGTGGAGCCGTAGGTCGCCGGACTTACAGCCCTCGCAGGCACAGATCCCGGCCTTCTGCGCATCCGCCGGGAACTCTCCCTCGGGCGTGCAGAAGAAACCCTGCGCGGATTTGAGATCAACGGCTATGTAATCGAAGAGACCAAAGCCGGAGTAGCAGAGGATATGCACGTTTGAAGGAAGGGCAGCGCCGGGCGCGTACCAGAGCGTGTCGGCCGGTGTCCTGTTTTTGAGATTTTTGAGCCACGTTACATACTGCCGGGGATTGGCAGGCGCCGTGTGCCATCCCATCGGCATCACCACGTCGCCGCTTTCTGCCCGGTTTTCGGCATTCGGGTGGATCGTGACCGGTGCTTCCCGGCCATCGGGGAGGTATGCCTTCACGAACTCCGCAGGGGCGCCGAGCGGGACGTTCGTGCCGGCCCGGGCGGCAAGCGAGGGAAAGACTGTTCCCGTTTCGAGCACGGCAGGGAACGGGACCGCTTTGTCATCGACAGAGAGGATCCCGGCCCGGGCAAGACCGTCGTGTTTCCGGATATCGATCTTTATCATGATTCCAGCTCCGCGGTATCCCTGATCTCCTCGGAAAAGATCGTCTCCCATTCGGGATGAAGACCGGTAACCCGGATCGTGCTCTCCTTATGGGTGTCGGCAAGCCGGCGGACCCCCTTGAGACCCTGCCGGACCATGGCGGCGTCCCACTCGGGGATCTCGCTCTGGCCGATCGGGAAGGTCTCTTTGAGTTCCGGGGGATAGGGCCCGAACGGCGGCTTGAAGTACAGCACCGTGTCGTACCCCTCCCTCATGCCGTTATCGCAGGCAACAAGAACGTTTTTCCCGAGCCGGAGCCGGGCAAGCTGGCGCTGGTACCGGAGCACCTCGGTCCGGGCACAGCTCTCGTCGCCCCGGTAGAAGAACCGGCGCTTGGAGGCCCGGTCGAAAACTTCGAGCTCCGCATTGTGCGTGAGCAGGCGCCGGTACCCCGAGAGGAGCTGCGGGTGGTTCCGGCACCGCTCGTCCACGAGCTCCCAGAGCGTGCCGTCCGTGATCGCCTGCCGAATCCGCGCAATCTCGGCCAAGGTGACGGCAAGGTTGTGGAGGGCGAGGAGTCTTGTCCGGTCCTTTGCGGTCCGCAGCTCTTCGGCCGTGTGGCTCCGGCAGACTGCACACGAACAGGGGAGATCGGCAAGCTCATCGATCTTGAAACTCCCGTGCGTGGTGAGGTACCGCCCCTCTTTTGCATAGAGCGCATAGGCAGCGGAATCGAAAAGGTCGCAGCCCATTGCCGCGGCAAGCGCAAACATGGCCGGGTGGCCGGCGCCAAAGAGGTGGACGCAGGATGAGCGGGGCAGCGTGCGCTTTGCGGCCATCACGACATCCACGAGGTCCCGGTACCGGTAGGACTCCATGAGCGGGACAACCGCCCCTATCGGGCAGAAAGAGAAACCGAGATCGCCGACCTCACGGGCTGCCTTCTCGCGGAGGTCCTGATACAGGCTTCCCTGCACCGGCCCGGCAAGCGGCGCGTCGTTCCCGAAGAGTTCCTTTGCCTCGCGGAGCCGCTCCATGGTGATCGCAAGTTCCCGTTCCGCGGTCTCCCGGTCGGCATCCGGGGAGGTGGGGATATCGAGCGGCACCCAGATATCGCTCCCGATTGCTTTCTGGTACGAGAGCGTCTGTTCGTTGGTGATCGAGACCTGCCCGTACACCGAGAGCTGGAACGAGCCGGAGTCGGTCATGATCACGCCGTCATAGTCCAGCAGCTTGTGGAGGCCTTCCTCTTTGACCCGCTCGGAGTATTGCTTGCTCTGCGAAAAGATGTAGGCGTTGGTAATAAGCGCCTCGACGCCCATTGCCCTGAGTTCCTTTGGCGAGACCAGCTGGAGGTGGGGGTTGATAACCGGGAGCAGTGCCGGTGTCTTTACCACTTTCTTATTCACGACCAGTTTACCGGTCCGTCCTGCAATATCGTTGTCCAGGCTCTCGAATGCTATTGCCATGCCGCGGGTGCACCCTCCTGCCTTATGGTATGCACCGCACGGGTGTTAAACCGATCCCTTAAAATGAGCCGGTAAAGATCTGGCCCTCGAACGTGAGGATCTCGGCATTTGCCTGGTGCCAGCACCGGGCGGGAAGCCCGGCTTTCTCGCAGGTGTGGTCAAGGAAGGTCTTCGCATCCCAGCCGTACTCGGTTGCAACCTGCGGGAGCAACAGCCCGCTCGTGCCAAAGCCCCGGGCAATGAGCCCGTGCCGGCCGACTTCTATGTGATTTGGCCGGTCTTCGGGATCGCATTCGAGCGGCACCGGGACGGTGAGGATCGTCACCTCAAAGTCAAGGGATGCGAGCTCGTCCTTTCGTACGCCCGGGAACCGGGGGTCTTCAAGCGCTGCGGCAACCGCGGCATTTTCAATCGCGCCTGCAAGCGGCATCACCGGGTAGGGAAAGCCGATGCAGCCCCGGAGCCGGCCGGCTTTATTAAGCGTTACAAAGACCCCGCGTTTTTCGCCAAAGACCGGGGTGAGAGTCAGGTCCGGTTTTGGCTCTTTATCGATCGCGTACCCGATGGCCCCGCGGGCAAGCCGGGTTGCAAGCACGCCTTCGTCTGCGGTCAGCAGCTGCATGACAGGACACCTCTGTTGTGCAAGATTCTGCACGGCCCGTTTAATTAGTTATTCCTGGATGCGGGATCATCCGCCCCCTTCTTAAAGTCCGTTCGCGCATATGTAGTAGTTGAGAGGGAGAGAGCGGCTGACGGTAGCCCTTAAGAGGCTGCTGAGGAAAGTCCCCCCACCCACCGGGCACGCAGCCGTACGCAAGTACGGGTGGCGAGAGTCACGGCAATGGCACAGAAACGACACGGCCTGTCCCCAGTCATGAAGCGGCTGAGCCCTTCGGGGCGAGAAGTGCAGAAAAACCCTGCACGAGTAACCCGCTGAGCGCTTTAACGGGACAGGATACGGTGAAACGGCGAAACCCTGCGGGTGCAAGCCAGAACAGGGCAATGGATCGTCCGGTATCCGCCCGGGTTTGGCGCAGAGCTGAATGCCGCACAAACAAAAGGAGGCTTACTCCTCCCACTCACTTCTTCTGACAGTATTTCCAACAGGAACATCAGGAAGATACTGTTTTCAGGGATCCCCCTGCACGGGAAACCGGCAAATCATGTCCGGTACTTCGTTGCCAACGCAGACCGTGGTACGATTCGTTTCACCAGAAGAGTTCCCTGTTCTTCTGCACCGGTCTCTTCCCGGTACATCCCGCCGCAGGGCCGGTGTCAGCCCATTCCCTGATTCAGGGGAGTATGCTGCAAGGATCTCGTCACGGGCCCGTTCAAGCAGTGTCCGGTAAAACGCCATATCAAAGGTCATTGCATCCCGGGCAGGTATCGCACGGTAGCGCCGGGCGTCCTCCACCACGTACCGGATCCGCATCCCCGCCGCCACTTCAGCCCCCCGTTCCCGGTATGCCTGCACCGCGGCACCTTCAAGGCAGCGGTAACGGTACACCGTACGGCCGATCTGGCGGCCGATCGCCATCTGGTCCGGGGATGCAGAAGGAAGACCCGCTATTGCATCCCGGAAGGTCTCCCGGACCTTCTCCTTTGTCGTTTCCAGCTCCGCAATCGTCCGTGCCTGCTTTAGCACGTCAAACATCCGGCACTGCATCTCCTGTACGTACGGCGGCGTGTCATGCCGGCGCACCGCAATTCCCCGTACCCGTATGCTCCCGTTCGAGAGCCGGCCGTAGTAGCGGGTGTAGGCGCCAAAGCCGTCTGCGAGCGGCAGGAAAACGATCCAGTCGAAGTGTTCGGCGGTAAGGGGATAGCCCAGCTCACGCTCGACCCGGTCCTTGAGCTTTTTGACCGGCGCTCCCTGCACCCAGAGGCTGTCCACGATCCCGTGGAGGACTGAGTATCCCATCTCTTCTGCAATCTCTTTTGTCCGGATCAGGATCTCCCGGGCCGCGGCCGTGATCGCTTCATGCACCCCGATCCGTCCGAACTTCGCGTTCCGGTACCCTGTGTACCCAAAGCAGGTAACAAGCATCCACTTGAGGATCGCATCGGGACCGGCAAACCGGGGATCGGCCTTTTTCTCCCGTTTGGTCAGTATGCGCAGATCGAGCACCGGTTTAAGTACCGCGGGCAGGAACCCCGGCCGATCGGTATGGCCGAACGTCTCGGGCGAGAGGTTTTCGTGAACGATAATTGAAGGATACAGGGAAGTAAAATCGATCTCCCCGACATTTTCATACGTTCCCGGAACCGGCTGGAACATCATCCCTCCACGGTCGGCGGCCTGGAGTGCAGCGAGCGTGCGCGACTGTTCGGGCTCGCTCTTGCGAAACGGTACTACAATCCCCTTAATCAGGGCCTCGCGGATCTCGTAACTGCTTATAAGCGTCCCGGGCGTGAACCGGGCCGCAAGGTTGGGGGAGAGGCCCGAAAGCCGGGCAGCCATAAGCACCCCGTCAAGCCCGCCTTCACGATACACAAACGACTGTTCCGTGTCGATCAGGATGCGCCCATCGGGGATGAGCGCCGATCCCTTGTGCTCCATCCGCCCGTAACTCCAGTACGAGCGGGCAGACTGTCTGCGGTACTTCCAGTTCCGGGAAAAGGGAAGCGCAATCCCGTGCTGCCCTGCCAGAGCATGGAGCCGGGGCACCAGCGTATCGCTGTCCGGCATGAGGATCACATCCGGGTCACAGAGGGTAAGATATCCCGAGAGATCTTCCAGCACATTTTCAACAGGCCCCGCAAACCGGCGGGTTGCCCCGCCATATTCTGTAGCGATCGCAAGATCCTGCGCAGAGGGCCCCGGGTCACCCCCCACGCGCACTTCCATAAGGGAAAGGTCGTGATCTGCCAGCGGAGAAAAACGCTCTTCCCCGCTACCGGCACACGGGACAAGGGCCTGTTCTGCCATGAACCGCTGGTCCCTGCGGACGTCCACATTGAAGAGATCGACGCCGTACTGTGCCTGCTGTTCGATTGCTTCTGCCACATCACGGCCGGCGTACACGGCATACCCGGGGGTCTCCCCAAAGATCGTGCGGACGGTAGACTCCTTTGCCCCGTACCGCTCTGTAAGCGCTTCGATCATCTCATGGCAGGCAGCCGGATCGTGAAACCGGGCAAAAAACGGCGGATTGTAGGGAGAATGGACCCGGCGTACCCTTCCCCCGCCCTTTATCCAAAGATCGACACCGCCGTCACGGTATGCGGAGTCAAGGATCCACACGGGGCTCTTCCTCTCGATCTGCCTGATTCTGGCGTTTTACGATCTCGACCAGCACCGAGAAGACCACCCCTTCGAGTGCATCGTCGCAACCCGCAAATGCCTCGCTTGAGTGCATCTTTGCCAGCCGGACGAGCGCTTCGCCATAAGGCCGGTCCTCTTTTTTGAGCGCCCGGGCAGACCGGGCCCAGCGCTCGGCAATGCTGTTTACCCCCTGTCGGACGCTCACGACACTTCTTCCCGTTTATACCACCTCCAGCGTCCGCTGCCCGGCCTGCCGCATACCGCTCTCCCGGGCACTGCGGGGGATGTGGTACTGCTGATACGGTTTTGCATCTGTACAGATCTCGACAAACCGCCCGGCCCTCCGGGCAAGCGCAAAGAAGGTGCGGTCGGGGACCGGAGTGTAGAGGATTACGAGCGCTTCGCGGCCGGCATCGGCAAGCGCTCCTGCCACCGGATCGATCATTGCTGCCGCCCCGTCGAAAAGTTCGGGATCGTGCTCGACAAAGATCACCGTGTGGCCGGCCTCCCTTATGACTGTGAGGAGCTGGTGGGCGGTAAAGGCCCGGCGGACTTCCAGGTTTTTCGAGGTCCGGTCCAGGCTAGATAGTATCCGTGAGTAGTTCCCGCTTACATAGAGAACGAGGAACCGTTTGAGATCCGCGGTACTGTTGAGTGCGGCAGCCATCGCTTTTTCCGGCACGACAATGGCGGCGAACGTTCCCGGTTGAAGATACAGCCCTTTCCGGATCTCGATCTGCATGGCACCGGATCACTGCTCACCTGAGGGGGATAAGGATCCAGCCAAGCGGGGGGTGAAAGTGAAAGCGGGTACGGTCGGATCATTCCCCTTCCCGGTCCCCCCAGGCCCGAAGCACCTTGTTGTCCCGGACCCGGGTTGCCCGGCTCTCTGCCTGAGCGCGGGTGAGCATCCGGCGTTGTGAAAAGTCATATTCGCAGATGATCCGCGAGTTTTTCAAAAGGGTTACCCGTATCGGGTGGTACCGGGGACTGACCGGCTCCTGGTTCCGGAAATGCCATTTGATCCGCAGGAACGTGAGCAGATCCAGTTTCATTGCAAGCGTGGAATGGAACCGGAACTCCTCTGCGGAAACCAGGTCATACTCCCGCAGCGTGCAGTACGGGGCAATCGCCTGCATAAGCCGGTACCGGAACTGACGGAGCGCCTCGTCCGGTGTGATCTCCACAAAGACAACCCGCGTTTTCTCAAAAAAACCATATCCGCCGACTTCGTAGTGCGGTGCCGCTTCCTGTCGGCTGCAGATCTCTGCAAAATCCCGGACAAGCCTCTCCCCGTCATCGGTGGAGAAGGGGCCGGCCAGGGTGATATGCGGGACAACGAGCATGGTTCCCAGGCAAAAGGTATCCTGGAGCTCCCGGCTTAAGGTACTGATCTGGCGTTTTGTAGCGCCCATCTGGCGGATATCGATCAGGTAACGGGTCATGGATCAAACCTTGTCCGGCAAGGGCCTGTCGGGCATTAAGCCAGGCTGCACCAAGGGGTTGTTTTCCGGTTTGCCCCGGCACTAAAAGAAAGTCTGGGTCTGTGCATGCGGGCCGGGTATTCCCGTCCATGAGAATATATTCGGGGGAGTACAAAAAAAGAAATAGTGTCAGCGCAGGGCAGCAGGTACACAACTATGCGAAAGGATCCCCAGAGAAATATCGTCCTTACCGGGATGCCGGGTGCAGGCAAGAGCACGGTCGGCGTCATCCTTGCAAAAGTACTCATGATGGGTTTTATCGACACCGATCTCGTGATCCAGGAGCGGACCGGCCTACACCTTCAGGATATCATCGACCGTGACGGCCCCCTGGAGTTCATGAGGATCGAAGAAGCGGCCGTCCTTTCCCTTATGTGCCGGAACACGGTGATCGCAACCGGGGGGAGTGTTGTCTTAAGTCCCCCTGCCATGGAACATCTGAAAGCAAACGGGACGGTTGTCTATCTCAAAGTACCCTGTGAGGAGATAGAAAAGAGACTGGGCAATAGTGCGGGCCGGGGGATTGTCCTTCTCTCCGACCAGACGCTCTGCTCGATGTACAATGATCGCGTTTTGCTGTACGAAAGGTATGCCGATCTCACGATCGATTGCGCCGGCCAGGACTTCGAAAACGTAGTTCAGACACTCCTCTGCCACATGGATCTGCCTGGCTAAAAAGAGGGATGCCGTTATCCCAGGACGCCGTCCGGGAAAGGATAGTACCGGTCAATGACCGTGTACTGGTCTCCTGAGGTCATCGTGAGGGTGACAATGACCCGGTCGTTTCCGGTGGTCCCCATCAGGGTAATGCTCCTTCCCGCGGTCGGGTTATTCGCATGGCCGGACTCGGTGATCCCATCCGATCGGATAACGGTCATGTCCATGCGCTCGACCATCCCGTTACCCATCCCCCCGTTGAACGTTGCGATGATGGTCGGGTTCTCCGTGATCGTGTTGCGCTGGACCGTTACCGATACGGACTCATACGCGGGTACTGTCTGGGTCGGGCCGGGTGTGGAGGAGTACGCCGGTGTGGACGGGGCAGCCGGCAGGGGCGTGCCGGGAAGGGTGACCGGGGTTGTTGGTACCGTAGTATGGTTTGCAATGCATCCTGCAGCAGCAAGAACCGAGATGAAGCAAAGAAAAACAAGGGCGGGTAAGAAGAGCCGGTGCATGGCTGTACTGTGGAAGATCTCCTGATTTAAGTCTTCTTTTTTTTCCGATCGCCGGTTACGGTTTTCCTTTTCTGTACCGGTTTTCTTCTTCTGGCATCGGACACAGGTTCACCATCCGGCAGGACAAGGTCGATGCCGCGATACCCGGTAAAAGAGCCCTGCGGGCTGAACACGGGGATACCGGTGGTCTCGACCGGCAGGCTCTGCCCGTCTTTTGCGATGAGCCGGTTGCGGAAGGACCGGAAGGGTTTGCGGGACGCAAAATGCCGTTCTGCCGCAGCCCGGAGTGCGGCCCTCTCCTGTTCCGGGAACAGGTCATAATAATGCATCCTGTCAATGACTTCACCGGGGGTATACCCAAGAATACCCTCAATTGCCGGGCTGCAGTTCCGGTACATGCCATTTTCATCGGTCTCCCAGAGAATGCCCCCAACTGATTCAGATAATGTTCTGTTCCAGTCTGCCCGGGACTTAAGTTCATGTTCGATTTTTTTCCGTTCCGTTATATCCCGGGCAGATGCATAGATCATGGTAACCCCATTAATGAGGAAACGGGTAGCACAAACTTCAACCTCCTTGATGATCCCTTCTTTGGTGCAATGGCAGGTTTCAAAACGGATCTCTTCACCTAATGTGTGGGACAGTATTCTCCTGCGGAGCCCATTGCCCAGACTGCATACATCCCAGTCTCTTGCATTTAAGGATGCAGCTTCAGCTGCTGAATATCCAAGATGTTTCAGGAATGCAGCGTTCCATTCCTTTAAGTTTCCCTCGTTATCCACAACATGGATTGCATCAGTGGAGGTCTGGAGCAGCAGTTCATAGTGCTGCTTTTTTTTTTCTAGATCCTGTTCAACCATTTTTAATGCGGAAATATCGGTAATCATTGCGAGCGTACTGCTGATGAAGCCTTCAGCGCTGATAACCGGGCTCGTTGATATGAGTGTCCAGCAGGCGCTACCGTCTTTTCGGCGCAGCCGGCGTTCATATCTGTCGCAAATACCCCGTGAACGGTCGGACATTTTCAGGATATGGTCAGGAAGATCCTCCGGGAAGATGAAACTGCTATAATTCCGGCCGATAAGATCTTCCGGCTGCGTATACCCCAGCATCTCGGCCGCTTTCTGGTTGCAGGAAACGATCGTAAACGAAGAATCCCCCACCCAGATCCCTTCATTTGCAGCCTCGAAGATACGGCGGAACCGTGCTTCGCTCTCCCGGAGTGCGGACAGTGTCTGATTGTGCTCTTCGATCTTCCTTAAAAGCCGGGTGTTTGTTGCCGCAAGTGCATCGGTCCGCTCAACGGCATCTTTTTCCAGAGCGGACCGGATAAGCTTTGCTTCCGTGATATCTTCAAAAATGATCGCGGCACCCGGTTTTCCTTCCCCAAAAACCAGCGGGATAAACCGGGCCCTGAATGAATGGAGTGTGCCCCGCCGTTCAAACGCTGTTTCGCAGATGCTTCCCGTCCCGGCAAATGCTCCCTGAACTGCCTCATAGAACGGTCCGGACAGGCGACTGTTGAGCGGAGTCTGGTCAAGACGTTTCCGGAACAGGTCTTCGGAGGGAATCCCGAACCATTCCTGCAGGGCACAATTTGCCTCAAGGATCTCCAGATCCCGGTCGAGAACAAGGATTGGATTGGAGATGAGGTCGAGGATACGGGTAAGGGGGACCCTCTGGCATAAGGTGAACACTTTTGCCCGTCCGATAGTGCGGAGCTCGGCCTGGCCCGAATTGACCAGGGCATTGAGATATTTTGCCGAGGTTGTCCGGTTCAGGGCCAGATGGCGGGAGACCTCTTCGATGGAGAGTCCTTTGGGATTCTGCTGTAACAGGGAACAGATACGTTCCGGGGGGGTCTCATCCATCGGCGGTCTCACCTGATTTCATCCTTTAAAAAAAAGACTATAAAAACAAGACAGTAATGCCAAGCATATACGCTGATTACTAATAATGAGCATAAAACAGAACACATATATACTTGTTCAATAAAGAGGGGATACTGTCCATATTTAATTTAACTTAAAACTTTGCTTGAAGCAGGTGATGAGAATAACCCGATGTCAGTACCAGTGGATGAACACGGTCATCCGGTCGGTTGATCTCTTCCGCAAACCGTTAACAGCGGGAGTTTTCCGGCAAACCCTTTTACCAGGGTGTTCCTGATGGACGAACAACGCTTCGGTAACAGTGAAGATATGTCCTGGCTGAAGTATGCCGAGATCCTTGTTGAGACCGGCATCATTGACGACTGGATTATGTATCGCAGAGATGAATCATCGAAAAAAGAGTAATTTCTTAGTATTCCTATGAGGTTTTTTCATGAGTGAAGATATTGCACAGATAAAACGACTTGAAACAGCGCTCTTTGAGCAGAACCCGTATCCGTCGACTTTGTGGACAAAAAATTTAAAAATTGCCGACTGTAACGCGGCATTCGTTGAACTCACCGGCTTTCCCCGGGACCGGTTATTGTCAATGACCGCCAAGGATGTCAAGGTTATCTCCGCATCCGGCGAGGGATTCGAGGAAGCCGAGCGGTTTAAGCGGGCAGTGAAAGGCGAGTGCGTCTTTGACTTCCCGAGCGGCCAGAAGACCGTTGTCCGCAACACCATCCCGATCTTCGATGAATCGGGAAATATCGAGAATATCCTCACGATCTACCGCGATGTGACCGGGGAACGCGCCGCAGAAAGAGAGGTCGAAGCACGCCAGGTACGGTCTGCAAAGGCCATGGACTACATGAGAAACGAGGTCAACACGATGAGTGCCCTCTACCAGAAGATGGCAGAGGGGGACCTTACCGTCCGGTATAAGATAACCAATCCTGACGAGGATACCAAAGAGGTCCACGACCAGATTGTCAGGCTCCGCGACGCAGTCCGGGGAATTGTTGTCAGCCTTGAGACAAATATCCGCGATGTCAACGGGAAGATGACCGACCTTACCTCCTCTGCAGACACTGCGACAAGCAGCATTGAGGATGGATCCAAAGGCGTCCAGCAGATCGCGCAGAACGCAACAAAGGTCAGTACCAATGCAGAGAAGGCTGCACAGGGCATCGATCAGATCGCAAAGGCCATGCAGGACATGAGCGCGGCAGTCGAAGAGATTACCTCGAACATGGAGTCTGTTTCAAACCTTGCCAAGCAGGCAAACGATCTCTCCCGCAGCGGTGCAACCCTTGCCGGCAATGCAGAGAAGAGTATGCAGAGCATCTCAACTTCGACCGGCCATGTCTATGATATCGTCTCCGAGGTCGAGAAACAGATGGGAGAGATCACAAAGATTGTCGTGATCATCCGCGAACTCGCAAACCAGACCAACCTGCTTGCCCTCAACGCAGCTATCGAGGCTGCCCGGGCCGGCGATGCAGGCCGTGGCTTTGCAGTCGTTGCAACCGAGGTCAAGTCCCTTGCCCAGGAGTCGCGCAACTCGGCAGAACGCATCGAGGAGATGATCTCCGTTCTTACCAAGAGCACCCAGCAGGCCTCGCAGGCAATGGACGAGGCACGGAGCACGGTCGAACAGGGCTCGGGCATGGTAACCGAGACCCTGCATTCGTTCAACAAGATCGCCGATGCTGTCGAGAAAGTGACGGCAAGCACGAGCGAGGTTGCAGCAGCCACCCAGGAGCAGGCGGCAACAACCGAGGAAGTAACCGCGAGCGTGAGCGAGGTCTCTGCCATTGTCGAACAGACCGCAAAAGAAGCCGGCGATGCTGCCGCAGCAACCGAGGAATCCTCAGCAGCCCTTGACGAGATCACCCGCATGATCCAGAATGTCGACAAGATCGCAAAAGAAGCCATGGAAGCCAACCGCAAATTCAAGGTTGACTAACCCCCTGTCGGAATGGAGGTAAAAAACATGGCAGCGGGAAGCACGACCCCCTCACCGTCCGCAAAGGAGCGTTCGCAGGGGGAGAGGAAAGGGAGTATCCAGGTAGTCGAGTTCGCCTTGGGTAAGGAGTACTTTGCCATCGATCTCTTCGATGTCAAGGAAGTGGTCGAGTACACTACGATCACCCGGCTCCCCAATGTCCCCGGTTATGTCCGGGGGATCATCGATCTCCGGGGAGAGATCACCACCATCATCGATCTCAAGCACCGGCTCCATATCACGGATGCCAGCACGGTGGCAGCAGAATCCTCCCGGATTATCGTCCTTGACGAAACCGTCACCAACACCAAGATCGGGATCCTCGTTGACGACGTAACATCCGTTTCAACCTTTGAAGGGGACCAGGTGGATTATACCTCGGTCTCGATAAGCAACGAGGATACTGCGATTATCGGGATCATCAAACGCAAGATCAAGGTAAAAGACAAGGAGAAGAACGAACTGATCATCTGGATCGATATCCGGCGGCTGCTCGCCGATATCGAAACAACTGCCTGAAGACTGTGGAGAACCGGAAAATTTTCCCGGCAACATCGTGTTGCAGGAAACCGGATCCCCGGTGTTTTTTTCTTATGTCCGATATCTGTCGGGATGATAAAGACGAGCGGTGAGTGCCCGGTCCTGCCGGGTCTGTCAGAGGATAATACGGGACGATCTCCATGCACGATGAACATACCGGGAAAACAGGGCGGGAATACCACACCCTGTACCAGGGGGGCCTATGGTAACCCTGCTCTATGTGGACGATGAACCGGCCCTGCTTGAGATAGGAAAGCTGTTTCTCGAATCGCAGGAGGACTTTCAGGTAGAAACGCTCCCGTCTGCAAAACTGGCGCTCGAAAGACTCGGCTGTACACAGCGGTACGATGCAATCCTCTCCGATTACCAGATGCCGGAGATGGACGGGATTGAGTTCTTAAAGGAGGTACGCCGCAAATATGGGGAGGTCCCGTTTATCCTCTTTACCGGGAAAGGCCGGGAAGAGATCGTGATCCAGGCCATCAACAACGGCGCAGACTTCTATGTCCAGAAAGGCGGGGAGCCAAAATCCCAGTTCGCCGAACTGGCGCACCATATCCGTGCGGCAATCGAGCGCCGGACCGCGATTGACAGTCTCCGCCATTCCGAGCAGCGGCTTGCCGATATCATCGATTTTTCCCCGAACCCGATGTTTGCCATCGACAAAAAGGGGGAAGTCATCCTCTGGAACAAGGCAATTGCGGAACTTACCGGCGTACCTTCAGACAGGATGCTCGGGAAAGGGGAGTACGAGTACGGATACGCCCTGTACCGCAGAAGACGGCCCATGCTTGCCGACCTGATTCTTGCAGAAGATGCAGCGTTCGAGAAGGAACACTACCTCTACACCCTTTGCGAAAACCGGACGCTTACTGCCGAAGCCATCCTGACAAAGGATGACGGTACCGAGATCCATCTCTGGGGAAAGGCCAGCCGGCTCTATGAGCCTTCAGGGGATTGTGCCGGAGCCATCGAAACTCTCACGGACATCACCCGGCTCAAGGAGACCGAGGCAAAGCTGAAAAAGGCGTACGACCAGCAGACCCGCATCTTAGAAGAGTTCCAGAAACGGGCTGCCCTGACCCGGGAGAATTACCAGTCGGTTCTTCGGAGTGATGCGCCGGAGACGTCGCACGAGGCCTGCCCGGATCGGTTATCGCAAAAAAAGCCCGCCCGTTCTCCCCGCCATCCGCAGAAGGAATAACCCTCTGCGCACGGTAAAAAAGGTATTACCGGTATTTCTCTTCTTCAAGCACCGCATCGATAAGCACGAGCGCAAGCATTGCTTCGGCCACAGGAAGGATCCGGGGCACAATGCAGGGGTCGTGCCTTCCACCGACCGCGATCTCCGTTGCATTCCCGTGGATGTCACGGGTCTGCTGGACTTTTGCAATCGAGGGGGTGGGCTTTACCGCGATTCTTGCCACGATCTCCTGGCCGCTCGAGATCCCGCCAAGGATACCGCCGGCATGGTTGCTCGTAAATCCCATCTGTGTCATGCCGTCGTTGTTCTCGCTCCCGAAGCGCCCGGCAACCGCAAAACCGTCGCCGATCTCAACGCCTTTTACCGCGCCGATCCCCATGAGTGCGCCGGCAATTGCTGCATCGAGTTTCCCAAAGACCGGGTCGCCAAGTCCCGCCGGGCAGCCGGTGGCCGTGATCTCCGCGATCCCGCCAACCGAATCGCCGGCTGCCTTTGCTGCAAGGATCTCCTGTTCGATCCCGGCGGGATCGGTCTTTGCGTGGACGGAGACGATACGGCTCTTCACGGTGATCCCTTTTTCGGCAAGGACTTTAAGGGCCACTGCGCCGGCTGCAACGCGGCCAACGGTCTCCCGTCCCGAGCTCCGGCCCCCGCCCCGAAAGTCCCGGATCCCGTACTTTTCCTGATACGTGAAATCGGCATGGCCGGGCCGGAACTTCACTTTGATCGTCTCGTAATCGGCGGAATGTACGTCCCTGTTCCTGACAAGAAGCGCTATGGGTGTCCCGGTGGTCTTTCCCTCAAAGACTCCCGAGAGGATCTCGACCCGGTCGGTCTCGTCCCGCGCCGAAGCCAGGGGGGAGGCCCCGGGCCGGCGCCGGTCCAAAAGCGGCTGGATATCTGCGGCGGACAGCGCGAGCCGGGCCGGACAGCCGTCGATAACACAGCCTACCGCGGGCCCGTGGCTCTCGCCAAACGTAGTAACCCTGAAATTGTTGCCAAAGGTGTTCATGCAAGGATCTCCCTGATGGCTGCATCGGGCACATCGATCCCAAAGAAGAGCCGGAACTGGTCTTTTGCCTGGTACACAAAGACATCGGTACCGGGGATCGTGGTGCAGCCGGCCTTCTGCGCTGCCCGGAGGAGCGGGGTAAGCGGCGGGGTGTACACAAGATCAAATACGGTCATCTCCTTCTTGAGCTGATCGGCCCGGAGCGGGCTGGTCATATCGGGCTGCATGCCAAGCGGCGTAGCATTCACGACAAGGTCCGGCCCGATTTTGTCAAAGGCGTCCAAGGGTTTTGCCGTACAGCCGAAGCGTTCCGCGAGCTGCTGCGCTTTCTCGAAGGTCCGGTTGAGGATGGTGACCTCCATCCCGAGATCGATGAGCGCATAAGCTGCTGCTGCGGCAACGCCCCCGGCCCCGAGAAGAACCGCCCGTTTCCCCTTGTACCCGGCAAGAGGTTTCTCGATCCCGATCCAGTCGGTGTTGAAGCCCCGGGCAATCCCGCAGGAGAAGACCACGGTGTTCACGGCCCCGATCTGTTCTGCGGCACGGTCGATCTTGTCGAGGTGCACGATCACGTCCTGCTTAAAGGGGATCGTGACCGAGAGCCCTTTTGCATCGATGTCCCGGGCCACGCGCAGGATGGTCTCAATGGACGAGTCCTCGAACCACGTGTAATGGTAATCCAGGTCGTAGCGGGCAAAGAGCCGGTTGAAGAGGTGGGGGCTCCGGCTGTGGGCGGCCGGCCAGCCGGCAATCCCGAGGATCCGGGTACGGACATCCCGTGAAGGGCCGGTAAGGAGTTCCTCAATTTTGCCCCGCTCGGCATTGGGGACCTTCCCGGTAAGGAACCAGCGGCACGCAGCCTCCCGTTCGGATGCCGCCGTAGAGCCGTTTTTTAAAAGGTTGAGGATCCGGTCGGCTGCCTGTTCCGGCGAGGTCCGGCTGGTATCCACGCAGAAGTCTGCCGATGCCGCATACTGCCGGCGCCGCCGGTCGATCATTTTGCGGATCTCCTCTTTTAACGGCAGGTCGGTGAGCGGCGGCCGGGGGGTATGGGAGAGCCGGCGCTCGATGGTGGCATAATCGGATTTGAGGAGCACGCAGGTGCTCTTCCTTCGCAGGTGCTCCATGTTTGCCGGGTCATTGACCGAGCCGCCGCCGGTACCGATAACGGCATTTTCTGTCGGGAGGCCGGCGATCTCTTGGCGTTCGAGCGCCCGAAACGTCTCTTCCCCGTCGCGTCGGAAGATCTCGGAGATGCTTATCCCGGTCCGGGCCCTGATGAGCGCATCGGTATCGATAAACGGCACGCCGAGTTTTTCTGCAAGGAGGGTCCCGATCGCGGTCTTGCCCGTCCCCCGGTAGCCGGTAAGCACGATCCGCTTCATGCCATCACCGGGGAGAGGATATTCCAGAACTCAGGGAACGACTTTGTGGTGCAGTCGGCCCCGGTGATGGAGACATCGCCGATACCAAGGCCGAGAATCGCAAAGCTCATCGCGGTCCGGTGGTCGTTTGCCGGGTCGATGACCCCGCCGTGGAGCGGCGCAGGATCGATGATGATCCGGTCGTTGTCGGTGGTCACGTTCCCGCCGAGGTGTCGGAGCCGGTCGGCCGTGATCGCCACCCGGTCGCTCTCCTTGTATTTCAGGTGGGAGATGCCGGTGATCACGGTCCGGGATCGCGCAACGGCGGCGACCATGCAGAGGGTCTGGACGGTGTCGGGCGCTGACGACATGTCGATGGTGATGCCCGAGAGCGGTCCCTCGTGCGAGACCGTTACCCGGTCGCCGGCGTACGTGACCTGGCAGCCCATCATCTCAAGCGCATCGAGGAAGCGCCGGTCGCCCTGAACGGAGAGGGGTTGTAACCCGCTGACCGAGACCTTCCCTTCGCAGATCGCCGCAAGGGCAAAGAAATACGAGGCAGACGAGTAATCGCCCTCGATCACATACGTGCGGCCACTGTACCGGTCTTTGGGGCTCACCACGAAATGACGGTAGCCTTCGCGCCGTATTTTCGCCCCGAAGTCGGTCATGACCCCGGCGGTGATATCGAGGTACGACTGCGATGCCGGCGTGCCGGTGATGGTTACGTCCACCGGGCCTTTTGCATAGGGAGCAACCATCAGGACCGACGAGGCATACTGGCTGCTCACCGAACCGTCGATGGTGGCGTAGCCTCCCAGGAGCCGGCCCCCGATGGTGACCGGGGGATAGCCTTCGTTTTTTGCAAACACGATCATTCCCCCGAGACCGTGAAGCGTATCGGCAAGGGGCCCGAACGGCCGTTCCTGCATCCGGGCGCTTCCGGTGAGCGTGACCGGGTTATCGGAAAGGAGGGCGGTGCCCGCAAGCAGGCGCAGCGATGTGCCCGAGTTGTCCAGGTCAAGGACCGTGCCCGGCGGGCAGGAGAGTTTCCCGTTGCAGCCGGCAACCGTGACGCTCTTTGCATCCCCGCTGATCGTTACGCCGAGCTTTGTAAGGGCTGCCGCGGTGAGCTTCGTGTCGTCCGCAATGAGTGGGTTTATGATCGTGCTCTCCCCCTCTGCAAGCGCCGCCGCTACCAGGGCACGGTGGGTGTAACTCTTGGACGGCGGGGCGGTGACGGAAAGTTCGATATTTCTCCTCTGGGGGAGCGTGACTATCATGCCGGAACCTCAATCTTAGGATAGCAGCCAAGTCTTTTGACCGTTGTGATTTGATCCAGCTCATACAGGGCCTCGTCGGTCTTTCCGGTAATGGCATAGTCGAGGAAGAAGACGTACGTCCCCATCCCCCGTTTTGTAGGCCTCGACTCGATCCGGGTCAGGTTGATCCCCTTCCGGGCAAAGACGCCGAGAAGCTCGTAGAGCAGCCCGGCCCGGTCGGTGTCGGGGTCGATTAAGAGGCTGCATTTCCCGGCCGGGCAGCCGGGCCCGGGGCTTTTGGCGATCCGCACGAACCGGGTCGTGTTCTCAGGATTGTTCTCGATGTTAGCGTCCACGACCGGGATATGGTAGATCGCGGCCGCGGAGAGCGGGAGGACCGCCCCGGCGTTCGGGGTCTTTTTTGCTTCAAGGGCACTCGATGCATTGCTGCTCGTGTGGATCACGGGAACACCGAGCCGTTCGAGATACGCGCTGCACTGCTCGTGGGTCTGGGGGTGGACATAGACCACCCGGATCTGCTCTTTTGGCACGGGCGAGGCAAGGTTGTGGTGGACGGGGAGGTACATCTCCGCGGTGATCGAGAGGTCAAACCTCATGAGGCAGTCCATGGTCTCGCCGACCGCGCCGGCCTCGGAGTTCTCGATCGGGACAAGACCGTCGCCTTCTCCTGCCGCAACCGCGGCAAAGACGCCGTGGATGGTGGGTTTGAGCACGATCGTCGTGTCTTTGAGCCGGGTGGCAAGTTCGTGGGAGAACGTGCCCTCGGGCCCGAGCGTGACCAGGGTCATCTCTTCACCATACATTCGATGAGCCGGTCGGTAAGCTCCTGGCCCCGGCCGCAGTAATCTCCCAGGTGCAGGTTGTCTTGTTTGAAGAATGCCTCGAAGGCAGCCGGATCGCCGGATTTTACGATTGCCGAGAGGTCTTCTGCTGCCGCCCGGCAGGCATCGATGACCTCGGGTACGTACGGGTTCTTTTCCAGGATATCGGCATAGAGCGCGCCGTCCTGCGAGAGGAGCCGGCCGACAAGGCCCAGTTCGATCTGGTACACCGGGCTCATGTAGGGTTCGGTGGCCCTGATGTCGCAGCCGCTCCTGCGCATGGCGTCCGCCATGCAGATCGTGACAAAGTGCGTGAGCCCCTGCACGACGGCCATCATCCTGTCGTGCTCTTCGGGGGTTGCCCGGGTGCAGACCGCGCCCTCGCGGGTAAAGATCCCGGTGAGCCGCGCTACGGTCTCTTCCGGTGCCCGGGCCGGGCAGACCACGATCGTCTGGCCGGCAATAGAGGAGACGCTCGGCCCGAACATCGGGTGGAGCCCGATAACGTCTGCCTTTGATGCGAGCATGGCTTTGACGGGCGCCACCTTGAGGGAGGTGAAGTCGCAGAGGAGCTGGCTCTTTTCCATGACCGGGGCGATCTCCGCGATCACATTCTCCGTCTCCCGGATCGGGACCGAGACTACCACGATATCGCAGGTGCCCGCAAGATCCTCTGCCGTGAGCGCGGTCGTGCGTCCCGAGACGAGCGTCTCGTACCCCGCCCGCTCAAAGACCGGGCAAAAGAGCCGGCCCATCTTTCCCGTGCCGCCGATGATTCCTGCCTTCATGCTCACTTCTCGCGGATCGTCTCTTTGACGGCCATGCCGAAGTGCCGGCCGCCTTCGAGCACGCAGCCGAGGATAGTATCTCCTGCTGCAAGGTTCACTACCGAGATCGCGTTCCCGCCGGGGGCAACGAGCCGGATCGTCTCAGCGTTCTGGAGGATCAGGCTTGCCTTTGCGCCGCCTTCGGCTTCTGCATCGACAAGGAGGAGCGGCCGGCGCTCGATCTTGGTCCTGCCGACAATCGCGGACCGGGCTGCGCCGGTCTCGTCCGAGACAAGCACCTGCCCGCCGATGGCAAGATCGGCAAGGTACGCGGTCTTCCCGTCCGGGAGGAGGGTGTAGGCATGGACTGCGCCGGCGTTTACCCGGAAGGGCCGGGGGGCAACGTACGGGTTTTCGAGCGTTTCCGCATGGACAAGGAGCATGGCTGACGAGGTGTTTCCCATCAGCATGCCGTCCCCGTCTTCGAGCATCGAGCAGGTATCCACGCAGACCCGGTCGCCCATGCCCACGGGGCAGATCCTTGTGACCGTGAAGGGCACGAGGTGGACGGTCCCTGCGGCGTTCTTTACCAGTTCTGCGATCTCCTTTACCACGGCAGGTTTGTCGGTCTGCAAGAGGATCCCGTACACGCCTTTCTCAAGAACGGTGAGCGCGAGTTCTGCCTCGTGCCGGTTCTTTACCGCTGCCACGATCCTGTCGGACTGGGCAACAAGGTTTTCGAGCGGGATGACCGTCCAGTCGCTTGTCGTGACGATCACGATCCGGTTCTTGCCCTTCTCCGCTGCCTCGTTCTCGCTTGCCTTGTCGGTGATCCGGCACTCGGCCACGTCTTTCCCCGGCACAAGGTCGCCATCCGGGGCAATGGTGGTGATCCGGCCCAGGCGTTTTACTTCTGCGGCATGCTCTGCCACGATCGCATCCGCACCGCTCTCGATTGCGGTGGTGACAATATCCTTGTTCCACGGCCGGGCATCCACCCAGAACTGCTTCATTTACTGCTTCTCCAGCGCCTTCTTCGGGTCAACGTTGTGGTGCACCACACGGCAGATGGCGTGCACGAATGCCCGGGTGTCCTCACGCTGGAAGGCGTTCCTTCCCATGCAGACACCGGCGCCGCCGGCGGTGACCGAGTCCCGGATCATTTCGAGCGATTCAAGATCGCTGCACTTCTCGCCGCCGGCAACAAAGACCGGCACCGAGCAGGCTTTGGTGATCCTCGCAAATGCCTCGGGGCTCCCGGGGTAGCTGGTCTTGATTAAATCGGCGCCGAGCTCTTCGGCGACCCTTACGCAGTGACCGACCGTCTGCGGGGAGGTCGGGTCGATGCCCTTCCCCCTCGGGTAGATCATGACCAGGAGCGGCATGCCCCAGCGGTTGCAGTCCCGGGCGATCCGTGCGCCGTCTTCAAGCATCTTCGACTCGTTCGGTGCGCCGAGGTTGATGTGGATGGAGACCGCATCGGCGCCGAGCGCGATTGCCTCTTCGACCGTGCAGACCAGCACCTTGTCGTTCGGGTCCGGGTTGAGCGAGGTGCTGCCCGAGAGGTGGACGATGAGGCCGATGTCCCGACCATGCCTGCGGTGGCCGCGCTTGACCATGCCCTTGTGGAGGACGATCGCGTTTGCCCCGCCCTCGCTCACATCGGTGATCACTTTTGTCATATCTAAGAGGCCGTCGATCTGGCCCATGGAGAACCCGTGGTCCATGGGGATGATCACGGCCCTGCCGGTGTTCCTGTCCATTATGCGTTCGATCCGGATTTCCTTGCCAATCATGAGTCTCACCCGTTGAGGACTTTCAGCGCTTCTTCGACGCTCTTGTTCTGGTGCACGATACATGCCGCTGCCCGCACAAACTTGTCCGGGGTCCGGTGCTGGAAGGCGTTCCTGCCGATCGAGATCCCGGCCGCACCGCCCGCCATCGCGCCCTCGATTAATTCTAACGTTGTGCGGTCATCCGTCTTTGAACCTCCGGCGACCACGACCGGCACCGGGCAGCCCCGGGTTACTTCGCGGAAGGACTCCGGGTCGCCGGTGTACACGGTCTTTACGATATCGGCGCCGAGCTCGGCTGCCACCCGGGCGGCGAGCTTGACCTGGTCGAGGTCGTTGTTCTTGGTGATGTTCTTGCCCCTCGGGTACATCATCGCAAGGAGCGGCATCCCCCACTCCATGCACTCGACCGCTACCGTGCCGAGATCGGAGAGCATCTTTGCCTCGCTCTCGGCCCCGATATTGACGTGCATCGAGACCGCATCGGCGCCCATCTTTATGGCGTTTGTGACCGAGTTCACAAGCACCTTCTCGTTTGGGTCCGGCGCAAGCTTCGTGCTTGCCGACAGGTGCAGGATAAGGCCGATGTCCCGCCCGCCCTGCCGGTGGCCGTGGAGCGCAAGACCCACGTGGCCGATTACCGCGTTTGCCCCGCCGTCCGCGATCAGGTTCACGGTCTGGCCCATATCGATAAGGCCCGGGATCGGGCCGTCCGAGACCCCGTGGTCCATCGGGACGATGATCGTCTTCTTCGTATTGCGGTTCATGATTCTTTCCAGGCGGATTTCCTTTCCTCTCATGTTGTGCAACTCCTTTTTTTCAATGCCTTTTTTTAAACAATCAACAATGTGAATCGGTAACTCTCAATCAACTACAATCAACAGCGCCCCTTCGAGCCAGCGAACGAACGATCAGCGGCGAAGGGGCTTACCGGTACCAGGGATAATACCTGAAACCGAAGCTGCTAAAGAAGCTAAAGAAGCCAAAGAAGCTAAAATAGCCGGAAGCGCGATAGCCGGAGCTTGTCGCGTTTGTGCTTTCAGAAACGGAACCTGTTATGCTGCGGACGGTGCTCTCGCTTTTAGAGATAAAGACATTCCCGAGGGAAAAAACCCTCACGGGTGCGGACGCATCCTTCCTGCATGATCATTTGTTTGGGAGTGCTGGTATATAATGGTGTGTGCTAAGGTGTAGCATGGTTGGATCGATATATAAAAAGGGAAGGTTTGAATGAGTCAAGGAACCACATTATTATTGTTTTTTACGGTTTCCATTCTCATCATAATTCTGAGATTTTTCCAAACCACATGCATTTGCGAGAGCATCGAAAGTCTTTTTCAGGATATTTTCGATATTTTCGTTATACTCTTCAATCATAACTTCGGGCAGTGTAAGTATCTCTTTCTGAATTTGTGGAATGTCTCTTTCAAGCATTGGATATCGGTTTTTGTCTGTGCACCGTGTAAACTTCTGCACTCCAACAAGAGTTAAAAATATAATAATTGGTCCTTCGATATTCAATCCCTTTAATGCGAGTAAATAGTTCTTGGATGCGTCTATTATTTTTTCTTCAAATGGGGTCAATGGGATGCACGAATCCTCGATTCCAATAAGATAATTACTACCGACCGATTCAATAATCCCATTTCGAAATAATTGAACATATTCATATGGATTTTTTTCGCCAACTTTGCCAATTTTAACTTTTCCATCGGAATTAAATGTTCCAATGAGTTTATAATCTGTCAACGTTGCAATATCTTTAATAATTTCAGGATATTGTGTAAAATCGATTAATGTTTGAGGATCAAATGCATTAATTGGAATAACATGGAGTATAACTTTTGGAGTTTCGATCGTTTGTAGGGGTGAATCACCGTAATGAATACTATGAATGCGTCGATTAATAAATGTTGAAATTTTATCAAACCGAGATTCCGATAAATTAAATGCATTTCTTAATTCAATGACATCCAATTGGTACTTTCCTTTTGAGTTTCTTGAACAAAATTTATCCCAACCTTTAAAAATAATTCTGTGAGGACTATTCCAACTTTTTTTAATTCTGATAATTATCACATATTTTCCAGTGGACAATTTAATTGAATGTGATTGAGGCGGTGTTATTCGAGGTTGAAGTCCATTTTGAATAATACTATTAATTCTTCGGATTTCTTCATCAGCGTTTGTAATATCCAAACCCACTATTTTTTCTGGAAATCCTGTGTTTCGATTTTCGGTAATCCCAAAAATTATATCTCCCCCATCAGTATTTGCAAAAGAAGAAATATCCGCGAGAAATTCTCTTTTCTCTTCATCATTTCCAACGTTAATTTTTTCTTTATATTCTATTGTTCTTCCTTCTGGAATTTCATTATCAATTAATTTCTGCAAATCTTCTAAATCAATCTCATCGATTTTATTTTTTTGAATCATAATATTTGATTGGTTAATGAGTAAAAATAGATAAAGGTTTTAACCCTCCATATTTCGGAGTTTCCACAATACCGAATTATTCCCAGTGTTTTTCCGGTAATGGATCCGCAGCGGGGGCGCCCCGTCGGGGGCGGCGGAACTCCTCGCTCGTGGGGGTGTGGGGGCGACAGCCCCCGCGATACCATCAGACCCATCCGGAATTTTTTGAACCCCCAGTATCTTAACCGGACCGGCCACAAAACAACGATTCGAACCAATGCAAAAATGTCCCGGTCGCGGACCCGGGGGGTACCCCACCCCCCTCCTTTCGATCAAAGTGGGGGTCACCCTCCCCCCCTTGTGCCGGGCCGGGTGGGGGGTACCCTCCACTCATGATCGCACCCGGCCCCCCACCCCCTCCTCTCTCAGCAAGAGGAGGAGCTACCCCCCCGCACTTCCACTATTTGGGGCACCGTTTCCCGTGGAACTCCGGCGTGAACCCGCACGCAGGGAAAAACCGGGAAAGGGGGGTAGTCCCCCCACCCGGACCGTTCGGGACCCCCCATCCCCCCACCAATGTTCCCGTAGCCTCATACCCCTCCCCCCTCCTCCCTCAGCATGAGGGGGGACTACCCCCCGGTTCCGGCACCGGAACGTGTGCTTCGGGGGGAGCATTTCGCCGGACAAGGGGGGGTGCCCCCTCCGTACCCTGAGGGCGGAGGGGGTGGCCGATCGTACGATGGGGAGGGGGTACCCCCTCCTCTCCTTTCGATCAATGCGGGGGGTACCCTCCCCCATGTGCCGGGTGGGGGAACCCCCCCTTGCTTCCCAATGAAACTGCAATAACGATCACGTAAGAGCAGGGAGCGTTGCCACAACAAAAAACAGGGAACTGGTTAACCATTACCAGGGGGTAGTTCCCAGACCGGACAGGGGATCAATCCCGTCTCTTTTTCAGGCACCGGCGGGCAGCATTGTTCCGGTACTGAAATAGTGGTCAAGGCACCGCTTGAGCATCCCCGTCAGGCCGGCAAAACGCTCATCGAGCCCGGTTTCAACAAACCGGTTCCCCGCTTCTGAAAGTCCGGTCACCGTCCAGGTTATGGCAAGATCGGTATCGCCCGGTGTGGGTTCTGACAGATCCATCTCCCAGAGAATGGTCACAAAACCGGGCGTGATCCGGGAGATCGCAACACGTCGGCAGGGTACGTGTTCGGTAAACATCCAGATTGTCAGGCCCTCATCCGGAAACAGGGTGGTAAAAACACAGCCGGGCTCTGCGTAACCGGATTGCGAACAGACCATGGTATAGTCCCACCCGGCAATCCAGTCGCGTTCCCGTTCGGGGCAGAGGAGAGGAAAGACATCTGCCGGGGGAGCATGGAGATGCAGCACGGCTTTTTTTGTGGCCCGGCTGCCGGATCCGTGCGTGGGCCGGCTCATGCCCGTCCCCTCACGGGAAAAAAATCCTGCGCCGCATCGTCTCTTCTCACGGATAATTTTTTCTTGTCCTGTCTGAACCCGTGCTGTTGCATACCGGAACCGTATGACCGGATCGGATAAATAGTTTGTTAGTTTGAACTAACTAATTTCCGACAGGACTTATTCATCCGGTTCAAGCGGGCTCTCTACCATAATCCGGAATGCACGGGTCAGGATCTTCTGCTCCGCCGGTGTCGTGCACAGCTCCAGCCGTTCGATGAATTGCCGGCATGCCCGATGCTTATGCAGGAAAACTGCCTGTCCCTTTGCCGAGAGGGAGAGGAAAAATTTCCTCTGGTCCGTCGTGGACCGGGTACGGATCACAAACCCGTCGCTGATCAGTCTGGTGACTGCTGCCGTGGCCGATGGCTTGGAGACCCCGATGATACGTGCAAGTTCGGTCAGTGTAATATTTTCATTGCGGTGGATCGCCTGCAGGTAAAAATACTGGTTAATGGTGATATCGGGAAACCCGGGCACCGATCCCGGTTCGGATCCCTCGTTCTCGATGAGGATATGGTGGTATCGTTCGATGACCTGCAGGAACAGATCCCCTAATTCCATGATCATAGTGGGGCACGGCCGGCGTTTAAAGATGTTGAAAGACCAAAAAATCACCTCTTGGCAAACCGGTCCTGGAAAAATCCCTGGCTCTGGTACAACGCAGCCACGGGATTATGCCCGAGGGCACGGTCCTTGACAATGAGCGGCGTTGTCTCTGCCGTACAGTTTTGCAGGAATAAAATGTCGTGCCCGACGCAGAGCCCGACCATGATATTTAAGTCCGTTTTTTCCCGGTTGAGGATCTCTGCCTGCAGGATCGGGTTGCAGAAGATGTTCCCGGGCATGCCGAGATCCTGCGGGTTCACTTCCCCGCAGAGACAGGACAGGGAGACGACTTCAAAGCCGCTGTTTTCAAGAATGTCAGATAACATCTTCGCTTCCGGCATCAGGGCATAACACGTGGCGATGCCCAGTCGTTTCATTCCCCGTATCTTAGCGTATTCGATAATCTCGTGGATCCGGGTCCACGCATACTTCTCGGTCTGTTTTTGCGGATCAAGCACTTTCTTCATCAGGCCAAGCCATCCCTTCATGACCGCCAGGTTTTCCGGGAGCCGGTACTTTTCTGTTGCCTCTTTAACCAGATCCGGGTACTTTTCGGTTGGGCAGGATGCCGGGACCTTCCCGTTCTTTTCTGTTGAACCGCACCGGCGGACGGCACATTTTACGCACTGCGGACTGTTCGTTGCCATACAAAAAAAACTCCTCTGATAACAAGCATCCGTTTCCCGCTTGGTTACAAATACCATGCAGACGGAAAAACGTAACATTGTTGCCAAAAAATAACTATTGGAGGAAATATGCCCGAATCAAAAATACCGTCCAAATGCCCGGTGGAATTGTTCTGCGAGGTCATGGGGAGCCGGTGGAAGATCCTCATCGTCTGGAACCTTAAGGACCGTACGCTCCGGTTTACTGCGCTCCAGAAAAAAATGCATAACGTGAATTCAAAGACCATCACAACGCATCTTCGGGAACTGGAGAACCTAAAGATTATTTCAAGGGTGATGTATCCCGAAGTTCCGCCCCGGGTTGAATATTCCCTGACGGAATACGGCAAGGGGCTTCTCCCGGTATTCGGTGCTATGCGAAGCTGGGGCCTGCAGTACCTGGAAAGCGAGGGAATACCTGCGAAAAAATGCTAGGGCAACTGGCGCGGATAATGGGGTCTGGAGGGGCAGGTCCGGTGGCACTCATCAGTAGGGGGTACTCCCTCCACCCTGATCAGACCCACGTTAATCCGGGCCCGAATATGGCTCTAATTCCCCATTTCATATTTTGACCCTTTCCAGAAACCTCCGTAAATCGACCCGTTTCAGTTCGCGTGGAAAATTACGCCATATAATCGCTCCGATTGCCGAAATTCGCCTGATTTCGATGTCAAAGAATCGCCCTTAATGGCCTTACAATCGATGAAATTCTCTAGGACAGGCAAATACCCGATCCCTGCCGGTTTTCGCCACTATAACGCTGCTACCAGTTACCTCACGGTATCTGACGGAAAACACCCCAAATGACCCGAATTATTACCGTTTTTTCGGGAATTATTACCTCCCAGCCCGGAAAAACAGGAAATCGGAGCCCGTAAAAGGCGTATTTTTGCACTACGGATACATCCAAAAAACCGGTGTCTGGTGAAATCCTTGTGGAGCGACGAATATCCACGTTGGAACAAGTGAAAATGTCGGGGGCTGTCGCTTCAGATTTTTATATCACACTTGTGCAATTCACTATCACCAGGCACCACTATTGATATCGACGGGAGTGGAGATAAAATTTGTTACACATCTATCAAGCATCCTCATACGTGTTCTATTCCTTGTTCACTTAATGTATAATCTCGTGAGTTTTGTTACACGGGGGAGCGTGAGAAGGAAAGTGATCAAAGGCCTTCTCCGTCCAACCACCACAACGGAACTTGCGAAGATGATTGGTGTCGACCGGGCTGCGGTAAGCCGTACCATCCATGCAATGGAAAAAGTCGGGCTCGTAGAATGCCTGACACCGGATGAAAATAGGGATCGCTATTACCGGATAACTGAGACCGGGAAAAAGGTCGTCGCGATTATTGAAGATATGGAAAAGTAGTTTTCTCGGGGTTTCCGCAAAGTATAACCTGACTTTTCAATGGGGTTGAATGCATCTGTTAAGGAGATTGCATCACAGCGCCATTTGGGGATTTTTATCCAAGAATGGTTCCGGCCGACAGGGTATTAGTGCTGGCGATGAGTGAAAAAAGAGTTGCGGTTATGGTGACCATTAAGGGATTCCTGAAAATATGATATTCATAAGAGGAAGTCATGCAAAAATCTCACCTGTTCCTGATTTTAGTCATATCGCTCTGTTGTCTTGGGGCAGGGCTAGCTTTTGTTGAAGTCTCCACTCCAGATGTCAAGAATGACACTCTTACTGTCGCTCACCCGATAAACACTTCATTAACGGGACAACCGGATGTATTCCTTCCGGAAAAAAATGTCTCGTTGAATACAATCAGTGAAATCACGCAAAATATGGTGTCGAGAACCGAGAATGTAATTGCGATATCCGCCGGTAATGAACAGAGCCTGGCCCTTCTGGAAAATGGGACTGTCATTTCCTGGGGGGCCAGAAACATGACCGGTCTCGGGGATCTTCCTACGAATCTCACCCCGGTGGGTGCAGTATCTGCAGGTAAATATCATCTTGGAGGTCTTGCCCTGAAAAATGACGGGACTGTTAGAGCCTGGGGATGGAAATGGTTTCATGAATGGGATGTACCTCCCGGCCTTGAAGAGATCACCGCAATTTCTTCCGGTGGCTGGCATAATCTTGCGCTAAACCGGAACGGAACCGTGGTTGCCTGGGGTGACAACGGATACGGAGAGTGTACTGTTCCTTCAGGTCTCACGAATGTATCTGCGATATCTGCAGGGTACTATTTCTCTCTTGCGCTGAAAGACGATGGATCTGTCATTGCATGGGGACGGAATAGTCATGGTCAATGCAGTGTTCCGGAAAAATTAAAACATGTTCACTCCATTTCAGCGGGAGAACAACATAGTCTGGCACTGATAGAAGATGGGAGCGTTGTCGCATGGGGAAATAATTACTACGGGCAATGTAATGTCCCGCACAATCTTACAAACGTCATTGCGATATCTGCGGGATGTGATCACAGCCTGGCACTCAAAGATGACGGGACCGTGGTTGCCTGGGGAGACAACCAATACGGTCAGTGCAATATCCCTAAAAATCTCACCAATGTCACTGCGATATCTGCAGGTTGTAATCACAGCCTGGCACTCAAGGATGACGGTACTGTTGTTGCCTGGGGCAACAACCAATACGACCAATGTGATATCCCTCAGGAATTATGAGGAAATGGGACACTTTAACGTTGCATAGTGTTCGAATTTCTCACTACCGCGGGAGAGGCAATGCGCAGGAATCTTATACGAAACCTCAAATGTGGGTATCTTGTAATATCCCTAAAATGGGATTGAAAAAAACAATCTGCACCTTAATCTTTTATAACGATGATGCCTGTTAATGTCGGATATTCCAGTTCTTCTATCCATTTAACCGTGGACGGAGCTGATGAATAACAATCAGTTCCTGTCTTGCCTTCAGGGCATACAGGATCTCGCCAGATGATTTTATTTTTTAAATTTTCTTGTTTTGTCCCCACAATAAGCCTTGCATGGCCGTCTTTTCCTGCTTTTACTGGTCTCTTGGCCTTTATCTCCGTATTTATCGTATCAAATGTGGGTGTTACAGACAGCGATCCACTCTTTCCTAATCCCCCATCGTTTACTGCTTTCGTATAATATCCAATTTCTCCAGAAGCCGTGGCTGCAGGACAAGTCAACGTCGGATCTACTTTGTCGCAGTCAACCTGCGAAGTATCCACTCCCATTGTTTTCGCAATATCACACTGGGATCTGCTGTCAGCGTTGTCCAGACCATAATATTTGGTCGCCATCTGTGCCACAGCCACGACGCAAAACTGATTACATATCTGTTGAGCCTGGGGAATACCATCAATATAATAAATTTCGCTGATGCCGCTATCGCCCGATCTTATCAGGGGAGACCGTCCGTTATGAGTGAAGTCTGCTTCTCCCGAAGTTTTATATTTTCCATTATCGGTGATGTCTTTTGTCCCCTGTGCTACAACGGAGGGGTCTGTTTGTGTTGATTTCGTTGTTGTATCGATCACAGTGTCAGAATGTTTTAAATTTGCTGTGACGGTAATCTTGTCAAAATTTTCGTTTTCCGTTTTCGCTGTAGCGGTATATGTATATGATCTAACAGAACTGCTAATATCCAGATCTATCGATTGTATTGAGGAGGGGCCTGCATTGTTTAAATCTGTTATAGTTACCAGAGATACCGAATGCGAAACATTGGGATCGATCGCATTATTTTTAATAATCAACGAGGAGATGTCACCGGAACATTGATCATCACTGCCCCGTTTGCATAGTGTCCCGCTCCACCCGTTATCTCCAAGATACTCAACGGAATAAATCGGGCTGTAATCAATCGCTGTGTTGAAAGGCTGACTTAAAAATAAATGATGTTTTGCAGTGTTTGCTGCACTGCACCCGGTGTTTGCATAACATACACCTTGAGGGATTGTCGGTAGATGGAGAGGATATGAGTTTGCGGAGAGGGAATAACTTTCGTCACCAACATTCTCGTTTATTTTCAAAAGTATTTCGTTTGTTTTTGGATCTGACACCGTTACCTTCCTGGGGGTGGTACTGTCTACTAATGAACCCGAAGGAAGATAATGAATAACGGTCGTAGGAAGTGTATTCCCGTTGGGTGTTTGGATAGTGGTGGCATCTTCATCATTCGCCCAGGCAATCTGAATGCCGTTCTGGTCAAAAATGCGTGTAACATCGTTAGCGGTACATTCAATCGTGGCGCCCCTGGGTAAATCAAGATTTAAGCCATCAGAGTTCGGAATCGGTTTCCCGGGGCTGATCGGCCCGGTGACATGAATCTCAGCAACGGGTTCATGGATTGCGATACCATAGTCCGGACCGAGAGAGATATCCGTGTAGTTTCCATCGGTCGGCGTCTGGACACCGGTCATGTTCTTCCCCCACACCAGGATATGACCGTCGTGGGTGAGGGCTGCACCGGTATACGGGCCGGCATCGATCGTGATATACGTGCTCTGGTTCGCGGGAACTCCGGAGACTTCGCCATATTTGTTCCCCCCGGCGGCGCGGATGTATCCGCCGGCACTTTCATTTCCTTCCGCAGTCAGGCCAAGGCTGAAAGCCGCACCGGCAGCGATATCGGAATACACGGCATTCGTGGGCAGGTCGAGCTGACCTGCGTAGTTTTTGCCCCAGGCAACGACCGAACCATTGCTGCGGAGGGCGAGCGCATGGTCTTTACCAGCGGCGACACGGATCCAGCCGGTATCGTTGGGGACATTATTGAACACGTCCGGGTTGTCTGTCGCATCACCCTGGGCTTCGAGATGCGTTGCCCCCGAACGGTCTGCATACAGGACCAGGCGCCAGTCTTTGTTGGGGAGCGAGCCGTCAAAGTACTGCGAGACCATGAGATATTTTTTATCCGGGGATGCATTCTGCATATCCAGGATCTTACCCGTTTTCGATGGGCTTCCCCGAGGATCCCATGTCCCGAGGTCGCCGGATGTGGTTATGCCGGCGCCGTTGGTTGCCTGAGCCCAGGTATATTTTTTGAATTCAGAGTTTAATGTGCCCAGGGGGCCGATAAAGTGTTCGAGCATGCCGTTGCGCCGGATTGCAGCATCTCCGCCGAGACTGGAATAATCGGTATACGTGGGCAGGTTGGTTACCTGGTTCAAATCACCAAAGAGAACGACGCTTTTGGGGGCATTAGTAACGGTAATGTACCCGGTCTTCAGGACGGTGCTGTATCCGACAGCGTTGTATGCCCGGAGGGCAACCGAATAGGTTCCTTCATTCAGATAGAGGTGTGTGGGGTTCTGCGCCGTTGACCCGGCAGTTTCCAGCCGCCAGACCCCGTAGGTAAAACCCACCCCGGGCCTGTTGATCAGGACAACGCTGCCATCCGGCATGACGATCGCTGAGTCCCGGGGGGATCCCTGGCCCCATTCGGTACTTGCCGAAACCTGCACCCAGGTCTTACCCTTATCGGCCGACCGCCATACCTCCTTAAAAGAGGCGGTCTCATTTTCTGCCCCTATCAGGAGAATACTGTCATCCGGCAGCGCTACCGCCGATCCCCCATGCCGCGGACTCCACTCGGCACTTGCTGTTTGCTGGGTCCAGGTTACTCCCTTATCGGTTGACCGCCACACATCGTTCTTGGAGGGCATTGACCCGGTATTCCCCACGCCCCCCATCACGACAATACTGCCATCCGACAGCGCTACCGCTGGTGCATCATTCCGCGTCGGAAATCCGGAATCCGACGTCTGCTGTTTCCAGGTCGCACCTTTGTCGGTCGACCGCCATACGTCTTTGACCCATGTGCCGGAGTCAGGGTTATATCCCGCCATGAGGACTATGCTGTCATCCGATAACGCTACCGCGGAAAATCCGGCTCTTTGGTGCCAGTCGGGATACCCCGTCTGCCGGATCCAGGTCTTACCCTGATCTGTCGATCGCTGCACAGAGTTTGAAAAGTACTTGGGGTACTGCGTCCCCGTCATCAGGATAATACTGCCATCCGACAGCGCTACGGCAGGCTGGTCGGCTTGCGAGCTCCACCCGGCATTGTCGGTCTGCACGGTCCAGTTCTTCCCCATATTCTCCGACATCCAGACCTTGTTTTTAACATCCCCGTTCTCCGCCATCGCGACAATATAGCCATTCTGCAATGATACCACTGCTGCCTTATTGCCCTCGTCGCCCCATGGGTTGGAGGCCTGCCAGGTCCAAGGAGTAGTATAGGGTTCGTCGCCGAAATACCAGGCCCGGCCTGAGCCCCCCGAGCGATCGGTAAATGTTACATACAGGGGAGCGGTTCCGCTCGTTGCTGTGCTGTTGAAGGAGGCTAGCAGGGGTATGGGCCCTATGGTGACCGTTATTTCCGGCTGGGCCTGCGGCGATGCCCCAAGATTTTCCGCACTCCCGGACCCCGGAGCCTCCGCAAGAGCGACCGTCGCATTGACCGGGGCTGCCGTGGTCGGGCTGGTTGTTACTGCCGTTGTGGGCTGATTGGTCGGGGTTACTTCGGTGGTGCCCGTTGTTGTAATCGTAGTTGTCGTGACAGTAGTTGCCTCGGTGGTGGCTGGGGGAGAGGTTGTGACATCCGTGGTTGCCACCGGGGTCGGGCTTGGTGTCTGGTTGGTAACGGCTGCATCGTCAGAACTGGCCGCGCCGTCCGCTGCACTGCACGGCATCGCAATAAGCGCCAGCGCGATCAGCAACAAGCAGAATACAGCGCAGGAGGTTCTGATAAATTTCGTTACGGTCGGGGGGTTCTTGGGAGGGATATCTGAACGATTATGCATGTTCTCGGCCTCAGGTCTTTGGAAAAAATTGAATCAGGATTAATGAGGGCGCGGTCTGAGGAATCATCAGGGAATAACGAGCGAAAAACCAGGATCTGCCGCTCATATACCACGATCGCCCCCGACAACGTGTCATAGTTGAAAATTGAGTATGGGATACCCATAAACACGGCGTTGAGTGAAGATTTTTTTGCAGTTATTATTTTACGGAGAAAAACTACCGCAAAGCACTGACGGGTCTCGCAAATGATATTAATCCTATGAAAATGATAGCCGCTGCCCGTGTTTCCCCTCATTATAAGCGCTGAACGGTTGACCTGTTAAATTCAGTTGGCGGCATTCCACATTAAGACGAATTGGTGAATAGGCCACCAAATCGTTGCGTTTGCACATTCCTGTCGACCCGGTTCTGGCATCGAGAATTCATTGCCCCCATTCAGTAAAACCTAAGATCTCCGCCATACAGAGCACTATTTTAGCCCACGGGACCGGGGGAGGAAGTGAAAAAAATGTGGAGGTTATGCTGACAGGAGTACGGTTGCCCGCCATTTTCCTCCCTTGTTAATTTTTCCGCACTGATCGTTAATTTGTTAGTATCCTCATCTGGTGGTCTTTATGGATCGTGCCGGCCCGGTTCAGACAACAGTCTGGGACCTCAGGTTCATGATGAGCGTCACGATAACGATCAGTACCAGGGGGATTGCCACCAGGAGGGTTGTCTGCTGCGGAGCACCAAGGGCATGTTTTAGCCCGATAATCAAAAGGAGCCCGGACCAGATCATTGCCACGATGGTGAGAATGAGCGTGATAATATCGTGAGCGGCAACGAAGGAATTCCCGGACAGCTGCCCGCTGACATTCTCTATACCATTCCGGGCTTCGGTTTTTGCATTATTCTCAGCGCTGTTCATCGCCCCGAGTTTCTGGCCTTTTTCAAAAAGGCGATCTGAATCAAGACCGAACTTCCCATCAGTGTAGACTTCAACCGAATCAAACTCTGACGAGGCAATCGTATATTTCTCAAACGCGGTTGTCGGGGGAGGGACGATTGCCACACCGGAAAGTATGGCAGCGATCAACACAAAGCCGATGAACTGGGCAACAATGAGCGGTACGATCGCATATCCGCAGCAGGTCACGATGCGCCCTGCCCTCTCCCAGCCTTCGGGTTTCTTAAATGATCTGCTCTCCGGCGATCCGGAAAGATGATAAAAATAGCTGGCCGCAACGGTCCAGAACAGAACCGTGCTCACGAGCGCGAGAATTCCCTCCCCCATACCTACAGACGGAGTCATGGGAATATACTGCCGGATAAAACCGGAAACATATGCAACGGTCAGGATACCGGGTACTGCCGAGAGCAGGATGAGTAACATTGGCAAAATCGTGGAGGAATCCCGGGAAAAGAGCCGGGCAAAAAAGGCATCCGGATAAAAGAGATAATCCACGATACTGTCAGGTTTCGGAGGGGCGTCTGAAGCAGCCATAGTAAGCGATCCGGTAATTCTCCGGTGTTACTGTCCGCGCCGGTCTTTTCTTGGGGGGCCATGAAGGATCGGTACACCGGATTTACAGTACCATAAAAACAATACCTGAAAAACGTCCCGTTAACTGAAAATATTTTTTCGGTCTTCCTCGCGGGTGTATCCCTCTAATGCTCCAGTATTACTATGAGACACACAATAATACCAGGGTCGGGCGACGGCCCCGCGTGTATAATCGACAGGCTTCCGCCCCATACTCAAAATGGGGTACCCCCCATGTGCCGGGCCGGGCGCCAGTACGTATAATCCCGTCACCTTTTTCCCCCATGCTGGTATCGTTAATGATAATGTCCGGATCCCCATCTGAAAAGTCCCCCGCTGCACCGCTGGAAGTGTATACCGACGGGGCCTCGCGGGGAAATCCCGGGCCCGCGGCATACGGGTTCATCTTCGTTCGGAATAATGAGATCATCCTCGAAGAATCAAAAACTATTGGGACGACCACCAATAACACTGCCGAATATTGCGCGATCATATCCGCACTCAAAAAGGCACAGGAATTTGCCACGGGACCCGTACTTGTCTGTTCCGACAGCGAGCTCGTGATAAAACAGATCAACAACCAGTACCGGATTACCAAACCCCACCTTGCCGGGCTCAGGGCAGAACTTGCGACACTACAAAAAAAATTCCGGGATATCCGGTTCCGCAATGTTCCCCGGGAACACCGGTTCATCCGGCGGTGCGACGAGCTCTGCAACCAGGCCCTGGACCGGGAAACAAAGGGGTGAGCCCGGGAGATGCCGGGACCGGATCCCGGCGGTGTAATTCCCCCTCGGGGAGATTGTCAGACCATCCCTTCCGACCCTGTTTCTCCTTTCGATTCTCTCTCCCGGGCAGTTCTCCTTTACGTGCAGACCGAGAGCGAAGCCTCGCACCGGGGAGCACAGGCGTTCCCGCCGCCGCCAATCTTGCAGACCATGATGCAGACATAATACGAGGGCAGGTTGATTATCGGGAAATAACAGCCGGCACCAAGTACCGTCGTTGTTCCCGCTCCCCCGGTAATACCGCTTAATCCCTTGTCCGTGTGAACCGATCCCGCCACCGGCTGGTTTGCCGGCACGGCCATACCCGCATGTTCGGCGGTACAGTATCCTGCCCCGGACACGGTACCCACAATCGCCAGCAGGAGCATGCAGCATACCAGTTTTCTGAAAGTGCCATTCATAGCAGATCCCTTATGCGGTTGTACGGTCTGCCCGGGACATAAGGGCAGCGATGAGTGAAAAATAAAGTTCAGTCAGAAAAAAACACCCGCGATCGTCCCTGATGGCGGTGCCCGGGGCGGGGACCGGTCACCGGTTCGTTCCCCGGCCTTCCCCGTGCAGATGGCAAAAAACCAAAAACCCGGGATGTGATTCCCGCAGTACGGGGGCGGGAAACCCGAAATGGTCCGGCATACATCCTATTATACCCCGGGACAACCTATTGGTACCTACATAAACGGTTCTGAGCATACATATCATCGCGCACGATCCTGACGGATCGTGAATCTTTTGCGAGCTATGACCCCCTCTCTATAACCTTTTTTGTAGAATTGAGCGATTAAAACCCGGGCCGCGATCATCCGGCCCGGTTACCACAAACCAGAATAAAGAGTATCCAATGTCCAACCAGTTATTAAAATCAGTAGTTGCAGGAACGCCTTCAGGATATATCATCCGGTGGACCTGTCCCGCTTGTTATACAGAAAATGCAATCATCAACCGGTCCCCGGGGGAGTTTTACAAGGCAACCCGGGATTCCTCGTGCCGGCATTGCAGGACACGTTCCACCATTTCAACACCCGGCTTTCATAATTAACCCGCACTTTTTTTGGTTTTTTTAAGGATACGTTCCTGAGAACTACGCCGCCGCCCCACCCGGCCCTGTGGATCGAAAAACCAGGTATATCCGGTCGTTTCCCTGCACGGACATGCCACCCCGGCGCACCGGCCCGGACCGTACCACCGCTAGAAAAAAGTGGATCGGCAGCACAAGGAGGGGGCGGGAAATCCTCGCGTTCTCCCGGGGCCCCCGTAGGGTGTGCGCCCGGGGGAAAGCCAGCCCGCCTCGTTATGATAAATCCTGCAGATGTGCATTGCTTTATCAGTAGGCAGCGGGAGTATTGCGTATGTCACCGCATCCCGAACCCAGAAAAAAGACCCGGGACCCGCAGTCGCATCTCGGGTCATCAGCCGGGCAGGACAAGGAACGCAACATTGATGGAGAACGGCACCACCCCACGAATACACCTCATGCCGCCCACCACCCGCAGGCAAAACCGGTACTTCCCGCCCGTCACGACGCCCATTCCCATCCCCACGGCGACGAGCTCCCCGATCATACCAACCCGCCCTCGACCATCAAACCCTCGAAGAAGATGACACGGAACGGGAAATCATAAAAAACGCACACACTTCCTGCCTCAGGCCGGGTTCCTGCACCTGACAATCGCACAACGAACACATCAGGTGCGGGATCGAACGGAGGGGTGATTTGTGTCATCGTCCTCGGGCTCATGACAGGATACCGCCCGATCCAAAAGCCTCCCTACGGCAGGCTGTTCACCCGGACTGCGGCATCGTAACTTATGGCAATCCCCGTACGTCAGATTACGTACCAATGATCCGCACCCCTGCCCCCCGTGACAGAACGGGCACGCGGGGGTCATCGTATGTCAGTCTTACTGCCCGGCCTGCGGACCGATCCGTAAGAGTCGTTCCACGCCCTCAATCCAGATCTCCTTTTCCCGGGTATCGCTGGTCTTTGGAATAAAAAGGGAGGTAATGTGAAGGCCAATTGTCAGGGAATGGATAAACCTCGTGCTGTGGTTCAGGTCGAGATCGCCCGGGATCTCCCCCCTTGCCTGTGCACGGGCAAGGGTCTCGCGGATAACCAGCGAGCTGCTCCGGTACAATGCAGCAATCTTTCCGTGCTGGACCGGGTCCTGGAGCAACCGCACCGGCATATTGGTGAGTACCTGTGCGTACCGGGACTTCTGGTCAAAGAGCAGGTGGGCATAATCCTGTAAGACTTCGCGGATATTCTCTCCGCGGGAGAGGGTTTCTTCGATCTCTTCCTGGTTCTTTGAGAGCGCCCGCAGCACGACTTCGTCCTGCAGCGCGTCGCGGTTTTTGAAGTAACTGTACAGCGCGGGGGTCGTGACCCCGATCTCCTGGGCAATGGCATCGAGGGTCATGGCCTCCCAGCCCCTGTTTATCACGATAGTGAGCGCTGCATTCACAATCCGTTCTTTTGCATCCTCGCGGTACTCCCTGTTGACGCGTGCCATGGTTTCTCCTGCCCCTCTCCACCTTCTTAAAGATACTATTGGCGTTTTTACTATTTAAACAAATTTAAGCAACGCTAAACAAAAATAAGTATTCTTAATAAGATTTAAGTATACTTAAAACATATTAATTATAATAGCACAGACCCGTCCCGAAACCGGGAGAGGATGCATATGACAGATACGAGAAAAGCCACCCTATGCGGTGCACCGGGCGCCCGGGAATTCCGGGACTGCCCGTTTCCAAAGGAAAACAGCCGGCCCATCCCTGCCGTCCAAACATCTCCGGGCGTTCCCCGCAGGACAAAACCCCGGGGGAGGATCGCTCTATGATCGCCTTTGAACAGCTTGCCGCACTCCCCGGGGCAGTCGCCCTCGCGCCGGCCTCAGTCTGGATCGCCGCAGCCATCCTCGCCGGGCTGGCAGCCGTGATCGCAGTGCGGATAGCCCGGGAAAGAAGACTCCCGGTAAAAGGGGGCCGGGATGTGCAGGACGAAACGTTCCGGCCCGGCATTCTCTCCGGGGCAACCAGGCCCCGGATGCCGGAGAAGACCGGGGAAAACCCGGAGAGAAAACAGTTTCCGGGAAAAAATCCGTCCGGTTGTTCCCGGGAGCAGCTCCCATGACGCCCCCCGCAGGTACCGGATGCATTGTCCTGCTCCCGTTTCCCGCACGTGGCGGCCCCGCAGTACAGGACCGGCCGGGAAAATTCCCGGGTGGCCTTGGCCGGGGCCCCGTGTTGTTTTTGACCATGAACGGCGGCGACCTCTATATCCGGGGCGACGGGGCTTCATGTGTCTATGTCAGGAAGGATCCCGATGATCCGGATGCTGTACATTGATGCCGACCCGGAGATGTGCCAGACTGTTTCCGCATTCTGCGACCGGCTGGAAACGATCCGGGCAAAGACCCTCGGATCCGGGGAGGCTGCCCTGGAATGGCTCCTCTGCTCACCGGCAGATATCATTGTCTCGGAGTACCGGTTTCCCGGGGGAATCGACGGGATAACCTTTACCCGCAGGCTCCGTCTCCGCGGCAACAGGACCCCGGTGATTCTCTTTACGGCCGGCACATCCCGGGCCCTCAAAAAGGAGGCTGCCCGTAACGGGATCTTTAAGGTAGTGAGCCGGACCCGGCAGGGAAAAAACCCGGTCCTTCCCCTGATCCGCACCGTATTCTGGGCGTTAACATAAGAGAACTGCGAAAACCGGTATGCCCGTGAAACGCCAGTCCCGCAATGCTCCGCAGGTATCTGCTATAGGAGATCCTATAGTCACCTCACCAATCACCCTCTCATCCTGCGGGGGATTGCGGGGGCGAAATTTCAAAAAAGGGTATGTCCGGTCACTGCCGGGAGCCGGTAATCGATCCGGACGGGCCCCAAAAGGCTTGATTGTTTCCGCAGGAAGCACCGGCAGGGACTGCCGGTATTCCCCGTGGTTCGGGATACCCGGCCCCGCTCTTTTGTTACTGGTCCCCTCGCAGGGCGTACACAAACGACGATACCGTGCGGAGCTCCCGCCCTTCCTTTGCCCGGTTGAAATAGAGCCCCCGGTACTCCTCCCCGGTTGTGACCCGGAGCCGGGAAAAGCCCCGCGCCCGGAGAAACTCCCCTGCGCCTTCCTTTGGCATAAAAAACCGGAACGGTTCTCCCCCGCGGGCGGTCTGGCTCCCGAGATCTTCCCCGGTCTCCCCGGAAGGAGAATCTTCGTTACCGGACCCTGCCGGATAATCAAACAGCACCGCGCTGTTCCTGCCGGAATTATGCACGATAAAGGACAGGACTGCATCGACGGTCTGCGGGGTAAGGTACATGATCAGCCCTTCCATCACAAACAGGGTCTTTTTCTCTGTGGAATACCCGGCTTCCGCGAGGCGGGTGCCAAAGTCCTGCACTTCAAGATCCACCGGCACATAGACGACATCCGGGGGAAGCCGCCCGAAAATTTCTGCGATCTTCTCCTTTTTTACCTGCTGGGTATCGGGACGATCGAGCTCGAAGACGCGCACGCGGTCCTTGAATTCGGGGATCCGGTACGCCCGGGTATCGTACCCGGCCCCGAGGATCACCAGCTGGGAGAGGCCGGTCTTTGCCGCAAGCGTGATAACATCGTCGAAATGCCGGGCCCGGGCAGCAACATAACTCCGGAGCCCGGGGAAATGGCGGTCCGCATATTCGGTCAGCCTGTCGAGGCGGTCGGGATCGGTAAACCGGATCGCATACGGATCGTAGCATACCCGCTGGTCCTCGGGCAGCATCGATTCGGCTGCCCGGAATGCGGCCACATTCTCCGCGGTCCGGCTGGGCCCGGACCGGGAAGGGGCCTCCGGGGGATCGCGGGGGATATCCTGCTCTTCCATGAGAGAGCAGTTTTTCCCGGGAAGGTAATGAGGTTTTTTGTTTTACCATTCGCGGGAGGGACAGACCCCCAAAAAACCGGCCGATCGGGCAAAAACGGGGGGCGTTCCCTTTCGGGGTTTTATTTCCAGAACGTTGTAACAAAGAGCTCCTGCTCGCGGACAAGCGGGGTCAGGAAATACAAAACCGGCGGGACGATGATGGCGGTGACGATAACGTTCCCGATAAACCAGCCGGCAAATACCGAAAACAGGAGCGGTGCCGGGACAAGCCCGGCCGCACCAAGGGAGAGCGTCCCGCAGACCGCACCGACCAGGTTATTGAGGAGAATCCCGGATACCAGGAGGATCGCGACATCGCGCCGGCTGGCCAGGGCAACATCCGCGCCGAGCATCCGGAACGCAATGAGCGGGATAAGCACCTGGATGAGATCGGCAATCGACCAGAAGAGGGCAAATCCCGGGGAGAGCCCGCTTAAGACCCCGGCCCCGATCCAGCAGCCAAAATACGCGGCAATTACCCCGTACATCCCGAACCAGAGCGTGGTGATGATCATCACCGCTGCAACGATATACAGAAACGAGGTCCCGGGACCGGTTGTAAACGAGAAGACCGCAAACTTTGCCACCAGGGCATCCAGGCAGATGAGGAGGAAGAGAAGGGCAACGCGCAGGAAGAACGGGACGCCCGCAGCGCCGTTTACGCCGGTATCCGGGATAGTTTCTGCCATAATTTTAGTAATTATAATATCGTTTCAAATCATATATGAGTCCATCTTTTGACGCCTAACGAAATGTCCGAATCGACCAGAATATCTCATGAAACCCCCGGCAGACTCCGATCCGTGTTTGCCCGTCCACAGATCCAGGCACTGCTTGTCGCAGTAACCCTTCTTGCGGTTCTCCTGCCGTACTGGTGGCTCGCGGTCCTGTGGTCAAAGGAGAGTATTTCCCGGGAGGATACGCAGTTTGCTTTTGCAACAACGACCTTCCTCCTTGTCATGGTCATTGCGGATATGGCCTTTCTCATCCGCTACTACCAGGTAAAAAGGAAGCGGGAGATCCTGGAGATGACCCGGGAGCTCAGGGCAAGCGAAGAAGCGCTCCGGCTGACAAACAAGAAGATCAACCTGCTTTCAAGCATCACCCGGCACGATATCCGCAACCAGCTTACCGCACTCAAGATCTACCTGGAGCTGTCCCGGATTACTCCTGCGGATCCGGAGAAAGCAGCAGAATATGTAGAAAAGGAAGAGCAGATCGCTCTTGCAATCGAGCGCCAGCTGGAGTTTACCCGCCAGTACGAGAGCCTTGGGGTAAACACCCCGGTCTTCCAGGATCTCGCTTCCTGCATAGGGGAATCAAAAGCAGGGCTGAACCTCGATGGGATCGCGGTGCAGGTTGCCGGGATCCCCGGCGCAGAGATCTATGCCGATCCCCTGCTCAAAAAAGTGTTTTTTAATCTCTTCGACAACTCCCTGCGCCACGGTGGACGGGGGATGAATGCCATTACCATCTCCGCTGCACTCAGCAGCGGCCGGCTCGTCATCACCTTCGAAGACAACGGGATCGGTATCGAGGCCGGTAAAAAAGAACTGATCTTCGACCGGGAATACGGGCAGAACACCGGCCTTGGCCTCTTTTTGATCCGTGAGATCCTGGACATCACCCGGATCGCCATTATCGAGAACGGAACACCGGGTTCCGGTGCAAGGTTCGAGATCATGGTGCCGGCTGGCGCATACCGGGTTACGTCCTGATCCGCGATCAACAGCCCGGCCGAATGAGCGTTTCCCGCGAGGAAGCGCCCGGGGCCCGAGGGCGGGAATCCCCGCTCCCCGGATTGCACCAATTTTCCTTGTCCGGGTTCCGGGGTAAAATCGTGGGTTCTTCTTGATGAGGGAGCGTTTTTGCTTCCCGGAACATGCCCCGTAAGCCTGATTGAAGCAAGGAATTTTTTTCACTCATCAACAGGGTTATAGTCGGCCCCCGCATAACCAGAGAAGTATATCACCGGTATCTCCGGGTTACCCCGGGTCCGGGAAGATTGCAGGATCGGGTGTTTTCTCGGGAGGAAAATATGCAGGAAGAGCCACGCGCACGGGAAGGGTATAATCGGCTTCTTTGGGAGATCTGCTCCGCCCGGCCGTTCTCCTACCTCGCCGTCATTATCTTAAATGTCTCCGGCATGCTCTTTGCCATCATCAGCCCCCTTATCATGCGGTCGCTGATCGATGACGTGCTGATCGGGAAGAACACCGCCCTGCTCATGCCCCTGCTTGCAGCAATGGCCGGAGTATTCCTCGTCTCCGCCCTCTCAAACTATCTCTCCGCCCGGGTACGAGGAACGCTCTCAATCGGCCTGTACCGGGAATTCTCGCTCCGGGTGTTTGCCCGGCTCCAGCGGGCAGACTATGCACACGTGCGGAAATTCAAGACCGGCGACCTGCTGTCACGGATCACCGGGAATGTGACCACGGTTGTCCAGACCGCGATACGGACGATCCCCCAGATCCTGGTAATCATCTTTGGCATTGTCCTGCCGTTATTAATCATGATCAGCATGGACGCCGCACTCACCGCAATCGTGATCCTGCCGGCGCTCCTCTTTGTCGTCTCCGCGGCATGGTTCGGGAAACGGATGAAAGCTGCCCAGAGGCCGGCGCTGGATGCAGAGGCCGGCATCCAGTCGTTCCTTAAGGAAACGCTTCCTTCCCTGCCCCTTATCCGGGTATTCGGCATCGAAAAGTGGGCAGATAAAAGATACGATACGGAGTTCGGGCGGTTCTCGGACACCTCTGTCTCGGTCATCCGGCTCTCCTCCCTCTCCGCTGCCATCACCATGCTCATCTACAGCGTCCCCACCCTCCTGGTCCTGGCACTCGGAAGCATGTCCGTACTTGCGGGGACCATCACGGTAGGGACGCTGACCGCGTTTGTCGCATACGTCGGCCTCTTTTTGTCTCCCGTTCTCCAGGTCTCGGACCTCTGGAATTCCTATAAGTCGTCCCAGGCCTCGTACGACCGGGTTGCCGAGGTAATGGAGCTCAAGCCCGATGCCGAAGGCAGCGTTCCCCTGCCACCCGGGGGACCCGTGGAGATCCGGTTCGAGCATGTCAGCTTCTCGTATGACCGCCGCGTTGTCCTTTCTGATGTCAGCGGCCGGTTTTCTTCCGGGATCAATTACCTGACTGGCGAGAACGGGTCGGGAAAGTCCACGCTCCTGCGCCTTATCTGCCGGCTCTATTCCCCGGATTCCGGCAGGATCACGATCAACGGTACCGACCTCGCATCCATAAAAAGGGACGATCTCCGGTCAAACGTCTCAATGGTCTTTTCCGATTCCCTGATCTTCGATGGTACGATTGCTGATAATATCCTGATCGGGGACCTGTCTGCAACTGGTGACGAGGTTGTTTCGGCTGCAAAAAGAGCGGGGCTTGACGGGTTTGTCCGGACACTCCAAAAAAAGTACGATACGCCCGTAGGGGAGAACGGACTCAACCTTTCCAGCGGCGAGATGCAGAAGATCGCCCTCGCCCGTGTCCTCCTGCGGGATTCGCCGGTGATACTCTTTGACGAATTCACCCGGTCCATTGACGAAGAGTCCAAACGGTCCATCTATGAGGTTATCCAAAAGCTGACCGATAAGACGGTGATCATCGTGACCCATACCCCGGCAGATATAAGGGAGGGCAGCAATGTCGTGCATCTGTGAAAAGCGGCATGACCGCGAACAGGAGACCGGCGGGACAGGTTTCTTTTAAAGGGAGATACCGGCCCGGATACGGGAGAGATTGGCGGATCGGCCACGGGTTTCCCGGAATGTAAGTTATAATCCTGCCCGGTGAAACGTCCCGGTAACGCAGCACTTTTTTAGTGAAATAATTTTTTCACTCAACGCCAGGTATAACCTGTCCTGCGTAAGATATCCCTCTATCCCATCATACTAGAAGCCCGGGAAAACGGAGTAAACGAGATCATGTGCGAAAAACTCGGAGAATCCATCACTGCACCGATTACCGCAGCGGGATCGGGAATGGTAACATCATTTGCCGGAGGAGCAGCCACAAACGTGTTCTGCAACAGGACGGACTGCCCGTCCTATGGAAAATGGTGGTGCCCCTTCACCGGGTGGTAACCCCTCGGCAGGATTCCAGAAATAAACGCCCGACTCTTTTGTTTTTCTTTTTTAAGATGTCTGCACACTACATCATGCCGGACAACAAGGGCATATCGTACCCGATACGCCAATGAGTCCGCGTGTCCTTCAGGATCCGCCGTTCCTGTACATCAGGTTATATGCCGGGACAACCCATTCTTATATACATAAACGGTTTTTTCGCATTCTTCTGATCGCACCCGGTCCTTTCGTACCGGATGATTCCTGCGATCCTTGACCCCCCGATAAAACCTTTTTTGTACGTAAGGATCAGGGAAAACCCGGGATGTCGGCACCGACCCCCGGACGGATCAGGATATCAGAAGAGTACACCATGGCAAGCCAATCGTTAAAAACCGTAGTCGCGGGAACACCATCAGGGTATATTATCCGGTGGATCTGTCCTGCCTGTTTTGCAGAAAACACTATCGTCAACCGGTCCCCGGGAGAATTTTTCAAGCCGGCCCGGGACGCTACGTGCCGCACCTGCAGGAAGCGTTCGACCATCTCGACACCGGGCTTTCACAAATAACCCGACCCTTTTTTTCTCTTTTGTGCACTCTCCGTTCGGCAACCTGCTTACCCGGAGCCAACCGGCTGCTCTATTACCCGGATTGCTATAATGAATACTTCACGGACAACCTGTCCGCGGGGATGACGATGAAACTTCTTGCATTCAACGGAAGCCCGAGAAAGAAGGGGAGCACGGCAACACTCCTCCGGCATGCCATGGACGGTGCCGGAGCAGAAGGCGCAGATACGGAAATTATCGACCTGTATGATCTCAGGTACCAGGGCTGCACCAGCTGCTTTGCCTGCAAACGGATCGGCGGGAAGAGTTACGGGCACTGTGCGGTACAAGACGATCTTGCGCCGGTCTTACAAAAGGCAGAGACCGCAGACGCACTTTTGATCGGTTCTCCCATTTACTTCTCGCTTACTTCCGGCATGACCCGGTCGTTTCTCGAACGCCTCGCGTACCCCTACGCGGTCTACGATAAGCCGCGATCAACCCTGTTCCCAAAGAAGATCCGGACCGGTTTTATCTATACAGCCGGGGCATCGGATGCAATGGTAACGGAGATGGGCTATGACAGGAGTGAGAAGGTGACCGAGATGGCCATGGCCCGGATCTTCGGAGCCTGCGAATCGCTCTGGGTCACCGACACGGTCCTGTTTGACGATTATACCCGATACGAGTCCTCGCTTTTTGATCCCGCGGCAAAGAAAAAACACCGGGAGGAACAATTCCCCATCGATTGTAAAAAGGCATACGAGCTCGGGGCCCGGCTGGTCAGAAACGGATAATACCGGGGGCTTTCACCCTCATCCGGCATTCTTTTTGATCTCCATACGGCAGAGTAATCCCCCCGGTCCTTGAGTGCCGCCCCGGCTTTCCTGCCATAACATCCATTGCCCTGCCGGGATGAGCCTGAGGATCTTTCAGGTACTTCCTGTGAACCTGCCCGGGATCTGCTCTGCCGACAGCCTTCCCGTGAGGAAACCATTTCTAGTTTCAGGGCAAAAAAAGGTAAAATTACTATCCCGTGATCATTATGGCTGAAAAAAAAGGACACTTTGAAAATGGACTCTGGGTCGAAGACCCGGTTGCAGCCCCTTCTGCACCCCAGAAAGAGGATCCCCCGATCGACCTCCGCTTTGCTGCGGCAACAAAGTCGGTTATCTCCGCAATGGACGATCTCGCAAAGGTCACCCGCGACCTGGTGGGAACGGACGAGGGACGGAAACATATCGAAAAATCCGTAAAAGAGACAACGGATAACGTCAGGAAATCCTTTGACGATATCCTTGCCCGGGCAAAAACGGAAGTGGAGAAGGCCAAATCAGAGATGGAAAAGGAACAGGCAGAAAAGAAGACCGGCGCCGGGCAGAAGAAGTAATCCGGCGTGCCGGGGATTCCGGTAACGGATTGTACGGACCGGTAGTCAATTCCCGGCCGACAGTCTTTTTTTTTAATTTCCCCGCAGGGTGGAAAAAGAGAGAATTTTTTTACAGCAGCAGCCCGGCAAGCGCAAGGACCGGCAGTATCGTGACAATTGCCAGATGGGCGCTGTATCCCGGCGAGGTCTGGAAGCTGTCTTTTAAGGTCGGCATAAGCTGGGTATAGGCCGTGATGGTCACCACGAACTGCAGGATTACTGCCGCATAGACCGCCGCGGTCATCCCCGTTACAACCGCCGCGAGTGTTGCGATAAGGGCGAGGATGATCGTAATAAAGTGCGCCATCAGGTGCATCCCCTGCATCCGGAAGATAATAAAGCCGGTCGCCATGCTCGAGACAAGGATCGCAAGGCCGATCACAAGATAGGTCGTGTCCATGTTCTTTCCTCCTCTAAAAGTTCACCACGGCATTTCCCGGGTCGCTCAAAAGCTGGATAAAGGTCGCAGCGCCGGCAAGCTTGACACCGGGGACAAGATCCGCTTCGCCAATCCCGCGAAACGATGCCGAAAGCTCGCAGGCATACACCGTTACACCGGCTTTGATGACCTCGTCCATGAGCTCTGAAAGGACCGGAAATGCCGGGTGTTTGACCGTTGCAGCGTTTCCCTTCCGGGCAATACCCACGCCGTCCATCAGGAAAAAGATCGTCACCTTCTTTCCCATGGAGAGCGCGACTTTCGAGAAGATGAACGTAGCATAGGCCCGCTCGGCGTTCCCGATCCCATTGCTCTGGGCTACCACGACCCGGTCTTTTGAGACCATGCCCGCAGCGCCTGCCGCAGGCTCTTTCTTCTCGGCTTTCTCTACCGTAATGAAGTGCCGGTCGCCTTCTGTACCCTCTCCGACAACCTTCGAACCCGATGCAATGATCGCGGCAGAGACATCGGCAAGAGTGTCGGCGCTCCTGCACTTTACCTTCAGCCGGTCGCCCGGGGCAAGGGACGAAAGCTTCTCGCCTACGATCATGACCGGGCCGGGACAGGTCTCTCCCGTGACATCGATCTCTTCTGTGGTTGTTTCCGAAGGTACCATGCGGACCTCTACCTCCTTCTCGTGCGGTGTAATCTCAGTTTTGTACCCGTACTTCCGGGCCACGGCCTCCATGCCGGCTTCGGCACCGGGGCTTACGATAAACCGGACTTCTTCGCCGGGAGTCTCCAGGTCCTTTATCACATTGGTTGCAAGGAACCCTGCGTTTGGGGCCCGGATTCCCCGGGCCTTGATGGTCTTTACCATGTTACCCCCACTTTTCTTTGAAGGCCTTCAGGGCTGTTACGATCTTTTCCAGATCCTTTGTCGGGACACCGAAGATCACCTCGTCCTCGGCAATCCCGGAATACTTCCGCGAGCCGTTGCAGCCAAGCGTCATGTTGGGGACCCCGCGCTCCCGCACCGCAACCACGGCATCGGCACAAAGCGACTGGATGCCGGAGTAATCCGCGGCAAACCGGCCACCGGTGGCATAGAGATAAGCCTGCGAGAGCCGGAGGGCCTGCCGGGGCGTTGCCACGATCACGACAACGTCAGGGTCGAACTCTGCCTTCTCGAGCGGCGCATAGACCGAGGCATAGAACTGTTTGCCGGTCTTTGGCACCGCGCTCACGGTCTCAACAGCTCCCTCAACGGTCTTGAAGTTCCCAAGCTTCTGGTAGGTAGTGCCGTCAGAGACAATCTCCGGGGATGGCTCGATCCCCATGACAGCCGCCCCGCCCCGGCAGAGGTGCTCCGGCCGGGTTGCATAGCCGGTCATTCCCTTGAGGCGTGCGTCCTGCACGAACTGGCAGTGCCGGTGTTTTTCCGTAACCTTCTGGTATCCCACCGGGATATCCGCAGGGGTCTTTGCAAGCTTTACCGCGACCGGGCTGCCCTTCAACCCAAGGAGTCCGATCAGTTCCGTTCCCAGAGATTCATACTTCATGATTCAGTCTCCATTCTCCCGGTGAACCCGGGAATTTATACTATATTGTCTAAATACACTGATCCATATGATACAATATAAATGTTTTTACTATATCGTCTTCCCCCGCAATTACTCATGAACCCGTCAGTTATAGTGTCGTCATATAAATCTGAGATAACCTTATCAGTGAGAAGTTAGACTATACAGTATAGATGTCTCCCCGCGATCCGGAAAAGGAAAATCTTAGCGAGACCGAACAGCTGATAGTCTCGTACCTTGCTGCAAACCCTCCCGAAGAGGGGATGCTCGATAAGATCGCTCTGGGCACCGGCAAGAGCCGGGCAACGGTGCTCAAGTACCTTAACGCGCTCCACGACCGGGGTGTTCTCTGCTACCGCATCATCGGCCGGAACAAGCTCTGGACGGTAAAAAACGCCCGGGCACAACAACTATCCCCGTTAACCGGTAGTCCTGCCGCAGGAATTGCTAAGCTTGCGTTCCGGGCCTTTGAGCTGCACGCTGCGCTGCTCCACCGCGCCGGGCTGGAGGCCGGACTCGATATCCCGGGCACGGTCGTATTCACGATTCTCGATGATACCACGATTGTTGTTAAAAACCGGCCTGCCGAGTCGCTTTTCCCGGATGCCACATCGTTAAACGAGCTCCTGTGTCCCAGAGATGCAGCGCTCCTTGCAGCAGCACTCAATGGAAAACGGGGCAGCGAACCGGTCCGCCTCGAACTATCCTTAAAAGAACAGACCGGTGTCCTGCGCAGGTACCGCCTCACCTTCTTTTTCCCCCCGCCCGCAGGCCCCTCGGGCTGCATTGCGGCGATCGGCGAAAATCCTGCCGACATGACGCGGACAACCGAAGATCTCGCATCGCTTCTCTACATCATCCGGGCCGCGGGAGCCACACGGACCGAGGATGCACTCCTCAGCGTAGCCATGAAAGGGATCCGGGAGCGTCTTGTACCTTTCCGGGCCGGTCTTGTCTTCCTTGACGATATGCGGGTGGCATATGCAGATCGCCGGGTCCCGGCCGCCGCTCTCCCGGGGCTCACGCCTCTCGTGAAGCGCTGCCGGGATTCCCTGACCACCATTGCAATCGGGAAAGACGACCCGGCATATCCAGCCCTTACGATCATCGGGGGAGGAGAAGCGCCGGCAGGGGCTCTTGTGGTCCCGGTGATTGACGGGGAAGAGGCAACAGGGGCGTTCCTCCTTTTAACCGACACGGAGGTTACCGCCAAAAACATCGGGAATGTCGAGATCGTAGCAGATGAGATAGCAGGGAACCTCAAGCTGCAGCGCCTGGACCGCGAGCGCAGCGAGTACGTGAACACGCTCCTTGCCCAGACACGACTTTCGGCAATCCTGAATGATGAGCGGGATGAAGATGCCCTCCTTTCAAAAAGCATCCAGGCCGTGATGGATACCCTTGGTTTCGAGATGGGGTGCGTGTACCTGAAAAATGAAAAGGACGACATGGTCACCCGGGTAAAAAAGAACATGCCGGAAAATCTCGAAAAGATGTGCGTTTCCGGCGTGTTCGACTCCCTGTTCGGGCAGGCATTTGCCAACAAGGCGGTTGTCTACCTGACTCCCGAATCCCCGGCCTTTGCCGGGCTGGACCCTGCCGTACAAAAAAGCGGCGTGCGCACGATCCTTATCATTCCCATCCGGAACGGCGATACGGTCGAGGGCCTGCTCAACATGGGGAGCCCAGAAGAGAGACCGTACCTCCCGGCGAGTCTCGATACTCTCGCAACACTCGGCCTCCAGCTCGGAACGGCACTGGAGCGGTCACGGTTTGCCCGTGCGCTGGAAGGCCGCACTACCTGAATGTCCGGGGTCCCGATCGTTTCGGATAGCCGCTCCGGAAAAATCCTGTCCGGATCTCCTTTTTTGTCCCAATGGAAACATTGATTATACCCGGTCTGTGATTGGTGACTATGTACCAAGTTGCCATGAGCCGTAAGATGGAGAACGGGATTGTCGTATTCTGGCTGGAAAGAAACGATACACGATACGAATCGTTCAACTACCAGGAACTCCAGGACGCAAACATCAACGCACTCGACCTGCTCGACCGGCCAAAGTCCTACCAGGTCGATCCGGGTGCACACAGGATCATTGTGAAAAAATAACCGGGACACCGGTTCTGCCGGCGCTGAAAGAAACGCCTGTGTAAAAAAAGTATACCCTTATTTCTTTGCTTTCCGTATGATCGTGAGATCGCCGAGCGTCTGGGTGATCTTTGCCTGGGCCTTGCTCTCCGCATCGCCGGCAACGACATCGACGAGCTTGATCCCGAGCACCTTTTCGAGTTTCTTTCGTACCTCTTCTTCCGGGATCAGTTCCCCTTTCTCGATCTTTTTTATCAGGAGCTCCCGGACCATCATCTGGAGGGCAAGATCCTTCTGGCTCAGGCCCTTTTCCGTACGGGCGTTCTTGATCCGGTCTGCATAATCTTCGACAATCTCGCCTTCCATGTAATCGAACATGTCCCGTTTGCGCAGTCCGGGTGCCGGTGCATTCACAGGGCGGCCGGGCTGGCCGGGCCGTGCTGCCGGGCGGGGCACATCAGTCCGGCGGGGCTGCTGGACTTCGGTGCCAAACTTGCCGCACCGGGCGCAGACCTGGAGTTCTGCCCCCTCCACGCGGATCAGCTTCGGCGCGCCGCGGATTGTTTCGCCACACATTTCACACTGCATATTCTCACAAACACTTTATATGGCGATTTCCCTATATACCTATTTGAGGAACGGAATGGGCGACATTCTCCGCGATACGGCCGAGCCGCAGACCCCGGAAGAGCTCTGCCGCCTGTACCGCACGATCTCCGAGCAGCTCCGGGACCAGCTCCAGCAGATCGAAAACGATAAGCACGACCTTGAAACCCAGATGATAGAGAGGGTCAACAACCTGGAATCCCGCAATCTCGAACTCCGCGAACAGCTCCGCCAGGTCGAGGCGGACAAACGGTATATCGAGACCCAGAAGATCCGGTTCGAGCGGGAGGTACGAAAACTCAAAAGCGAGAGCGAGCAGCTCAGGAGCCCGCCGCTCATTATCGGGAACGTGGTGGATGTGGTCGATTCGTCCCGGGTCATCGTCCGCAGCAGTGCCGGGCCTAAGTTCCTTGTCCGGAGCTCGCCAAGTATCAATCCCGACGACCTAAAGGCCGGCGCCCGGTGCACGCTCAACCAGCAGTCGCTTGCAATTGTCGAGCTGCTCCCGAGCTCGTTTGATGCACAGGTCTACGGGATGGAACTCGTAGACTCCCCGCAGGAGAACTATACGGATATCGGCGGTCTCTCAAAACAGATAAACGAGATCCGCGAGGCAGTCGAGCTCCCCTTAAAACGCCCGGAACTGTTTACCCGCATAGGAATCGAGCCGCCCAAGGGCGTTTTGCTCTACGGACCCCCGGGAACAGGAAAGACGCTTCTTGCAAAAGCGGTTGCCCACGAGACCAATGCCCATTTCATGCGGGTCGTGGGAAGCGAACTTGTCCAGAAATATATTGGCGAAGGGGCACGGCTCGTCCGCGAGCTCTTCGATCTCGCGAAGAAGAAAGCCCCGACGATCATCTTTATCGATGAAATCGATGCAGTGGGAGCGAGCCGGACCGAGGCAAACACTTCCGGTGACCGCGAGGTCCAGCGTACCCTCATGCAGCTCCTGGCCGGTATGGACGGTTTTGAGACCCGGGGAGACGTGAAGATCATCGGGGCCACGAACAGGATCGATATTCTCGACAAGGCGCTGCTGCGTCCCGGCCGTTTCGACCGGATCATCGAGATCCCGTTGCCCGATGGAGAGGGCCGGCTCTCGATCCTGAAAGTCCACACCCGGGGACTGACCGTTGACGAATCGGTCGACCTTGTCGAAGTTGCATCCATGACCGAGGGCAGGAACGGAGCAGATCTCCGGGCGATCTGCATGGAAGCCGGGATGTTTGCCATCCGGAACGACCGTGAAGCTATCACCCGTTCCGACTTTTTGGCGGCCATAGAAAAAGTCAGGATCGATTTCTCCCGGCCCGTCTCCGATGTCGAAGGCCGGATGTTTGCATAAGCATCCGGTTCTCTTTTTTTGCCCGGCAAGCCGGGTCCTGTTTTGTTCTTTTCGCTTCCCGTTACGGACATTCACGGATTTTTTTAGAGATTTTTTTGACCCGCAGACTTTTTCACATAACGAGTCAAGATATACGGCATCATATTGGTAAAGGAGGGTTACACACTTGACCGATCCAGAAAAAACAGCCGAACCGACAGTTCCTGAAGAGAAAACAGAAACTGTGACGAAAAAGGCAGAAGAGAAAACTCCGGAGAGCACAAAACAGAACGTACCGGCAAAGGGTGCGGGAAAAGAGACCGAAAAGAAAGCCATGAACAGGGAATTGCTTATAACAGTCGGTGTAGCAGTGATCCTGATCGCTGCTGCAGTCGGCGCCTGGTTCTTCCTTACCCCGGTCGTTGCAACAAAGGGAGACACCGTTTCTGTCTACTACACCGGGACATTTGACAACGGCACGGTGTTTGATTCCAACAAGAATTCCACCGAACCGCTGATGTTTACCCTCGGCAACTCAACGATCATCCCCGGTTTTGCAGATGCAGTATCGGGTATGGCGCTGAATTCGGAAAAGACCGTAACGCTCCCGCCGGAAAAAGCCTACGGGAACTATGACCCCGGCCTTGTCCAGGTTGTCAACCGTACCGGACCGCTCGCCAATGTCACGTTCGTTCCTGGCCAGCATTATATCATCCACGACCGGCTCACCGATACCAACAGCAGGGTTACCGTCATTAACGTGACACCAAAGACCGTGACCATCGATTCCAACAGCCCGTACGTAGGCCAGAACGTGACCTTTACGATTCAACTGGTCAACATCACCAAAACCAAGTAAGCGGGCGGAAGGATCGAATCATCCTATTTTTTTGTTTTTTATCCGTACCGGGCAAATTGGTTCCTTTCGCCGATGGAGGATTATTAAAAAAAAGGAGACGGGAAACTCCGGATCGCTTGTGGAAATAAGATTTCCCTGAGTTTACTCGTCGTCAGCCGCGTAATAGTAATATTCGCCGCTGCTTTTCTGCTCCCGGTCAAGGAATGAGTCGGGTTTGTTGATCCGGGGACGGCCGGTCTGATCCCGCCGGAAGGTGACATCGAGCTCGTGCAGGAACCGGTTCATGCCCTCCCGCATTGCAAACGGGCCGACCGCAGTCCCTTTGATACCCGGTTCGCCTTCAAAGACAAGGATCCGCTCGCTGATCATATCGATAAGGTAGATGTCGTGGTCGATGACCATGATCGCTACGACCTTTCCTTCCGCATGGTGTTTGATGAGCCGGGTCACTTTAACCCGCTGCTCCACATCGAGGTGTGCGCTCGGCTCGTCGAGGATGTAGAGGTCAGCATCGCGGGATAGGCAGGCCGCGATGGCGACACGCTGGAGTTCGCCGCCACTCAGCGAATCCACCGGTGACTGGAGAATAGGGCCAAGCGAGAGCGGTTCGAGGATCTCGTGCTGGTAGTACGAGGTGTCGAATTTGCTGGTGCACTTACGGAGATACATCTCGACAGAGTCCGACGAGTCGGGCTTGATGTACTGCGGTTTGTACGAGATCCGGAGCTTGAGATCCATGGTGCCGGTGTCCGGTTTCTCGACACCGGCAAGGAGCTTTGCGTACGTGCTCTTCCCCATGCCATTTGCCCCGATCACACCCAGCACCTCCCCGGCTTTAATCGTCCCGCCGGCAATCGTGAGATGGAAGGTATCATAGCCCTTGGTCATCGCCGGGATCTCCACGAGGTCTTCGCGTTTCGATCCCTTCTCATGCGCACGCTTCTCAAAGACCACCTGCGTGTCCCGGAAACGGACGTTCTCCTCGGCAAGGAACCCTTCGAGGTACTGGTTGATGCCCACCCGGACGCCCTTTGGCCGGGTGATGACCCCAAAGACCGCCGGTTTGCCGTAGCCTACATGTACCGTATCCGCAAGCATGTCGAGGATGGCGAGGTCGTGCTCGACAATCACGACCGGGCGTTCGGCGGCAAGTTCCCGGATCAGTTTTGCAGCCGAGATACGCTGGTAGATATCCAGGAACGGGGTAATTTCATCGAGGAAATAGAGGTCGGCGTTACGGGCAAGGCAGGCCGCTATGGCGACACGCTGGAGTTCTCCGCCGCTCAGCGTGTTTATCTGGTGGTCGAGAATAGCATCGAGCTTGAGGACCGGGAGGATCTCGGCAAGTTTTTGCCGCTCATCGGTTGACTTGAGCAGGTCCCGGACCGTGCCGGAAAATACCTTCGGGATGAAATCGATGTACTGGGGTTTTACCGCAATCTTCTTGCTCTTTTTCGAAACGGTCTGGAGATAGTCGAAGAGCTCGGTACCTGCATAGCGTTTTAAGATCTCATCCCAGTCAACTTCGGCATCGAAGTTCCCAAGGTTGGGACGGAGCTGCCCGGAAAGGATCTTTACCGCGGTACTTTTCCCGATACCGTTTGCGCCGAGAATACCGGTCACCTTTCCCTGGACCGGGATAGGAAGGCCGTACAGGGCAAACCCGTTCTGGCCGTACCGGTGGGTGGGGTGTTCGAGTTCTTCGGGCAGGCTCACGATGTCGAGGGCCTCGAACGGGCACTTCTTGATACAGATGCCGCAACCGACACAGAGTTCTTCAGAGATCTTTGCCTTGCCGTCTTCTCCGATAACAACGGTTTCGTCACCGGTCCTGACCCGGGGGCAGTAGATGATGCACTCGGTCCCGCACTTCTTTGCGTGACAGCGGTCCTTGTGAACTATGGCGATTCTCATGGATATCTAAAAAAAATTCTTATGCGGTCACTGTGGAGAGCAGGATGGTCCAGGACATAAACCAGAAGGCAAAGGTCATAAAGCCCTGGTAGAGCCAGTCTTTTGCTCCCAGTTTCGAAACGTCGAGATGCAACAGGATAAAGATGTGCCTCTGGACGACCACACCGGCAAGCATCAGCATGAATGCAAGAAGGCCGATATCGCTTTTTACGGTTACCTGGAGGAAATACGACAGTATCCCGACAAAAATACCCATGAAACAGGCAACCAGCGTTCGTTTGATCCGTTCGATATGGTCGGCCTGTTTTTCCAGTTTGGTCTTCTGCTTTTTGGAGAGTGCCGGTTGTTCCGTAGGTTGTTCCTGCACTTCGACGTTGACTTCGTCAGCCATCCCGTTCACCTGGTAGTCTTATTTTTTAGTGCGCAAGCCATATGTATCTTGGTATATCCCATGGCAACAGCGCAGGGAATGAGCGGGATCGATCTGCGGGCGGTAACCGGCGAGCTCAATGCAAAGCTGCCGCTCTGGATCGATAAGGTTTACCAGTTCGAGAGCCGGACGCTCGGTATCCGCCTGAATGGCGAAAACCATGCGAGGTACCTGCTCCTAATTGAAGCCGGGCGACGGGCGCACCTTGTATCAGCGTTCCCGGACGCCCCGAAAAATCCTCCGCAGTTTGCCATGTTCCTGCGCAAGTATATCTCCGGAGGCAAGGTACTTGCAATCCGACAGCACGGACTGGAACGGATCCTGATATTCGAGATCGGGAAAGGCGAACTCACCTACCGGCTCATCATCGAACTCTTTGATGAGGGAAACGTGATCCTCACCGATGAGGCAGGAAAAATTATCAAGCCGCTCCGGCACCACCGGTTCAAGGACCGGGACATAGTCCCCGATGCACTCTATGCCATGAGCGAAACCGACCCGACCGGTTCAGAGAAAAATCTTGCCGCAACGCTTGCAGGGGACGACCGGGATCTGGTCCGGGCCCTTGCGGTTGCGTGCATGTTTGGCGGCACATATGCGGAATATGTCTGTAAGACCTCGGGTATTGATAAGTCCCTGCCGGCAAAAGCTGCCGATCCAAAGGCATTGTATGCGGCCATAACCGGGCTCTTTTCCCGGGTGCAGCAGTCAGCCCGGCCGGTTGTATCAGCAAAAAGCTGCGAACCGCTCGCGTTTGGTGAGGGAGAAGGGAACTCCGGGGATACCGGCACACCCTACCCCGGCTATTCTGCTGCGCTCGAAGCCTTCTACCCGATGACCAAAGCCGAGAAGGTCAGGGTTGCGGCAAAACCGAAACTTTCCGAAGAGGAGCGGATCCACAAGTACCAGGAAGCCGCAATTAAAAAATTCGACGAGAAGATCAAAAAGAACGAAGAGCTGGTAAATGCGATCTACGAGAACTACCAGTTCATTGCACAGATCATCTCGTCACTGGATACGGCAAGCAAAGAACACTCCTGGCAGGAAATCGAGCGCCACCTCAAGGGAAATTCATCTGCCGATGCCAAAAAGATCGTGGCGTTTTACCCGGAAGATGCAGCGGTGGGCGTTGATATTGGAAAGACCGTGAAGATCTTCGTCCACGAAAGTGTCGAGCAGAACGCAGGGCGTTATTACGATACCATCAAAAAATTCAAGAAGAAAAAGGAAGGCGCCCTCCAGGCTATGAAGACGGTCCGGCCAAAGAAAAGGGCGGTACACCGCGATATTGTGCCCATGAAAAAACTCTGGTACCACCGGTTCCGGTGGTTTGTAACAAGCGATGGTGTGGTGGTGCTGGGCGGCCGGGATGCTTCGCAGAACGAAGAACTGGTCAAGAAGTACATGACCGGCGGCGATCTCTTCCTGCACGCGGACGTGCACGGGGCAAGTGTCATTCTCGTAAAAGGAAAGACCGAAAAGATGGACGAAGTGGCGCAGTTTGCCGCATCGTTCTCCGGCGCGTGGCGGAGCGGGCATTTCTCGGCCGATGTTTTCAGCGTGCGGCCGGACCAGGTAAGTAAGACTCCCGAGTCCGGGGAATATATCAGTCGGGGCTCGTTTATCGTGAGAGGAGAGCGCACGTACTACCGGGATGTCCCGCTCGCAGTAGGGATCGGTCTCGTGCTCGAACCCCAAGCTGCGGTTATCGGCGGTCCACCCGCAGTTATCCGGTCGCGGACAAAGACCTGTGTAGAGATCCGGCCCGGGCAGTTCGAGCCAAACGATGTGGCAAAAAAAGTGCTCCGATCCCTGCGGGAGCATCTCGCACCCGAGGAGGAGAAACTGCTCAAGGGAATCTTAAACACCGAATCGGTAGCAGCCTTTGTCCCGCCGGGGGGTTCGGACATTCTTGAGGAGTCATGAAAGCGGAATTCGGGGACATTAAGGAAAATTATGGCGAAATACGGCTTCTCCCCGAGACGATCGATGACCTCTGGCACCTCAAACACCTCATCCTTCCCGGCTCGCTTGTCTTTGCCACCACATTCCGGAGTGTTGAATCTGTAACCGACAAACTCCGTCCCGAGAAAGTGGAGAAACGGCCGGTCCGGCTCGGGGTACGGGCGGAAAAGATCGAGTTCTCGGAGCATGGGATCCGGCTCCGGATCACCGGTATCATCGAGCACGGGATCGACTGCGGAGCGTACCATACGATAAATGTCGAGACCGGATACGAGATCTCGGTAATCCGCCAGTGGCGCCCGGTTGACCTCGAACGGATCGAGCGGGCCAAAAAGTCGTCCGTCTTTGGCGTCATCCATATCCTCACGATTGAAGAAGGCGAGGCCGAACTCTTCCGGATACGGCAGTACGGTCCCGAAAGCGTAGTAACGGTGACGACAGGGAGCGGCAAAGGCGGCGAGTGCGACAACAGGGTAGCATTTTTCGAGGGGGTCACAAAGACGATTGCCGAGATTACCGGGCCGCTCGTTATTGCCGGGCCGGGTTTTATCAAGGACGATTTTCTCCGGTATGCGAAGAACCGGAACTGCCCGCCCGGAGAACGTGCAGTCGTTGTAGAGACCCGGCGGATCGGCCGCGGTGCCGTGCAGGACGTGATCGGTGCCGGGACGCTTGAGAAGATGATCGGCGATCTCCAGCTCTCTCGGGAGGTGCGGCTGATGGATGAAGTACTCCTGCGGATTGCCCGGGATGGAGCGGTAGCATACGGGAGGGAACAGGTCAGAAATGCAATCGATTACGGCGCAGTCGAAGAGGTTCTTATCGCCGATTCGCTGCTGCATGACACGGCAACTGCCCCGCTCCTTGAACGGGCCGAACGGATGCAGTCCCGTATCGTAGTGCTCTCAACCGAATTCGAACCCGGGGAACGGCTGATGGCACTCGGAGGGATTGCTGCACTGCTCCGGTATAAATTATAAAGACGTCGGGCCGGGCAGCGGTACAGGATATTCCACAATTTTTCCCGGATAACCGGTTTTTTTAATTCCCTGAAAATGAGTATCTGAAACAATTTATCTGGGGTTTTAGTCATTGACAGAACCCCGGCCGATATAAACATACATATAATATAAAGCCTTTAGTTTGTGTAAGAGCGCAAATGGCGATGAATTCTGACCCATCTGGTACAGATGCAGACATCCCCTCCGGCCCGGACGGGGATCACGTCATCGATATCTTCATTTTCACCAAAGATGCCCGTAATTCCCGGCAGATAACCGGGCAATTGGCAAACGAAGGATACCGGATCACTTCGTTTTTTGATGATGCCGAATTGCTGGACCGTCTCCGCATGGGAAAACCCAACCTTCTCATCTGCGACGCAACCGGCCCGGAAAAAGAGGGTTATCCAGTCTGCCATGATATCAAGGAAGATGCGGATCTCTGGAATATCCCTGTTCTTTTGATCACGGGCGTCTCCAGCCTCGGCGACCTTTTGATCGTGCTTGACAGCAATGCGGACAATTTTATCGCTTTGCCGTGGGATGCCCAGTACCTTGTCTCGCTCATCGAACTGATGCTTGCCTCGCCCGTGGAAAAACCGGATCCGGATAAAGTGCGGACGCAGTTCAAGATCCGTCACGAAGACCAGGATTATGTCATTACTGCCGATCGCAGGAAGCTCCTGGAATTCCTGCTCTCCTCGTTTGAGATCGCAATGAACCGGGCAACCGAACTCGACCAGGTTCGGGGCGAACGGAACACGCTCCAGTCAACGCTGGAAAGCAGGGTTGCCGAGAAGACCCGGGAACTCACCAGTGAGGTAGCCCGGCTCCAGACGGCAGCAACCGGACAGTCCCGCGAATTGGACTCGTCAAAAAATGCACTGGCAGCAACCCAGAGGGAGGCAGATGCCCTGCGTACCCGTATCGGGGAGACGGAAAAATCGCTTGCGGCAAAAGCCGACGAGCTCGCCCGGGCAAACGAGGAACTGGAAGCCACCCGTGCCCATCTTGCAGAAACGGAAGACACCGTAAGGACCCTTGGTGCGGAAAAAGAGGAACTTGTACATACCCTCAAGAGCGAGCTCGATACTGCAAATGCAGACCTGGCACAGGCCCGGGATGCGCTTGCCGGGGCACACAGGGAACTTGACCTTCAATCATCGGAACATGCCGATCTCCGGCAGCAGCTGGAGACACGGGACACTGAATACACAGAGACCAAAAAATCCCTTGCAGCTGCGGTAATTGAGATCGGGCAGCTCAAGAGCGATCTTGCCGGGGAGAAGAACCGGGCAGATACGGCCGAGCAGGAAGTAAAATCCATCCTCCAGGAAAAGGCAAAATCCGAAGAAGACCTTCGGCAGATGATTGGGGACATTACCGCAAAGGCCGCACAGCAGTCCCAGGAAGTTCTGCGTCTTTCCGATGAACTAGTAACAGAAAAGAAAGAGCGCGAGAGTCTCGAACAGGACTATACAGAATTCCGGCAGGAAACGGCAAAGAAAGAAACCGGGCTGGTTGCCGAACGGGACACTCTTGCCGGGCACCATGACGAACTCCAGGAAAAATACGATGCGCTTACTGAATCTCTTGGGGCAGAACGGGAGAAGGCTGCCACAAAGGATGCGGATATGGCACGCCTTGCCGTGGAAAAACGGCAGCTTGAAAACGATCTGCTCTCGGCAAAGGGTCAGGTTGAGACCCTCACGATGGCCCTTGACGAGGAAAAACGCCTGCGGGCCGGTGCCGAGCTGAACGCCAAAAACGGGATCGAGTCCAAGAACGACGAGCTGCGGGAACTGGCTGCAACCATCGATACTCTCCGGAGGGATCTGGATGCCCGGGGGTCAGAACTCTCTCTTGCAGGAAAGGAGCGGGACGATGCCCGGCTTGCGCACCGGGAAGCCTGCGATCGGCTCGCCGCTTTGGAGCTGGCAAAGGGACAGGCAGACAAGGTGGCCCGGTCTGCTGCAGCCGAGATGGAGCAGGTACGGGAACAGCTGGAGACGGAACGGCGCCTGCGCCATGGAGCAGAGGAAACGGCAGCCGCGGCAGAACGGACAAAGGAGAATATCAATCAGAATCTCCAGGCAACGATCGAGGCCGCTGAATCCGCAAAACGGGAACTTTCAGGAAGAATCGATGAGTTGTCAAAGAGTCTTGAGAACGAACGTGCGGCAAAGGACTCTGCGGCCGGCCAGCTGGACCGGGCAGTTACCGGCTTAAAAGAGGCTGCCAGGATCGCGGACCGGTTAAAAGATATGGAGAGCGATCTCAGGACCGCACAGGAACGGCAGCGGTCGCTTGAGGAGCAGCTCCGTAATTGTGAACGGGAACAGGCACAAAAAGAGGCTGCGTTTCAGTCGCTGACCGAGGATCTCGGGCAGATCTCCTCAACGCTTGCTACAGAACGGGATCTGCGCCGGGCAGCAGAACACGCGTACGAGGAACAAAAAGAGGAACTTGCAGTACTGAAAAGCGGGACCGGACATACCCTTGACGGTACTCCCCCGGCAATGGCAGAGGAACCGGCCCTCCCTGCAGTGATCCCGGGCGCAGCTCACCATGAGCTGGCAGTTCGTGAGGATCCGGTTCATTCCTTAACCACAATGGAAGATTTCTTTGAAGAACCAACAGAGCTGGATATTGGAGACCTGCCCGATGCAGCTCCGGTACCAGACAGCACCAGAGACGGATCCGGTAGTCCTGAAGTCCAGGACATACCCGTGACCCGAGGTACCCTGATAGTTCCGCCGGTCCGGGAATGCGGCACGAGTGCGACGACGCTTCCATCAGATCCCATGCCGGAGAAGGGAGAAGATCAGGAGATTCATGCCTGCATCTCTGATGATCCTGATGCCGGGCCGTCATCAAAAGAAGAATTATCCGAAACAGAGGATCTCCCGGAGGGGGATGAGACGGACTCTCCGCTTGATGAGAATCCGGATGATGAGATCCCGGACGAATCCGAAGACGGTGACGCGGAGAAGCAGGCAGGAATTTCCGGGGCGGATACTCCTCGGACCGGTACGACGTTCAGCCGCAGACAATGGCTGGATCTGATCAAGTGGGCCCATCATGCAGAAACACTCAGTCGCGAAGACCGCATACGGATTGTTAAGCTCGGACGTTTGATCCAGCAGGGAAGGCGCCTGACACCGCGGCAGGAAGAGCAACTGACCGGACTGGTGGCCCTTGCTGGTGCAATGGGCTACCGTCCAAAAGAGTGAAAATTTCTGGATCGGGAGTTTTTTTAATTTTTTATCGCAGCCCACAGTCTGCTGCTTACCGGGGATTTCGGGTTATTCCCTCTGCCGGTAATGGCAGCGGTTGTTTATCGGTTTGGGATTTTCCCCAATGTATCGTAACTTCGGAAAACCCGATCATCGTTACCTGGCAGAACAGGAAACCGGCAATTGAGAGCAGCATAATCCATAGAGAAGAGAGAATTCCCGTTGTTTCAATTACGACAATTATCAACAGGACCGCACAGTGCTGGATGTGATACTGACCGATACGGGGATCGATCGTATCGCAGGGCCGGATGGTACCGGTAATGGTCACGGCAGAAAACGGGAAGCAGGGAACAATTCCTTTCCGGGTACAGAGGTCTTCTATCAGGTGCAGGAAAATGCCCAGGAAGACACCGGCAAGGAATACAAAGATTGCATCGGTAACAAAAGTGTTTTTTAAGACAGATGCCGGGATGAGGAGAAGTAGCGCTGTGCAGGCAAAGACAAAGAGCGCGCCCGGGAGGGAATGACTCAACCTCTTATCGCCCGGATCCTGTACCGGGTGGCGAGTATGCGCATAGATCCGGCAGAGCAGCGGTGCGCAGATCCTTCGGGGGAACTGCACGATCAGCCATGCGAATGAACGAAATTTGAAATGTTTTGGCCGGGTCATGTGGATATCCGGAAGTAATACTCCGATGCAGGTGCCGGCCGTAACAAGGCACACAAGACCGGGAGGGGAAAAAAGGAATGCGCTGCTGGCAATCAGAGCACACATCAGGGCAAGAGCCAGGTGATGACGGGTGATCATGGGATTAGCCTGTTTCTCTCATGGGACCGGGAAATAAAAATGCCCGGACGGATTACCGGTTTGTCAGGCTACATTTTGAGGACAACAGAATATATGAATTGTCATTTTACTTGTTTTTTTCATAAATTAAACTAATTTGATTAATTTGATATGTGAGCGATTTGGTATCAAGGCCGGAATTTGTTGAGTCCTGCCGCGAGGTTCAAAAAACATTTTCCATTTTACCTGATTGATCATTATTTATTATGCAGCTGTGATAGAAGGAATGTTCCTACTATCAAATATAAATATTTGTAAAACAATGATCTGGTATAACAGGAGGAATGATGCGACAGACCAGATTTGTCTTCACGTTACCGCTGCATGCGAGGGGTGCCTCAGTGCCGCGGTCGAGCGGGGCAGGATTGCTTGGATCGCCCCAATGCGATTCGTACGGCGTTGCAGAAGATCTGAAGTTGCCGATCTACTCTTGGGCGGAATGACGAAAAGGCTCACATGCGGCAATACACGTGTCGGGTAAATTCCCGGGTACGGTAATGCTCGCATGAAAAGCCCACTGTCCCGAACCGGGAGTTGGACGAGGCGTTCAGAGAGAAGGGGGATTACAGGACATCCCCATTTCCTGAAACGATTCCGGAGATTGTACCAGTAACATCGGGCCTCGGGTAATCGCTGCACGCAAAAAAAGGGAGAAATAACGAATGCCGGATCACCGGGGAAACCCGGAGATGCGGGCAAGGATTTCAGGTATAAAAAAACTAAACGGAGGAATAAAAGAATGACACGACAGGTAGCAATTTACGGAAAAGGCGGTATCGGCAAATCAACAACAACGCAGAACACGGTTGCGGCACTTGCCGAGGCGGGCAAGAAGATCATGGTCGTAGGATGCGACCCGAAAGCAGATTCAACCCGCCTGCTCCTGCACGGGCTCTGCCAGAAGACCGTGCTTGACACGCTCCGCGACGAAGGAGACGATATCGAGCTCGATGCGATCTTAAAACCCGGCTTTAAGAATACCATGTGCGTGGAATCCGGCGGCCCTGAACCCGGTGTAGGTTGTGCAGGACGCGGTATCATCACATCGATCAACCTGCTCGAATCCCTCGGGGCATACACGCCGGATCTCGACTATGTCTTTTACGATGTGCTTGGCGATGTGGTGTGCGGGGGTTTTGCCATGCCGATCCGTGAAGGCAAGGCCCAGGAGATCTATATCGTCGCATCCGGGGAACTCATGGCCCTCTACGCAGCGAACAACATCTCCAAAGGTATCCAGAAATATGCAATAAACGGCAAAGTCCGGCTTGGCGGGATTATCTGTAACAGCAGAAAAGTCGATAACGAGCGTGCATTGCTCCAGGCATTTGCAGAAGAACTTGGATCGCAGCTGATCTACTTTGTTCCGCGTGACAATCTCGTCCAGCGTGCCGAGATCAACAAGAAAACCGTTGTGGATTTCGACCCGACATCCGGACAGGCCGGCGAATACCGCAGCCTTGCTGAGGCGATCGACACCAACAAGATGTTCGTCGTGCCAAAACCCATGACCCAGGACCGGCTTGAAGAACTCATGATGCAGCACGGATTCCTCGACGCTATTGCATAAAAAAAAGTGTGCAGATCATTTGAAAGAACAGGGAAAAATGACGAGGCGGTAAACCATGTTACTGATACGTGCAATTGTCAGGCCGGAAAAGAAAGACGAGGTCCTTGCGAACCTTTCATCAGCGGGGTTCAATGCCGCAACCATGGTGGATGTGGTTGGAAGGGGCAAGCAGAAGGGAATTAAGATCGGGGGAATGGTGTACGATGAGATCCCCAAGGTACTCATCATCATGGTCGTTCCCGACGAGGAGAAGGACAAGGTCGTAAAGATCGTGCTTGAGACCGGGCGGACCGGGGCGAACGGAACGTTTGGCGACGGGAAGATCTTTGTGAGCCCGGTAGACGAGGTCTACACCATCTCGAGAAACACCAAGGGACTCTAGAAAGGGGGAACTGGCAATGAAAGAGATCATGGCCATTGTCCGGATGAAAAAGACCGGCGCCACCAAAAAAGCACTCGTGGATACCGGCGTTGCCGGTTTTACCGCGGTAAAAGTGCTCGGGCGCGGGAAACTTATCACGGACCCCGGCGTTCTGGAAGAATGCCGGCAAAAACTCCTCTCGATGGGCGTGGATGAGTTTAGCGACTCTGCAGATACGGAAAAACAGGTCACGTCGTTTCTTGACGGATCGCGATTCTTCCCCCGGCGTCTCTTTACCATCCTCGCACACGATGAGGACGTTCCGCGGATAATCGAGGCGATCACAAACGCCAACAAAACGGAGCACGGGCTTGGTGACGGGACGATCTTTGTCCTGCCGGTGTACGATGCAGTCCGTGTTCGTACCGGGGAGACCGGAGAGGCAGCCATCTGGTAAGGGAGGTGAACATTCATGGACGGAATGGATACAACACTCGAAGATATCTACACACAGTATCCGGATACAGTGAAGAAAAACCGGAAAAAACACATTGTCATCAAATCTGAAACAGATGAAGCCTGTCCTCAGATCGAAGCAAACACCCGTACCATCCCGGGCATCATCTCACAGCGGGGCTGCGCCTATGCCGGCTGCAAAGGCGTAGTGGTCGGTCCGATAAAAGATATGATCACGATCACCCACGGCCCGGTAGGCTGCGGGTATTACAGCTGGGGAACCCGGAGGAACAAAGCGCGTGCAGACGCCACGACCCCCAAAGACAAGATCTATTCACAGCTCTGCTTTACGACCGACATGCAGGAACCGGATATCGTCTTTGGCGGGGATAAGAAACTCGCGAAGATGATCGACGAGATCGTGAGTGCCTTCCACCCGCGTGCCATCAACATCTGTTCGACGTGCCCCATCGGGCTTATCGGCGACGATATCGGTGCGGTTGCAAAAGCGGCATCGGAGCGCCACGGGATCCAGGTCCTTGCCTATGCCTGCGAAGGCTACAAAGGGGTCAGCCAGTCGGCAGGCCACCATATCGCGAACAACAACATCATGCAGAATGTTGTCGGGACCGGCACTGAGAGAAAGCCCGGAAAACACGTGATAAACATCCTTGGCGAGTACAACATCGGAGGCGACGGCTGGGAACAGGAACGCATCCTGCAGGACTGCGGCTACACGGTCAACAGCGTGCTGACCGGGGACGCAAGTTACGTGGATATCAAAAACCTGCACCTTGCGGATATTAACCTCGTCCAGTGCCACCGGTCGATCAACTACATTGCCGAGATGATGGAGACCAAGTACGGGATACCCTGGCTCAAGGTCAACTTCATCGGTATCGAAGCTACGAACCAATCGTTGCGCCAGCTGGCAAAATGCTTTAACGACCCCGAGCTCGAAGCGCGGACCGAGGAAGTCATTGCGCGGGAGACCGCCCGGATCGAACCGTCGCTTGAGCAATACCGGAAGATCTGCCAGGGAAAGAAAGCGTTTGCTTTCGTCGGAGGGTCCCGCAGCCACCACTACCAGCACCTGTTAAAGGATCTTGGCATGGAGGTCGTTGTTGCCGGCTATGAATTTGCCCACCGCGACGATTACGAAGGCAGGCAGGTCATCCCGACGATTAAAAGCGATGCGGACTCCAAAAACATTCCCGAACTCCACCTCAAACCGGACGAAACAATGTACCGCGAGGCACACCAGTACCTCGATCTCACGAAAGAACAGTTCGAGGCCTTAAAAAAGGAAGTGCCGATCAGCTACTACGAAGGCATGTATCCGGATATGAAATCCGGCGAGATTATGATCGACGACTGCAACCACTACGAGCTTGAGGAGCTCATTAAAAAACTCAAGCCCGATCTGATCTTCACCGGCGTCCGCGACAAGTACATTGCAGAGAAAATGGGCATCCCGGCAAAACAGATGCATTCGTACGATTATGCCGGACCCTATGCAGGATACAACGGCGCCATCAACTTTGCGCACGATGTGACAAACGCCCTCTCGACACCCGCCTGGAAACTGATTGTCCCGCCCTGGGAACGAGAGGAAGAGCCTGAATCTGAAGTACAGGAAGGTGCTCCCCATGCTTGAATGCGTACCGGAAGGTAAAATCGAACACACGACCGGCAAGATCAACCCGGCAAAAACCTGCCAGCCGATCGGGGCCATGTATGCATCTCTCGGGATTCACGGATGCCTGCCCCACAGCCACGGTTCGCAGGGATGCTGCGCATATCACCGGATGCACTTGACCCGGCATTTCCGCGACCAGGTGCTCGCTTCTTCGAGTTCCTTTACCGAAGGAGCTTCGGTCTTTGGCGGTGCGAGCAATCTGAAAACATCGATCAAGAACATCTTTAAGATCTACAACCCGGACATCATCGCCATCCACACGACATGCCTGTCGGAAACGATCGGCGACGATGTCCCCAACATCATCAAACAATCGGAGATCCCCGAGGGCAAAGTCGTCATCCACACCAACACCCCCAGTTACGTGGGTTCGCACATCACGGGTTTCTCCAACATGTGCAAATCCATGGTCGCATACCTGGCAGAGGCACAGGGCGAGACAAAAAAAGAGCAGGTCAATGTCCTGCCCGGCTTTGTCAACCCCGGCGATATGCGCGAGATCCGGCGGATAGTAACCGCCCTGGGTATTAAACTCGTCATGTTCCCGGATACCTCCGGTGTTCTTGACGCACCGCTCACAAGCAAGTACCAGATGTTCCCTGAGGGCGGGGCAACGGTCGCAGAGATCCGTGATTCGGGCAACTCCGAGGTCACGCTAGCGCTTGGCGCCTTTGCCTCAAACGCTGCTGCCGATCTCCTCCAGGAGAAATGCGGCGTCACCGGTATTCCCTTAAAACTCCCCATCGGCCTGAAAGCAACCGATGATTTCATCATGGCCCTCAAGGACTGGTTCGGTGTCGAGATCCCAAAGGAGATCGCCATCGAGCGCGGCCAGGTCATCGATACGCTCATAGACACCCATTTCCATTACCAGGGAAAGACAGTGGCAGTCTTTGGCGACCCCGACCATGTGATCGCCATGACCGAATTTGCCATTACGATGGGCATGGTCCCGAAGTATGTCCTTACCGGGACGCCGGGAAAAGAGTTCGAAGCAACCATCACAAAAATGCTCGGCGATGCCGGCATCACAGGGAGCAAAGTCAAAGCCGAGGGCGATCTCTTCGAACTTCACGAGTGGATCCGGGAAGAGAAAGTCGACCTCATGATCGGGACGACCTACGGGAAGTACATTGCACGAAAAGAGGATATCCCACTCGTCCGGTTCGGCTTTCCGATCCTTGACCGGGCCGTCCACCCGCTCATGCCCGTGGTCGGCTACCGCGGCTGCCTGCGCTTAATCGAGCAGATCAGCAACGCGCTTCTCGAACGCCGCGACCGCGATGCCCTTGACGAAGACTTCGAGCTGGTTCTGTAGACCACAAAATTGTACGAACATAGCAAAAAGGAGGTGACGATTTCACTATGGAAGAATCATGCACGCTTTCGCGGGCTGCGACCGCGTGTATCGCTGAGCGCCAGGACTCCATCCTGACCACGGGAAAAAGCCGTTCGCGCATTCACTGCACCACGGACAGCCTTGCCGGTTCGGTCAGCCAGCGGGCCTGCGTATTCTGCGGGGCCCGGGTAGTCTTAAACCCGGTCACCGATGCAGTCCATCTGGTCCACGGCCCGATCGGCTGTGCGACCTATACGATGGATATCCGCGGAAGCCTGTCGAGCGGTTCGGAACTCTTCCGGACCAGCTTTTCAACAGACATGAAAGAAAAAGATGTCATCTTCGGCGGCGAGAAGAAGCTGGCGGCATGTATTGACGAAATAGTGGAGAAATACCACCCTCCCGCCATTTTTGTCTATGCCACCTGTGTATCGGGTATGATCGGCGACGACATCATTGCCGTATGCAAAGCAGCATCAGCCCGGCACAATACCGAAGTGATTCCGGTCGAGTCGAGCGGATTTATATCCGGCAACAAGGTTGTCGGGTACCGTGCGGCAGCAGAAGCCCTGCTTACACTGATCCGGCCAAAAGAGGGCGAGATCGTTGAAAAGACCCGCAAAGTCAACTTCCTCGGGGAGTATAACCTTGCCGGCGAGATGTGGCTTACCCGCCGCTACCTTGCCGAAATGGGCATCGAGATCAATGTGGCATTCACCGGCGACTCCACGGTTGCGGCACTCAAACGTGCACCGTCCGCGTGTCTCAACCTTGTCCAGTGTACCGGTTCCATGCACTGGGTGGCGACAAACCTCGAACGCTCGTTCGGGACGCCCTACATGGACGTGAACTTTTTCGGCCCCGAGAATACGGCCGAGAGCCTGCGAAAGATTGCAGCGTTCTATGAGGATCCCGCGATCTCCGCACGGGCCGAAGCCCTGATTGCCCGCGAGATGAGCCGGATCCGGCCTGAGATCGAGAAATACCGCAGCAAACTGCGGGGCAAACGCGCCGCAATCTACCTGGGCGGCGCATACAAGGCGATTGCCATCATCCGCCAGCTCCGCGGTCTCGGCATGGAGATCGTCCTCTCCGGCACCCAGACAGGAAATGCCGACGAGTACGAGAACATGAGCCGGATCCTCTCGGAAGGCACGATCATCATCGATGACGCGAACCCGGCAGAACTGGAAAAATTCCTGATTGAAAAACACGTGGATGTCATGATTGGCGGGGTCAAGGAACGGTTCCTGGCATACAAACTCGGGATCGGCTTTGTCGATCACAACCATGACCGGAAAGACGGCCTAGCCGGCTTTGACGGTGCGGTCCGGTTCGCCCGCGAGGTCTACGTCACCACCTGTTCTCCGGTCTGGAAATCCCTGCGGACCCCGGCTCCGGGAGGTACTATCCATGGCCAGTGAAGCAGCCGTTGCCGCCCCGGTACAGGGCCATGTCAAAGAGACAAGCGAGAACCAGTGCACCATGTGCATGCCGATTGGCGGCGTGGTCGCATTCAAGGGAATCGAGAACGCGATGGTGCTTATCCATGGCTCGCAGGGCTGCAGCACCTACATGCGGCTCTTTAATGTCGAGCACTTCAACGAGCCGGTTGACATCGCCTCGTCATCCTTAAACGAGAAACAGACCATCCATGGCGGCGAGGCAAACCTCAAAAAAGCCATGGACAATGTTATCCGGGTCTACCAGCCAAAAGTCCTTGGCGTGCTGACCACCTGCCTTGCCGAGACCATGGGCGAGGATATCGACCGGATCGTTGCGTCCTATATCGAAGAGAGGAAACTCACCGGGATCGATATCGTTCCGGTACCGACGCCGAGCTACAGCGGCACGCATGCCGAAGGCTACTGGGCAGCCATCCGGAGGATTGTCGCTTACTATGCACGTCCCGCGCAGTCCCACCGGCGCATCAATGTGATTGTGCCCAACATCAGCCCGGCCGATCTCCGGGAGATACAAAGGATCCTCGGCCTCATGGGCATTGAATACACATTGCTCCCGGATATCTCCCTGACGCTCGACCGCCCCTATGGCGGGAAGTACCAGAAGATCCCAACCGGCGGGACGCCCACCACGGCGATTGCGGAGATGACGGGCGCACCGGTGACCCTCCAGTTCGGTTCAACATGCCCGGATAATCTCTCCCCGGGAAAATATCTCGAAAACGAGTTTCATGTCCCGCTGGTGAACCTTCCGCTTCCGATCGGCTTAAAAAACATGGATCTCTTCATTGCGACCCTTGCAGAGATCAGCGGGAAGGCAGTGCCGGACGAGCTCGTGCTCGAACGCGGATGGCTCATGGACGCCATGGCCGACGCGCACAAGTACGATGCGGACGGTGTGCCGGTCCTCTACGGCGAACCCGAACTGGTTTACGCGCTCACATCGGTTCTTTCCGAGAACGGCGCTCTGCCGGCCGTGATCGCAACCGGTTCGAAAAACAGTATACTCGCCAGACTGCTGGCGCCGGTAACCGCAGATGCAGATACTGCCCCGGCGCTCATCGAGGAAGCCGACTTTGCGGCAATTGAAGAGGCTGCGATTCGTACCGGAGCAAATATCGCGATCGGCCACTCGGGAGGAAAACTGCTCACGGAGCGCCACGATATCCCGCTCCTCCGCATAGGGTATCCCATCCACGACCGGATGGGCGGCCAGAGGATCCTGTCCGTGGGCTACCGGGGCACGCTCGCGTTCCTCGACAGTTTCACCAACACGCTTCTTGGCCACAAGTATGCCACGTACCGCCAGAAGATCAAACAACACCTCTGTTCACCGGAGGGGAGGTAAGACCATGCAAAAACCAAAACACCATATCTTTGTCTGTACAAGCTCCCGCGCAAACGGGCAGCAGAAAGGATTCTGTCACTCAAAAGAGGGCGTTGACATTATGTCGCGCTTCCTGGAAGAGATCGAAGAACGGGACTGCGGCGGCGACGTGTTCCTCTCAAACACCGGCTGCTTTGGGATCTGCGACAAGGGCCCCATCGTAGTCGTGTACCCGGACAATGTCTGGTACGGTGCCGTGACGCCGGACGATGTGACCGCGATCATGGACGAGCACATCGAAGGCGGCAAAATCGTCGAACGTCTGGCGATCTGACACCGGAAGCGCAACAATGGCAGAAGAGATCGCAGTCATCCTTGGAGATGACGGGACAACGGGAAGGCTGGGTGATCCGGGAACACTTGCGGTATTCAGCCGCAGCGCCGGCACCTGGTCCAGGGTACGCGGGATGCCCGTTGTTCTTGATCCATCGCAGGGCCTCAAAGGGATGCGCACGGCAGCGGCCGGTATTGCTGCATTCCTTGGCGACTGCCGGGTCCTGGTAACCCGGTCGGCAAGCGGGGCCCTGTACTTCGAACTGGAAAAAGCAGGATGCACGCTCTGGGAGATTCCCGGGAAACCTCAGGAGTTTCTCGATTCCGTCTGGGCCGATGAGGAAAAGGCAAAGGTCCCGGCCGGGAAACCCGCGGCAGCCGACATCCCGAAACCCACGGAAAAAACTCCGGGGAACTTCTTTATCTCGATAAAGGAAGTCCAGGGAAAGCGGCCGGATATGTCGAGCAAGCAGGTCCTCCAGCAGTTCATCCAGAGCGGCGGCTTTCTCGTCCTCGATATCGTATGCAGCCATGTCCCTCCCTGGATCGAGGTAGAGGCAGAACGCCGGGGGTATACGCTCGAAACCGAACAACTTGGAAAAGATTCCATCAAAGTCAGGCTAACCACAAACACCGGCCGGTAACCCGGACCCGGGTCATGCAAAAAGAGGGATAATGCATATGATTCAGGCAGGCAAATAGTATGGCACGCAGGGTATTCCCGGACGATCAGCGGGATTATTAAGAGAACGGGTATACCTGCACGAACGAGGTGATTTATCCAGAATCCTGTTAACCCCGCCCAGGTTATCCGGCCGGGCCACCACCGGCACGAATCGTGCCGGAGCACTCTCATCTCTCCCGGATATGATCGTATACTTTTTTTAGCCCGGGGGAAGTAACCACAAGTGGTTACTTCTCCCGATCAATAAAACATAATTTTTAATTACTTTTCGGTGGAAGTTACATACAATAAAGGAACTGTTTAACGGATTGTGAAAGTTATGCACGGAAAACTGACACCCTCAAAACTTGCGCTTATCAGCATGATCTTCGCGCTTCTGGTGGCTGCGGCACTCTTTGCCGGCTGCACCCAGAGCACAACCAGCACCACACCGGCCACCACGGCCGCAACAACCGCACCGGCCGCAGCATCAGCAACGCCGGTTGCAACCGCAGTTGCAACGGCAGTCCCGACAACGGTCGCGACAACCGCAACCCCGGCCCCGACCTACACTGCATCGGAGACAACCATCATTGCATTCACGGCAGCATCCCTCTCGGGAGCTTCCCCGGCACTCGGCTCGGGCTTCAACAGTGCCTACCCGCCCCACAAGGTTGCCTTTAACCTCGACGGAACCCAGGCCTTAAAGACCCAGGTCGAGAACGGCGCATATTCCGATGTGTTCATCTCGGCGAGCAACTCGTATACCAACACCTTGAAGAGCGAGGGCTACTTCGTCAACAGCTCGGTAAAGACGCTGTGTACGAACTACGTGATTGTGATTCTCCCGGCATCCAACCCGGCAAACATCCAGTCGCTCTCCGACCTTGCAAAGCCCGGCGTGAAGATCGCAATGGCGGCAAACACGGTCCCGGTTGGAACCGCAACGACCGCAGTTGTCAACAACCTTGCCAACTCGACCTACGGGCAGGCATGGAAGAACGCAACCCTTGCTAATGTTGTCACCTACGAAACTTCCGAGCCGGCAGTTGCCACCAAGGTCTCCCTTGGCGAAGTAGATGCAGGCTTTGTGTACCAGTCCACGGCAACCGCCGCTGCACCGGGCACCTACCAGTCGATTACTATCCCCAAGAAAGACAACTATCTCCAGACCTACACCATTGGTGTCTTACAGGAGAGCAAGAACAAGGCAGTTGCCGGAGAGTTCGAGAGTTACATGCTCTCAGCAGCTGGCCAGCAGCTCCTCAAGCAGTACGGGTTCACTCCCGCAGTGTAATTCTACAAACATTACCTTTTTTCCCCGGGCCGGCGGTTAATCCGGTAAAAGAAAGGATACGCCATGATCGCAGAACGGCTCCGTCACGATACAACCCGCCGAAAGCTGGCGTACCTTGCAGCAGGCATACTTATTGCCGCCGTCACGCTGTTTCTTGCCCTTCCGATCCTTGCGCTGTTCCTCCGGATCCCTCCCGCACAGTTCTTTGTCACCCTGGAGAATCCTCTGGTGATAAGTGCCCTCTGGCTCAGCCTGTTTACCACCTGCATCACCCTGGTGATCGTAATAGCGGTCGGGACCCCGTTTGCCTATTTCCATTCGCGCTATTCGTACCCGGGAAAAGTCCTTGTCGATACCTTCATCGACCTTCCGCTGGTCCTGCCCCCGGCTGTTGCCGGTGTCGCACTGCTCATGCTCTACGGCCGGGTCGGCCTCCTCGGCCAGTATTTCAACATGGCCGGGATCCAGATCGCATTTACCACGCTCGCGGTAATCCTGGCGCAGATCTTCGTTGCTTCACCGTTTTACCTGCGGCAGGCAAAATCGCTCTTCGAGCAGCTCGATCCTGCCTACGAACAGACAGCACGGACTCTCGGGGCATCGCCGTTCAGGACGCTCGTGTCCGTCACGTTCCCGATGACCGCAGGCGGCCTGGTCTCGGGCGCGGTCATGACATTCGGGAGGGCGCTTGGGGAATTCGGGGCAACGATCATGTTTGCCGGCAACCTGCCCGGGGTCACGCAGACCATGCCTCTGGCAGTGTACGTGGGAATGGAGAGCAATCTCTACGTGGGGCTTACGATCTCAATCCTGCTTGTGATCATCTCGTTTGCCATCATGCTCGCGGTGCGCCTGGTCCAGAAGAGGGAGGAGCTCCATGCTTGAAGCTCAGGTGACAAAAAAACTCCGGGATTACTCCCTCGACCTTTCGCTTGCCGTACGGCCGGGCGAAATATTTGTCCTGATGGGGACAAACGGCTCGGGAAAATCGACGACATTAAACATTCTCGCGGGACTGCTCGAACCGGATACCGCCGTGATCACCTTGAACGGGGAGCGCATCTGCCACTCAAAAGAGGGCATCAATATCCCGGCCGAGGACCGCCGGATCGGGTATGTCCTCCAGAACTCCGCAGTCTTCCCCCACATGACCGTGAGCGACAATGTTGCATTTGGCCTCCGGGGACGGGGCATTTCCCGTCAGGAGATCCTCGAACAGGCAGTGCTCTGGATGGACCGGATGCACATATCCGATCTTGCCGGGATCCGGGCGGGAAACCTCTCGGGAGGACAGAAACAGCGCGTTGCCCTTGCCCGGGCCCTTGCGATCGGGCCGCGCCTCTTAATGTTGGACGAGCCGTTCACCGCGCTCGATGCGGAGAGCACGCAGACCGTAAAGGACCTGACCCGGCGGTTCGTAAAAGAGATGCAGATCCCCTGCATCGTGGTCACCCACCGGCTCACGGACAGCACCGAGATCGGCGACCGGGCATGTGTGCTCTGCCACGGGAAAAAAGAGTGGGAAGGTCTCCCGGCGGAGATGCCCGACTTCTGTACTGTCTGCCACTGTAAGGACTGATACCGGAACCGCATAACTGTTTTTTTTCAGCGGGATTGAACGGTATTCCCCGTGCAGGAGTACGGGTTGCCAGGGCCCGGGGTTCCTGTTTTTAACAAACAGGCAAATATTCGTCATGCTTAAACCGCACCATCGCCCACATGTCTGTAGTGGACGGTGCCGGGATAAGACGGGGCGCCGGGACCCCTGCCGGGTGTGCACGTTATGAAGAAAACTACGAAAACCCCTAAAACAGGATCCGACTTCCGGCCCCTCGCGATCCTTGCCGGTGCCGTGATCCTTGCCCTCATCTTTGTCGCGGCCATCGTGCTCTCGGTCCCTGCCGGGACACCAACAGGGCAGTCCGATGCCATCCGCATCGGGGCGATCTACAACCTGAACGGATCGCAGTCGTCCCTTGACATTCCCTCTGCACGGGGAGCCCGCCTTGCCGCAGCACAGATCAACGAGCGCGGGGGGATCGGGGGACGGCAGGTCATCCTGACCGAATATGACGGAAAGACCAACACCACCGAGATCGCAGCGGATGCAGACCGCCTCATCGGTACCGACCACGTGCAGGTCATCATCGGTATGAGCGATTCCGACATGGTTCTCCCGGCAGCCCGCGTTGCAGCCGGCGCCCGCACGGTCTTTGTCACGTCCGGCGCAACCTCCCCGCTCCTTCCGGGGCAGGTGCCGGGCTACCTCTACCTTGCCTGCTATGGCGACAACACGCAGGCCGCAGCCGCAGCGGAATTCGCGCAGTCCGATCTTAACGCGACAACAGCCCTGGTGGTCATGGACAATTCCACGGAATACACGCGGCTCCTCCCGAAGTATTTCATGGAGAGGTTTGCCGAGGGCGGCGGAACCATTACCAAGGTCGTGCCTTACGAAGGAAGCCAGGATATCCCGTCAGTAGCCGGGAAGCTTTCCGGAACCGCGGTTCCTGCACCGGGTGTCGTGCTCGTTGCCTGCGGGCCGGAGGACTGCGGCGCTGCGATCCGGGCGGTACGGGCCGCGGGGATCACAGCACCGGTGATCGGAGGGGACTCGATGGATTCCCCGAAGCTTGCCGCAGCTGCCGGGCCGGATGCGGGCCGGATCGTGTACACAACGCATGGCGATATCAGCACGTCGTCCGCTGACCCGGACACGAGTGCGTTTATTAAACGGTATTACATCGAGTACGGCGAAAAGCCCAACGCCTTTGCTGCGCTCGGGTACGATACCGTAAACGTGGCGGCACAGGCCGCAGCGTTATCGCCGTCCGATATCCGGGCCGGCCTTGTCTCCCTCAAAACCTACGACGGGTTGACCGGGACCATCGCCTACCACAACAACGCGCAGATCCCGGAAAAGTCCGTGACCCTCATGGAGCTGAACGGCGGCACGGTGCGCTCCCTCGGAGAACGGGTACCCCGGATCGTGCCGGCACCCTGATGCCCGACACTTTTTTTTTAATTTTTTAGATCGCGCCGGTCTTTCTCAGCCACAGCCCGACTGCCACATATGCGAAGGTTGCAGCGATTATTCCCAGAATTATGCCGGAAGCGAGCGGGAGATCTCCGGAAAAGATCGCACGGGCGAGCCACAGTATCACAAGAAAGATTCCCTAGGCTGCTATCACAACCCCCAGAAAAATGACCGCAAGAGCCGCAATCCCGTACGTTACCGGTTCATCCATCAGGAAAACCCTATTTTAGGTACCCCGCCGGCAGTTCGTCGTACAGCCCCCCGGGCAATCTCCGGATCCTGCACTCATATATCGAGCAGGCGCTCGTTTTTGCGCAGCCATTCCCGGTGTTTCTGATACTCCGGCATTGCCTGCCCGACTTTTTCCCAGAACCGGGGGGAATGGTCCGGCTGGCGCATGTGGACGAGCTCGTGGACGATCACGTAGTCGACCACTTCCGGCGGCGCGAGGATCAGGCGCCAGCAGAACGAGAGCGTGCCGGACGTGCTGCACGAGGCCCAGCGGCGGCGGGTATCGGAGATCCGGATCTTCTTTGGCCGGTAATCGAGGATCGCGGCAAAGCCGGCAACCCGGGCCGGGACAAGCGCTTTTGCCTTCTCCACGTACCATGCCAAGAAGAGGTCGCGGGCCCCGGGCAGGCTGCGCTCCCCGATAAAAAAGGACGTTCCGAGGCTGACCGGGGCATCGCTCCCGGCAATGATTGCGAGCGGGTAATACCTTCCCAGAAAGAGGAACTCTTCGCCCTCGACAAACCGCTTCTTTCCCGCCACCGGCCGGTTCCTGATCTCGGCCATCTTCTTTTCGATCCAGTCCTGTTTCTCTGTTATGAGCCCGGCAAGGTAGGACTCGGGCGTCCGTTGCGGGGCCCGGACAACGAGCGTGGCTTCGGGGGTAATCTCAAGCGAGATCGTGCGGCGCCGGGAGCGGACGATCGTGGCTGAGTACGGGAGCGGCATGGGATATTCCGGAAAAACCATTTGGCGCTTCTGGTATTTTTGCCCGGCTGCTGCCGGTGCCGCCTCACATCACGACCCGGGTCACGACCCCGTGGATCTTCTCCGGCGGCAGCGTATAGAACTGGACAAACGGGGGCGTGACCTTTTTGATGATCGAATAGATCTTCCAGAAGAACCGGTCGCTCACGATGTTCTCGATGCCATAGAAGATCGTCTTCTCTTCAATTCCCTGTGCGCGGAGCAGCTGGATAAGATCGATGATCTCCATGTACCCGCACCGGACGGTAAATACCTGGAGGCCCGGGGCGAGATTGGTATCGAACTCGGTCGTGACCCCGAACGGCTTGTCATGGGTCACAATGGAGACAAAGATATTGTTCTCGTACAGGATCTCGTTCTGGAAAAAGATCTGCGGAACATACGAGGAGACTTTCGAAACCTCGCCGGTAAAGTAGAGGGCGGTGCCGTGGATTTTCGGGAGCGAGTTATAGGCCGCCGTGTATTTCGGGATAAAATCCTCTAAGGGCACGGGCCTGAGCATATCGTGGAGCCGGTCCTGGCCCCGGATATACGCGAGGATGATGACAAACGGGAGCGCGGCGATCAGTACCGACCAGTAGGCCCCGGTCGGGATCTTGACAAACGAGGAGAGCAAAAATAGCACGTCCACCTCGATCAAAAGCCCGCAGACCATGGCCTTGACCGCTTCAGCCCGCAGGATGAAGATCAGCAGCATCAGGATGGCGGAGATAAGCATGGTCCCGGCGACCGCGAGGCCGTACGCGGACGAGAGGCTTTCCGATGAGCCAAATCCGATCATCACCACGAGCACGGCTACCATGAGCAGCCAGTTGATGGTATCGATATAGATCTGGGAGCGCAGCTCGGCCGAAGTATAATCGATCTTCATCCGCGGGAGGAGCTTGGTGTTCATGGCCTGGTATACAATGGAGAACATGCCGCTGATCATTGCCTGCGACGCGATGACCGTTGCTGCGATACTCAGGATAAGGAACGGGACGTAGCCGATCGGGATGATCGCATGTACCATCGAGAAGAGCACGTTCTTTGTCGAGCCGCCGGCAATCACGTACGCGCCCTGCCCGAGATAGCTGAGCACGAGCGCGGGAAAGATGCAGTACCAGCCTTTTATGATCGGTTCGCGGCCCAGGTGGCCCATATCGGCATAGAGCGCTTCGCCCCCGGTCACGCAGAGGATCACGGCGGACATGACAAAGAACGAGGTGATGCCGTTTTCCATTACAAAGGCAAAGGCAAAGGTCGGGCTCAGCGCGAGGAGCACCTGCGGGGCGGCAATGATGGCAATCGCCCCGGTAACGCCGAGCGCGACAAACCAGACGAGCATGACCGGCCCGAACATCCACGCCACGTGCTCGGTGCCTTTTTTCTGGATGATAAAGAGGCCGATTGCAATGAGGGCTGCGATCAAAAGCACGTCGGTCCCGGCAAAACCGGAAAAGCCGGGCACGAGCGCGATACCTTCGACCGCGGAGAGGATACTGATCGCGGGCGTGATGACGCCGTCGCCGATGAAGAGCGCGATACCGGCAACGGTGAGGATGGTAACGGCCGAGAGGGTGATGCCCGGCTTCAAGAGAGTTGCGAGGATCCCGCGGAGCACGATCGTGCCGCCCTCGCCCTTGGTCCCCAGGGACATTGCGAGCCAGACGTACTGGACGGTGATGATCGTAAAGAGCGTCCAGATCACAAGCGAGATAATACCAAGGATATTCCCGGTTGTCGGGAGAAGAAAGAGGAGGATTGCGCCGACCGTGTAGATGGGACTGGTCCCGATATCGCCAAAGACCAGGCCCAGGGATTTGATGACCCGGGAATGGCCGTTTCCCAAAACCGGCATTGTACTAACCTTGAAAGGAAGAAAGTAAAGACTTTGTGTTCCCGGGCGGACGGGGTTACCTGGTACCTGTTTACCTCCCGGGGATTTTTACCGGGAGGGACGATGAGCGCTAAAAAAAATTGTCCCGGGATCACTCGTCGATAACGAACCGGTCGAACTCCTCGAAGTACCGGTACCCGAACGCACAGTTCCGGTTCCAGAGTATGTTGTCGAAGATCTGCCGGACCGTTAAGGGAGACCGGGTCGTGTTCTTTGCAATAACCGCGAGGATCTTCTCTGCGCACGGCAGAATTGTCCCGCCAAAATGCATAGAAAACCTGCGGGTATATTCCTCGACCTTGTCGGCATCGCAGGTCGATTCAAGCAACCGGCGTTTCTGGACATAAAGGCAGCTGTAATACAGGAGATTCCGGGGATCGTTTAATTCCGGGAGGAGCTTCTCTTTGTTTTCTATGAGTTTTGCCAGACCTTTCATGGCAGAGGGATAATTTTCAGCGCATAATTTTTTGAAATATTTTTTCATCTCCGATTCCACCATCGGCTCATAGATTGTTCCTTCAATAACCCGGGCCAGCACCTGGAGCCGCTGGCAGGTTTCGGCATCGACACAATCGCCCGCCATAATGTAGGGGTATTCATGGTTCCAGATCAGCAGGTGTTCGATCTCCCGGGCTACAATCCGTGCATCGTTGGGGGACTTGGGGAATTTTTTTAAGGTGATCGTATTTGTGACGGGCGAGGCTATCCCGTCGTATTTGCTCTTTGAATCGATCAGCCAGGTGATCGTTATTTTTTCGATATCGCCCTTTTTTGCAGCGTAAAAATCAGCAAAATCCGGGTGTTTTTTGCCGAGGGTGGCAAGCATTATCCCGGCCAGGTGCCCCTTGAGCCGGGTACTGGGGGCAGCACCTGATGCGGATTGAACATTATTCATGCTTGCATTTTGGCGGGCGATCTCATAGTGGTTCTGGTAGCCGGGAATAACCGGCCCTCACCCGGTGTCCCGGTCTTTTGGAAAGAAAGCCGGGCTCCGCTGCTCTCGTTCCTAGGACTGCGTGCCCGTTTTTTTGGGAATGAGAAGGTTAATTTCTGCCCGCACCAAAGAAATTTTGCCATGCCAAAGCCAGCTCAATCTGAAAATAAACCCGGATACGAACCCAGTTTCAGGTACAAGCAGTGCCTTGTCCTGCGAAACGATGTCAAGATGAGCTGCGGCAAGAAGTGCGCACAGGCAGCCCACGCGTCCATCGGGGCGTTTGAGAACGCAGACAAGACGCTGCGGAAGGCCTGGCAGGTTGAGGGCCAGAAAAAGGTGGTCTTAAAAGCAGATGGCGAGCGGGCTCTTTTCGAGCTCAAGGTGATAGCGGAACGGGCAGGTATATCCACCTCGCTCATCCAGGACGCCGGCATGACCGAGATCCCGCCGGGAACTATCACGGCGCTCGGTCTTGGCCCTGCAAAGTCCGAGGACCTCGACAAGATCACCGGGGCGCTCTCCCTCTTATGAAAGAAAGCCCGTATGCGCTCGAACGCGAGCTCGGTATGCAGTATTATGCCACCGATACCCCGGGGATCGGCGGCAGGCTCCGCACCACGCCCGAGGATTTTATCGTCAAAGAGATCCCCCGCGAGGGAAAGGGCGGGAACACCGGCCCGTACCTGATCTGCCGGCTCACCAAGAACAACTGGGAGCTCCAGCACGCAGTAAAAGAGATCGCAAAACGCCTGGGTATCAGTCACCGGCGGATCGGCTGGGCGGGGACCAAGGACAAGAATGCAAAGACCACCCAGCTCATCTCGATCTTTAAGGTTACGCCGGAAGAGATCGCGGCGTTCTCTCTTAAGGATATCACGCTCGAAGTTGTCGGGTCGGCTAACGAGCAGCTCTCGCTTGGCGATCTTTTGGGCAACCGGTTCGATCTTGCGATCCGCGAGGCCGAAGGGGAAGACCTTGCCGGCCGGGTTGCGGCCGTGACCGGGGCAGCGGGAGAGGCATTCCCGAACTATTTCGGGCTCCAGCGTTTCGGGGTCATCCGCCCGCTGACCCACCGGATCGGCGAGCTGATCCTCCGGGGCGAGTACGAAGAGGCCGTGGCAACCTATGTGGGCCTGGCGTTTCCCCACGAACAGGAACGGATCCAGGACGTGCGGCGCCACTTTTTTCTTAGCCGCGACCCGCTGCTTGCACTCAAGGAGATGCCCACCCAGATGTCCTTTGAGCGTTCCATGCTCTCGCACCTCCACACAAACCCGGGCGATTACGCCGGTGCGCTTCAGCAGCTGCCGCCAAAACTCCTCTCGATGTTTGTCTCCGCGTTCCAGTCGTACCTCTTCAACTGCGCCCTCTCCGACCGGTTGAAAAACGGCCATGGTCTTTCCGAGCCGGTGCCGGGCGACCGGCTGATCTTCTCGAACGGCCGGACCGACACCGTGACTGCGGCAAACATCCCGACAGTCACCATCCACCTCGCCCGGGGCCGGTGCGGCATAGCGCTCTTCATGCCGGGAAAGGACGAGCCCGCACCCGGGACCGAAAATGCTGCGGTCCGCGATCTGCTTGCCACCCACCGGATCACGCACGACAATTTCCGCACGGCCTCGGTCTTCGTGCATGCAAAGTTCGACGGGGCATGGCGGCCGATCGCCATGAAGACCGCGGTCGAATCCTCGGTCGAAGAGAACACTGTGTGCCTGAAATTTACCCTTCCCCCCGGGCACTACGCTACCACGGTCTGCCGGGAATACATGAAAGCCGACCCGCTCCGGATGGTGTGATGCGGAGAGAGTATCCGTCTTTTTTTCCAGATTTTTACCACAGAACAGATCCCGGCGGACACACAAAACCAGAAACCCTGTTATCCGGATTCATCGGTCATTTGTGCAGAGCATATCGGGAAAATCACTATATGATCAACTCCAAACGAGCTCTCGCCCCCGGCCCCCTCGCGCTCGACGGGTGGCACGGCTTCACCCGTCTCGCTAGGGGGCGGTACTGCCTATCGAAGACGGGGGCGCGAGATATGACCTGCGGGCGACCGTCTCCGGTTACCCGGTTTTGTAAGAGAAAGCCGCGAGCAAAATATTCTCTTCAGACTGCGGGAACCCTACTAAAAAAAGAACAAAAAGAAGAAAAAATTATTTCCGCCGCTGTTCGGCCAGTTCCTTTGCGCCCGCAATCGCATCGTTGAGATTGCCGAGCTTATCGATGAGGTTGATCTTTAAGGCATCATCGCCCGTGATGACCCGGCCGTCGTCGATATCGGAACGGGCGATCATCCGCTGCGTGGTCACGTCCGTGATGAACCGCTCGAAACTCTCGTTTACGATCTGCTGGGCGTACTCCCGTTCACCGGTACTCATCGGCCGGGAAGAGGAGCCCATGTCTTTCTTGTCCCCGGACTTCACGACCGTAACATTGTAGCCTTCCTGTTTCATCCAGGAACTGATATCCGAGAACGTCCAGATAACGCCGACCGCCCCGGTAAAGGTGTCGGGGCTCGCATAGATCCGGTCGGCATGAGCGCTCACGTAGTATGCCGCAGAAGTCGCCATGTCCCCCATCGAAACGACCACCGGCTTTTTCGTCTTTGCATACTCCATATCGCTGATGATCTCTTCAGCCGCCGCCGGGGTTCCGCCCGGGCTGTCGACACGGATGACGATTGCCTCGACCATCGGGTCATCGGCTGCTTCGCGGAGCTGGTCGCCCACGTACTCGCTGCCCACACCGGACGCATCGGAGAAATCGCCGGTTGAGAGCGCGCCTTCCATCCGGATGACCTTGACCCCCGGGTGGGAATTATCGTTTAAGTAAAACGAAGCGATCAGGACCCCGATCACCACAATGAGACCGAACGTGATAACAAGGAACCATTTCAGGCCGGCAGAACGCGGTGCCGGTCCGGGCGCCGCATACGCCGGGGAATTGTCAGGTGTTTGTGCCATAAGGGTGCTCTTAGGTGTACAGCACGTCGAACTCTGAAACGAGATTGGTGCCGCACATATAGTATTTCTTGAGGTTTAACCGGATCATCTCGTCTTCTGTGTTGATATGCATTCCCCCGACAAGGGACGGCGTGTCCGAACCGCCGACAATAAAGGGCAGGTGGATCAGCCGGATCTCATCGACAAGTTTGTCGTGGAGCATGTGCCAGTTCAGGGTCGGCCCGCCTTCGATCATCAGCTTTTTTACCCCGAACTGTTCGGCAAGGATCTGCATGAGGAGCGGCAGTTCCACGTGATCTTTTCCTGCCACCACCACCGACACCCCTTTTGCCCGGATCGCAGCCACCCGGTCCGCCGGCGCTCTCTCCGCTACCGCAATCACGGTGGGAGCATCCGGCCCGAGCACGTTTGCATCGAGCGGGATATCGGCCATGCTTGTCGGGATGACCCGGATCGGGCTCTTGCCGGGCACGAGACGCACGGTTAAAAAAGAGTTATCGATCCTGATGGTATTGGCACCGACCATGATCGCATCGTACGCAGCCCGGGTCTCGTGGAGCAGGATCTCGGTCTCGTGCGCCATGTACTTCATGAGGATCTTGCTGGACGCTCCTTTTTTTAAGGTAAGCTTGCCGTCCGCGGTGATCTCGGACATCATGAGGACGTGGGGGCGGGCCGTGGGTGCTGCCATGACATTCAACTCGTAACAGAATGTTTGGTGCAGGATGTAAAGAATTTGCTGATTTCTGCGGGTTCATATAATCCCCCGGGATTTAAGGTATTTCCCTGCCCGCGGCCGTCCCGTAACTATTAATTGTTCGCGTACCTATCATGGGAACATGAATATTACCGCCCTCCGGCCCCGGTTCAAGCAGTACCTTGAACCGGTTGCCCGGGGCTTTGTCCGGTGCGGTATCACCCCGAACCAGTGTTCGTTTCTGGCCCTTGTTGCCGGGATCGCTGCTGCTGCGCTTTTTGTGGAACGCCAGTTCGTTTTTGGGAGCATTCTTCTCGTGCTCTCCGCACTGTTCGACCTCATTGACGGAAGCATTGCCCGGCAGACCAACTCCCATACGAACTTCGGGGCGGTCTTTGACTGGATCGTGGACAAGTACGTGGACGCCCTTGTCATTCTCGGGATCGGCCTTTCCGGGATAACGATTGTCAGCGGGTTTTTGCCGGTTCCGCCGGTTGCGGATTTTGCCGTGGTCGGTCTTGCGATGACGGGTTCCCTGATGAACACCTTCATCAAGCCGGTCGTGTACGCGGAGATCGGGTACCGTGAGAAGGTGGAAGGAAAGATCGACGACCCGCTCGAAGGCGTCGGGTTCTTTGGCCGGCCGGAGACGTTCCTCTTTTTGATCCTCGGCGGCATCACCGGTTATATCTGGGTCTCGGTCATTATCATCGCGATCTGCACGAACCTCTCGGCCATCCAGCGGATCCTGTACCTGTACCGTGCGCTGAAATAATTCCCGGGCAGCTCCGGCCCGGCTCCTCTTTTTTGTGCCCGTTTCCTTTCGCGAACCTGTCGGCAGGAAGTGTTCGCCGTGAATTCCCGGCGGTCCCCGTACCCGTGCAGCCCTACCCGGGAAGGACTGGATACTCTCCCGCGGCAAATCCCCGCGGGTCGGGAGGCAGGCAGGCGGTCTCTCAGGAACGGTAAACGCGACGGGTCTCTGCAAAAAAAGTAAAAACAGCGACACGATCTTCTCGTGCCGGGCGTTCCCGGTTACGACCCGGATCCGGGATCTTTGCCGGGTTCGCCCGGGACTGCGGGCGCAGGCTCGCCGGTCTCCGGCACCGGGACCGGCCCGGGGCCGCGGCTGCCGCCTTTCCCGAACGCAGTGCAGAGCTCGCTATAGTACAGCTGGAAGAGTTCCTCGGCAAACGTGCCGAGCCGGGGGATGAGGGTAAAGAGCCCGTACGCGATCAGGATTAAGAGCACGAGCGCGAGCATCTCCGCTATCACGTTGTGGGCCCAGAAGAAACTCTCGTACCCGATCTCGCCGTTACCCGCAATATCCGGGTAATAGGGGAACCACTGGCTCGTGTAGGCCATGATCACAAAGACATTCCGGAACAGGTTGAGGATGTAGATGGTCGGGGCAACCAGAAGGAATGCCAGGACTTTTTGCCGGAGCGTGGTCGGGACCGCAGCAGCGACCCCGAGCATGATCGCAATGCTCTGGATGCCGGTGCAGGCAAGGATGATCTCCACCCGGAAGCCGTTTTGTGCAATGATGTTCCATGCTTCGAGGTTCACCGGGTAATTAAAGAGATGGAGCAGCCAGACAACCTGGCCCACGACTTCTCCAATCAGCCAGGTGCCAAGTCCGCTTATCTGGGTATAGTCGTCGATCGCAAACGGGAAATAGATCAGGAAGGCGATCGCCGCGGCCCGGGAGAGGTAATGGACGCGGATGTCCTCTGCCAGGAGGTGCTTTATGGTGATATACAAAAACGGCACCGAGAGGACCGCCATCACGGGGTACAGGAAGTTGTTCTCGGCAAAGTATTCGGGCAGCGTGGCAAAGAGGAAGAGGACGATAAAGACCCAGCCGACGATTGCTGCGTATTTCCGGTGGCGACCGGGTATCAGGAATGCCAGAAATCCAAGGCAGGAGATCAGGACGAGATACTCGATCATCATAGATGTATCTACGCTTAAGTAAAAAAAAGGATTCTTATGCCCAAAACCCGGCCGGGCCCCGGTTGGGTCCGGGCTGCGAAAACAAAAACCGGTGAGGAGAGTCCGGTTTTGCCAGATAATCAGGTTAATCTTGTAGCATGACCAATACTGTTATCCGATGTTTTGCCCGGAATGTAAGACTATGCTGATCTCGTCTGGCGGCCAGCTCAAGTGTCGCAAGTGCGGGTATATCAGGAAGATCGAGTCAAGTGAGCACATGACGCGCGAGAAGAAGCGCACGGAAAACGATATCACCATCGTGGACGATGAAGATACTAATATCAAAACAATGCCCACGATCCAGATCAAGTGCCCCAAGTGCGATAACAACCTCGCGTTCTGGTGGCTCCGCCAGCTCCGGGCTGCCGATGAGAGCGAAGTGCGGTTCTTCCGCTGCACCGAGTGCGGCCACACCTGGCGGCAGTACGATTAAGGGCCGGATATATTTTTCAAATACGATATCTGCTCTTTTTTTTAACTTTTACAACGAATCCAGAGAACTAAAAATCCGGCATGGTAAAAACCAGTTTTACCGGATCCTCTTACTTCCCTTTTCAGCAGGTATCGTTACAAAAAAAATACCGGATTTTGTACAATTAATCTACCCCGATCGTAAACCCAAAGCCACGGTAGCAGGATGGACACTTTTAAGTCCCGAACGAAGGGGACTCTCTCCCCATCACGTTGCGGAACTTGGAATGGAGAAAGTTTATTTTAAAGTGTTGATAAAACAGAAAGGTTAAAAATATGTAAAATAGAACCGGCCGTATCTTTGAATCGTGCTCATGGATCCTGATCAGAGCAGGCTGCCCCCGGATAAACGATCCTGGCTGGAGCGACCTAAAAATAAACCAACGGATACTGGTATAATCGCCTTTCTTGGAGGTGCCGCCCTCCTCATATTTATGATATATCTTGCGATGCATCCCCCGGTGTTGGATCTGGGTTTTGGGGAGCTGAAGGATTTCTCCGGGATTGTAACAACTGCCTCGCCGATAGACCCCACGCAAATACCGGTCGTGACGACAACACCCTGGAGTGTTAAAGAGATAACGATAACCCCGACAAGTACACCCATTAAGCCATCTTTGGTTCAGGAACTCGGCCCGATTGTGCTCCATCCCGGGGCGAGAGTTGTTGCGGTTACGGCAGACAAGCGGAAATACAACCAGGTGTTCTTCTATTACACCCGTAACGATAACCCCAATCTGGAGATCTCCTCATTCAAAGTTGAAATGCTGAACTCCGCAGGGCAGTATTCCTATCAGGTTATTTCACATCCCCAGAAATGGCAGGATACCTTCCTGGATCAGATCAAACCAACCGCGGGAAAAGATCTGGTTGTGGTTACGGCGAACTTCAATGACGGGGTCGTTCAAACGGTCTTGATGAATTATGTTTAAGCTTTTTTTCTTGTTCTCCCGTTTTTAAGGAACCGGGATTTTAAAAAAAGCAGAAAGGCTTCTGCCGGCGTTTGAACCGTATTTCATCCTGTACGTTATCGCATGTACCTCCGACATCAGGGAGCCGATCCCCGGCCATACCAGGATCCGGCCTGCCCTTATCCGGGCCCGTATTGAGCCCGGATTGCCTGTTTCGGGATCCAATCGGAGCCCGTATCGGGCTCCTTTTCAGGATAACCCGTTTAAAGGCGTATTTTGGCAATCGGACAAAATAAAACGTTCACGTAAACGCGATTCCCGGGCCGATCTCTGGGCCGGCAGGCATTCGGACAGATACCGGAAAAAGGGGCTGCCGGAATGCGTTTACGGGCCGATTACGGGCATTATATGGAGCTCGTTTTGGGCGTATTTTTGCAATCCGGGCAATATTTGCAGCCACGGCATATTCCGGGGAATCGGACGGCATTACGGGCGTATTTTCCGGTAGCAGCCCCCTTTGCAGGATCCGTTTTTACGGTCCGGGAGGCCGGTCCGCTGAAATATTTTTTAAAATTGCCGGGCCGCGGGCTGATACTTCCAGGAAAAAAATCCGGACGGGCTGCTGGTGATTTAAAAAAATGTCCGGCTCATGAGATGAGGATTCCGAAAAATCTTCGGATCGGTTGCTGAGGATTACAAAAAATGTCCGAGCCCGTTGGTGAGGATTACAAAAAATGGTTGAGTCGCGAGCTAAGGATTCCGGAAAATCTTCGGATCGGTTGGTGAAGATTACAAAAAATGTCCGATCCTGTTGCTGAGGTTTTAAAAAAAAAAGATCGGTCCCGCCCGGTCCTGCCATAGGCCCGACCCTCCCATAATCGACCGGTTCTCTGACGGAGCCCGGCTGGATCGAAAGCCCGTGCAGCAAAAAAGTTCGGAACGGTTGCTGATGATTATAAAAAATTGCCGGGTCGCGAGCTGAGGATTCCGGAAAATCTTCGGATCGGTTGGTGGAGATTACAAAAAATCTCTGGCTCGCGTGCTGAGGATTCCGGAAAATCTCCGGATCGGTTGGTGAAGATTACAAAAAATTGCCAGGCCGCGAGCTGAGGATTCCGGAAAATCTCCGGATCGGTTGGTGAGGATTACAAAAGATCTCCGGACCGGTTACTTGAGCATTATAAAAAAGATCGAAAAGAGAAAAGAAAATTTTAGAGCAGGCCGGGAGCCTTGACCCGGAACTTCTGCCAGAGCACGCGGCCCATGACACGGTAGGTGAAGTCCAACTCGTCGAAACTCGGGATATCGTGTTCCTTTAACATCTCCCGGCCAATATTGAGCGAATCGCCGCCGAGCATGGTGACGATCACCCGGTTCTGGGTCTTCTCGGAGAACTTGAGAATCTGGCGGGCCAGCTGTTCCGATGTCAGCACGAGGTTCGGGAAGTCCACGATAAAGGCCATGTCCCAGAGATCGCCGTGCCGGGTAAGGACATCGAAGGTTTTCTCAAAGCGCTTCTCGGTTGCATCGCCTAAAAGGTCGATGGGGTTACCCTTGTTCCAGAACTCGGGCAGGAACTCGTTGAGTTCCTCGACAACATCCTTCGGGAGATCGATAAGCTCGATACCGTACCGCTCTGCATAATCGGAGGAGAGCACGGCAAAACCGCCGGCATTCGTGATAACGACCGCACGCTTGCCGCGGGGGTACCTCTTCGGGTGGGCGAGCATCCGTGCCGCAAGGAACGCACCGGTCAGCGTGTGTACCGCAATGACCCCGGACTTCCTGAACGCTTCCATGTATACTTCGTACGAGCCCGAGAGCGAGCCGGTGTGCGAGGATGCTGCGGCCGAACCGCGGCGGGAAGAACCGGACTTGATCGCAATGACCGGCTTTGACTGCGCAACCTCGGATACTACCTCCATGAACTTCTTGCCATCGCTGATCTGCTCGATGTACATGATGATGGCTTTCGTCTTCGGGTCTTTCTCCACGTAGCGCAGGTAATCGATGAAGTCGAGGTCGCACTGGTTGCCTACCGAGATAACGTTCGAGAACCCGATGTTCTGCGCAAGACTCCAGTCAACGACCGTGTTGATGATGGCCCCGCTCTGGGAGAGGAACGCGATGTTGCCCGGCTTTGGCGACTGGTGCACATAGGTGGTATCGATGCCGCGGGGCGGGACGATCAGGCCGAGGCAGTTCGGGCCGATAATCCGGATCCCGTGGCCTCTTGCGATCTGCACCACGCGATCTTCGAGTGCCTTGCCCTCAGGGCCCATCTCCTTAAAGCCGGCCGTGATGATGACGACCATGGAGACGCCCTTTGCCCCGCATTCCTCAACAACGGACGGGACATTGACGGCCGGGACCGTGATGACGGCCATATCGACCGGCGCCGGGATTGCCGAGATGGTGGGGTAGGCCTTGAGCCCCTGGATCTCCGGGCGCTTGTTGTTGACCGGGTAGAGCTGCCCCGGGAAATGGAGCAGGTTGTGCATGACCGCGTACCCCATCTTCGAGGAGTCCTGCGATGCACCGATGACGGCAATCGAGCGGGGGGTGAAAAATTCGAGCGGTACCGGCGGGTGTTCCTTTCTCTCCGCCTTGTGTACATGATCGGCAACGATCACGCGGGCATCGACCGCACAGGCACCGGACTCGTACAGCCGTAACGGGTTGATATCGAACTCGATAACCCTCTCGTTCTCTTCGAAAAACCGGCAGACATTGGCGATAATTTTGACAAGGGCTTCTTCGTCCCGGGGCTTTGATCCGCGGTAGCCTGCGATGAGCGGGTAGGCATTGATCTCGTGGATCATCTGCCGGATCTCCTCGTCGCTGACCGGCAGGATGCGGAGCGTGATATCCTTCATGAGCTCCACCATGGTCCCGCCCATGCCAAAGGTGATGACCTTGCCAAATGCCGGGTCGGTCCTTCCGCCGATGATCAGCTCGAGGCCGGGTTCGGCCTGCTGCTCGACCATGATCCCTTCGATCTGCGCTTCGGCATTGTAGGCTTTGGCGTTATCGATAATTTTCGTGAATGCACCGAGGGCTGCCTTCTTGCTCCCGATACCGACCATCACGCCGCCCGCGTCGCTCTTGTGGACGATCTGGGGCGAGATGATCTTCATGACGACCGGGCATCCCATCTTCTCGGCTGCGGTTGCCGCGTCCTCGCCGTTTTTGACAATCTGGTACTCGGGGACCGGGATCTCGTATTTCCGTAATAAGTCATATCCTTCCGCTTCAGAGAGCATCTTCTGGGTCAAACTGTTCACCTCGTTTCATGGAATACCAAAAGGATTTGTCCGCCTTGTCTGCTCTAGACACAGATCGGGAGCGGGGCATGCAGGAAAAGCCAGCCCGTAAATGGTGTGGGACACTGGTGCATGCCGGGTTCATATGATATAATTAGAAATTTGGCGATGCCTCATTTAAATGTACTGAAATGAAAGCAATGCGCGACAAAGGGTAAACGGGGCTCTAATTGGCCGATTTTGGTTAATCTGACCACAAAGATTAACTTTAATTCATCATTATTGATAATGTAGATTAGGAGCACATTAGGAGCACATTATGGACAAGAGCGCAGATTCCGTGCAGCAGCCAAAATACTACACACCGGATCCCTCCTACCGTACGCACAGCTGGATGGGGGATTACACCTGGACGTACAACGAGTTTACCCGCGACCCGGAAAAATTCTGGGACAACATTGCGAAAAAACTCCACTGGTTTGCCCCCTACGACAAGGTCTGCGAGTGGAATTATCCCTACGCAAAATGGTTCATCAACGGCAAGACCAACATCACCTACAACTGCCTGGACCGGCACGTGCTCGGGGAACGGCGCAACAAGGTGGCGCTGATCTGGAAAGGCGAGCGGCCGGACGAGGAACGGGTCTTTACCTACCGCCAGCTCCTGCGCGAGGTGCAGCGGTTTGCTAACGGTTTGAAAAAACTCGGCGTGGGAAAAGGCGACCGGGTCTGCATCTACATGCCAGTGATCCCGGAACAGATCATTGCCATGCTTGCCTGTACCCGGATCGGCGCCATCCATTCCGTGGTCTTTGGCGGGTACGGGGCGGCTGCGCTCAACCAGCGGATTGTCGGGGCCGGCGCAAAGATCGTGATCACGGCGGATATGGCGATTCGCCGGGGCAAGGCCATTCCCTTAAAGCACGTAATAGAGGAAGCGATCATCAATGCCCCGGCTGTCGAGCACCTGATCATCCTGCGCCGGGAGCAGCGCATCCCGGTCGAGCTCCACAGCGAGATGGAGATCGACTTTTACGATGTAATGGACGATTCGGGCGCCGACTGCCCGGCCGAAGTCATGGATGCGGAAGACCCGCTTTTCATATTATATACAAGCGGTACGACCGGCGCACCCAAGGGAATTGTCCATACCTGCGGGGGCTACATGGTCGGCGCCTATTATACTACCAAGTATATCTTCGATATCAAGGAGCACGATGTGTACTGGTGTACCGCCGACCCCGGCTGGATCACCGGCCACACGTACGTGGTGTACGGCCCGCTCTCGGTCGGTGCCACGGTGTTTATCACGGAGAGCACGCCCGATTACCCTGACCCCGGGATCTGGTGGAAATATGTCGAGGAGTACGGCGTCAATATCCTGTACACCGCCCCGACCGCAATCCGGATGTTCATGAAACTCGGGGAGGAATGGCCCAATAAGTACAACCTCAGTTCGCTGCGGGTACTCGGGTCGGTCGGCGAGCCGCTCAACCCGGAGGCCTTTGAGTGGTTCTACCATGTGATCGGGAAGGACAAGTGCCCGATCGTGGATACCTGGTGGCAGACCGAGACCGGCATGCACATGGTAACAACCGTTCTTGGCGAACCGATGCGCCCGGGCTATGTGGGCAAGTCCGTGCCCGGCGTGATCGCCGATGTCGTGGACAAGGACGGGAAGAGCGTAGAGCCGGGCAAAAGCGGTTTTTTAGCGATCCGCCAGCCCTGGCCCTCCATGATGCGGACGATCTGGGAAAATGACGAGCGGTACCGGAAGTACTGGGAGACGATCCCCGGCTGCTACCAGGTGGGCGACCTTGCCATCAAAAGCGAGGACGGCTACATCATGGTGATCGGGAGATCGGACGACCTTATTATCGTCTCGGGCCATAACATTGGTACGGCCGAAGTCGAGAGCGCCCTGGTCTCGCACAAAGCGGTGGCAGAAGCGGCCGTGATCGGGAAGCCCGATCCCTTAAAAGGGAACACGATCAAGGCGTTTGTCACGCTCCGCGTCGGCCATACCCCGAGCGAGAAACTCAAAAACGAGCTGATCTACCATGTGCGGATCACGCTCGGGCCGATCGCCATGCCCTCCGAGATCGAATTTGCGGACAATCTTCCCAAGACCCGGAGCGGCAAGATCGTGCGCCGGATCCTCAAGGCAAAAGAGATGGGCATGGACCCGGGCGATATTTCCACGCTCGATGAATGAGCGGGCCGAAACTTTCCCGGTGTATCTTTTTTTATTGTCCCGGGTACAGGTCAAATCCCGGGAATTTTTACCGGAACGGCAACAAGCATATACCGGTAGTTTTGCCCGGGCGGACCTGACGGGGTAAAAGAGAGACCTTAACCCGGCCCCCAAAAACCCGATGGGTTTTTATATCGTGCTTCCCTTTCTTTATATGCTTTATATAATGGGATGAAGGGGGAGAGCACTTCCCAAAAAAGGCAATCAAGGTATCCTAACACGGGTGACAGCAACCATGAAAGTCAATCCAGAGGATTCACTCAAGATAGAAAATATCGTGGCTTCCGCGAAGGTAACCGACTACCTGGACCTCCCGGAGCTTGCCTCCAAGATCAAGGATGCGGAGTACAACAAGAAACGGTTCCCCGGCGTTGTGCTGAGAATGCAGAACCCGAAGATTGCGGCGCTTGTCTTTGGCTCGGGAAAAGTGGTACTTACCGGGGCAAAGAGTGTCGACAGCCTGTCTAAGGGCTTAAACATCCTTGGCAACCAGCTTCGGAGCTTTAACATCGATATCCCGAAGAAACTGACCTATAAGATCCAGAACATCGTAACCTCCGCAGACCTTGCGACCGCGATCAACCTCAACAAGATCGCGGTAGGGTTCAATCTCGAACGGATCGAGTACGAACCCGAGCAGTTCCCGGGCCTCGTATACCGCCTGGAGAACCCGAAGGTGGTCGTCCTGCTCTTTGGTTCGGGAAAACTGATCATTACCGGCGGCAAGGAGCCCGAGGATGCGAAAAAGGCAGTTATCAAGATCCTCTCGGATCTCCGCAGCCTCGGCCTGATGTAATCCTTTTTTTTATCGCAAAACGGTATCCGGTACGCCGGGTTTTTCTTTTTTAATTTACAACGATCTACAATGACAATTATATTTTCATGGGGACAATGAATCATAATATATAAAATAACCGGTCATTGCCCGTCAATAATCACCCATAAATATCGTGATAAAGATAATAGATTAAGAAAATCCTCTCAAAAATATTGTGGATGTGTTTGCATGAGAACGGAAAATGTGATGTATTTCACCGAAAAAGAGGAAGAATTTGCCAACCTCTTGATCGAGATCGGTACAAAGAAAAATGTGGCGAAGGTACTCGTTTTTTTGGCGAATATCCCTGAGGCCACCTCACGGGCCATCGAACGCGGCACCGACCTGCGCCAGCCCGAAGTCAGCATTGCAATGCGCTACCTGATGGACCAGGGCTGGATCTCGAGCCGCGAGAGCAAGGCCGAGAGCAAAGGCCGCCCGGTAAAGATCTACGAGCTGGCAAAACCCATCTCCGATATCATGGACAGCATTGAAAAGGAGAAGAAGAAAGAGGCGACCACCCAGCTCGCCATGATCCAGAAATTACGGGACTACATCAGCTGATGTCAGTACCGAACACTTTTTTTCCGCACCTACAATTATCGTAGCGTTTCCCGCGAACCGGGTAAAGAGCCCGCTTTCGATTACGCCGGGGATCTGCGCAATGGCCGTTTCCAGGGCCGCGGGATCGGGGATCTCCTCGAACTGGCAGTCTACGATAAAGTTCCCGTTATCGGTGATGACCGGGCCGTCCTTTTTTACCGCCTCGCGGATAAACGGCCGGCAGCCAAGCCCGCGGAGCTGTGCCATGGCGGTCTTTGTCGCAAACGGAAGGGTCTCGACCGGGACGACCCCGGCAAGGCGGGGGACGATCTTTGCCTCGTCTGTCACTACGATGAACCGGAAGGCTGCGGCGGCAACGCACTTTTCCCGGGTAAGCGCAGCGCCCCGGCCCTTGATCATCCGGTGCTGCGGGTCGATCTGGTCTGCGCCATCGATGGCAAGGTCGAGGACCGGGTTGTCATCGAGCGTTGTCAAGGGGACCCCGTACTCCCGGGCCCTCATCGCGGTCTGGTACGAAGTCGGGACACCGGTAACCGATATCCCGTCACGGATCATTCCCGAAAGCGCTTCAATTGCATAAAACACGGTCGAACCGGTGCCAAGGCCGATCACCATGCCGTCTTCCACCATCTCCGCCGCCCGGTAGCCTGCTGCCCGTTTTGCGGCGGCAACTGCATCGCTTGTGCCTGCCATACTTGATGAAAGGATTTGAGTGCCGGATAATTAAACGTGGTGTGGAACCGGGAACTATCCGGTAATTTTTTTTGGCATAATCTTCAGGTCCTGGCACAAGAAGGAGAACTGCGATGCCTCCGCACCTCATTTGGTTTCTTGCGGGGCACAGCAGCACAGATTACCGGACTCATGATACCTGCAAATGCGATTCTTCCCACCCCCTGCGGGGGTCGCTCGGGCGCCTCGTCGGGCCCTCGCTGGGCTGATTACCCTCATCTCTTTTTAGTAATTGAAGCCGCCGCGGGGCGCCCTTCGGGGCGGCGGCAGGCATCGCATTTTTTTCACAGATGGGATCGACCGCTAGAAAAAGCACGTATTTGATAGTCGGGAGACACGATGAAAAAAGAAAAGTTCCGCTTTATTCCCGGAAAATCTCCCGGGCCTCGTCCTCCGCAGCATATGCGGTACAGTCGAGGGTGATGGGAGTAACCGAGACATTTCCTTTCCGGACCGCATGCACATCGGTCCCGTCCTCTGCATCGTCAAGGAGCGGGCCGTTGATCCAGAAATACGGCCGGCCCCGGGGATCGAGCCGTTTTTCCACACCGGTCTTAAAGAGCTTGCGGGCGAGCTTTGTCACCTCGTACCCGCCCCGGACTTCGGATGGGATATTCACGTTGATCACATCCGCGTGCGGGCAAAAACCCTGCGCGAGCACCCGGCTTACCACGTCCCGCACCACTTTTTTTGCCTCAGTAAAACTCTGCGCAGACTGGCCCGGATCGTCGAACTTGTCCCCCTGGTCCTCCACCTGGAGCGAGAACGCGATGCCTTTTGTTCCCTGGTTGGACGCTTCGAGCGCCGCGCCCATCGTGCCCGAGGTCATGACCGATTCGTACGAGAGGTTCTCGCCGATGTTTATCCCGCTCACGACAAGCGCCGGCGCGAGTTTGAGCGCATAGAGGCCGATGATCACCGCATCGGTGGGTTTCCCCGCCACCGCCCATGCATGGACACCGTTGATTTTTATCCGGTTTGCCCGGATCGGTTCAAAGATCGAGATCGAGCGGCCGACCGCGCTCTGCTGGGTGGCGGGGGCGACAACCGTCACGTCCGCTATCGGGGTGAGGGCCTCGTAGGCCGCCCAGATACCGAGGGAATTTACGCCGTCATCGTTGGTGAGGAGGATCGCGGGCTTCATAGAACAGGTATACGTTTCGTGCAACCGGGCATTATACCTGACCGATCCGGACCGGCGCCAAAAGATAGGGTAATCTTATCGTGCGGAAAAACAGTTCCTGCAATGAAAGTCCTGCTAGCCGAGTACACTGCCTCGCGCGACCCGGCGCTCGCGCCCGAGGGCAAGGCAATGCTCGATGTTCTCAACAAAAGTTTTGCCGCGTGCGGGTACGAAGTCGTGCTCCCGGGGCCCGGTGATTTTTCTGCCGAGATCGCCCGGCTCGCCCCGGCCTGCGACATGGGCCTTGTGATCGCCCCCGACGCCATGCTCGCAAAGTTCTCTCTTCCCATAGAACAGCACAGCCACTCGCTCGGGTGCGGCAGCATGAATGCGGCGGTCTGCGCCAACAAACGGTCCACGGAAAAGATCCTGCGGGCCCACGGCATTCCCGTCCCGGGACCGGCTCCCGCAGAGGGGAAACATATCGTAAAACCGGTCACCGGCTGCGATGCTCTCGGCGTGCGGCTGACAACGGATGCCCCGGGAAAGGACGAGATCGCGCAGGAATATATTACCGGCGAGCTCTACTCGGTCAGCCTTGTGTTGAGCCGGGTAGTGGGCGAGGCCTGCCTGTACTTCTCCGGCAACCCGCCGCTGGTGCTCTCGGTCAACCGGCAGGACGTTGTGGCGAACAGTGACGGCACGTTTACGTACCGCGGCGGCGAGACCCCCGTCCACCCGGCCCGGGAGCAGGAGATCGTGGAAACCGCAAAGAAGGCAGCCACCGTGCTCGGCTGCCAGGGCTACTGCGGTGTCGATGTTATCGTTGCGGACAAAGTGTACGTGCTCGATGTCAATCCGCGGATCACGACAAGCATTGTCGGGATCGCGGCCTGCATGGGCGAGGAGATTGCCGCGCTGCTGGTGAGTGCATCGGAAGGAGCAACGCCGTCCGCGGTCCACTTCCACGGCAGGATCCGGTTCGACCGGTACGGGAAGGTCACACCGGCATGATCGGGATCGATGTCGGCGGTGCGAACCTCAAGGTCGTGGACGAGGCCGGCGTTCACATCCACTACTGCCCGCTCTGGACCGGGGCCCCGATACCGGACCTGCTCCGGCAGTATGCCGGGAAGGGAGACGGGACTGCTGCGGTCGTGATGAGCGGGGAGCTCGCCGACTGTTTTTCGGACAAAATGGAAGGCATCTCCTTTATTGCCGGTGCGGTCAGGGAAGTATTCCCCACGGCCCGGTTCTACGGTACCGATGCCCGGTTCCATGACGGCCCGGTGCCGGCGCTTGCCGCGGCAAACTGGCTTGCGTCCGCAGATTTCCTTCGGGAACAGTACCCGGATGCAGTCCTGCTCGATATCGGGAGCACGACCGCAGATATCATACCGCTCAACCGGTTCCCTGCGCTCTTGGGCCTGACCGATCTTCTCCGTCTCCAGAAAGGGTACCTGGTCTATACCGGCATGCTCCGGACACCGGTTGCAACCCTTGTCTCATCGGTGACCGTAAACGGCGTCCCGACACCGGTCAGCACCGAGTATTTCGCCGCGAGCGCCGATGCCCACCTTGTCCTTGGCCATATCTCTCCCGGCGAATACACCTGCGATGCACCGGATGGGAAAGAGAAGACCCGTGAGGCTTCGCTGCGCCGGCTTGCCCGGGTGGTCTGCGCCGACCTCTCCGAGATCGGGGAGGAGGGAGCGCTCGCGGTCGCCTCCGCGTTCTGGAACCGGCAGCGCACGATGATCCAAACGGCAGTTGCACGCGCACAGGAAGAGAGCGGTGCGTCCCGGGTCATCGTAGCCGGGATCGGGGCCGGGATCTTTGCAAAAGCGTGCAGCGGGACCGATCTGAACGCAGCGCTCGGGCCCTCAGCCGATGCGCTTCCCGCGTATGCAGTCCGCGAGGTGGCGGTACGGAACCCTGGAAACTAAGCATCTGCCTGCTTGCGGGATCCGTTGCCGTTACCGCCGCGCTCTGGCTGCTGCACGTGCCGTTCTTCTTTCTCTTTTTGTGCGTCCCGCTCGTCCCGTTCTTTTCGCGGCGCCCGGTGAAGCGCTGCCCGGTCTGCGGATGGGAAACCACAGGCAGCGAGAATTTCTGCCCCGCTGACGGGAGTGCCCTCGCCGGCCCGGGAAGCAAGGGTGGAGAGTGAGACAATTGACAGGGGCAGCCGGATCCCAAAGAGATCGCTGCTCATGACCGGCCGCGCCTGGTCCCGGACATAAAGCCGGCAGCTGGTCCGGTCCAGGAGAACGCCCATTGCATCGAGGTATGCCGCGGTCCGGTTTGCCGGCATGGTCTCTGCAAGCGTGAGGCAGAGGTCGATCACGGGCGAGCCGATCCTCGTCCCCGGGTAGAACGGCTCGTCCGCATTCACGATCCGGTTGCAGGCCCGGCAGTAAAACCTCCTGACCGTCACCGCGATCGTGCGCCTGCCGCTCTCGTCATGCACCAGAGCAAAGATCTTCTTTTTCGTATCGTAGCCCGAGACCGGGCCCCCGCAGGCCGGGCAGGCCCCAAGCTCGGTAAAGGCAGCGCCGTCAACGGATGCAAGACCGGCCTGGACGATCGATCCGAGCATCGGGAGAATGCGGGGAGATTTCATTACGGTCTAGTGCCCCCTGCAGCCGGACCGGGCCGGACGGTACACCCGCCACGGGCGCCGGCCCTGCCGGTGCGCGCCGGGGCGGGAAACCTCCGTCCTGCCTCTTGCCGGAGAAGGTGAGAACACCGACGGAGAATGCGGAAGCGGCCCGGACCGTCCCGCAATGGTTTTTCAGGCATCAACCCACTAATATTCATCATATTTTCCTTTCATTTGATTAGGGTTAAATATATGCTGGACAGACTTTTTCTGATCGAGGAAAGAACATGGAATTTACCTATGTACCAAGCACCTGTCCCTACTGCGGGACCGGCTGCGGCATCAACCTTGTCGTAAAAGAAGGCAAGGTTGTCGGGATCTCACCCTGGCACCGCAACCCGGTCAACGAGGGGAAGGTCTGTATCCGCGGGAACCGTTCCTATGAATTCGTCAACCACCCGGGCCGGCTCACCACCCCGCTCATCAAGAAAGACGGGAAGTTTGTCGAGGCCAGCTGGGAAGACGCGTATAAGGAGATCGCAGCGAAGTTAAAGGGCGTCAAGCCCGAAGAGATCGGCTGCGTTGCGTCCGCACGGACCTGCAACGAGGACAACTTTGTCTTCAAGAACTTTGCAGCAAACGTGCTCAAGACCGCAAACATCGACTACTGCGGCCGGCGCTGCAATGCCGACGCGGTCAAGGGCCTTGCCGATGCATTCGGCATCGGTGCAATGACCAACTCCATTGCCGACCTCACCCAGGCAAAGGTCGTCCTTGTCGTGGGCGCTAACCCGCTCGAAGAGAACCCGCTTTCCGGGCGCGCAATCATCCAGGCAAAGAAGAACGGTGCGAAGATCATCGTTGTCGATGCAAAGAAGAACGCGACCGCTCGGCTCGCCGACCTCTATGTCCAGGCAACCCCGGGCACCGAAGTCGCCTTCATGATGGGCCTTGCAAACGCAATCATCGCGGCCGGCAAAGAGAACAAGGATTTCATTGCAAAGAAGACCGCCGGCTTTGACAAGTGCAAGGCAGCGGTTGCAGCATGCAGCCCTGCCGCCACCGCAGCAGCCTGCGGTATTGACGAGGCAGTCGTCAAGCAGGCAGCCGAGCTCTACACGGCAGCCGCCCCGGCAGCAGTCGTCACCTCGGCAGGCGCCGTCTCCGGCGACCTGGTGCGTGCATGTGCAAACCTCCAGCTCCTCACCGGCAATGCCGGTGTTGCAGGCTCGGGTGTCGCATTCCTGCGCGGAAAGGCAAACGCCCAGGGAGCAATGGATGTCGGCTGCGTCCCGCAGGCAAACGGCCTTGCCGTCCCCGCCATGATCGAAGCAGCGGCAGCCGGTAAGCTCAAGGCAATGTACATCATGGGCGAGAATCTCGCCGCATACGGTGCATCGGTCTATGATGCCCTCGACAAACTTGACTTCCTTGTGGTCCAGGACCTTTTCATGACCGAGACCGCAGAGAAGGCATCGATCGTCCTCCCCTCGGCAGCATTTGCCGAGCGCGACGGCACCCAGACCAGCAGCGAACGCCGTGTCCAGAAAGTCAGAAAGGCAGTCGAACCGGCCGGGAGCAGCAAGGCAGACTGGCAGATCGTCTGCGACCTTGCAAAGGCCATGGGCCACGAGAAGGACTTCGCGTACAAGGACGCCGAAGCAATCTTTACCGAGATCGCAAAGGCAGTTCCCGCGTATGCAGGCATCACCTACGCAGCCCTCGAAAAGCCCGAGGCCATCCAGTGGCCGGCAGCCGGTGGAAAGTTCGGCACGGCATTCCTCTTTGCCGACAAGTTTGCCACAAAGGACGGCAAGGGTGTCTTTGCCGCAGTAGATTACAAGGCTCCCGAGGCAGCCGGCGGCGAATTCCCGTTCGCAGTCGAGGGCCAGTGGCCGATGGGCACGCTCTCCCTGCACACCGCAGAGATCCTCCGCGAGTTTGCCGAACCGACCGCCGTAATCAACAAGGCTGACGCTAAAGCCCTCGGCATCCTTGACGGCATGAGCGTGAAGGTCACCGCAAAGTCCGGTGCCTCCGTGCAGGTCAGGGCCCGCGTGATCCCCGACATGAAGAAGGGCGTTATCGCCGTTCCGGGCATGCACGGTGCGGCAACTGCCAAGATCGAGAAGATCGTAGGAGGGGTCTAACCATGACAAAGAAAGGCGATATGCTCTACGCGTGGACCAACGATGCAGAGATCCAGAAGAAAGCCGAGCTCGGTGGCGCGGTCACTACGCTCTGGAAATATGCCTTAGAGTCAAAGGCAGTCGACGGCGTCCTTGTCATCGCAAAGGGAAAAGACCTCTACGATGCAAAGCCGACGCTTGTCACCAAGCCCGAAGACCTTGCAAAGACTGCCGGGTCGCTCCACTGCGGTACCGTCCTCCTGCCCAAGCTCATCAAGAAGTATTTCAACGGCGCAAAGGACATGAAGATCGGTGTCACCGTCAAGGGCTGCGATGCCATGGCATTCTACGAACTTGCCAAGCGCAAGCAGATCAACCTCGACAACATCTACATGATCGGTGTCAACTGCGGTGGGTCGGTCAGCCCGGTCCTTGCCCGCAGGATGATTGCCGACAAGTACGGCGTTGACCCGGACAATGTCCACAAGGAAGAGATCGACAAGGGCCAGTTCATTATCGAGTACGAAGGCGGACACAAGGGAATCTCCGTGGACGAACTCGAAGAGCACGGCTACGGCCGCCGGCCCAACTGCCGCCGCTGCAAGATGAAGATCCCGCGCCAGGCAGATCTCGCCTGCGGTAACTGGGGTGTTATCGGCCCCCGCGCCGGAAAGGCAACCTTTGTCGAAGTCTGCTCCGAGAAGGGAGCGGCACTCGTTGACGGTGCAGTGAAAAAAGGCATCCTCGCCACGGAAGCTCCGAACCCGAAGGGTCTTGAGATCCGCGGAAAAGTCGAAGGCGCCATGTTCAAGCTCGGCGACAAGTGCCGGGCTGCGGACTTTGCAAGCCTCGGTGAGGGCAAGGACCGGTTAAAGAAGATCATGGAAGAGACGAGCCGCTGCATCAAGTGCTACTCGTGTATCTCTGCCTGCCCGATCTGCTACTGTGTCGACTGCACCACGAAAAACCCGGTCTATGTAAGATCCGGGGAAGTCCCGCCGGACTTCATGTTCCACCTCATCCGCTTTGCCCACATTGCGGACTCCTGTGTGAACTGCGGCCAGTGCCAGGAACTCTGCCCCGCGGAGATCCCCAACGCCCTCTTCATGCACGCACAGCAGGTCGAGATCGAGAAGATGTTCGGCCATGTGCCGGGCCGGGACATGGAACTGCCGATCCACGCGTTCGTGGAAGAGCGTGCAGAACGCGCCCGTCTCGCAAACACCGGCAGCGACATGATCTACGAGAACGTGTTCAACCCGGTCCCGAAGAAATAATCACAAATCTTTTTTTCTTTTTTCCCGCCCGTGTTTTTTCTCTGCCCGGTAAAAATTAAAAAACAGGTTAGATCTGACACGTTTTGGCGAAACGTTTCGCACCGGTGTTATGCAGGGATCAGGATGGCGCAGCCCCAGCCAAGGCCGCGGTAGGTTTCGTATCCCGGCGTGCACGCGTACGCAATGATTGTCTTTTTGCCGTGGTGGGATTCTATCGTGAAACCTTTTTCCCCGGCAAGCGCCCGTTTTATCCCGCCAATGAGCGAGACATCTTCGGAGAGCACGCCCCTCCCGTCGCTTGCAGCGATCACCCTGCCGCTCCCGTTAAAGAGGATAACCCTTGAGCCGGCCCGTTCGGCCTCGCTCAGCCGGACGTTCTTTACAATGTATTCTGCCTGGCTCCAGTCAAAGATCACCGCGAGCACGCCCGTGACCCGCCCGGTGGTCATGCCGCCTTCCCGGATCGCGGCCGCATAGATCACGGCATTATCCTTTGTCAGGGAGCAGGGGCCGATATCTGCTACAAAATATTCTAAGCCGTTCGCGGTTGCTGCAGCGCCCCGGAACCAGGGTTCGGCAGAGACATCCCGTCCTTGGAGAGGGAACTGTTCGGGCCGGCCGTTTGCAAGGATCCGTCCGTTGAGGTCCACCATCACGAGTTCCTTGTAGATCGTGTAATTCTTAAGGATGATGTCCATGCGTTTTACCGCAAGCCGGGCCTTTTCCTCGTTTTCGCTTTCGGCACAGGCATCGACAAATGCGGACTCGGTAGCCCACCAGCGGACATCGGCAGTGCGTTCGTACAGGTTGCGGTCGAGGATCTCGATCGCATTGAACGCCAGGTCGCTCAACCGGTTGCCCCGGGCGGAGGTTTCCGCTTCATTCATCTCCTGCTCGGTGCTGCTGATCTCGCCGTCCAGTTTTTCTGCGGTCAGCTGGATCCCGTCGCTTAAACGCTTCATCTCCTCGGAGACCACTGCAAAACCCCGGCCGGCATCCCCGGCCCGTGCTGCCTCGATCCGGGCATTTAAGGAGAGAAGTTTGACCGAGGAGTTGATCTCACGGATCGCGGATAACCCGATCCTCATCTTGTTGATGGCTTCGCGGGAAAAATTGTCCCGGGTTGTCTCCGACTGCGACATCTAAGAAGTACATTTCCTCCGCTCATTTATATTTATGATCGTCTCCATAGTTCTTCACGATCGACCATTATAATTGGTATTTTCAGCAATACAAGTGATTAACAGCTTTTTTTGCCCACAGAAATATTAATATACAGAACAATAATAATCGAACAAACAAAATATATCATAAAAAATTAATAAAATATAGAGTTTGTATTTCGGCCCGAACGGTTCCCGGGAGAAAACAGTGCTCCGGGCCCTTTACCCGTCCTGTGCAGTTACCGGAAAAGAGCGAGGGACGACTGCGGGAAGTGAGCGTGGATGTCCGTCACGGCCGGCTCGTCCGGGCCCGGGGGAGATCCTGCCGGGCATATCGCGGATCTGCGATCTCACGTGCAGTCCGGAACGCGGGGGATACCCTCCCAAACTTTCGCGTGTATGGCCTGGTACAGAGCGACCGATTTTTTTCAGACCTCAGCCTTCCGGTAGAGATATGCCATGATCAGGGGAGCAAGGAAATAGACCCCGGGGCTCCAGTTGAGACCAGCGAGTGCAATGGCGATCCCGAGAATGGAGAGCAGCGGGAAGACCCAGCTCCAGACGATCTCGCGTTCGATCCGGTCGGGTTCAAGGCCGGGTACCAGGACCGCACTGCGTTTCCGTAAGTAATACCACTGCACGAGCGTGACAAGACCGATCACGAAAATATCGAGCTCGAAGATGATTGCGCCGAGCACATCGTACGGGTAGTCCCCGGCAATATTGGTGGAGAACGGGAGCAGGCAGACAAAGGAAAGCGAGATCATCGTGGTGACAAGCAGGGTCCGGTTCAGGCCGGCAAGGTGCCGGAACTGCTGGTGATGGAAGTACCAGAGGATGGCAAGGATCGTAAATGCGATAAAATAATGGATAAGATCGGGGAGGATGCTGTTAATGATCGCCTGGACCGGGGCCGCTACCTTGACATGTTCGTACTTGCTTGGGACATCGATGGTGGTCACGAGCAGGGTCATGGAGAATGCGTAGATGGCATCTACGAGAGTGGTGACCCGGTCCTTGGGGATGAGCGAGCCGGTACAGGATGCAGGTTCTGGCATGATGGATTCGGGATCCTCCTTTTGAATAGAAACGGTATTCGCGATACTCGGGCATAAACCCGGCGGAATGCAGGTGCCGTCTGCCCGGATCCTGTACACGGGAAGGAAGGGGGTACGGGCCGATAAAACAAGGAGCGCCGTACTTAACCCTGCTGACGCATCCCGGCATTTAACGGATCTAAACTATTTTATCAATCCCCGGAATAATTATGGTGAAGATAAAAAAACCCGTGGAGCCATCATGAGCACCAGCAACAGAAGATATGTTTTTTCCTGGGATCTTCTTGGCGACCTTATAGAGGGACGGCCGAATCTGGGACCCACCACGCGCCTTGAAGCCTACCGTCTCATGCAGTATACGTTTCGCGACATCCTCGAACAGGAGTACGGTACCGCAAAGGCAGACGAGATATTTTACCGGGCCGGGCTGCTTGCCGGCCGGGAATTCTGCAAGCATGTCATTGGCAGGCAGGACGATTTTAACGGGTTTGTACGGAGACTCCAGGAAGCCCTCCATGAATTGAACATCGGCCTCTTACGGATCGAAAAGGCTGACCTGGAACATGGCTCGTTTGTCATGACCGTATCAGAGGACCTCGACTGCTCGGGCCTGCCGGAGACCGGGTATGGCGTCTGTACATACGACGAGGGATTCATTGCCGGGGTTATGGAGGAATATACCGGCAGGCCGTACGATGTGCACGAGACCGACTGCTGGTGCACCGGCGACCGCACCTGCAGGTTCAGCGTAAACCTGCGGTCCTGCTAGGAATGTGCATATGACCGGATACGAAGAAAATCCCGCCACACCCTCCGACCCCGGGATCCAGGCGGTTATCCGGGCAATAAACGAGACGTTCCGGACCGGCACGGTACCCGCAGACCTGCCGTTGCTGCCCGATGAAGAGACCCGAGAGGAGCTTGCCGTACTTCTTGCCGATCTTGCCGCAACCCAGGAGTTTGGCCAGTCCCTGGCCCGGGGCGACCTTTCCCGGGATCTTGCCGTAAAAGGCCGTACGGCCGGCTGCCTCAAGGCCCTGCAGTCCAACCTCCGGCACCTGACCTGGCAGGTCGGACAGGTAGCGGAAGGAGATCTTACCCAGCATGTCGATTTCATGGGTGAGTTCTCCGCGTCCTTTGCCGCGATGATGGAATCCCTTCAGAAAGCCCGGGCCGGCCGCGACCAGGAGGAAATGGCTCTCAAAGAGAGGGAGAAACGGTACCGCGACATGTTCGAGATCAACAATGCCGTGATGTTCCTGGTCGATCCGGAGACCCGGCAGATCGTTGATGCAAACGCAGCGGCCTGCAGGTATTATGGCTACACGCTCGAAGAGATGCAGCACCTGCTCATCACGCAGATCAATATCCAGGACCCAAAGAAAACATCCGAATCCATGCGCCAGGCAACAAAAAGCCCCGGGGCCGTGTTCCGGTTTCAGCACAGAAAAAAAGATGGTGAGATCCGGGACGTCCGTGTCTTCAGCGGCACCATCTTCTTTGGAGGCCGCAGATTGTTGCACTCTATTGTCCAGGATGTGACCGAAGAGATGCGGGCCGTATCGGCACTCGCCGAGAGCGAGAAGCGGTACCGCGACATGTTCGAGATCAACAATGCCGTGATGTTCCTGGTCGATCCGGAGACCCGGCAGATCGTTGATGCAAACGCAGCGGCCTGCAGGTATTATGGCTACACCCTCGAAGAGATGCAGCACCTGCTCATCACGCAGATCAATATCCAGGACCCGGAGAAAACGTCCGAATCCATGCGCCAGGCAACAAAAAGCCCCGGGGCCGTGTTCCAGTTTCAGCACAAGAAAAAGGATGGCGGGATCCGGGACGTCCGTGTCTTCAGCGGCACCATCTTCTTTGGAGGCCGCAGACTATTGCACTCTATTGTCCAGGATGTGACCGAAGAGATGCGGGCCGTATCGGCACTCGCCGAGAGCGAGAAGCGGTACCGCGATCTGGTAGAGAACCTAAGCGAGGTGATAGTCTCCCTTGACCTGTCGGGGAAATTTACCTATGTGAGCCCGGTCGGGTACCGGCTGTACGGGTATCCGGCAGAAACCCTGGTCGGGGAGCAGTTCCTGAAGTTCGTCCACCCGGAAGACCAGGCCCGCGTTGCCGGCATCTTCGGGCAAGAGTTATCCGGGAGTTACCTGGCTGACGAATTCAGGATCCTTGTCCCGGACGGCTCGACCCGGTGGATCAGCGTATCGCCGCGTCCCCTGGAACAGGGCGGCCGTATTACCAGTTTCAATTACGTGCTGGCCGACATCACGGACCGGAAAAAAATGGAAGATGCCCTGCAACAGACCAACCGGAAACTCAACCTCCTCTCCAGTATCACCCGGCACGATATCAAGAACCAGCTGCTCGGCTTAACAACCTATTTAGAGCTCTCAAAAAATTACCTCCACGATACAGCCAGGCTCGCGGATTATATTGCCCGGGAGGAAAAAGCGGCAAATGCAATCGGACGCCAGATCGAGTTTACCAAGGAATACGAGAACCTGGGAATCACGGCCCCGGTCTGGCAGAGCGCAGCTGCGAGCGTGAAGGATGCATTGCCCGATCTGCCGGTCGGGAAACTTACGATCCGCGTGGATCTCGGGAAGGTCGAGATCTATGCCGATCCGCTGCTTGGAAAAGTATTCTACAACCTGATCGATAACGCCCTCAGGTACGGCGGACAGACGATGACCGCGATCGATATCTCCGGTAAAGAAACCGGGACCGGTCTGGTGATCCGGGTCGAAGACGATGGGAACGGGATCTCTTCTGCGGACAAAAAACGCCTGTTCGAGCGGGGCTTTGGGCACAACACGGGCCTCGGGCTGTTCCTCTCCCGCGAGATCCTCTCGATTACGGGAATTTCGATCACGGAGACCGGGGAGCCGGGGAAGGGGGCCCGGTTCGAGATCGCGGTGCCGGAGGGCGGGTACCGGTATGGGGATGCACACTAAGACGGCCATTTTTAGTTTCACCCCGCAGTTAGGTATCTTAATATGATTTCATGGCGAGAGTTCATCATCGATTATTTCTGGCAATTCCCGGTGCATCTCTTATGGACACTCCCCCTTTCGAACATCTCGGAAAGTTTCTGGAACGGATAAAAAATATCGGATTTTTCGAACGGCTTTTTTCATGGAAAACTACCGTTTCGCTCGGATATGATGCATACGGGGACTACCAGCAGATCCAGAGTACCCTGCGGAAAAAGGATCAGGAGATCGCTGACCTGGCCGCACAGGTCCGGGATATCTCAAAGGATCTCGAACTCCAGAAACAGAGCTTCGCGCAGGCACAGAACGATCTGGTAAAAGAACAGAACCGGGCCCAGTTGTTCAACGAGAAAGCCGGGGAAAAAGAGAGCGAGCGGGCGAAACTGGAGGCAAAGCTCTCCGGAACGATTGCCAATACCGATGAGATAATTCTCGGGCTGAAAGGACAACTGATCGAGCTCCAGTCCAGAAACGAGGATCTCACCCGAACGATCGCGGAAAAAGGAAAGGAAGCCGGCGGGCTTGCCGAATCAGACCGGAAAAATCTGGAAACCATCGGCCGGTTACGGCAGGATCTTTTTGAAACCGATCAGAAATACCAGCTGCTCAACAAACAGTATATCGACGCCCAGAAAGCGCTTACGGAATTTGGCCAGAGAGAGGAAGCGCGTACCCATGAGCACGACCAGAGAATGACCGCGCTCCAGGAACTCAAAAAGCAACTGGACGACGACCGGCTCCGGGTGCAGCAGGAACGGGACACCGAACTCCAGAAGAAATTTTCCGATATGGAACAGACGTGGAAGCGGCACGAGGAAGTTGTCGAAGAGTCGCTCCGGTCCATCTGCCAGCGTCACACGCTGGAATACTGCGACAAGGAAAAGTTCCCGGTTGCCGGCAAGAAACCCGATAACGCGATTCTGATCTGTGACCAGTACGTGATCTTCGACGCAAAGAGCCCGAAGAACCCCGACGATCTCAATAACTTCCCGACATATATCAAAAACCAGGCCGAGGCAGCGAAAAAGTATGCAAAGGAAGAGAACGTCAAGAAAGATATTTTTCTCGTGGTCCCGTCAAATACGGTCGAATATCTTGACGAGTTCCACCTTGACATGGCCGATTACCAGGTGTACGTGGTCACGTACGACAGCCTCGAACCGATTGTCTTGGCGCTCCGTAAGATCGAGGATTACCAGTTTGTTGACCAGCTCAGTCCGGAAGACCGCGAGAATATCTGCCATGTGATCGGGAAGTTCGCGCATGCAACCAAACGGCGGATGCAGATCGACACGTACTTCTTCAATGAATTTTTAGGCCTGCTCCGGTCCTGCGAGTCGCTTCCTGATGACATCATGAAAAAAGTCGTGGAGTTTGAGAAAGCGGAGAAGATGAACCCCCCGATGGAGAAGCGCAAGAAACTGATCCCGACAAAAGATCTCGAACATGAGGTTAAAAGCATTACAAAGAAAGCGGAAGCCTATGAGATCGATGTGACGGCGGTCACCCGGGAAAAGATCGAGACAATCCCGCTGGACAAATATCTGGAATAATCTCCTTTTTCCCCAGAAGCGTTGATCAGATATCTATGGAACAGATCCCCGGCCCGCAGTCAGTTTCTCATGAGTACGGTCTGCCCGGGGAGCACCTTGATACGGTCATCGAACGGTACCTGTCGGCATCAAAAACCGATCCGTTCTCCACCTGGATCCTTGTCCCTACCCGGCGGCTGGCCGGGTGTATCGCGGACGAACTTGCCCGGCGCGCAAGCCCCATCATTCCTTCGCACATCTGCACCATCGAAGGTTTCTGCCATGCGCTCTTTATAGAAAACCGGACAACCGAACGGTTCCTGCAAAGAAGCGAGGCCCGGATGCTCCTCGCACAGATTGTTGAAGAGAAGAGGGCAGAGGTTCCCTTTTTTATTACCCGGGATCACCCGGCACCGGGTACGATCGATGACCTTATGACATTCATGAATGTCACGCTGAACCGGAACGTCCCGTTCCCGGAATGCCTCCTTGAACTCCAGGGAGAAAAGATCCGGCAGCTTGACACGATCATCACGGCATACCGGGACGCCCTTCATGAGCGGGACCTTGCTGATGACGATACGCTTCTTCCATGGACGATCGATTTCCTGTACCGGACAAAATCGTCCCCGCTCGGGACGGTCTTTGTATACGGGTTTTACGAGCCCCTCCCTCTTGAAGAAGAGCTCTTTGGGGCAATCCGGGAGCGGTCTTTTGCAGCACATTTTTTTATTCCCCATGGTCTTGACCGGAATATTTTCCGCAACGGTCCTGCCGTTTTACTTTCCGGGGAACCTGCACAACAAACACGGCAGATCACCGGTCTCTTCTCGGAAACGGGTTCTCTTGGGGCGCCCGGGTTTTTCCGGGTGCAGACGTTTCCCACCCGGTATGCCGAGATATATGCAGTCGCAGCGGAGATTGCCCGGCTGAACGAAGAGGGAACGCCCCTTTCGGATATCGCGGTGGTCTGCCCGGATCTCCGGGAAAACCTTGCGCTTGTCGAAGAGGTATTTGCCGAATCCGGGATCCCCTGGAATGCGGCAGTCAGCCACACGATGGCCCGATCGCCCGTGATCCGGTTCCTGACCGGCATTACCGGCCTTGCGGCTGGAGGGTATGCCCGCGAGGATATGGTCCGGCTGATTCAGAGCCCGTATTTCCGGAAAAAACGCGTGCCCGGCGGTTCTGTCAGTCTCAATGCATCGGAAGTGGACCTGGTCTCGCGGTACGCACGCATCGATGGTCCCCGCCCCGACTGGGAGAAAGCGCTTGGCCGGCTCCATGAGCAGGTTGCGGATCCAGAGCGGGCAACGAACTACCCTGGCATATCGCTGCCTGCTGTTGAACGCGTACAGGAAGGGATCCGGATCCTGATTGCCGGTCTCGAAACCCTTACCGGAAAGAAAAACCTGCGCGATCATATCCGCGCCTTCGATACGTTCCTTGATGCATGGGAGATTCCGTTTTTGTCCGGAGCACCCGATGAAGGCGCCGGAGAGAAGGAGAAAACGGCCTGCACACAATTCCGGTTGCGCGTGAATGCCCTTGCCACGGCTGCCTGGACAGATGCCGGCAGGATTGTCGGCCCGGACGAATTTTCGCGGCTTGTTGCGGCCATTGCCGAAGAGCCGGATGAGAGCGGTCTTCCTGATCTTCCGGGGGTTACCCTTCTTGGTCCCCGCGAATGCCCGCACATGAAATTTCCGGTTGTGTTTGTCTGCGGTCTTACCGAAGGCACGTTTCCCCGGCTCACCACCCGGCTTCCTTTCACCAACACGCTTGAGAACAAGCGGATGGGGACCCGCACGCTCTCGGAGATCCTCCGGGAGGAACAGTACTATTTCATCGCGGCCCTTCTTCTGGCAAAAAAGACCCTGTACCTCAGCGCCCCGCTTGCCGATGGCGAAAAACCGCTCCTGACCTCGGCATTTTTCGAACGGGTCCGGATGCGGACCGGGGAGTGCCCGTGGCCTGTACCGTCCGGCACGCTCTCTTTTGCATCCCGGCGTACAGCAGCCGTCCGGGCCGGCGCGGAGATCCGTACAGGAAGACTCACGGCTGCATGCAGACTTATCCCTGCACCGCTTGCTCCTGACGATCTTGTGGAACGCGTGAACATGGAAGGGTATCACCGGCAGGGCGGTTGCAGCACACCTTACGATGGCATCCTTTCCGGGTACGATCCAATCCTTGCGATCCTGTCAGGAAGGTACGGTGCGGATCATGTCTGGTCCCCGACAAACCTCGAACTGTACGCCGGCTGTCCCTTTGCCTATTTCTGCCGCCGGGTGATCGGACTTGAGGCGCTGCCCGATGTGGAGCCCGACCTCTCCGCAGCCGACCGGGGGAGCGCCATCCACGAGGTCCTGAGCACGTTTTACCGGCAGTGGCGGGGTCTCGGGCAGACAAAGGTCACCCCGGCAATGCTTGCAGATGCAACCGACCTGATCCTCCGCATTGCACAGGAATCGCTCGACCGGTATAATTTTAGTAGCCCCCTCTGGGATGCCACCCGGATCCTGATGCTTGGCGACAAAGGAAACGGTCCCGGGTATTTCGAACGGTTCCTTTCCTGCGAGACACAAGAGGCAGACTCCCCGCTTGTCCCGTCGTGTTTTGAATTTTCCTTTGGCATGGGACCTGGCGGGGAGGCCGAGCCGGGATCCCCGGCACCCGTGGAACTCACGTCTCCCGACGGGACGCACCGGATGCTTGTCCGCGGCCGGATCGATCGGATCGATCAGGCCCCTGACGGCAGTTTCCTGATCTATGATTACAAATCCGGCGCGCAGCATCCAAAGACAAAGGATATCGAAGAGGGAACGGCGCTCCAGCTGCCGCTGTACCTGCTCGCGTACGAAAAAATTACCGGCGGCCGTGGCATTGCCGGGGGATATTACACGATCCGGCGGGATATTGCCCGAAGCATCGTGCTTGCGGATGCCGCCGCAAAGGACATGATGATCTCCCGGCCCCGGGTCTCTGCGGATTTTTCCGGCCTGCTGCACCATTCGCTTGACTGCTCCTTTTCCTACCTTGACGGGATCCGGGGCGGGCGTTTCCCTCTCCCGGACCGGGAAGCGTGCCCGAACAGCTACTGCGAATTCCGGCGGATCTGCCGGTTCGATCCCTACCGCGTCCTTTCCTGCAACGGAGGAGTCCCGACATGACTGCAACAGGGCGCCAGAACGATGCCATCACGCACCATGACCGGAGCATGGTGGTCACGGCAGGCGCTGGCACCGGCAAGACCTACGTGCTGGTCCGGAAATACATTGACCTCCTTATGTCCCGCGGTATTGCCGTGCCGGAGATCCTAGCCCTGACCTTTACCGACAAGGCCGCAGCGGAGATGAAGGAACGGATACGAAAGGAGATCCTCATCCATGAAGGCCCGCAGTGGGAGAAAGCGGCCGAGGACTTCATGATTGCTCCGGTCCAGACCTTCCATTCGTTCTGCGCACAGGTGCTCCGGGAATTTCCCATCGAGGCGGGACTGGAGCCGGGCTTTGTGGTCCTTGACGAGCAGCAGGTCTCCCGGATCCACGCACAGGCCTGCGAGGACCTGTTTCATACCCGGCAGGAAGGCCCGGCACACGATGCGCTCGTCCGCGTGCTCTCCATCACCGACCAGTATACGCTGCGGTCGATACTTGCCTCGCTCTACGAGCGGCGCGAGCAGTACGCGCAGTTTTTTGCTGCGCTGGACGCTGATGAAACCGGCGTCATTACGGTGTGGAAAGAGGAGACAGGCCGGATCCGGGATGCGGAGATCGCGGCACTCCGGGGCGATCCCTCGTTCTCTGCCAGCCTGAAACAATTGCTCGGCCTTGCCCGGGAGTATACAGGTTCAGAGGACCGGGCCGCACAGTTCCTTGCGGAGATCCAGCCCCTGCTTGCCACGCTTGCAGAGACTTCCGATACCGCAGAGTTCTGTGCGGTCGCGCTTGAACTGGAGAGAAAGAGACCCGGTAATATCGGGAGCAAAAAGAACTGGAGGGGAAACGATCTCGATCTCTATAGGAAATCCCGTAAGGATCTCAACGGGATCCTTGAGCGGAAACTTTCGCTCTTCCGGCTGACCGTGGATCCCTCGGATCCGGTGATTGCCGGGTCGGTCCGGTTCCTGCACGATCTCTCGCGGGTTTTTTCCCGGTACTCGGCGCTGGTCGGGAACGGGAAGGCGGTTCTTGGCGGTCTTGATTTCTCGGACCTGATCCTCCGCGCCCGGCACCTCTTCCTCTCCAACGGTACGCTCGTCACCACTCATTTCCTGCGGCGGTACCGCTATATCCTCGTTGACGAGTTCCAGGACACGGACATCTCGCAGTTCGACATCATCCTTGCCGTGATCGGGACGCCAACGCCAGAAACCGACTGCCTCTTTATTGTCGGGGACCCCAAGCAGTCGATCTATCTCTTCCGCGACGCCGACGTAACGCGGTTCAAGGCGGCGCAGGAGCTGATCGAGACCGTGTGCAGGGGCAAGAAGATCGCGCTCGATACCAGTTTTAGGAGCACAAAGGAAGTGGTAGGTCTTGCAAACATCCTCTTTTCCCGGCTGCTTGCCTCTGCGGAGAAGGCATGGGAGTTCGGGTACGAGCCGGTGAAGATTTCAGCGGACCGGGCCGGTCACGACGGGTCCGTTGAGCTGCTCCTTTCGCCCGGAGGAGAGAATGCCGGTGAGACAAAGAGGATCGAGGCGGAGATGCTGGCAAAGAAGATCCACAGCATGGTCAATGCCCGTCCGCTTACCGTGTATGCGGAGCAGCCGGATCATACGTTTGTCCCGCGCCCGGCCCGGTACGGCGACATTGCGATCCTGTTAGAGCAGCGCACGAACCTTTCCGCGTATCTTACGGCGCTGGAGAACTACGGTATTCCGTTCTATGTACACGGGGGTACCGGGTTCTACCACCGGCAGGAGGTGTACGATCTTTTCGGCATCCTTTCCTTCCTCGAATGCCCGCACGACAACGTGAGCCTTGCCGGTGTCCTCCGCTCCCCGTACTGCGGGCTCTCCGATGCAGAGCTTTTCTTTGTTGCGCAGGAGCGCGGGAGAACGCTCTTTGAAAAACTTAAAGGATATGCGGAGCACGATTTCCGGGCGGCAGGGGTGCTCAAGCGGCTGACCTCATGGCAGCAGTACGCCGGCCGGACCGGCCTTGTGGCGCTGCTGCGCCGGATCCTCGCAGAGTCCGGGGTATACACGGTATACGCGGCGCTGCCGGAGGGCGAACAGATCCTTGCCAATATCGAGAAACTCGTTGCTATGGCCCGGGCCCGGGAGGAGAGCGGGAAGTATGCTCCCGGCGATTTTACCGCGGATCTCCGGACTGCAATGGACGACGATGAGCGCGAGGGCGAGGCGCCGCTCGATGCGCTTGCGGAAAATGCGGTCAACATCATGACCGTGCACGCGGCAAAGGGACTGGAGTTTCCGGTTGTCTGCGTGCCGGACATGGGCATGTCCTTTAAGGACCGCTATCCTCCGATCATGATCGGCGACAACCCGCTGATGGTGGGGGTAAAGGTTCCCGACCCGGCACACAATTTCGAGATGACGGGAAGCGCCGTGCTCCTTGCGCTCCGCGAGCTCCAGAAGCAGAAAGAGCGGGCGGAGAGAAAGCGGCTCCTGTATGTTGCGCTGACCCGGGCCCGGGACCACCTGGTGATGTGCGGGACTGTACCGGAGGAGCCCGGTCTCTCGTACGAGCTTGCCCGTTCGCGGATGGACTGGATCACGCTGGCGCTCGGGATTACGGGCGATGCGGTGCAGGCCGGCGGGCTCACGCTTGCGCTGCCGGACGGGACCGGCCGGATCCGGCTTACGATCACCACGGACCCGGCCACGATCCCGGCCGAGGCCGGGCGGGCGGAACCGGAGCTTGTGGTTGTGCCGGAGGAATGCCGGGGGAAGACGGGGACCTGGGAAGCGCCATGCTATGATCCCGGGCCGGACCGTTTGAAGGTTACCCCGGTTACGGATCTGGAGAAGGGGCAGGGGCCGGCACGGGCCCATGAATCCGGAGAGCACCGGTACCTGCCCGATATTTCCCGCGGCGAGGACCGGGGCACGATCATCCACGAAGTGCTGCGGGGCCGGGATGCGGCGACCGTGCTCAAAGAGTTCGGCGCTGATTCCGGGGAATCTGTCCGGCAGTGCGAAGAGATCCGGGAAAAATTCTTTTCATCCGGTCTGATGAAGCGGGCGAAGCGTTCGTTTGCCGAGCTGCCATTTGTGATCCCGTGGGAAGGGCAGCCCGTTACCGGCAAGATCGACCGGCTCGCAGAGCTCGATGACGGTTCCTGGGCCGTGATCGATTACAAGAGCATGGCTGTCGTGCCGGAAGATTATTCGGCGATCGCGGAAGAGTACCGGGTCTCGATGGCGGTGTACTGCGAAGCGGCACGAAGGCTGGTACCCGGGAAAACAGTAGCCGGGTTTTTGTATTTCACGGAGACCGGGGAATTTTGGCCGGTGAAGTCCTGAAATAATTTGGTTCTTGTCTCTAAACCCATCGAATTCGATGGGATTAACCTCCGGGTTGACAGGGATAACCCCCTCCGGGCCTGACCCCCAAAACAGCCCTTCTTTTCATTTTCCGCGTGCAATGGCCAGTTCGGGAAAAGATCGGGCAAATGAACGCTGCTATTAGCCGCGCTTTTTCTCCGACGTGAAAATGCCCTTTGGAGCGCGAATTCGTGCGTGTTTTGCAGGGATTAGTGCGTGTTTTGGCCCGGCCAAGCTATCTCCCCTCCCACTTCTCCGTCGGAGAATCGGGTTTTGGAGATCGTATCTCTCCCTACCTCCCCCCGGATCCGTGACTGCCAAAACAGGCCCTCATTTTTTTGGCATGTGCAGGAGCCCGATCCCCTTAGTTTCACTCTGCACAAACAAGCCTAAATACGCTTGGCCGGGCCGGATCGTTTCACCGACGTAAAACCTGCTGGTTTTGGCATGACCGGGCCGGAAACTGACATGGTTTTTTGCGAAACTGACTTGTTTTGGGGAGAAAACGGGGTGATCCGGGGCATTTTCGGGCCCGGATTTTCAGTACTCTTTTACGGGTGATCGCATGGTCCCGGATCCGGCCCAGGCCCGGGGACCCCTGCCGACCGTTATCCCGGACAAGCCCGATACGGCTGGCTCGTGGAGCTCGATGACGGTTCGTTGCTTAAAAAGAATTAAGCCATTGAACAGTATAGCCCTATTAATCGGATCAATAATTGGGGACTCGTATGATCACAAGGATAAAACACATAACGAATTATCGCATTTTTCAAGATTTTAGATGGGGAAGCGATTTAGATGATTTCAAAAAGTACAATTTAATATATGGATGGAATGGATCGGGAAAAACAACATTATCAAAATTTTTCCGCCAAATTGAATTAAGAGAAACATATCCAGATTGTGAAGATTTTGCAATCATTACAGAAAATGGTCCCATAACCGATGAAAATATAGCAAAATCCACATTGAGCATAAAAGTATTTAACCAGGATTTTATTAAGGAAAATATTTTCACAGAATCCGGGGAGATTACTCCGATTTTTTATTTGGGTCAAGAAGATATCGCAGTTAAGAAGAATATTGACGATTTAAAAAAACAACTTGCTGCAATATCTGATAATATAGAGAAAACCAGAACGAATGCTGAAAAACAAGAGAAGGTATTCGAACAATTTAGCTCTGAAAGAGCAAAAGAGATTAAAACATTTCTTCGTTCGTCTGGGGAACATAAATATAACACATATAACAAGAATGATTTTAAGAATCGATGCAATATTTTACAAAAATCCGGGTGTGCCGAAAAAAAATTATCTCCAGTGGAAATTGAGGAGTTACGATCCACACTCTCTTCGAAACCGAAAGAAGAGATAGTACCCATTCTATTTGATTTTCCCGAAATACAGGAACTTGAAGCAAAAGTTCAAAAAACTTTAACGACTACTGTAACAGCAAAAGTTATAGAGCGGCTTAATCTGGATAGTAATCTGAACAATTGGGTAAATCAAGGACGATCGATCCTAAAAGAAAAAAATTTGGATTTGTGTCCATTTTGTAATCAAAAATTGCCCCCTGATTTTTTAACACATCTGGAAGATCATTTTAATAAGGAATATGAATTAGCCATTCGGCAGATAGATAGTCAAATTTTGGAATTGGAATCAATAAAACAAAAGATAAACCTGGCGTTGCCGAGCAAATCCGATTTTTATGATGAGATCTCACGGGATTATGAAAAACAAAAACAATTACTTCTTTTAGAGATTTCAAAATATTCTTCGTTTGTCGATCTACTCATTGTAGATCTTAATAACAAACGCAAGAATCCCTATGTGAAAATTATAAGTAGATATGAGATTCCGCAATTAAAATTAAATGAATTAGCTAACGACATTAATTTATTGATTTCTGGGCACAATACAAAAACCCAAAATTTTACAAATGCTATACGTATTGCCCGAGTGAAATTTGAAGATCATTTCGTGGCCATTAATTTAGTAAAGTATGCGGGATTTGAATCGGCTCTTGATAAAATTACCCGGGAAAATAGTGACTTGGAATTAAAATATGGAGATATTAGTCAACAAATTATTAGCCTCGAAAAGAAAATTGTGGAACATCGAACTCCTGCTGAGGAAATTAATGCAGAGTTAAAGAGCTACCTTGGCCATGAAGATTTAAAATTTGATCTTAACGGTGAAGGCTACTGTATCTTACGTAATGGTACGCTCGCTGAAGCATTAAGCGAGGGTGAAAAAACTGCGATTTCATTTGTATATTTCTTAAAAACTCTTCATGATAAAGACTTTGACTTTAGTCATAGTGTGATAGTTGTTGATGATCCAATTTCAAGTTTAGATTCAAACTCCCTGTATAACGCATTTAGTTTCTTAAAAAATCGTACGGAAAATGCTCAACAATTATTTGTATTCACTCACAATTATTCGTTCTTTAAAGAGGTAAAAAATTGGCTAATTACTAACAAATCAAGATCCGAAAAATCAAGTATGTATATGATAAAAAATTATTATGTCGATAGCAGTAGAAAAGCAAAATTAGAACCCCTCGATAATCTCCTTAAGAAATACACCTCTGAATATCATTATCTTTTCAGTCTAGTCTATGCCCAAGCACATTCCAGCACCCATAATTTGAAAGAGTTTTATCTCCTTCCAAACATCTCAAGAAGACTATTAGAATCATTTTTCGCTTTTAGATATCCTTCACAAATTGGCAATCTCGGCAATCAATTTACCAAATCAAAAATTAGTGACGAACAAAAAACTCGGATATTAAGATACGCCGATTCAAATTCACATAGCGATCATATTCATATGGATAATGAAGGAGATTTATCATATCTTGAAGAAACCCCTCAAGTGATGCAAGATATATTAGATTTGATTAAAAAAGATGATGAAACGCATTTCAAAGAAATGGTTTCACTCATGAGTAATAATACTGCATCAAATCTTTGAAAATAAAAAAAAAACTTTGCTGTGTCTTGCCAATCAAACTGTTTTAACACCAATACCTTGCCACAAATATTATTGGTCAAATAGGTTTGTTTCAAATCTGACCCAAGCGTCCTGAACGGGCAAAGGTAATTTTTTAGATTTTTCCACTTTCAAATTATGACTGAAAAATATCTCTTTAAGTTGGTCTTTTGTGAGATTCAATTCATCAGATAATTGCTCAATGTAATCCAAAATACCGGGAGCGAGAAATGAGTCAACAGAATTATTCGGATCAAATGGCGGATACTCTTTTAATAGTTCCGGCTCATCTTTGCAACTCCCACAATTATTCGGGCCATTTAGGTCAATGTAACACACTTCAAGGTACATAATCAGAGCATTTCGTAAATCCCCGGACGATTTGAAAAGATCTCCTTTGGAGTGGATAGTATTTCTGAATAATCCCATGTCGAGATTTTTAAAATGGTGATAACCAACAGTATCAATAATTTTCAGCACTACCTCGTTATCCGTAAGTTCCCTCCCGGTTTTCAGTTTAAAATTTTCTTTGGTCTGGTTGAATTGAGTGGAATCCACGTTTAAATTCTTGAGAATTCGTTGGATAGCATTATGGTGTCGGATTTCTTGTAATTTCTTTTCAAATTCTTCGAGTTGATCGTCTCTCAAAAGGATCTTCTTTTTTTCAATGGGATCTGTTCGAACGATAATCTCTTTTTTACATGTGGGACATTTTTTCTTCGACTGAGGCATTTTATCCAACAAATTGTGGCAATAGGGACATTCGGGTCTTGGACCGGAGTTATCAATTTCAGCGGATTTTGGTTGAGGAGCCGATCCCGATTTTCGCATTTCTACCAAGGATTGCTTGACCTCATTATGCGTTGTTGTCAGGAGGGAATTAATTGATGAGGAAAATTCAGGACTATGCATCATATCAGGTAATAACGGTGAACGAATCTCCTGATCAAAAGAAATATTTGCAAATGACATGATATGTTGCGAAGGATATTGCATTTTCAATTGATAGATCGGGTATGAATTTTTTCCAAATTCCTTTATCAAGTTCGATTCAAGAGATTTCTTGAAAAGATCAGGGTAATCTTTGATATATTTTTTATTAGTAAAACCAACCGCCGAACTAATTGAAATGATTTCATCGGCGGTTAAGTCTAACTTCATCAGGTATTTACCAAGAAGGACTACACTACTGCAATAACTGGTATCGTCAATAAGATCCAGAACTTTAACGAGAGTCTCTTTATCCTTATGTATTATTGCAGACATTACGAGTGCATTTGCAGAATATGCATGGAATGACGGGTGCTTATGGTATTGACGAAGAGTTAAAATTGTATTTATTGCTTCTGAATATTTTCCTAATACCAACTGTCGCTCCAATCCATAATAAAAGATAAAAACATATCCGATATCCACCGGTTTCGTGATATCGCAGAGCCACTTCAAATAAACAAATCTTTGCTGGGGATTTAATTGCGCATATGAGGGGTAATATCCAAGTTTTTCGACAGTATCACAGTTTGATTTGAAATCAACCGGCATATTTGTATAAATCAGACTTGGCTCCGTTTGGAAAGAAAAAGTTATCTTGAACAATTCATTTTCAAAGAGCACTTTTTGGTCATCCTCTGGATTGTAATTTTGAAATTTGCCGTCGCCAAACCAGAGTAATTGACGAATATTTTCAGGGATTAGCAAATTTCCAAGAAAAGGAACCAGAGATTGAGACGAACTTGGTGCAAGGTGTATACTCTCATTGGGAACTAGTGGAATTTTCTCATCATGCACAGGATCTTTTTTCTTGAGAAAGTCGAATATCCCCATCAATTCTCCTCATTTCTCTTTTACAATATATGAAACGTTAAACTTATCCGGTTCAGATCGTGAGGAGTGCCCAGCAACCCCCCAACCCCAAATACCATCACCTCCAAAATTAACCCGGAATGTTCCTCGACACCGAGACCACCGGCCTCCCGAAATATTCCGCAACCGACCCTGTAGAGAAATGGCCCCGGGTCGTCCAGCTCGCATGGTCGCTGTACTCGGGCGACGGGGACTGTGAAAGCCGGAACAGTTTCATCATTTACCCGGGGACGGACTTTTCCATTCCCCTCACACCATTGGTGTGTCGGATAACCGATACGTCCGCTCCTTATCCCGGCCTCACAACAATAACCTCTCGCAAACCCGCTTCTTAACCGGCCCGATCGCGATCCAGCCTCCGCATGATCTCCCTCTCCCGCTCAATCTCTGCAACAAGTTCCTGCTCGCTCGGGAGATAAAGTGTATACCGGGATGCAAAGAGCTGGCGGTTGTCATTGAGAACTGAATACCGGACAACGGTCTCGTCTTTTTCCGTGCACAGGATGATGCCGATGGTCGGATTGTCTCCTTCTGTTGTAACCCGGTCTTCAAAAAGACGCACATACATATCCATCTGCCCGATGTCCTGGTGAGTCAGCTTCCCGGTCTTTAAATCGATGAGGACAAAACATTTCAGGATATAATGATAGAACACGAGGTCGATATAAAATTCCGAGGTTTCCGTACTGATCCGGTACTGTCGCCCGACAAACGAGAACCCTTTCCCCAGTTCCATGAGAAAGTCCCGGAGTTTATCGATAAGGGCCTGCTCAAGCTCATGCTCAAGGTACGAAGCAGAAGAAGGAATATGCAGGAACTCCAGGACATACGGGTCCCGGATGAATTCATCCGGGGATTGGGACCCCGCACTCCTATTTTTTAAAACTGCAGGTTTTTTGATCGCCCGGTCCTGGCTTTTCAACAACCGTTCATAAGAAAGTGAATCAATCTGCCGCTCAAGAGTCCGCACACTCCAGTTCTGTCCGATTGCATCGCGCATATAATGACGACGGGCCTCGGGACTCTCCACCCTCATCAGGAGCCGGTAATGCGACCAGCTTAATCCGCTACACACTGTGTAGCCAATCTCATCTTCCGGTACGTCTCCTTCACGATACCCTTTGGGAAAAACAAGATAGAACTGGCGGAAGTTCTTGAGATTTACCACAGAAAAACCACGACCGAATTCACCAGTCAGACGAAGCGCAAGATCTTCAAGAAGATGTGTCCCATACCCGGCCCGGCTTTTTCCGGCCTGTTCTTCTTCTACGATTAACCTCCCGATGTTCCAGTATGCTTCGACCATCGCGCGGTTTACGGACCGGTACGCCTGTGTCCGGGCATGGTGAATAATATCCCGGAGAGCATGATAGAGCGGGTCCGTGACTGCGGGGCTGGATACCATGAGATCAGATCCTTCGTATCCCCGGTGAACGAATTGTCCTCATATAATTCAGGGCGTGCGCCGGGAAAGTGAAGAAACCAAAGAAAAGGATCGGGTTTTACGAACGTTCTTACCGGGATCTGGCCGGAAAAAAATTTCCGGACTCTGATAAGAAAAAGTGTGCAGATAACGGTATTCACAAAAAAACAGTTGTAAGAAATATCGTATAATCCTCCAAACCCCCAACCCCAAATACCATCCCCTCCAAAATTAACCCGGAATGTTCCTCTTCCTCGACACCGAAACCACCGGCCTCCCGAAATATTCCGCAACCGATCCCGTAGAGAAATGGCCCCGGGTCGTCCAGCTCGCATGGTCGCTGTACTCGGGCGACGGGAACTGTGAAAGCCGGAACAGTTTCATCATTTACCCCACGGACTTTACCATCCCCATGGACTCTGCCCGGATTCACGGGATCACGACCGACCGGGCGAAAGCCGAGGGCGTGTCGCTCTATAAAGTGCTCCCGCAGTTCAATGCCGATGTGGAGAAAGCCCAGACGGTCGTTGCCCATAACCTTGATTTCGACCTGCCCATTGTCACCACGGAATTTGTGCGGTGCAGGCTTAAAACAAATCTCGCGAACAAACAAAACTTCTGCACCATGAAAACACCGCAGATTATCTCCTGGTGCAAACTTCCGGCAAAATCCGGCCGGGGATACAAGTGGCCCACCTTAAACGAGCTGCACCTCCGGTTGTTCGAGGAAGAATTCACCGGCAGCCATAATGCCGGCGCCGATGTGGAAGCCTGTGCCAGATGTTATTTTGAGTTACGAAAACGGGGGATTATCGGATAGGGAGATTAAAACAGTTCAATGGAGCAACAACCTTTTTTTATCACAACTGTTCGAAGTCCCCTCGGGTCGATCTTACTGCCTTCCAATTGCTGCCTCAATCTCCGATTTCAGTTTCCAATTAATGGAACTCTAAAAGATAAAATTAATAATATCACATTCTCGATACAAAAGGGGAAGTTGGATTAATATTATGAGCGGATTATCCCAGTTTAAAATTAAACTCTACGCAGACGGGGCAAATCTCCAAGACATGATTGAAGAATATGAGAACGGGATTGTAAGTGGTTTTACCACAAACCCTACCCTAATGAAAAAAGCCGGGGTTAAAAATTATGCAGAATTTGCGAAAGCCGCGATTAACGCGATTCCGGATCTTCCGATATCATTTGAGGTTTTTTCTGATGATTTGTTCGGCATGGAATGCGAGGCTAGAAAAATTGCTAACTGGGGAAAAAATATTTACATTAAAATTCCCGTAACGAACACAAAAGGGGAAAGCACCGTTCCACTAATAATGAAATTATCCCATGAGGGCCTGAAACTAAATGTAACCGCCATTTTGACTCTCGATCAGGTAAAGACGATTGCGGTGGCGATTTCCAAAGATACATCTAGCATCGTTTCAGTATTTGCTGGTCGCATCGCGGATACTGGTAGGGATCCGATGCCTATCATGAGAGAGTCCGCAAAGATTCTTAAATCAAATCCGAAAGTTGAGCTTCTCTGGGCAAGCACTCGCGAAATACTCAATATTTCCCAAGCCGAGTTGTGCGGTTGCCATATCATTACCATTCCAAATGATATATTAAAGAAAGTCCCGCAAGTAGGAAAAGATCTCGATCTAGTGTCAATTGAGACAGTGAAGGATTTTTATACCGATGCACAAAATGCGGGATATAGAATTTGACAATCCCTTAACTAGGAAAAATCTTTTAGACATACTACCATATATGCACTATTCTTGACCTTCGTTACTTCATCAGTAATCTGGGGATTCAAGATTACCCTCATCTTAAGTGGGGGTAACAATGGACGGAGTGGCAGTACATCATTGAAATAAGCGCCAAGATTGTTCCCAAAATCGCAAGACCGATGATGAAGAGTTTCAGATAATCCAATGCGGTTAATGATTGAGGCTTGTTCATAGGATTCTTCGCATCCCTTTTTTTTTGAGGAGGATTTGGATTTTTAAAGCTCCAAAGATTGGAAATTGGATATTCCGTATTACAGTACCATATTCGACGGAGGGGAAATTTATGACAAAAAGAACAGCCGATTATATCTAATTTTCCACATTTTTCTCCTGTCTTTTTTTGATCATCAAAATAACAATGATACTGATTATCATGATCTGTGATTATAACGCAATAAATGAAGATATTGATAAAAATTAAAATCAATATTGCTATCCAATCAAATAAGAATAAAAATGGACAAGAACTAGTTCCGATCCACCTTGAAATAATGTATGTAAAATAATATCCAATTGCCAAATTCGACAAAATACTTGCCGCAAAAAATATATAATACATATATTTAAACAAATAAATCCATCTAACGCAATACCCTGTTGATCCCCTCCCATAGAGACAGATTTCTTTTCGGTCTTCGTCAATCCACGAATCGTCATCACCGGGAGTTAATGGAATGGAAATTCCAGTGTCTTCCGTGTATTTTTTAATTTCGCGAAAGATCCATTGACGCTGATTTTCTTGACGGGACAAGTTTTTTACAATATCGTGTGCGATTATCATGCCCGAAAAGCATATCAGCAATATTATTGAAGATACGACAATATTGTATTGATGATCGAAATTATTTGTCGAAAAAGTTACAATGGCGACCGTTGCTGCCGCTAAAAAGCCGAGAAGAATGGTAATACCATCGCGAACAATTTCGCTTATAACCCCATCGATATGTTGAAGCCTGTCAATGGAATCTCTCCAAGTCCATGCATCTTCTGGTCTCGGACACATGTCTAAAATATTTCCAGTCTTTGTATAAAAACACCGGTTGTTTGATTTAACAAGAAAAGCAAGGTTTTTCAATTAAAAAAAATGATCTACTTTACCATTAAATTTATTTTTCCTGTTAAAATTTCATCTTTGGGATAGCATTTGTATCGTGTCTGCAATCCCTTTTGAGGATAATTCATATATCTCACGAGCCGTTTTTTGATTGGCTGAATGATATAAAAATTCATCCGGAATTCCAATTCTGACAAGTTGAGCTTTCAAAGGTCGATGTTGATCAACAAGCCATTCAGCAACTGCCGATCCCAATCCCCCGATCAGACTGTGCTCCTCCACAGTAATAACAAGGGGGAACATCGAGAAAATGTTTTCAAGGAGTCGGGTATCCAATGGTTTAATTGTGTGAAGACTGATAACCTGACATTTGAGATCCGATTTGCGAAGAATATGTGCTGCTTCGATAATATTATGAAGAATCGTTCCTGTTCCCAGAATACAGATATCGGTTCCTTCTTCCAGGGGGATCCCGCTTCCGATAATAAACTCCGGAACTTTAGTATGAATTATTGGTTCCTTCTCTCTTCCAATGCGGATATATGTCGGCCCTTCATTTTGAAGAGATGCTCGGATAGCAGCTCGTGTCTCGACCTGATCACAAGGACAGATAACCGTCATATTAGGAAGAACTCGAGTAATTGCGATATCTTCACAAATTGAATGGGTAGGTCCAAAATGTGAATAGGCAAGTCCCCCGCCAAGCCCTATTATTACTACGGGCAGATTTTGAAATGCCAAATCAATTCTTAATTGTTCGAATGGCCGCCCTATATCAAACGTAGAAAAGGAATAGATAAACGGGCGGAATCCATTCATGGCAAGTCCGGCAGCAACACTGATCATATTTGATTCTGCTATCCCACAATTAAAAAATCGGGAAGGGTATATCTCTTTGAATCGATCAAAAACATTGTGACTAGTATCCCCAACAAGAACAACAATACGGGGATCTGAACCGGCAAGCTCAGTTATTTCATCTGAAACCGCGGTTCTCATAGATCCACCAATTCTCGTCGAGCATTCCACACATCTTCTTTAGATGGAACACGATTGTGCCATTGATTATCGTTTTCCATGAAAGATACTCCCTTTCCCTTGATCGTGTTAGCAATAATCGCAATCGGTCGCTCTTGTGATGAGAACACTAAATAAAAAAGATCCGTCATGCCATTGATATCATGTCCATCAATTTCATATGCGTCCCACCCGAATTCCGATAACTTCTGTTTGAGTGAAGACAAGTTAAGGATCTCATCGCTCCGGCCAGATGCTTGCCATTTATTACTATCGATAATTACAACAAGATTATTCAAATGGTGTGCCGGCGCAAAAAGGGCCGCCTCCCATATCGAACCTTCCTCACATTCACCATCTCCCACAAGGACAAAAGTACGGTATTTTTGTCCGGATATCTTTGCAGCAAGAGCCATTCCACAACCAATTCCAAGACCATGCCCCAGTGATCCTGACGTGGCATCGATACCGGGAATATTTTTCCAAACCGGATGTGCAGTAAATCGGCTTTTATTTTGATTGAATGTATGTACTAGTTCGATGGGATAATAGCCCCGATGGGCAAGAACGGCATACAAAGCAAGGGCTGCATGTCCTTTACTTAAGATGAATCTGTCACGTAATGGCCAATTTGGCTCTTCTGGTCTGACGGAGAGAACCTGATAATACAATGCAATCAGGAGATCGACACAGGAAAGACAGCTTCCGACATGTATCGATTCGGTTTCATATGCAATCTCTAGAATATCTGTCCGAATCTGCCTGGATAACAGATCGATCGATTGTTTACTCAAAATCCTTCCTCGCACAGTCATAATGAAAACGTTTGAATTAACTGAGGGATCCCGTTTTTGTATGACGCAACGATTCCTTTTGCGTCCAAATTATCTCGATCCTGATATTGAGTTACATTATTTTTATCAACTTGTGTAAAATAGGTTTCCTCTATTATTCTCAGTAATTTATCCACAGTTGCATTACATCAGGTTCAACAACTATTCCAAACCCCCAACCCCAAATACCATCCCCTCCAAAATTAACCCGGAATGTTCCTCTTCCTCGACACCGAAACCACCGGCCTCCCGAAATATTCCGCAACCGACCCCGTAGAGAAATGGCCCCGGGTCGTCCAGCTCGCATGGTCGCTGTACTCGGGCGACGGGAACTGTGAAAGCCGGAACAGTTTCATCATTTACCCCACGGACTTTACCATCCCCATAGACTCTGCCCGGATTCACGGGATCACGACCGACCGGGCGAAAGCCGAGGGCGTGTCGCTCTACAAAGTGCTCCCGCAGTTCAATGCCGATGTGGAGAAAGCCCAGACGGTCGTTGCCCATAACCTTGATTTCGACCTGCCCATTGTCACCACGGAATTTGCGCGGTGCAGGCTTAAAACAAATCTCGCGAACAAACAAAACTTCTGCACCATGAAAACACCGCAGATTATCTCCTGGTGCAAACTTCCGGCAAAATCCGGCCGGGGATACAAGTGGCCGACCTTAAACGAGCTGCACCTCCAGTTGTTCCAGGAAGAATTCACCGGCAGCCATAACGCCGGTGCCGATGTGGAAGCCTGTGCCAGATGTTATTTTGAATTACGAAAACGGGGGATTATCGGGTAGGCGGAGGGTAACCGGAATATCCGGGACGGTTCAGCGTTCCGATACCCGGTCTGCACTCCTCAATCCGATTCGCAATCCGTCCAGGCCGTAAAAACCCGGCTCATCACAGCAGTGCATTCGCGGGCAGGCTCTTCATCGATCTCCGGTAAAACCGCCTCCGATAAGATCTCGCGATCTCTCTGGGGTATCGTCGTATGTTTTGAGATTTTTTTTATACGCATTCACGCTGAAATCCCGGCCTTTGTCTGCATCACCCGGCTTGCAATCCCATCGGCAAGTGCTCCATAGATGATACCGAAGATGAAGAGCATCGCCGCACCAAAATAATTGTGTGCAAACAAAGGAACAATACAGAGCAGGAGGCTGAAAACCGCCCCCAGTCCCGTACCCCGTATCCACGGGTTAAGGGGAATCCCTTCGGCAAACCCGATCACAAATCCCTGGAGGGTACGACCGTAGAGGATCATAACCAGGAACCAGGGTTCCGGTGTGATCCCCGGAGGAGCGGTCACGAGAAGGCTCCCGGCACAGTACAGGCCGGTGAGTATACCAATTCCCGTAGTAATCGCAATCCGTCTTTTCTGTATCATAATCTTACCTCCGGATAAAGACCGGGGGCGGGAAAAGTCTTGCCATTTTACCGGCAATACCGGCCGGTTGTCCCCATGGAATTTGCGCGGTGCAGGCCCGGGACCGGCCTTTCGGGGAAACAGTATTTCTGCACCATGAAAACCCCGCAGGTAGTCCCCTGGTGCAAACTCTCTTCAAAGTCCGGCCGGGGATACAAGTGGCCGACCTTAAACGAACTGCACCTCCGGTTGTTCCAGGAAGAATTCACGGACAGCCATAACGCCGGCGCCGATGTGGAAGCATGTGCGCGAGGGTATTTTGAATTAAAAAAAAAGAGGGGGATTATCCCCCAGGGATCTCCGGAATTCCGGCCCTTTTAGGAACTCTCACGTTGTGATTCTGTGCAGCCCTCCCATTATGCCAGCCCGGTAACCCCGGATACCGGGTTCAATCGCAATTATTATTGTATCAGGACTGCCAGTATGGTACAACGGGTTAGTGGAGTGCAATCGCGTATGACGGCAATAAAAACAAGCGCGGTGTATAAAAAAGGTACCCTGGTCCTTGACGATCCGGTGAACCTGCCGGAGCAGGCACGGGTTAAAGTAGTGATCCGGAAAAAATTTTCGGCATTTGTAAAAAAATTCGGGGAGCCTGAAGCAAAGGAAGATACAGAGCAGATCCTTCTCACCACCAGGAGAAGAACCCGGGATGCATAAGTTTACCTCTTGTGTGCTGGATACCTCTGTCATCATAAAAGCACTTTTCTCACCTTCACGCCGACAGGCAGGGGCTACCTATTCCCGGGAAGTAACCACTCACAAGACCTGCGCAGCGCTCCTTGACGCGCTTGACGAAAAAGGAATAGAGGGAATTATTCCACAATGCGGGATAGTTGAGATCGCCGCAGTTTCGAGCAGACTCGCAGATGCACACGCAGCAGAAGAAATCTGTAATGAAGTTGAAATGAGTTATCAGCTTGTTCCGGAAGAGCAGATCATCCAGACTGCAACAAAGATCGCACGTGAAGAAGGCTGTCCCGGATTCGATACCTATTTTCTTGCACTTGCAGAACAGAATGAAATCCCCCTTTTTACCGATGATGCCGGATTATTCCACATCTGCCAGAGGAGATCTGTAACCGCGAGTCTGATGCGCGATCTCGATCCGGGATCTGTGCTGCCATAAACCGGGGAAACATTTCACCGATCTCATCTTTTTGCCGTCTGAATTCTTTTTGCGGATCTTTGCGTTCTTTTGTGTAAGGGTATATCCTTACATAAAGGGGGTTCTGTGGAGGATTATAATCTGACATATTTTTGAGAAGATGAGGGGTCAGAACCGTACACGTCCGGCTTTTACCGGAACAGCCGACACGGTAATTAAGGGAAACTTTTCGTATGCCCGGATCTGCCGCCCCGCACCAGCAAAAAAAATTTCTTCTTTACCACTCCTCATCGTGATTAGTACTAATCCGGATTAGGAATGCACCGGCCGCGACGGGAGCAGGTGATTCCGGGTACACGATGATTTATCCGGTAATGCGGTCTCTTTTTAATTCCGCCTCCGGGCACACTTCCGCAAACTTACAGCTCAGACACTCCCTCTGCGCCGGCCGGGCCGGGAAATCCCCGTACTCATACGATGCATTCATCGCCGCGAATTCCCGGGCAATCTGTTCCCGCACCTCGCGCAACTGGTCTTCAAAGAAGGCAAAGGGTTTTGTTGCGCCGGTCTTTAAGAACACCAGCTCGGTCGCAATCTCGTCAGCACTTTTGTTATAGAACTCCTTTGCCCAGAGCACATAGGCCGCCATCTGGAACTCCGACTCGTACTCGTCGTCGTCTTTGCCGGTCTTCCAGTCCGAGAGGACGATCGTGCCGTCCGGCATCTTTGCCGCAAAATCCACCTTGACGGTCACGCCCGCTTCCCCGATGGTGAAATGATCGAACTGCTCGTGGCGCAGGCATTCGCGTTTCGCATACTCCGGCCATTTCGCAAAAAACGTGGCAAGGCAGGTCCTGCCGTTCGCGAGAATGTACGTAAAAAACGAGTCCGGGATCTTCTCGCCATTGTGCGACTCGGTGAATGTCTCGCCCCCGATGGCCCGGTAGCTCGCGACTTTTTTAGCAAAGACGCTCTCCGCCTCGAAATAGTTCATGGGCTTGTTGTCGCACGCGAGCTGGATCTGCTGGTCGATGAGATCGTGGATGAGCTGGCCCTGGACAACGTACTTGGACGTGAAGTTCTTGAGCCACCGGATCTTTTCCGGGGAAACGACCGGGCCGGATCTCACGTAGGGGGCGATGTATTCGTAATAGTACTGCCGGGGGCAGCGGGTCCAGACCCGGTGTTTGGTAAATGACCAGGTATTTATTTTGAAAAAGAAGGGATCCAGATCTGCCATGGATCTCCGGTGGAAGGGGATTTTTGAAATAGGTTTCTAACCGGGAATTACCCCCAAAAAAACCCCCCTATATATTAGTGCATTTTCCTTCTCGTTTTTTCCTCATCATACCTGTCACGGGTAACCAACCTGTCACAGGTCGCCGACCCGTCACGGGTATCTGACCTGTCACGGGTCAGGTGACCCGTATGAGGGAGCCCTAAAACTGATTCCCCAAACAAGCCTTCTTTTCGTTACCCCATGCAAGAGCCCATCCGGAACAGCATCGCCCCTCTAATTGGGCCCATTTGGTCCCTTTTTGGAGCGCGATTCATGCAGATTCCCGCCAGACCGGGTGCATTTTGAGGAGATCGTAAAAGAACAGGCCCCCGTTTTCGCGATTTCGGCCCCTTCATAATGAAACGGGGTACCTCCCGACAGGAAGCCTCCGTCTGAGAACACGAAGTCACGGTGGGTATGTCAGCCAGCCCGGATCACCTCCCATCCACCGCAACCAGCATCACGCTCCCCGCCCAACACTTCCCTCATCCCATGCGGATCACCACCCCCACGTCCACGCTCCGCGACTGGAGCACCGATGACGCAGCTGTAATCGTGAAGTACGCGAATAACCCAAAGATCGCCAGCCACCTCCGCGATGCATTCCCGTCCCCGTACACACAAGAGGACGCGGACCGGTTCATTGCGTTTGCCACCGGCCCGGGCCGGCACCTGTACCTCGCGATCGATATCGGCGGCGAAGCGATCGGGGGGATCGGCATCTCGCCGCTCGAAGACGTAAAGCACCGGACCGCGGAGATCGGCTACTGGCTCGCCGAACCGTTCTGGGGCCGGGGGATCGCAACCGGTGCCGTCCGGGCGCTCGTCCCGGTTGCATTTGAAACAACCGGCATCGTCCGGCTCGAAGCCGGGATCTTCTCGGACAACCCGGCCTCCATGCGGGTGCTGGAGAAGTGCGGGTTTCTCCGCGAGGCCGTCCACAAAAAGGCAATAACAAAGAACGGCCGGCTGCTCGACGAAGTCATGTACGTGCGGTTCAGGGACGGGGAATAATATTTAGCGCCCGGGTGCCACCAAAAATCCGGTCAACCCGGGATACTTTTTTTTGTACCGCCCGCGGGGGCTTGCGGCAGGGCCGCGGCCCGGGCGGGTAACCCGGTTCACCCGACTGTCCCCGCAAGGGTATATTCGATATGCAAAGGCCCGGTGATCCCGCACACCCTCCCCTCCCTTGTCACATCGACATGGTAGACCTCATCGGACGTGCCGTTGTGCACAATAACGGGTACTACCCAAACTTCCTTTGGGGCGATCTCCGCACTCCCCGCGGAAAAGGGCGCGTCCGTCACTGCTTCGCCGGCCGCAAAATAGTTGCTGCCGATCCGGTCCCGGACCCCGGGATCGTTTATGGCCGCCTGCACGGCACCTTCGGCCGATACGGACTGCTCCGCAAGTGCGGCAAGGAGGACAAGGCAGGTTATAATGCCCAGGCTGATGATGAACAGGTAAATATGGTGACGGGTCAGTGGCATACCTGCCGGTGGGAGTGCGGAGGTAATAATCACGGCGTTGAGTGAAAAATTTTTTTCACCGGGTTACCTGCCTCCCGCACCGCTGCCCGGCCGCCGCCACCCGCGAATTTCCGCTTCCCCCGTGCATAAAAACATCTATCATCCCTAAACCCAAACACCCGGTTATCATGACACTTTCAGACTCCCAGAAGGCCGAAGTACGGGCAACCATGGAAGCATACGCGTCCGCGTACAAAAACAAGGACATCAAGGGGCTCCTTACGGTCTTTTCCCCGGACATCTGCGGGTTTGGCAGCGGGCCGGACGAGATCGTGCTTGGGAGGGCTTCCTTTGTAAGGCAGATCAAACGGGACATCAGCCAGGCGACCGTCAACAGCGTGGTCTTCTCCGACACGCAGATCTTTGGCGAGGGCCGGGTTGCATGGCTCATGACAAAAACCGCGATCGGCTTCACGCTTGCCGGCGAAAAGATGCAGACCCTGAAAGGCCGGTCCACCATGGTGATGAGAAATACCGGGAGCCGGTGGCAGATCGAGCAGATCCATTTCTCCCTGCCCTATGGCGGGCAGAAAGAAGGCCAGTCGTTCCCGGGCGCATAACTTTAAAAAAAACCGGCCCGGATTTTGTCCCGCCCGGTCTTTGTGTGGGTAATCCACGGCTCTTTTTTTTTTCATTACCGTTTCCAAAAACGCTGTCTCGCACCAACCCCGGCAGGACTGCCCGGCTTTTTTCCCACGCCAACCTTTTTTTTAGCAAAAACAGCATACCAGATATAGTCAGGTGTCACGTGCAGCAGGCCGCCACGCTCTCTAGCAAACTCCGGAACGTCTTCACGTTCGAACGATCCTTTATCCTGATCCTGCTCCTTGCAGTATTCCTGCGGTTCTGGACGCTGGACCTCAAGCTCTTCCACCATGACGAGGCCATCCATTCCTGGTTCTCGTTTACCCTCATGAATACCGGGGCATGGGTGTACGACCCCAGCTACCACGGTCCGTTCCTCTATTATGTCACGGCCGGGATGTTCTCGGTCTTTGGCGCCTCGGACCTGGTTGCCCGGATCCTCCCGGCGGTATTTGGCACGCTGCTCATCCCGCTCGTGTACTGTATCTACCGGCTCGGGTACATCACAAAAGCCCAGACGCTCCTGGTTGCGCTCTTTTTAGCCATCTCCCCGGATATGGTCTTCTTCTCCCGGTTCCTCCGGCACGATATCTTCATGCTCTTTTTTTCGATGCTGCTCCTGGTTGCCATCCTCTATTACCTTGAACGCGGCCAGAGCCGGTACGTGATCGTTGCCGCAATAGCAATGGCAGGAGCCCTCTCCTGCAAGGAAGAGATGCCGGTCATCCTTGTGATCTTTGCGGCATTCCTTCTCTATGCCCTCTGGAAAAAACAGGTCGCGCTCCCTTACAAGTGGAAGTACGACCTGCTCATGGCATTTTTCCTGGTCACCGCCCTCATGGTCGCGCTCTACACGGCGTTTGGGATGCACCCGGAGACGCTTGTCGGCCAGAACTTCCAGGTAAATTCCACCGGCTGGTACCAGGCCGTGGACCACTGGGTTGCCATGCACGAGCAGCAGCGGCTCGGCGGGCCGTTCTATTTCTATATCCCGCTCTTCCTCCTGTACGAGCTGCCGATCTTCCTCCTTGCAATCGTGGGGGTCCTCCAGTTCCTGGTTAAAGACGCTAGTGTCGGCCCGGTAACGGCGCGGATCAAAAACTGGATCCGGACGCGCCGCGCCACGCTCCCGGTCGGCGACCTTGCCGCGATCAGCACGCACCAGATCGAGTCCTCGCGCTGCCCTCCCGATAAATCGGATCTGTTCTTCCAGTTCTGCATCTTCTGGATGATCCTTACCATGGCCTTCTATGCGTACGTGGGCGAGAAGGTCCCGTGGCTTTTGATCCACCAGCTCCTCCCCATGTGCTTTGTTGCCACGTACAAACTCAACTGGCAGAAGATCGCCTTTGCCCTTGTTGGCTGCATCTTTTTAGCCCTGATCACCTGGCATGTGGCATTTGTCCCGGCCGATATCAGCGAGCCCATCATCCAGGTCCAGAACTCCGAGGACCTGCGGCCGGTCATGGGTATCATCGACAATTCAAGCCGCGTGGTCCTGGCATCAAAGGATTTGAACTCCGGGTTCTGGCCGCTGCCCTGGTACTACCGGGGCGATCGGTGGAACAAGTTCACGTTCTATGGCGATAAACAGGACATCGAGACCTTAACACAAAAACAGCCGGATGCGATCGTACTCCACGATACGGAAAGCTACGATGCGATCCCCGGCTACGACAAGAACACGTACAAGCTCAATTACTGGTTCTCGTTCTATGACAACGACGACCGGCTCTTCGATTACTACATGCACCGGGACGGCACGCTCGGGAGCACGAATGTCGATGTGTTTACCCGGCAAAAAGGCACGGCCGGCTGAACCGCGATAAAAAAAAGGCCGGTGTGAAACGTACCGGAAAAAATAATTTTTATTTTGCCAGGGTTTTTCCCAGGTCTTCGGCCTTCTTGATAGTCTCCGGGAACTTTGCAAGGTCCCGGGGCTCGGCACACTGGTTCTGGCAGATATAGCCGCCATCGGTGCAGCCAAGGTACCCGAACGTGGCCTTCACGTACGCGTTGACGGGCGCGATTGCCTCGGGCGGCATGCCGCCGCAGGTAAGCGCGAGCACGATCTTCTTGCCCTTCGGGAGATCGGTCACAAAGCCCGGCTTCATGTGGGCATAGAAACGGTCGATGAACGGATAGGCCTGGGCATTAAGCCGGCCCCAGTATACGGGCGAGCCAAGGACAATCACGTCGGCCTTTGCCATCTTTGCCCAAAGTTCCTCCATATCGTCATCGATGATGCATTCGCCTTTCTCTTTGCAGGTGTTGCACCCCTTGCAGGGCGAGATGTCCATATCGCAGATCCGCACGAGTTCCGTCTTTGCCCCGGCCTTTTTTGCCCCGGCAAGAACGTGTTCCACGAGCGTCTGGCTGTTTGCCCCTTTGCGCGGGCTGGTTGCTATACCAAGGAGTTTCATGAAGTGAGAGATACTGCGAGTAAAAATAAATGCTTTCTCTTTGTTTTAACGCCGGGCCGGTCGCTTTATCGGTAAGGCTACAAAAGAAAAGTTCTGGCCGTTTACCCGGCCGGGCCCGTGGGCGTACGGGGGGAATGCCACAAGACAATAAAAAAAGCAAAATTGTCCGGACCCGGTAATCCTTACTTCTCCCGCTCGCAGAAGTGCCCGAGCGCCAGGCTGTTCTTTGCGAAGATCTCGCAGGCAAGGCAGAAACAGCGCTGCTCCCGTATCTGCGCAGCATTCGATCGCCCCTTGGCGCAAAACAGGCTGTCAGGCTGGTGCTGGCCCAGGCAGTTTTTCGTATAGTTCGGGCATATGCCGCAGTACTTCATGCAGATCGCCCGGTTCTCATCAGTATCCTCAATGGTAACCGCGCTGATTTTCATGGTTGTTGCATAGTGCGGCCGGGGATAATAGGTTTCTCTCAGGGCCGGTGGAAATCCACTGCCAAAAGAATCGGCCGGGTAGCGCGGGAGAGCCGTGATACGCCGGTGCGGGAATATGAGCATGTTCCCTTCCCACGCGTAGCCGTTATCACGACATCACGAACCCGTGGATCGCAAACGTTCGTATGCGAAAAGCCGGCACAGCCGACAGGTAAAATCCGTAAAAGAAAAAGTGCAGCAGCCGGTTAGGGCTGCTTTTTTGGATTATACCCGCACGCCGTTCCAGTAATTGGCGGTGGTGTTGATGGTGCCTGCGGCATCAGAGTCGTTAGCCCATGTGCCGGTAAACGACTTGCCGTCGGCAGAGAGGGTGAACGCGAGCGGGCCGCGGTAGGTAGTGTCGGGAGCGGTCTCTTTCCATGAGCCGGTAAGGACGCTGCCTGAAACCGTGCCGCTGACGGAGCCGGTGACATTGCCGTAGGTGTAGGTCCCGGCAACCGTGGCATTATCCTGCACAAGCGTCATTGCGGTGGCAAGGGGTGTCTCGTTCCCGGACTTCCAGGTCGTGTTCCAGGTTCCGGCAAAGTTCGGTACTGCGGTGGTAGCAGCTGCGGTCACGTTTGCCTGAACGGTGGTCTGTGCTGCTGCGGTGGTGGCCGCGGCGGCAGCTCCGGTTGTTGCTGCGGGCGTTGCGTTCGTTGCACTGCCGGTGGACGATGTGCATCCGGCAGCGATCATAAAGATGCAGGCGATGCCTGCAAGAAGAATGAGCACTGTCTGTTTCATAATCAGATCCCCGTCATATTTGTAACTGAAACTAATTAACCCTGCCGGGTTGGATCAGGAGGAAAAGAAAAAAAACAGACGAAAGGTACAGGGAATCCCGCGATCCGCGCTGTTTCCGGTATTTTTTATAAACCGGTTACCGGTCCTGCTCAGGGGCCTGACCGGTGGAGATAATATTTACCTCGCTTTTTGGGATCTTATCCTCAAGGGAGCGTTTCATGGTATTCATCGTTTCCTGCACCTCGCCCATCAAAAGGTCATTGCGGAATTCAAGAAAGATCTCTACGTAGATCATCCCTCCGCTCCGCCGCGACCTGACCCCATGGATCTGTTCGTAGTTATGGAAATTGTCGGCAAGTTCTCTGACCACCACGAGCTGGAGTTCTTCGTCAAGGGTTTTGTCGAGAAGATCGGGAAGTGAGGCCTGGATCATCCGGATCCCGGAGTAAAACAGGATGCCCATGACGGCAAACGAGGCGAGCGGGTCGATGTACACGGCCCACGGATATCCGGCACAGAGGATCGCAAGGACAAGCGTAGCAAGCACCACGATATTTGCAAAAGCCTTGAGCCGGAAGAGGCGCCACTGCGAATCCATGAGGGGTGAAGGCTCCTTTTTTGCGAGCCGGTAATTGCGCAGCGCGAGATACCCGTCGACCACGCTCATGACAAGGACGATATAGAGACCGATCTCGGCGCCCCCGCTTGAGAGGGCTGCAGGAAACAGGATCCGGTAGGATGCGGCAAAGACGAGGATGACAAACGAGAGGATCATCACGGTGCCGGTGATCGCCCGTGCAATGTTCTCGAACTTTCCCATACCGTAGTTGTAGATACCGCTATCGCCGCGTGCGATCTTTCGGGCAATGATCCACGAGATCAGGATCCCGATCGCCTCGGTGATGGTTTTTAAGGCTGATGAGTAGAGCGTAACCGATCCCGAGAGCACGGCTGCTGCAAGTTTCGGGACGGCAGGAACGATCCCGACAAGGAAGTTAACCCCGATTGCCGATGCCCGTTCCTGTTCCGCGGGTGTGCCCTTCCTTGCCGTAATCTGTTGCGATCCCGTGCCCATATTCGTCCATATGCGTAGGGTGTGTCCCTATAAAAGAACCGGGATTTGATCCGGGATGGGGGCATGGTCCGGAGTTACAGCACGTGAAGAAACTTCCGGCGGGCCAGCGCATCCGGGAGCCGATACGGATCCCGAAAAAAAAAGAATTTTTTTTACTTCTGCACGCAGAAGTAGCCGACCCGCTGGTGGTGCTTGAGGTACAGTTCGCACCCGGAGCAGAAGCAGGTGATCTCTTTCATATTCTGCGCCGATGACCGGCCCCGTGCGCAGAAGAGTTCGGTTGGCTGGAATTTCCCGAGCTGGTGGTGCTTGTAGTTGGGACAGATCGGGCAGTACTTCCGGCAGATCGCCCGGTTCTCTTCGGTGTCCTCGACCGTGGTGGTTTTACCTGAATCAAACATGAATGAAAGGTGGGCAGGACGGGATTATAGATCTTGTTGTTACTGGTGCTCTTTTCGCATACTCATGCAGGTTTTATCGGTGCAGGCGCGCCGGCCGGGTCGGTACGAGGGCACAGAACCACTCCACCACCGCGTCATTCCGTACTTCGGGATGGAACATGACGCCAAAGACCGGCCGGTCCGGATGCCGGAAGGCCTGCACGCACGTGTCCGAGACCGCGGTGGTGATCCAGCCGGCCGGCGGTTCGCAGGCAAACGTGTGGACTTCGTACGCAGGAAATGTCCGGATCCCGCCAAGGACCGGGTCGGCCTGCAGGACCCGGACGTCCGTCATCCCGATCCCGCAGGCGGGAACAATGCGGCCCCCGTGCGCAAGGCAGAGTGCCTCGGCCCCGGCGCAGATCCCGAGCACCGGCACCCGGGCATCCCGGAGCCATGCAAGGTCCGGCACGCGTTCAGCGAATGTATTGTCCTTAAGCGCCGTCCCGCAAAGGATGATCCCGTCCGCCCCTGCACTATCTTCCGGGGAAATGTGTGAGAAATGTCTTTCGCAGCATTCGTACCCGGCAGCCGCGACAATCCGGGCAACGGGGCCTACGTACTCGTCCCGTGAGAGCGAGCCGGGCTTTTTGGCAAGATCGACCAGCAGGATCATTTCGGCACCAGCTCCGCACGGGTGATCTTCAGGACGCCCCGGTAGTTTGCGTACTCTTTTTTTGTTTCACGGATCTCGATCCGCTGACGGAAGAAGGGAGCATCGAGCACCAGCGTCTCGTACTCGCCGCCCTCACCGGTCAGCGTGATCCGGTCGGCCGTTACGTACTTCCGGAGATCTGCAAGCGCCGCCTCATCGATTGCCCGGCCCAGCCAGTCCGCACCAAACGGGGCTGAAAAAACACCGGTCACGATCACCGAAAAACCCGATGCGATGAGACGCTCCATGTACGCTGCCGGGTCGGTGTACCAGAGCGGGTTAAAACACCAGAGTCCGAGCTGGTGGCAGATCCGCTGGACCCGGGCAGCCTGGTACACGGACATGAGAGCGCCGGTCACGATCCCCTCGATCCCATACTGTTCCCGTGCAAGGGAAATGGCACGCGAGAGATCGGCAAGCTCTGCTTCCTCGACCCCTTCAGTCTCTACGGTGACAAGCGGGATCCCGGCTGCCTCCGCCTGGAGCGGAACAAGGTGGACATCGGGCGTGTGGAACATGTAGCTCGCATCGTTTTTGGACCGGATCGAGATGAGGCAGGCTACCTCTTCCTTCTCCATTGCAAGAGAACACGCAAACCACGAGTCCTTGCCCCCGCTGCAGAGCACGCCCAGTTTCATTCCTGAAGTAATCGGCAGTCAAGCCACATGAATCTCTCCCCGGGTTATGACCCGGCGACCTGGTACCGGGATTATTCAGGCTCCCGGGGACAAACCGGCAACGGTTAAATAATGTCGGAGGTAATAATCGGATATTGCCCGACGCCCGGTTTCCGGCAGGTGCCGGATCGTGCCCGCGTATCGGGACCCGGCGCTCTTTATGGCGTTTGCAGTCGCGGGGATCAAAACGGTACGGATCGATCGTGTGCCTGTGGCCCCGGAAAAGAAAGAGAGATCACCATGAGATGGCCCCGCCTGAACCTGACAAGCTGGATACTGGCGGGATTCCTCCTCGGGATCCTTGCCGGCGTCTTCTTTGGCGACCTCGCCTCGGCCATGAAACCGGCCGGCGAAGCTTTCATCAAGATCTGGCAGATCACGATCCTGCCCTCTGTCGCCCTCTCCCTTATTGTCGGTATCGGGAGCCTGAAGCGGGACACGGCAAAACAGATCGCGGTCAAAGCCTGCCTGATCATCCTGCTCTTCTGGGTGATCTGTGTTGTGGGATATTTCTCGTTCCAGCTGGCATTCCCGCCCCGGATGGAGGCCTCGTTTTTCAGTACCCAGGACCTTGCCCCGAAAACCGATATCAACCTCATCGACCAGTTCATTCCTTCCAATCCCTTCCTGTCGCTGTCGGACGGGATCATCCCGGCAACCGTGCTCTTCTGCCTCTTTTTGGGGTTTGCCCTGCTGCTAGATGACGGGAACGGGCCGATCCTCACCATCCTCCGGTCCCTGCTGCGGGCACTCGACCGCATGACGCATATCATTGCAAAGACCTTTCCGCTCGGCATCTTTGTCATCACGGCCGTGATGGCCGGGACCCTGACGTTTGAAGGGTTCCTCGATCTCCAGGTATTCCTCATCACCCTTGCCTGCGCCGCCATTCTCCTCGGCCTCGTTGTCATGCCGCTCCTCGTCACCTGTTTTACCCGGTTTTCTTACCGGGAAGTCCTTACCTCCGCCTCGCGGGCCATGCTCCTTGCCTTCTCGACCGGTACAGAGTTTATCACGCTCCCGCTCATCACGGACGGGGTGGAGAAACTCTTCCAGGGCCGGGCCTGCATGCCCGATACCGACACCGGGAACGGGACCGTCCCTGCAGGCAACTCGGGATGCGGGACGAGCGGGCAGCAGGCAGGCCCGGCACACCTTCCCGGGCAGACCGGTGAAAAAGAAGAGGGCATGGCACGGGGAGATGTCCGGTCGTTAAGCGAGGTTTTAGTGCCTGTTGCCTATACCTTCCCGCTCCTTGGCGGGCTCGTCCCCTTCCTCTTTATCCTCTTTGTTGCATGGATGTACCAGGACCCGCTGAGCGCTATCGAACAGCTCAAACTCATCGTTGTCGGGATCCCCAGTTTCTTTGGCTCCTCAAAGATCACGGTGATATCGCTTCTTGCCTTAATGCATCTCCCGGCCGATGCATACAACCTGTATATCAGCTCGGGAATCCTCCGGCAGGCATTCGTTGCCCCCTTGAGTGTCATCTCGATCTTCTCGTTCTCCGCTATCACCATCGCCATTACCAGGAACCAGTTTCATTTCCGGTGGAAGCGTGCGGTTCTGTCGCTTGTCTGTGTTGTCGTGCTCGGGGCCCTTATGATTGCCGGACTGCACCTGGGCTTTACCCAGATGCTCGCCGGTACCTATCACGGAGGCGACCAGATCTCCCGGATCGAGCTGCCCCCGGATTCGGCCGGGAACCGTCTGGACCATGTCGTGAATACGACCGTGTACCTCCACAAGGAGGATGTCCCGCCCGTTACGCCCCCGGCCCCGGGCGAAAGAGATGAGATCCGTCAGATCCGGGAGCGGGGAGTACTCCGTGTCGGGTACAACAGCAACAATGTCCCGTTCGCCTTTTTTAACAGCAAAGGAGAACTGGTGGGCTACGATGTGGAGATGGCCTATGACCTGGCCCGGACCTTCAATGTCTCGCGGATCGAGTTTGTCCCCATCACGGGAACCACCCTTGCCCGGTCGCTCGACAGCGGGTACTGCGATATCGTGATGTCGGCGGTCGTGGTCAATTCAGACCGGCTCGATCAGATGAAATTTACCGACCCGACCGCCACCGTCCACCTGGCATTTGTTGTACCGGACGAGAAGAAGAATGCGTTTGTGCAGCTGGATTCCGTGAAAAAGATGGACGGGCTGCGGGTCGCCGTGTACAACAATACGGCGCTTGTTCCCGTTGCCCGCCAGCTGCTCCCGAACGCAACAATCGTCCCGATCGATACAAAGGAAGAGTATTTCGAAGGAAAGAAGGCGGATGCGTTCCTGATTCCTGCCGAGGAAGGATATACCCTGACCCTCCAGTACCCGTTCTACGATGTGGCCATCATCCAGCCTTACGATTCCTACCGGATGATGTATGCATACCCGGTGGCAAAGAACAGCAGCGAATCCTATCTCCTCGCCCTCAACTACTGGGTCCGGATGGAAAAAGACTACGGGATGCTCGATAAAAAATACGATTACTGGGTGCTTGGCGAAGTCCCGGGAGCAACGGAACCACGCTGGTCCGTTATCAGGAACGGGCTGCACTGGGTAGCGTAAATCGTGTCTGCTTTCCTGCAGATGATCCCGTGGATAAAATCACCGCTAATCCTGTTCCACGGTTACGGGAAATCGTGATGAGGGGGATGAATTTGCAGGGCATGCCTTCCGGTACAGGAAAACGGTTGTTTTTGGTGGGGCAGATCTCCCGGTATTTACTGCAATAAAAATTTCACTTACCGATGGTTCAATATTGGTTTTTGTGAGATTTTTAAAAGGGAATATTTTAACGGGGGTGATTGTGCATGGAAGAATGGATTTATTGGGCAATGATTGTTGCCGGAGTTGTGGTGGCAGGATTACTGATTGCCTGGTCATGTGGAGCATTTGCGCCCGCTGCGGTCGCTGTGCTGCCGGTTTTCACTCTTTGATACCTGTCGGGTATCACCGGTTGCCTGATGCCGGTATTCAGGTCCGGATTATTCCTTCCAGGGGAGGGAATTTTCCCGGATTACAGGATGTGAGGAATTTTTACCGGGGGATATATTAAAAAATTACCGGAACAAGTCGTGCAGCCTGATCCGGGTCTGCCCGAGTTTCCCGTCAAAGTTCGAGGCCCCGATGTACCGGACCTTCCCGGTCGCCGCCGCAGCCCCTATCCCTTCGCGCATTGCACCGGCAACGGATGCCTCGTCAAAGCCATTGATCACGATCTCGTATACCGCCTCCATGCCGTCCGGTACAAGCGAGTCGGGTATTTTTCCTTTCAGCGCCGGGCACCAGCGGTGGTTCGTGCTCGCCGGCATCGGGAACCGGTAATTTTTGCAGCCGACTTTCGAGCCGCTCCCGACAATGCCGCCGGCAAAACTCATGCACACGTTTTTTGTACCGGCAATTTTTTGTGCCGCGGCTTTTGCACCGGCAAGCGCATCTGCCCGGTCCGCTGACATGACAAGGAAGTTCCCGCCGGCAATTCCTTTCACGAGCCCGAAGCGCTCCTCGCCCGTATACCAGCCCTCCATCACCGGGATCTTCCAGCACGGCCGGCCGCCCACAACGCACCGCTCCTCGTAATGGTCGCCAAAATAGTGCATCCGGGTATAATACCGGTCCTTTGTTTCGGGCAGTCCGTCAAATGCAGAAGCCGTGGGAGCCGGGAGGATGCACTGGCTGATCCGGGCTGCGACCTCTGCCTTCATCGATTTTTTCTCGGTGCAGATCAGGATCGCGTACCCGGGCCGTCCGTCCGGGGTTTCCGCCGGGGAAAGCGGGCGCTCGATCCCGGCCTCGCAGGGACAATAGATCTTCGATGTTGCAAACCCCGTTGCCTCGGTTGCGGCAGCAAGGGCCCACTTCGGGGTGTCCGCGGTCACGAGCACCCGCGAAATCCAGACGGGGAACGCTTCGGCAAACGTGTCAAGGATAACGGCACCGTTAATCTCCATAGCGGAATTTACCTCCCGTCGTACACGATCCCGTCTTCGGTAACGATGAGATCCATCTTTATGTCGTTCTCGTCCACCGGGAGCGTCTCCATCTCCTGGCAGCCGAATGCAACGCCGATCTTCGTAAGGTCCGGGTTTTTCTCAAGGAACCGGTCGTAATACCCGGCCCCATACCCGATCCGGCCCCCGGCCCGGTCAAAGCCGAGCATCGGGAGGATGATCACGTCAACGTCCTGGGGCTTTGCCGGAATCTCGTTCCCGATGGGCTCCGGCACGCCAAACGTGCTCGGGACGAGCGCCCCCATTTCGCGGAGGTACGAAAGCCGGAGGCTCACGTCCTCTTTCTGGATGATAGGGACGACCACGGGATTTTTCTGTTCGAACAGGGCTTCGATCAGCGGCCGGGTATTGACTTCCTTTTCTTTTGAGGTAAAGACCATCACAGTCTCCCCCTCGGCGATCAAAAGCATGAGGTGCCGGGCAATGTACCCGCTTTTGATTGCCCGCTCCTCCGGTGCCATTGCATCTTTTCGTGCCCGCAGGATGTCACGCACCCGGGCTTTCTCTTCGCTCATGGGTAGACAGTTCACCACAGGCGTATTTATGATTTGGGTCTGTACCGGACAAAAGAGACGCGCGTCCGGTTTGCTGCACGGGACTTTTGCCACACTAAGGGAAGGGGCCATCTGAATCCTCATGATTACACCCGGTGAAGTGCCAGAAAAAGGATACGCCCGTTCAGGTCAAATGACGAGGAACAAAAAGACCAGTACGTACAGGGAGATGGAGATGACGGGAATGATACGGAGCGACCAGTAATTGACCCGCTCGATCATCGCAGTGTTGCCCGACTCCGTGTACTTCAGGATAAGAATCCCGGAGAGGAGGACCATCACGAGCGTTGCATACGTGATGATCATAAAAAGATCCAGGAATGTCGCATAGGTGACAAGCGGCGTGTTGTCCGCAATGCGCCAGTGGATCAGTACCGCCGCAAGGAACATCGATGCGTTGAGGCCCAGGCGCGTTGCGGTCTTCATCAAGAGGGACGAGAGGGAGACGATGATGATGAGCAGGAGCGGGAGGAAGAACTTCAGGAGCGTCGAGGTACTGTCGCGGTCGATCCCATAGTTAAAGACTGCCCGGGAGTACGGCACTTCCCCTGCAATATACGACATATTGGAGATGGCTGCTCCTGCACCGCGGATCGTCCAGCCCGGCAGGTCCGCTTCAGCATCAAGGCCAGTATTTGCCGGATCGATGACCAGTGCCATCTCGCGCTCGTTTTTCAGTTTCGGCTCGATCCTTACGGAAAGGGTGTGGTTGTCAAAGGGATAACGACCGAGATCGGGTTCTGTGGTTAAAACCGCAGTAATACGATATTCCTTTTCATGGGGGGTATCCTGGATCGGAGTAACCGATGAGATGACACCGTTCATCAGCTCGAAATCGTCAAGAGTGACCGGAGTGTCTGAAGAGAGCGTGAGGTAGAAGTCAGCACCGACCGTGCCGGCATCCACGTCCACCCGGTTAAAATCGATCATGTACACGCCGATTTTTACGGTCTCGTTTGCCGGGGCCGGCAGTGCCAGTGCTGCAGATGCCAACAGCAGGAGCACGAGGAGGGCAAGAATCCCCCGGGAAAACCGCAGGCCGGACCGGTCCATCAGGTACTGATGGTGCCGGCATTATATTAACCCACCCGGTTTTTCCCGGGGATGCTGCCAGGAACCGGGGAACGCGGGTTTAATCGTTCTTCCCGCCCAACCTGACCGGGCATGAAACTGGTCCTTGTCGCAGGTCTCCTCATCGCAGGAATCCTTATAGCTGGCTGCACGTCCGGCGTACCGCAGGCAGAACAAAATACGGCATCTACGATCCCGGATCTCACCGGGACATGGACGGGATCGATGGCCAGTTACAGCGAGGCGGAGGGATATGTGTCATATCCTGCGGGCAGCATGAAAATGACCGTGGTAAACCAGAGCGGCCGGATCTTTAACGGGACGATGATCTTTACGACCGGGAACCAGACCCCGGAGATCTGCGCCTTTGCCGGTGCGATCGGGCGCGACGGCAAAACGATCACGATCGTCAATAAAAACGGAGGTTACGATACCGGCACGGTCGTCTCCGCTACCGAGATCGAGCTCGATTACGTGAACGATGGGACCCAGTACATCCTCTCTGTGAATACGCTCAGGAGATCCTGAATATCCCGTTCTGCTTTTTTCCCGGGGTCTTCACGGGAGGCCTTATAAAAAAGAATGGTTCTGGCCTCTCCACAGAGCGCATCACGTACTCCACGGGAGAACCAGCACGGACAAAAAAATGCTGTACCGGATATGATAATCGCAAAAAACCGGTTACCGGGAGGGAGACCCCAAAATGTGCGATGATGTTATGCCCGGGAATAAAAAAACGGGACTCGAGCACCGGATCATTCCCGCGGGGGACAATCCGGCTGACAGATTACTTTCTCATGGCGCTTTCAATCTGGTCGCCGATAAACGTCCCTGCCATGAAGATGATAATATATATCAGGATTTCAAGAATAATGCCGAGCGGTCCAAAATCCCCAAACGCAGCCCCGGTAGTACCGGGCGAAAGGAGGTACATGACAAGAACAAAGACAACCCCGGCTGCGATCCCGGCAATCGCCCCGTTTCGGAGGATGCCCATATAATCCTCTTTTCCCCGGTGAAAAAAACCAAAGGCCATACCAATGATGAGATCCAGCAGTTCGAAAATCACACGTATTACCTTTACGGATAGTGTAATGTCCCGGGGACTTAAAAGGTTCCCTTCCAAAAAAACCGGTGTTCCGGATCGTCTATCGCTTCGGGATTCTTCCTGTGTCAAAGATCCGGGCATGGGCACTGCCCCGACCATATCTCCGAGAATTTGAAAAAAAAACTCCGTTGGGGGAGGACTTCATTCACGGGTTACAAAATATCCTTTGGTGTGCGGCATTTCCCTGAGACCCTTACACTTGTTAAAGTAGGTCTCGCCCCAGATCCAGGGCTGGTAATTCCAGCACATCTCGGGCTTTACCAAGTGGATCCCGCAGATATACCGGTCCTTTGCGATCCTTTTTAGAAACGGGCAGACCGTGACAAAATCCCCGGTCTCGGGGTGGCGCATCTCGAAAAAAACAACGCTCCCCAGGTCTTCGGCCAGGAGATCGGTACATTTTACCGGCGGCTGGTTCTCCCGGAATGCAACAAACCACGAGAGGATATCGGTCCGGCCGTCCCGGATCCATGCATAGACATTTTCCGGTGTCGGTGCTATACCGGGGCCCAGGATCCGGCAGCAGAGCCCGCACTGCCGGCAGGGCTCGTCATCGGGGAGGGAATCTGCCATAGGTACTCATCTGCCGGCATCCGGGATAATACCTGCCGGCACAGCAGGAATGGATCAGGATACCCATAAGGTGGCTCAGACCTCCCTCACAGGGGACATGACCCATATTCCTGATCCTGAAGAGAAACCCGGGATTTTCCCCACTTCACCATGAGAGAATACCCCCACAGGTTATGAAACGTGCCCGGTCACCAGAATAATCTTTCATTACAGGATCGATAAAAAAAGGCAAACGGGGAATGTTCCCTGTATCAGGTAACCGACAGCCCGTTGGTAAGTACGCCAAAGGAGCCATCGGGATTGGTCACTTTAACATCCCAGGAACCGGAATAAACTGGTTGAGACACTTGTGCAGTAATCGTTGTACCGGATGTGCTGACCGGGGGATTGTAGACATAGATCGTATTATACCCGCTTTTTGAAAGCGAGACCACCAGGCCGGTTCCCGGCTGAACGGCTTTACTGGTGACAATGGTCAGGATTCCCGTCCATCCGGTCGATCCACCCACGGCCGTAGGTGAAGTTGTGACGCTGGTAATGGTAAACGAAGATCCTGCAACGGTAGTTGTCGTGGAAGTTGTCGAAGCTGCGGATGTGGATCCATGGACCGTGAAATAGGTCGAGTAGGTGACGGACTGTCCGTCAGGGTTCGTGATGACGACATCCCAGGTCCCGCTGGGGGTATTGGACGGGATGGCAAATGCACAGGTCATGTGAGATGAGGAGACAAGCACAACGCTTGTGGCATTGATGCTCGTGCCGGACTTTACCAGCTGGACACTTGCCCCGCTCTGGAAACCGCTGCCGACAAGATCGGTGATCGCGACCGTGGTGCCGGCATTTCCCTGATCCGGAATCATGTCCTTAAACAAGGGCTTGGGGGCAACGGTTGTTGCAGTGGTTCCTGCCGTTGTAGTGGTCGCTGCTGTTACCGATGAGGCCGTGGTGGCTGAAGCTGCCGCTGCACTCTTTATTGGTACTGCGGAGACCGTGACCGAAGTCACCTTGACCGGGTACATCTTCTCGAGCGCTGCCCGTCCGGTGGTCTGGGTCTCCGAGTTCATGCGGTAGCCCCAGCTGCCATCCGTGTTCTGGTACACGAATGCTCGGGTATAGGTATCGGCATCCGGATCGTAACCGGTAATAAGCCACGCGGTGCCGGAAGAGGCCGAGGCGCTTTTTACAATGTCGCCGGCAGAATAGAGGGCCGCTGCTGTCGTGGTTGTTACCGCAGGGGTTGCGGTTGTCGGAGTGTCTGTGGTGCCGGACGAACTCGAACAGCCGGCGCACAATATGCATACAATAAGAAGTATTCCTGGGATCAGCAAAAACTTCGCAGCATTTTTCATATACAACCATTGCCCGGCAGGATTATTAAAAAAACTGTTTTGGCCGGGAAAATATGATTTTGGAGGGTAAACCGGCAAGGTTTTTGGTGTTACCGCATTGACCGTTTATTCGTCATCGGTCTCTTCGCGGACAGTGAATTCGTTCTGGTATGTGAGGGACTGTCCGTCAGGATTCGTGATCACGATAGTCCACGGTCCAACAGCGGCAGTACCGGGGATATCGAATGTGGCTTCGATCTGGGAGTCCGAGTCAAAGGTTACACTTGATGCGGTGATGGTCGTAGAACCGGACTTGGTAAGTTTCACCGTTGGGGTCGCGACAAAGTTATACCCGGTAATCGTAGAAGTCACCGTCTCGTTAATATACCCTTCATCGGGATCCATGTCCTTAAAGGAGGGTTTGGGAGCGGTTGTTGTCGTTGCCGTGGTTGTAACCGTTGCGGTAGTCACCGATGTCCTGATAGTTGTTGCCGCAGAGGTAGTTGTCGGAGCCGCTGTTGGTACGGATGCAACGGTTACACGGGCAAGCTTTACCGTATACACCTTTTCCATGACCGAACGTTTCGTTGTCTCGGTATCTGCGTTGATCCGATACCCCCAGGTGCTGTCACTGTTCTTATAAATGAATGCCCGGGTATAGGAATCGGACGATGTATCATATCCGGTAATCAGCCATGCCGACGATACCGATGCCGAGCTGCCCACCACATCACCGGCCGAATATTCCGGTGTCGCAGTTGCCGCAGTCGTTGTCACGGCAGATGTCGTTGCAGCAGTGTTTTCCGTAGTACTTCCGGTACAGCCCATCAGGACCGCGCTGATAATTACCAGTCCCGCAAAGAAAATTGCAATTCTTTGTGAAATTTTCATGCAGTCGGGAGGAACGTTCGCTCATAAAAAATTGTTCAACCCGGACCGGATAATAATCCCGTCCCGGTAATAGAGATCCACATGCAGGTTCGGGAAATACTACGAGAAAATAAACGAAAAAAGATGGGATATTGACTTATGCGTCCTTCTTCTCCGGCTTCTTGAAGGTCTCGACAAGGGTGATTTCGTCAATGCCGTTGACCAGTTCAAAGCCTTCGTGAAGGATCCGGCCGCGCCAGAGGAGCCAGCGGCGGTCGTAGTTGATGCCGGGCGGGAGAGTGACGGTTGCTTTGCCGCCATCGAGGGTAACGTCCATATCTTTCCCTGCATAGAGCCGGATGAGCCCTTTGAGCTCGTCGAGCGGATCCGTTACGATATCCTCGACTTTGTAGTGGTAGGAAAGCGTCTGGCCGGCAAGCGGGGAGTTGAAATCCACGATCACGCGGGAACCGATCACATCGACAACCGTGCCTTCGCCCTGCTCTTCCACATTAATCCGCTGGCCCCTGACCGGTTTTTCCGTGAACTTGTTCTTTGCATAGGACTGGATCTTTTTGGGGTCGCGCTCGCCAAAGGCTTTTTCCGGGGGAACGGTAACGTCAGCCTCGGTGCCTGCATCCTTTCCCACAAGCTCCTCGTCAAGGCCGGTGATTACGTGCTTCTGGCCGACACAGACAATGATCGGACCGTAGATAGCCGCAGGGCTGTGAAGGTTTGCCTTCTTTGCGGTCTCTTCGTCTGTTGTGTCAAAAACCATGCCGCTCGTGCTGCCGGTATAGCTGAGCTTTACAAAATCTCCTTCTTTTATTGCCATAATCGTACCTGTCTATATTAAGTCACAACAGGGACAGATAAAAGTGTGGCACGACTATGCTTGAAATAGAACTGAAAGTGGAGGTTCCCTCGCTTGGACCGGTACGGGAGCGCCTCACAGAGAATGGTGCAGAATTTACCGGCAAAGACCATGAGCACGATATCTACTATAATGCCCCGCACCGGGATTTCGGTACCACGGACGAGGCGCTCAGGGTCCGCTATTACAGCGACCACACGCTCCTCACGTACAAGGGGAAGAAACTCAAAGAGTTCGGCCTCAAGGCCCGCGAGGAGCTGAATACCACCATAGAATCCGGGGAAATTTTCGAACAGATCCTTGCCCGGCTGGGATTTACCAAAACCGCGGAAGTGAATAAGTGGCGGGAGAATTATACCCTGGGCGACGCCGCGTTTGCCCTTGACACGGTCGAACACCTCGGCACCTTTGTCGAGATCGAGATCATGGCCGAAGAGAACGGTGACGGTGCGGAAGCAAAAATTTCAGCACTTGCAAAAGAGATGGGAATTAGTGGCGAGCCTATCCTCGCCTCATACCTTGAACTCGTCCTATCTAGACCGTGAGGAGTTCGATTTTTATGTCCTTTGCCTCGGTACCGAAATGGAGCATGGCACAGTAGCCGTCCATTGCCGGGCCGGGGTTGACAATCTTTGTCCCGCCGACCTCTTTTACCCCGCGCTGTTCGTGAATGTGAGCGCAGCAGATGAGGTCGAAGTCGCTGATGTGGCGGGCAAGGCTCTGGCTGCCGACATGCTCGCCGTTTGCGACATCAAGTGTGTCGTACGGCGGGGCATGGCAGAGGAGAACGTTGTGCACGGTCTTTTCCATCTTGGCCATGGCACCGGTAAGCAGGTCATCGATCTGCTTGTCGGTCAGTTCAAACGGTGTATTGAACGGGGTCGGGTTTGAGCCACCGACACCGACAATGGTCATCTTCCCCAGGTTCATTGCAGAACCGTGGAGGTTGACCGCGTCTGAGTGTTCGAGCGTATCGAGGATCTCCTTTGGATCACAGTTGCCGGGTACCGCAAAACAGGGTACATCGATACGTGAAAACACGTCGTCAACAGTGTCCACAGGACCCATATTGGTGATATCGCCTGCAATAAATACAGCTTCCGGATTCAGTTCCAGAAATGAATCAATTTTGCCGAATTGACCATGGAGATCTGCTATCAAAAGCACATCTTTCATGGTATATTATTGCAGATGGCGGCTAAAAAAACCTTACCGAGGGATCGTTCCACGAACCTGTCAGTTTTCCTCCGAGGGCGAGTGCGCCGCAGGTTTTTTCGGTTGCAGCCATGAGCGAACGCGCATGCGTCCCGGCAAGCGGGGTGCCCGGGAGCGGGATGAACCGGTGGAGATGGACCGTCCCGGTCCGGGCAATGGTTTTCATGGCATCGACCGTCTGTTCCTGGTCTTCGTCCGTCTCGAACGGAAACCCGACGATAAAATCCACAACGGGCATGATCCCGGCATCGTGACAGCGTTCTGCAGCCTCTATCGCATCGGCAACCGTATGGCCCCGGTGCAGCCGTGAGAGGACGGCATCGCTCCCGGACTGGGCGCCGAAATGGAGTTTCGTGTTCGCGCAGTAGTCGGTGACGAGCGCAAGCGATTCGTCGCAGATAAACTCCGGGCGGACTTCGCTTGGGAATGTCCCGAAAAAGATCTCACGGTCGATGTGCATAAGGAGTTTTTTTACCTTGTCAAAGCGCGGGTGTATGCCATCGGAGCCATAGGCAAACGCATTGGGGGTGACAAAACGTGCCTGGGTATGCCGGTTTGCGTACCGGATAACGGCATCGATGGACCGGTGCCGCATGCAGCGGCCGAAAAGCTGCGGGGTCTGGCAGTACCCGCAGGCAAACGGGCAGCCCCGCGTAATCTCGATATAGCCTTTCATTTCGGCAAATGCAGGATAGGCGTCGAGCCGGACGCATGTCCGGGCCGGCTCGAACCAGTCACGGGTTGCAACTCCGGGGATATGCCCGGTATTGCCTGCGCTGATCTCGTCAAGCAGCCGGGGAAGCGTATACTCCCCCTCGCCCACAATAACGTAATCCGCGTATTCGGCAACCTCGCGGTAACAGGCCGATGCATGCGGACCGCCCACAACCGTAATTCCTTCCGCCTCTGTGATCTCGTCCCGGTAGCGGGATTCGTTTATTGAATTGAGGGAATAGCAGGTTACATCGCGGCCCGGGGATGATACCGGGCGCAGGCTCCAGCCGGCACGTTCGCATGCGGCTGAAAGCACGGCAAAGGAATTATGAGCTGCGGCAACCCTGCGCCAGTTCACCTGCATGGTAATTCTAAAAAAAGAGGAAGTTAGTGCTGGCGATAGGCACTGAGTTCATCTGCGACTTTGTAGGTCTGACCATTCATTTCAGTGACATATACAACTACCCGGTCGGGTTTGTTGGGGTCTTTTGTTCCCTGAAGCTTGACAGAGTCATCCTTGTTGGTTCCGATAGTTGCTTTCTCCACCTGGCCGTCAGAACGGTAGACCGTAACATCAATGGATTTTACTAGACCCTGCCCTCTTCCTCCGTTAAAGACTACGGGGATAGTCCCATCATATACCTTCTCCTGAACGGTTACGGTAACCGCATTATTGGCAGGTACTGCATCCGTTGGGCTCGTTGTAAGGGACGAGGATGACCCGGATGAAGATGTTGAATTTGTGCACCCGGCAACTGCAACAGCAAGGCAGACAAGAACAACTGCCATGAGAAAACCGATCGCTTTCATACCAGAAAATATGGGGTTGCCGTATTTGGCATTTGCGTTTTAAAAAAAAGATTAGAGAAATACTGCAACTGCAATAACCGTTGTCCACAGCCCGTTTTTGTCTCCCTGTGCGGACTGGCAGACATGTTTTGTCCGGATGATCTTGCCGCTTGCCTTATAGGTCTGCTCGCGTTCCTGCCATGCGGCATTTGCATCGAACTCGATACCGAGGGTTGTCGCAAGCATCGTTGCCGCGAGGTCTTCGGCATATTCCCCGGTCTTGTCCTGGGTTTCGCCGAACGCATGGTGTTCCGAGAGGTATCCGTACTCCTCCACATCTTTGGGGAGTGCGAGGCCCACTGCCGCAGAGACCAGGCGGTTTGGCTCGTTTGTCTCGTTTCTTGCCATCACACAGAACGTGATCCCGCCGGACTGGAGTTCGTTAAGGCCGCTCCGGGTCGGGATCTGTTTGCATTTCGGCGGGAAGATACTCGACACGTACACGAGGTTGCATTTTTCGATACCGGCCTTTCGTAACGCCAGTTCGAACGATGCAAGACGATCCTTATGGATACCCACCCCCTTGGTGAAAAAGAGCCTCGTTGGAACAAACATGATTTTTTTATGCAACCTGTTGCTTATTTTATTTTTTGGTAGAGACAGGTATCGTTTAGGCTCTTAAACCCAAGTCAGCCGGGAAAGACAACAATCCCCTGCCGCAGACTATAAAAAAATCCTCATTACCCGGAATTTTCACCATTCCGCGCACAAACAGTATAAAAAAAAGCGGAGTCCGGGGTTTTGGATCCGTTTTGTGGTTCCCGTTAAAACCAGATGCACGGCAATTATCCGTCATTCGTGACGGAGGGCATCGATCGGGTTGAGATTTGCTGCCTGCCATGCGGGGTACAGCCCGCAGAGGATACAGATAACGATCCCAAACCCGACGCCTTCGGCAACCGAGAGCATGCTCGCCACGGTAAACAGGTACTCGGTAGTTTTGAACATCAGGGAACTAATCGCGAATCCGGCAAGGAGACTGAGCAGCCCGCCAACGACACTCCCCACAACACCGATGATAGTTGCCTCATAGATGAACATGCTCATCACCTCTTTTTTCTGGGTGCCGATACTCCGCATGATCCCGATCTCTTTTATCCGCTCGTTAACAGACATCATCATGATATTGAAGATCGAGACCCCGGCAACAATCATCGAGATCCCGCCAATTGCGGTAACAAACGTTGTGACCATGCCAAACGTCTCGAATATGGATGCAAGGGTCGCCTTGCTGTCGATAACCGAGACGGTCTTGTCTTTTGTGTTCCGGTTAAGCTGCTTTTCGATCGTGGTCTTGACATCTGCCGTGTCGCCGTTTGTCACCTTGACAACGACCTCGTTTAACTCGTCGTCGGACCGGTCAAAGGCGTTCTCGAACCAGTCCTGGGTCACGACAAGGGCGCTGTCGGTACTGATATCGAAGCTCATGCCTCTTTCTTTGATGATCCCGGTGACCCGGAGCGTGCCATACTCGCCGTTCTGTCCGATCGAGATCCGGGAACCAACCTTGATGTTATGGTCTTTTGCAAAGGTCGTCCCGACCAGGCAGCCGGAGTTCCCGTTGCTGTAATCGCCGGCTTCGAGATCGGGGAGCAGCTTTTTCGTATCGTCCGTAGGCATTCCGTAAATCGGCGCAACGATGTCGTCGCTCCCCACGCCGACTTTCATGTGCGCGGATGTCGACATCACCGGGATAGCGGTATTCGGTGCCACGGACCGCTTTATCTGCTGGAAGTTCTGGTTGGTGAGGTACATGTTGTTTGAACTGCCGCCCCCGCCGAATCCGCCACCCCCGCCGGCGTACGGGGTCACGATCACGCTGTCCCCGACCGAGGAAAGGCTCGATGAAACCTCCTGCACGATCGTGTTACCCAGGATCCCCATCGAGGCAATGGCAACAACGCCGATGATGATCCCAAGCATTGCAAGGCTCGACCGGAGCATGTGGATCCGTATATTCCGCTTTGAGATCTCCCAGAATATCCCGGTCATTCTTCGATCCTCCCGTCAACGATCCGGATCGTCCGGTCGGTATATTCCGCAACGTGGGGATCGTGCGTGACAATGATGATAGTCGATCCCTTCCGGTTGAGTTCGGTCATGAGTTCCAGGATACTTGCCCCGGTTTTGGAGTCGAGGTTCCCGGTCGGCTCATCGCAGAGCAGGATATCGGGGTCGTTGATGAGCGCCCGGGCGATTGCCACACGCTGCTGCTGGCCGCCCGAGAGTTCGAGCGGCGTGTGGGTGTAGAGGTGCTCGTCCAGCTGGACGGCCCGGAGCACTTCGACTGCTTTTTTCTCATCGACCTGTTTCTGGCTTTTGAGCATCTGGGGGAAACTGACATTCTCGATGATGTTTAAGAGTGGGAAGAGGTTGAAGTACTGGAAGATGAACCCGATCCGGTCACGGCGCAGGTTGGTGAGCTCGGAGTCGCTCATGGAGCGAACGCCAATGCCGGAGATGAAAATATCCCCGTACGTGGGGGTGTCGAGGCAGCCCATGAGGTTCAAAAGCGTTGATTTGCCCGAGCCCGACGGCCCCATAATCGAGATGAACTCCCCGTGTTCCACTTCAAACGAGATGTGGTTTAAGGCCACAACATCGCCTGCCTTGAGCGGGTATATTTTTACTACATCGGAAAATTTGATGACCGGCTGCATGACCACAGATCTCTCACTGGTTTTTCCGCTTTCTTAGGTAGTAATATCCGCCGCATCCGAGTGCGATGAGGAGAACCACAATAATCACCGGGAGCAGATCCGACGAGTGGCCGGTATCCTTTGTCATTACCGCACCGGTAAGATCGACCGGCTGTTCGGAGACGATCACGTTCCCGTCCTTATCTTTATAGGAGACCTGGAGGGGCACGCTCTTTGTTCCATTGGGTGCCGCAAATGAAAGCTCGAAGCTGCCGAAGTCGTCCGGTTTTAATGCCCCGATTACATAAGTCCGGTAGGGATCGGTCGGTTCGGCAGGGGCACCCGAGGTTACCGTCACTCCGTTTGCTGCAAGGAGTCCGGCGTTCGTGATATCACCAGTGACATGATAGATCCCAAACGTATTCTTGACCTCCACATTGCTCATGATAGGATGTGCCTGCTGCTTGTCGGCAGTAAACAAAACAGGGATGGTCATACCAACGAAATGATGGTTGTCCCCGTTATCATAGTCCACCGTCACTTCTAGCGATGTCGGCGTGTCCGGGGTTACCGAGAAGTTTACCAGCCTGCTTGAAGCTGCCGTCAGGTTCCCGAGGTACATATCGGAGGGAGTGAGCGTCACATTCGCGCCCCTGACCGTAAAGAGTACGTTTTTCACATCGTTCTTGCGCGGATTTGCAATCTGGACGGAGACGGTATCTTTCTTTCCGAGACTGAATGCATCCGGCTTCTCCTGAACGGTGAGGATGAGCGGGGCATTGTCGATCTTGACCATACTCTGGTAATTCAGGTTGTCGGCGTCCCGGAAACTCAAGGAAAATGCCGGGTAGTAAGTACCGTCGTTTGCATTGGCCACCACAGAGAAGATATATTTCCGGCTCTGGAGTGGGCCGAGGGTTGAGGAGGATTCATAGGTCCCGCTTGCAAGCTTGAAATTGGAGTCTCCAAATGCCGCATGGTTAATCCCGACAGAGGTATTGGAATCCCCGTTGGTAACGGTGTAGATTACTGTCCCGGTATCCCCGGTAAAAAACGTGCCGGGATCATAGCTGACACCAGATATATAGACATTGCCGGCGGCCACGATAGATGCAGGACTCATCTCAGCATCGGCAGCACCGGCAAGAAGGGCAAGGCATACGAAAGCGATGCAAAAGACGGCCCGCCGGGGTAACACTCCGGTTAAGGAAGGTGATCGAAAAAACGAAGTATGGGGAGTCCCGCAGCCAGCCGGTCCGGCAGCACGGGCTCGTTTTATGGGGGAAATTTCGGGAAATTCCATGCGACATTCTCCGGGCATATCGATGTATACCCAATAATTGCTTCACCAGTTTTCAACAGATCCTGCATTAAACATTGTGGTCAAAAAAAATAACCGGGCCCTGCCGTTTCTTAAATATCCAAAAGGCAATACCTGTACAAGCCACCCATGAACGCATACGCCAATCCAGACAATTTCCCGCACAATGCAGCCTTTTCCGTGAAAGGACTGATCCGCCACTACCCGTTGCCACCCCGCATCCCGGAATCGCATACCCGCTGGGTCTATGTCTCCGGGAACAACGTGGCCGTCAGCGGCAACAAAAATCCCGGGATTTATTCATCATTAGCCCCTGCACCGGAGTTCCTGGCGGGCACTGCAACGGAGTACCTGGGGGAGAGGGGGGATATGGCGTATTATGCAGCAGAACTTCCCCTGGGCGTTCCCCTGCCGGACGATCGTACCCTTTCCGGGGTGCGCGAACTCTGGGGGTGTATCCCGGACGAGGATCTTGCGGTAGCGGCTTATGCCGTCAGAATGATCGATACCGCAAAAGCCAGCCGGTTCTGCGGCCGGTGCGGGACCCTGACTGAACCGGTACTTACCGAGCGGGCTTGGCAGTGCCCGGCCTGCAGGCGTATTTATTACCCGCGGATCTCTCCTGCTATTATCGTACTGATAAAAAACGGCGACAGGGTGCTGCTTGCCCGGTCCTCCCGGTTTCCGGAGGGGATGTACAGCGTTATTGCCGGGTTTGTCGAACCCGGCGAGACGCTCGAAGAGGCACTTTGCCGCGAAGTAAAGGAAGAAGTGGGAATTGCAGTCCGGAATATCCGGTACTTTGCCAGCGAACCCTGGCCATTTCCGGATTCTCTTATGATAGGGTTTACTGCGGATTATGCCGGCGGGGAGATCAGGATAGACAACAACGAGATCGCGGCTGCGGACTGGTTTAGCCGGGACAATCTCCCGCAATTGCCGGCAAAGATGAGTATTTCACGGGCCCTTATAGACCAGTGGATACACGGCAGATCCCCTTAATTGCATGCGATAGTTCTGCCAGAGTTCAGGTACGTGACGGATTTTTTTGGTAATTCACGTTTGCCGGGTAAAAATAAAAGAGAAACGATAAAATGGGGCCCCAAAAAATTATTTCTTCTTGGGGGCTACCTTCTTTACGGCGGGTTTCTTTGCTGGGGCCTTCTTTGCGGCCGGTTTCTTTGCTGCAACCATCTTCATCACACCTCCCACCGGAAAGGGTTATAATTTTGATTATTCTATCATTAGATAAATATTTTGGTCGAAATGGATATTTGGCGCATAGAATCGCTATAAACAGCAGGTTTGTCCAGCGGAAAACCAGAGGCTCCGGAATAGGGGGCTGTTTTGAGCCAATCTGGAGCGAAATGCGCAATCATGTAATTCTTGCCCGGATTTGGAAAAAACGTCATAATTATGCTGCATTATAGCTGTCGCCACCGGACAAAAAGGAGGTATACAAAATGCATCATGCAGAGGATCCTAAGCCCAGATGGGAGTCGCGCATACCGGTTTTTCGACGACAACAAGAATTTCTTTGGAATAATCTTGCGGGTTGTCACCCATGATATCCGGTTACCCGTTGAAGTTGTGATACCGGTAGCAGTTATCGATGAACTCCTGTTTCTTGTGTTCGCTCCCGTCCACCGGGGGATGCAGGTACCCGACCTCCGGAGTCTGGAGCGCCGGGCAGAACGGGCAGAGGGCGGCATCCACGTCCCCGGCCTTCTCCCGGACCGGGCAGTAATAAACGCCGTCAATCTCCTGGACCCGGTCGCCGCCGGGGAAGCGCATCCCGACCGGGTGGCCCGGCTCCTGCCGGACGATCATGGCAAAGCCCGCAAGTAAGAATTTCAGGAACCGGAGCCGGAGGTCGCCCGGGCCCGGCCGGCACTGCGCTGCCACCATCTCCCAGTAGGCCTGCTCGTGTTCCATCACCGGTGCTGTGAGCGTGCGGAAACTTCCCTGCTGCTCCATGAGCCGGATCGTCTGGTAGGTTCCGAGCAGATGGGCGGTGATCGCTTCTTCGAGCTCTTTACGATATTCCGGGGCAAGGTCCCGCACCGATCTCCCGAAGTTCTGCTCCATCTGTCGGATGTCACTGGGGGTGTACTGCAGTACGATTTTTGCAAGCGCAGCCCCCAGTTCGCCCCGGGTCTTCTGGGATTTCAGGGTCGAGCAGTCTGCCTGTATCACTGCCGCAATCTCGCCCGGCGTTCCCGGGTTTTTGGTAAAGATATTCCAGCCCATGTTTTGCCTGCACCGGCCCGCTTTTTTCTTTCCGGGAATATACCTGCTCGAAGATGTAAAATATTCCGGTACAGGACTTACCTTATCCTAACGTTTTTATATTCTCCATCCTTACTCATGTAGCATGGTGTCTACTACCATGAGTGAGTGTTTTATTAGCCAGCAAACTGCGCTTTTTTGATACCACGTTACGGGACGGGGAACAGACCCCGGGTGTATCGTTAAACCCGAATGAAAAGTTAGAGATTGCAACCAGGCTTGCAGCCATAGGTGTCGATGTTGTCGAAGCCGGCTCGGCTGCGGCATCGACCGGCGAACAGGACGCGATCCGGCTTATCTCAAATGCCGGCCTGCCGGTAGAGACCTGCACCTTTGTACGGGCGGTCAAGTCCGATATCGACTATGCGGCCGATAACGGTGCGGACTCCGTCCACCTCGTGATCCCGGTCAGCGACCTCCATATCGAAAAGAAGATGCGCAAGACCCGGGAGCAGGTCCAGGAGATGGCCTGGTCGTCGGTAGAGTATGCAAAGAGCCGGGGGCTCATTGTCGAGCTCTCGGGGGAAGACGCATCACGGGCCGACCAGGCCTTTCTTGCCGAAGTGTATGCCGGCGGGGTGGAACGCGGGGCCGACCGGCTCTGCTTCTGCGACACGGTAGGCGTGCTCACGCCCGAGAAGTGTGCGGCATATATCCCGCCGCTCGCGAAGATCGCCCCGCTCTCCATCCACTGCCACGACGATCTCGGCTTTGCGCTCGCAAACACGGTCGCGGCCATAAAGGCCGGTGCCTCCTGCGCCCATGTCACGGTGAACGGCCTTGGCGAGCGGGCGGGAAACACCCCGTTTGAGGAGCTTGTGATGGCGTTAGAAGTACTCTACGGGTACGACACGGGGATCAAAAAGGAGGGGATCTATTCCCTCTCGACCCTTGTCTCGCGCCTCACCGGCATCCCTTTACCGGTCAACAAGGCCGTTGTGGGGGAGATGGCATTCACCCACGAGAGCGGGATCCACGCCCACGGAGTGATCCGGGAACCGGCAACGTACGAGTCCATCCGGCCCGAGCAGATCGGGAGGAAACGGCGGATCGTGCTCGGGAAGCACTCCGGTTCTGCCTCGGTCGAGGCGGCGCTCCACGAGATGAAGTACGCCCCGAACGAGCAGCAGCTCAAGGCGATCGTATCAAGGATCAAGGATCTCGGGGACTCCGGGAAACGGGTGAGCGACGCCGACCTCATGGCAGTAGCCGATGCTGTCATGGCCATGGAGTGCAAGCCGGTGATCCGGCTCAAGCAGTTCACGGTCGTATCTGGGAACAGCATGATCCCGACCGCCTCGGTCACGCTCGAAGTCCGGGGTAAGGAAACAACCGGTGCAGCTACCGGGGACGGCCCGGTCGACGCCGCCATGCAGGTGCTTGCAAGATCGGTTGCCGATGCCGCAAACATACGGCTCGAAGAGTACCATGTCGATGCAATCAGCGGCGGCACGGACGCGCTTGTCGAAGTGACCGTAAGATTAAGTAAAGACGGGAAGATAATTACTTCACGCGGCGCCAGAACGGATATCATTATGGCGAGCGTTGAAGCCATGATAGCCGGTATGAACCGGCTTTTAGAGGACAGACCATGAAAACCGGGGCAAAACTCCTCATCGAATCACTGCAGCGCGAGGGTGTCGATACCATATTCGGCTACCCTGGCGGCTCGGTGCTGCCGATCTATGATGAACTCTACGATTCACCATTGCGGCATATCCTGGTACGGCACGAGCAGGCAGCTGCACATGCCGCAGACGGGTATGCCCGCGCGAGCGGCCGGGTAGGAGTATGCCTTGCGACCTCGGGGCCGGGTGCCTGTAACCTGGTCACCGGGATCGCCACGGCCTACATGGACTCGGTCCCGATCGTTGCCCTTACCGGGCAGGTCCCGACCACGATGCTCGGGAACGACGCCTTCCAGGAGTCGGATATCCAGGGCATCACGATGCCGGTAACAAAGCACAACTATCTCGTGAAGGATACAACAGATATCCCCCGCGTGGTAAAAGAGGCGTTCTATATCGCCGGCACGGGACGGCAGGGACCGGTGCTCATCGATCTTCCAAAGGATGTCAACACCCGTTCGGTCAAGGAACCGGTTGTGCCGGAAAAAGTGGTGCTCCGGGGCTACAACCCGACCTACAAGGGAAACAAGCGCCAGGTCGACAAGGCGCTTGCGCTGATCGCCGAGGCCGAACGCCCGCTCATCTACGCGGGCGGCGGGGTGATCTCGGCAAATGCATCGCCGGAGCTTATCGGGTTTGCCACGAAACTGGGCATCCCGGTCACGACCACCCTCATGGGTATCGGCTGCATTCCCTGCGACCACCCCCTAAATCTCGGGATGCTCGGCATGCACGGCACCGAGTACGCGAACTTCGCGGTCACCGAGTGCGATCTCTTGATCGCAATAGGGGCCCGGTTCGATGACCGGGTCACGGGGAACATCAGCACCTTTGCGCCGCATGCAAAGGTGATCCACATCGATATCGACCCGGCCGAGATCGGGAAGAACAAGCGCGTGGACGTTCCAATAGTCGGTGACGTAAAGTCCGTCCTCGCCGACATGCTTTCAAGCCTCAAAAAGGCCGGGGCCTGCGAGGCATGGAACAAGAAGATCAGGTACTGGAAACAGCACCATCCGCTCCGTGCAGCAAAGGAAGACGGGTGCCTCCACCCTCAGTATGTCCTCGCAAAGATGAGCGAGATCCTCAAAGGCGATGCGGTGATCGTCTCCGAAGTGGGCCAGAACCAGATGTGGACCGCCCAGCACTTCTGCTTCCGCCATCCCCGGACCTGGATCACCTCGGGCGGCCTTGGCACGATGGGCTATGGTTTCCCGGCAGCGATCGGGGCGCACTTTGCCCGGCCCGATCTCCCGGTCTTCGATGTGGCCGGCGACGGGAGCATCCAGATGAACATCCAGGAGATGGGCACCGTTGCGCAGTACAATATCCCGGTAAAGATCGCGATCTTAAACAACCAGTACCTCGGCATGGTGCGCCAGTGGCAGGAGCTCTTCTACGACCGGCGCTACTCCTACACCGAGCTCCCGCCGGTGGAGTTCGTGAAGATCGCGCAGGCGTACGGTATCGAAGGGATAAAAGTAGAGTCCTGCGAGGAGGTCGGGCCGGCAATCAAAGCCTCGCTCGAACACGACGGGCCGTTCGTGCTCGACTTCAGGATCGAGCGCGAGGAGAACGTGTTTCCCATGGTGCCGGCCGGGGCTGCCATCAGCGAGATGATCGGGGGGCATCCGCGATCATGAAGCCGCACACGCTTTCCGTGCTTGTAGAGAACAAGGCTGGTGTCCTCTCACGGGTCACCGGCCTCTTCTCCCGGCGCGGGTTTAACATCGACAGCCTTGCGGTCGGTCCCTGTGAGGAGCCGGACATGAGCCGGATCACGATCGTTGCCATTGGCGACGATGCACAGATCGAGCAGATCATGAAG